>NZ_OX458329.1:738676-1477352 GCF_949769255.1 Mobiluncus massiliensis | reverse complement strand
CACGGGTTTCTCTCCAACGGGGCGAGGCTCTATGTCGATATTGGAGAACACCCCGAATATGCCGGTCCCGAGTGCCTTGACCTCGCAGACGTTGTGGCCCAAGACCTAGCGGGGGACGCGATTATTCAAGATTTAGTTGATATTGCCAATAATAATTTGGTGAACCGCGGCATCCGGATTCACGTCTTGAAAACAAACGCTGACTCTTGGGGAAACAGTTTTGGCTGCCACGAAAACTATCAATACGGAGCGAACACCCCGATTTCGATGCCCGCTTTTGTGTCGTTCCTGGCGGCTCGCCAAATCCTGTGCGGAAGCGGCTGCATAGACGAAGAAGGTAAATATTGCTTTAGTGCGCGGGCTCACTATATTACCGAGGCGGCCTCTGCTGACCCCACGCACCACAAGGCTTTTATCAACACGAAAGAGGAACCTCACGCGGATGCCTCCCGCTGGCGTCGCTTGCATGTGACCTGCGTAGATTCAGCCATGTTGCCCGTAACAGTCGCTTTGCGAACTTTCCTGGCCGACCGATTTTTGCGTCTCATGGAGGAGGGCACGGGGGAAGAGGATCTTTTCGTCCTCGACGATCCGGTTGCGGCCATGAAAACCTGGAATTACGACCCGAATGCGCGGATGTCCGCACGGCGTGGGGACAGCGCGGTTGAGGTCAGTTGTCCGGAACTGTTGCGAGAAAGCGTGAATCTGTTTCCTGAGGGCGATGACGAATTCGGTTTGAGGGACGTGGTCGCTCGCGGCCTAGCAGCCCTGACCGAGGGGGATCTCACAGCCTTGAGTGGTGAACTCGACTGGTCGCTGAAATATCAGCTACTTTCCCATGTCACCGCTGGTGAGGCGAATTTTGCTGGGGCCAAAGCCCGGCGAGCAGAGTTAGCATTTCACGATTTATCAAAGCAATATGGGCTTCGTGAGAGACTTTTGCAATCGGGAAGTGTGCAGATGCTGGTCGATGAGGACTGCGTTGCTCGCGCTAAGGCGATTCCTCCTGCCAATACCAGAGCGTTATTACGTGGAAAAGTGGTGGAGGCGTGCGACCTTGCTGACCGGAGTGCCTCAATCGGATGGTCCTACGTGCGGTTAGACGACCCGCCGAGCCCCCAGATCGACTTGCTGAATCCTCTTGAGAGTGAATCCGCAGAGATTTCACAGCTACTTGCAAAAATTGAAAATTTGGAACAAAAATAGGTAGGGCTAGTTACACGACCGAAAATCTGTTTCGCTAGCTTACTAAGGGGAGAGGGAGTTGAGTAATTTGAGCATTGCCAGTGATTCTAAACAACCGGATACCAGGACCAGGATATTGACCGCGGCGTCTCAGATGTTGCGCCGCTCCTCGCCCAGCACCCTGACCTATCGCGCTCTGGGGAAAAAAGCCGGCTTGCCTCATTCCACGATTGAATACCATTTCCCCACTCGTGAAGATTTGCTGATGGAGGCGGCGAGCCTGAACGTCGAGGTTTGGGTGGACCGGGCTCGGAAAATCCGCGATGAAGCGCTGCAACTTTCCCCCCAGGAACTGCGCGACAAGCTGCCCGAGGTTTTGGTCGCCGCGGTGCTTCCGCAAACCACGGACATTCAGTACATACGTACCTACCTGTTGCACGGACTGGTCCTGGCTGAACACCAGGTTATTGTGGAAAAGACTCGTGAGGGACGCGCCCGCTTTGACGAATATGTCGCGGATATTCTGCAATCCGCCGAATGTTCATGTTTGCCCGACGTCATAATTTCCATCATTGACGGTTTGGCTTATGAAGCAGTCTCAGAGGGCGGCGAATTTCCCCAAGATGTCGTGGAAAAGCTGCGTAGTTTCTTGCTTTCCTGCCCGACTATGGCCGCGGCCGCTCAGACTTCGGCCTCGCCCCAGGCTTGAACCTGATACGTTTCTAGCTTGATTTCCGGCCCGAATTCCTCGGCGCCCAGCCCGGCTTTATACATGAGCTGCGAGATAAAGTCGTGTACATCGGGTAGCTCACTCCAGACCTGGGGCAGGAAAGTCGCCCGGTGGAAACCGCGGCGCAAAATGACCCCGTCTATACCGGGGCGCAGCCGGGACAGATAGGAGTCGTTGCTTTCCCCCTCGAAACGTTCAAAAGCCTGAGGTTCCGTGAGGACAGAAACCTCAATCTTAATCTGATCGAGTTCCGAGGCTTGCAGAGGAGGGAACCGCGGGTCTTCAAAAGCAGCGGCCAAAGTGTTCGCGGCGATGTCCTCACTGAGCATTCGATGCGGAGCCAGCGAACCGATACATCCGCGCAGCTGCCCGTGTTTTGTCAAAGTCACGAAAGAAGCCCCGACCGAACGCAGCAGCAACTGCAAAGCACGGTCCGACTCGCTGAACTTGCTGATGGTATTCATAGAGCCGATACGATTGCCATCTCGGAACGAATCAATCAAAATTTCACGAGCCATCTGAGGTAGCAGCGAGCCGTAACGATCCGGGATGCCGAATTCATCCTCCGGCGGATTGTACTTCCAGAAAGCCACGGAGGAATAACCAACAACCCGCGATTTACCTCCGGCGGTGTCCCCGGAGCTAGCGTTCATCAGCAGCTGCGGATGCCACTGGAGTCGGCGCGCCAAACGAATCAGGCCGGACCAAGCGTAAGCACCGCAGGCTTGACGCGGGTCGAGGGGGTACTCTAACGACATGACTTGAGACAAGGTCGTGGTGTCAAGTTTGCGCGCCTCGTCGTAGCTCAGGTAGTGGGACAAATCCGAGGACACGACAATCAAGGTATCGTCAGGATTCTCCCCCGGAATTGAAACCAGAGTTTGCAGGCTTTCGCAAACTTCCTCCGGGGTGCAATCTCCGACCGCTAGGGGCACGATAGAGAAGTCTAGGCCGCGGAAAACGGTTTGCAGGAAGGGCAGCTGGACTTCCAAGGCGTGTTCCTCCACGTGGGAGGGCTCGAAAAACTCTGCGGCGGAACTATGCTCCACCAGGTATTGTTGGGCCTCCTGGTCCACCGGAACTTCCCCCAGGGGAGTGGCGAAAGCGGTAGCTTCACTCAGTGCGATACCGCGGAATCCGACTCGGTGCGTGGGGCCGGCAATGACGACACGTCGGGGACGCAAGGTCCTGACGAGCTGGTAGCCGACTGCGGCGGTGAGACCGGAATAGATGTATCCGGCGTGGGGAACCTGCACCGCCATCAGTTGCCGCAGAGGTCTGCCTTGTGAGTCTTGCGAAACATCGTTAGTGATGAGGGAGGCGGCCTTTTTCAGCAGGTCGTCAACCGTTTGTTGCAGCTCACCTGGATCCTGGGGGTAAAAAGATCCTGCTACCGCTGGTTCACGCACGAAACTCATGATTCCATTATTCCCAAAAAAATAGCAGTTTAGGTCAAATTCGGTCTTTTTTACCGGTAAGGCAAAAAAGTGGGGGCTCCGAATAGGTTATCGGAGCCCCCCTGGAAAGCAGCCGCAAGCGGTTACACGGAAGGAAGAATGCTGGCTTGAACTGCTCTGCCGATAGCCAGGGCGATACCTGGCAAAACGATAACCACCAGGAAGATAATCAGGGGCATGGTCTTGGGGTGGGACTTAATGAGAGCGACCAAACTCAGGATGAAAGCAACCAGGTTCAGTACTCCCGCAATCCCTACGAACACCAGGAGCTGATTCCCGGCCTTGTCGGCGACATCCATAGCGCTGGACAACTCGTCCAGACCCATTTGGCTAATGTCCCCACCAGTCGCGGCAGCGACCTGTTGACCTGTGATGATGTGACCGGCAAGCATGAGGATGGAAGCCACAATGCACAGTGCCAACGCCACAAAAGCCAGCGTTTTTTTCACTTCGGGCTGAGGCGCGCCAGGCACAGCGGGCGTGAAGTTTTCAGTAGACATGGATTACTCCTTTGCTCGTTTGTTTCGTCAATTCGTTGACAGGTTACGTTCAGCTTAGGGATGTGAAAGTTCACGTTTAACACCCAAAAGGGTGAAAAATTCGAGAGAATAAAACCGGGCCGGATGACCGGCACAGAATCGAGGGGAGAGATACCGATGGGTGAGTCTGCGAAACCGGCAAAGAACGGGAAATCTAACGCGAAACCGAAGACGGTAAAGCCGGAACAGGACATTCGCATTGGCATTCTCACTTCTGGTGGTGACGCTCAGGGCATGAACGCGGCGGTGCGTTCCGCGGTGCGTTCCGCCATAGTTTTAGGAGCGAAGCCGTTCGCGATACGTGAAGGCTGGTTGGGTGCGGTTCAAGGCGGGTCCTGTATTCACGAGCTGACCTGGGGTGACGTGTCCAATACGATTTCCAAGGGCGGTACCATCATCGGCACCGCACGCTGCCCGGAGTTTCGGGATTGGGAAGGACGCCTGAAAGCCTGCGAGAACCTGGTTAAAAACGGCATTGACCGGCTCATTTCCATCGGTGGCGACGGGTCGCTGCGAGGAACGGAAGAGCTGCGCCAGGACTGGCCGAAGCTATTGGAGCAGTTGGTGAAGGAAAAGCGCCTCAGCGCCGCCGCAGCCAAAGCCCACCCGTCCTTGTGCATTGTCGGCATCGTCGGTTCTATTGACAACGACATGGCGGGCACAGACATGACGATCGGCACCGATTCGGCCTTGAATCGCATCTTGGCGGCTCTGGATCAGCTTTCGTCCACCGCCGCTTCCCACCAGCGCACCTTTGTGGTGGAAGTTATGGGACGAAACTGCGGATATTTAGCGCTGATGAGCGCCGTGGCGGGCGGTTCCGATTATGTACTGATACCCGAAAATCCCCCCGCACCCGGCTGGGAAGACGATATGTGTACGAAGCTCAGTGAAGGGCGCAAGCACGGGCGGCGCGATTCTATTGTGGTGGTGGCGGAAGGGGCAAAGGACCAGGACGGTCAGGCCATTACCGCCAACTATGTCGCTGAGGCTATTGAACAGCGCACGGGAGAGTCCGCTCGAGTCACCATCTTGGGACACATTCAACGCGGGGGAACACCCTCGGTATATGACCGGTGGATGCCCACCCTGCTGGGGTATGCCGCGGTACAGGACGTAATTGGGGCAAAGCCGGGGGATTCGGCCAAAGTGATGGGGGTGCGCTACAACCGGATTGCCCGGCTGGACCTGACCCAGACTGTGGCGGCGACCTCGAATGTTCACGAGCTCATAAAGGCTGGAAAATATGACCAGGCTATCGCCTCGCGGGGGACTTCCTTCACCGATATGGTAGAGATTTTCCGGGTTTTGTCCACCCCGCCCTCGTTGCTGAAGCCTTTGCCTCGCAAAGCGAAAAAAGTTGCCGTGATGCACGTGGGAGGTCTGGCTCCGGGGATGAACGTGGCGGCCCGGGCTGCAGTTCGTTTCGGACTGCAGCGTGGCCTGGAAGTCCTGGGTATCGAGGGGTCTTGGCAGGGGCTCATTGACGGCAAGGTTCGCAAACTGCTGTGGAAAGACGTGGAAGGCTGGGACTTCCGAGGTGGTGCGGAACTAGGAACCAAACGAGAGGTACCCACGATAGAACAGTTCTATGCCATCGGCCGCTCGATTGAAAACCACCATATCGATGCGCTGGTGCTGATTGGGGGCTACAACGCGTATCTGTCCGCCCAAGCTATCAGCGGGGAACTGAAGCATTATCCAGCCCTGCAGATACCGATGGTCATCGTCCCGGCATCCATCGACAACAACCTTCCGGGAGCCGAAATCTCCATCGGAGCGGACACTGCACTGAACAATGCGGTGTGGTCCATGGACCTGATGAAAGAATCGGCTGCCGCTTCAAAACGTTGTTTCATCACCGAAACTATGGGACGCCACTGCGGCTACCTGGCGCTGATGAGCGGAATCGCCGCCGGGGCAGAGCGAGTTTACCTTGAGGAAGAAACGATTAGCCTCGAGACGCTGGGCAAACATGCCACCGAAATGCGCGAGGCTTTCGCAAAAGGCCGTCGCCTCGCCCTGGTGGTTCGCAACGAACTGGCTGGGGGACACTATGACATGCGGTTTATGGCCAAAGTGTTCAAGCAGGAGTCTCAGGGATGCTTTGACGTTCGTACTGACGCGGTGGGGTATTTGCAGCAGGGTGGGGCTCCCTCTCCCTTCGACCGGCTCCTCGCGGTGCGGCTGATGTGGGAAACGATGTGCCACCTTGACGCCGCCCTAGATTCCGGGCAGTGCGCCATTGAATATATCGGTGAGGAAAACGGTCAGATGGCGTACCACGACATTTCCCAGATGGAGAAACAAGTTGATTCAGAAAAGCGCCGTCCCATCAACCAATGGTGGATGGGCTTGCGGCCTCTGATTGAAGTGATGGCCAGCTCAAATCCGCCAATCAAAGACTTCCCCCTGCCGGTCATTGACATGAGCGGGCCGGAGTCCTAGCTTACAGCTTTTGGTTTTGATGACCCACCACAAGCCGTGAGAACAGCAACGAAATGAGCCGCGGGAACGGTCCCGGGCAGACTATTGAACAGAAGGGATAACTCAATGGAAACGAAAGACCCGACAACCCTGGCAGCGTGGAAAGACCTCAGCGCGATGGCCGCAGGCTTCCACCTGGATTTGCGTAAAGCCTTTGCGGCCGACCCCGCCAGGGCAGAAAACCTCTCATTCTCGGCCGCGGATTTGCACGTGGATTTGTCAAAGAACCTGATTACCGGAGCCGTTTTTGAAAAACTATTGGAGCTTTCCGCCCAAGCCGGGGTGCGCGACTTGAGCGAGGCCATGTTCAACGGCGAACACATCAACAACACGGAAAACCGGGCCGTGCTGCACACCGCGCTGCGGGCTCCCGCTGGAACCCAGCTGGTGGTAGATGGCAAGGATGTTATCGCTCAGGTACACGAGGTCTTGGGGCGAATTTACGACTTCGCCGACTCGGTGCGTGACGGGTCTTGGGTTGGGGTCAGTTCCAAACGTATCCAGACCGTGGTTAATATCGGTATTGGCGGCTCTGACCTGGGCCCCTACATGGCTTACGAGGCGCTGCGGCCTTTCGTGAAGCCCGGCCTGGAATGCCGTTTTGTGTCCAACATTGACCCCACTGACATTGCGGAAAAAACCCGTGACCTGGACCCGGAAACGACCCTGTTCATCATCGTTTCCAAGACTTTCACCACCCTGGAAACCATCACCAACGCGAAAGCCGCCCGCACCTGGCTGCTGCGCGGCCTACAGGAACGCGGCGTCATCGACGACACCGAGGCGGCCGCGAAAGACGCTATCTCCAAGCACTTCGTGGCGGTGTCCACGGCCTTGGACAAGGTCGCGGACTTCGGCATCGACCCCCGCAACGCCTTCGGTTTTTGGAACTGGGTGGGTGGACGCTATTCCGTGGATTCCGCGGTGGGAACGTCTCTCGCGGTGGCCATCGGTCGGGAAGGTTTCGAGGAGTTTTTGGCTGGTTTCCGCGCCATCGACGAGCATTTCCGCTCTACCCCGCCGGCATCGAACGTGCCGCTGCTGATGGGCTTACTGAACGTGTGGTACTCCAACTTCCTGCACGCCCAGACCCACGCGGTGTTGCCCTATTCCCAGTATCTGCATCGTTTCCCCGCCTATCTGCAGCAGCTCACGATGGAATCCAACGGGAAACGGGTGCGCCGAGACGGCAGCCTGGTCAGCTACGATACCGGCGAAGTGTTCTGGGGAGAGCCCGGCACGAACGGCCAGCACGCCTTTTACCAGCTGATTCACCAGGGAACTCGGCTGATTCCGGTGGACTTTATTGCGTTTGCCCGTCCGACCTGGGACCTCACTGACAGCGAAACCGGGAAACGTCAGCACGAACTGTTCCTGGGCAACTTCTTTGCCCAGAGCGCGGCGCTGGCTTTTGGGAAAACTCCCGATGAGGTGCGGGCGGAAGGCACGAAGGAAGAACTGGTGGCACACCGGACTTTCCCCGGCGACCGACCCTCTACTTCCATCATGGCACCGGCTCTCACCCCGAAAGTGCTGGGGGAGCTCATCGCCCTGTACGAGATGATTACGCTGGTCGAAGGCGCAATCTGGGGTATTGATTCTTTCGACCAGTGGGGGGTGGAGCTGGGCAAGGCAATGGCCATCGATCTGGGTCCGGCCATCAGCGGAGACGCCGAGGCTTTGGCGCAGACAGACGCTTCGACCCGGGGGCTGCTGGAATATTATTTTGCTCACAAGTAAGCAGGTGAAATTCCGCGTTTTTTCAAGGCGTTCGGTTTACCCTCATGGTGGCTTTTTGCGCTAAAGTAATGAATGCTGACGCTCAGAGTGGAAGCGTTTAACACGATACAAAGGAGTTAAATCAATGGCTAAAAGTCCTGTAAATGTTACCGTCACCGGTGCTGCTGGCAATATCGGATACTCGCTGGTATTCCGCATCGCCTCCGGCGAAATGCTCGGCCCGGATCAGCCGGTTCGTATCAAAATGTTGGAAATCACCCCGGCTCTGAAGGCTGCCGAGGGCACTGCCATGGAACTGAATGACTGCGCTTTCCCTCTGTTGGATGGTATTGACATTACCGACGACCCCAACGTGGCGTTCTCGGGCTGTAACTTTGGCCTGTTGGTCGGTTCGATGCCGCGTAAGCAGGGCATGGAACGTGCGGATTTGATTAGCGCCAACGGCGGTATTTTCGGTCCGCAAGGCAAGGCCATCAATGACAACGCCGCTGATGACGTGCGTATTTTGGTGGTGGGTAACCCGGCGAACACCAACGCGGTTATTGCCGCGGCCTCCGCCCCGGATGTTCCCGCCTCGCGTTTCAACGCCATGATGCGCCTGGATCACAACCGAGCCATGAGCCAGCTGGCTGAAAAGCTCAACGTGCCGGTGTCCACCATCAAAAAGATGATTGTGTGGGGTAACCACTCTGCTGACCAGTACCCGGATATCTCTTTCTGTGAGGTGGATGGCAAGCCGGCGTGCGGCTTGGTCGATGAGGCTTGGTTGGACGATTACTTCGTTCCGACAGTGGCCAAGCGCGGGGCGGCCATCATCGAGGCTCGTGGCAAGTCCTCCGCTGCCTCAGCGGCTGCCGCGGCTATCGATCACATGCATTCCTGGGCTTGCGGTACTCCCGCGGGCGACTGGGTTACCGCCGCTATTCCTTCAACCGGCCAGTACGGCGTTCCCGAGGGTCTTTCCTACGGCTTCCCCGTGACCTCTGACGGCAAGGAATGGAAAGTCGTGGAGGGTCTCGAGCTCTCGGATAAGACCAAGGCAAAGATTAAGTTCAATGCCGACAAGGCTGCTGAGGAAATCGACACCGTGAAGTCTCTGGGCATTATGTAAATCGCCGCCAAGATTTCTCAGTTTGGGAGCCAGATTCTGGCTCCCAAACTGGTTTAACCACAACTCGGAATACGGTGCCCCAGAAAAGCCGGGGGGCGGAGGCGGCGTTACAGAATCGCGAAACTTTGGGGTCCCAGCTGTAGCGTGGTTCCCGCCACCCGAGCTGAACCGATACTAAAACGCACCGGGCGCGCTTGTGCCAAATCATATTCGGCGCTAGCGTGCGCCGGATTGACCGCCACAATCAGGTCTTGCGCGGCATTCTCCCTTTTGAAAACAAATAAACGCTGGTTCGGCTCGGCCCTGAGGACCGTGAAAGCGCTATCAGCTGCCAAAGCCGGGAGTTCCCGCTTGCATTCCAGCACGCGCGCCACCGTGTGCCACAAAGAATCCGGTTGGGCTTGTTGCGCCGCCACGGTGGGAGCGTCCGCGCTGGTATCGACCGGCAGATAGAGGTCCGCTGGGGCAGCCGTAGAAAATCCCAGGTTGTCGCCGCTATCCCACTGCATTGGGGTGCGAGCTCCGGTACGCACGTAACCGCCCTCTTTGGTGGGCAGCAACTGGTGGCGCAGGCCAATCTCATCCCCGTAATAGATAAACGGAACTCCGGGCAGGGTCAGTATCGTCGCCCACGCCAAGCCGAGTTCACGTTCGGTCAGTCGGGGCGCTACCCGCCAAGTATCGTGATTACAGGTGATGAGGCTGAAAAAGGCTCCGGCTTTCTCGGCGGCGCGCAGCTGCGGCTCGTATTGCTCCAGGAATCCACAGATGTCGGTGGGGGCGTCCGCGTTGAAGTAGCTCAGGTCATCTTCCCGCACGTACGGGGTGTTCGTGTTGCGCAGCAAGATGTTGTAGCCGTTAGGGCGATTGTCCCACCGCCAATCCAGGTAAAAGTCCATGTCAAACCCGGCTTGTACCGCTTCGTTGGGCACCCCCCACTCGGCGACAAACGCGGCTTCGGGAAACTCGGGACGGATCTGGTCAAACATATAGTGCCAGGTCTTGATGGTGTACGGTTTGCCTTCATCATCGTGTTTCACCAGGGAGTTTGCCATGTCTACCCGGAATCCGTCGGCACCGGCAGAGAGCCAGAAACGCATGACGTCGACCATCGCGTCACAGGTTTTCCGGGCGGAGGGACCTAAAGCCGGGTCTTGCCAGGGATATTTCGGGTGAGCCCAACCGTAGTTCAACGCCGGCTGGCATTTGAAAAAGTTGAGGATATAGGTTCCGTCACGTTCCGTTTCCCCGCCAATAAAGGGATAGCCGTCGCCCCCGGAAATCCAAGAGTCGGTCCACACGTAGCGGTCCGAAAACTCGTTGGGTTCGGGGCGGGCGCTGGACTGAAACCAGGCGTGTTCCTCAGAAGTGTGGCCGGGAACTAGGTCCAACAGCACGCGAATCCCGCGGGCGTGTGCCTGGTCGAAAAGCCTTACCAGGTCCTCGTTAGTGCCGTAGCGGGGAGCAACCAACTTGTAGTCGCGCACATCGTATCCGGCGTCCTTGAAAGGCGAATCAAACAGGGGATTGAGCCACAGGGCGTCGACTCCCAACTCTTTTAGATAGTCCAGCCGGGAAATAATGCCCGGAATATCCCCGATGCCGTCCCCGTTGGAGTCCTGAAAACTCTGGGGATAAATTTCATAGAAAACCGCGTTATCCAGCCACTTGGGACGAGGGTATGAGGTATTCACAGGGATCCTTTCTGGGAGGGGCGCTATCGAGAGGCCGCAAAGACCTCAGAACATCTTACAGAAGGCTCGAGGGCGTTGCGCGAGATTCCGTCACGGAAAAGGTGGTGTAAATGCCATGTAAATTCTTTCGCTTGGTGATAGGTCCAGAGGATTAAATAAATTGGGACTTTATTCCCCCTCGCCTGCGAGAAAGAAAATGCTAGCATCTGGAATTAAAGTTTGTTCCAACAAAGTAACGGGAGTTACACCCGTCCTTTTGCGGAGCTTCCTGAGCCGGGGAGAAATCCTCCTCGCCTGTCGAAAGGAAAATTAATGTCCATGACGTTTAAGAAAGCCTTTGGTCTGATTGCCGCCTCGGCGGTCGCCCTGTCCATGAGCGCCTGCGGCGGCGCTGGCGGGGATAGCGCTGGCGGTCAGTCCGAAGACGTGTCGCTGTCTGTGTGGGCTCCTCAAGAGGACCAAGCGGACGGCAACAGCTGGCTGGCTAAGATGGAGGAATCCTTCGAGAAGGCTCATCCGGAATACAAGATCACCTGGAAGAATGACGTGGTCTCTGAGGGCGACGCCAAGACTAAGGTGGAAACTGATCCGGCCGCTGCTGCTGATGTTTACATGTTTGCCAACGACCAGTTGGGCGGCCTGCTCGATGCCGAGGCTATCGGCGAGCTGGGTGAGAACGAAGCCAAGCAGGTCAAGGAACAGAATGAACCGTCCATGGTGGATTCGGTCACCGGTACCGATGGCAAGATTTACGGTGTTCCCTTCACCTCGAACACCTGGTTCATGTACTACAACTCTAAGAAGTTCTCAGCTGATGACGTGAAGTCTTTGGACGCGATGCTCGCTAAGGGCAAAGTGTCTTTCCCGCTCGATAACTCCTGGTTCATTCAGTCTTTCTATACCAAGGGTGCGGGTCTGACATTCTTCGGTGACAAGGGCAACGATGCCTCCAAGGGCATCACCTTTGCCGATGGCGATGCCGCCGCCACCGCGGTGACAAAGTACCTGGTCGGCTTGGCCAATAACCCGAACTTTATGGATGACGCGGAAGGCTCCGGTCTGGGCGCACTGAAGGCCGGCGATGTCGACGTGCTGTTCTCCGGGACCTGGGATGCCGCCAATGTGAAGGAAGCCTTGGGCGATGGATACGCCGCTGCCAAGCTGCCGACCTACCAGCTGGATGGCAAAGATGTCCAGATGGAGGCTTTTGCCGGGTCCAAGGCTGTGGCTTACAACCCGCACGCCAAGAACGCCAAGGCTGCCGCTCAGTTTGCGGCTTTCTTGGGCTCCACCGAAGCCCAAAAGGCTCACTACGAGATGCGTGGCATTGTCCCGACCGACAAGTCCCTGGTCGATTCCGTTACGGATGACGACTTCGCCGCCAAGGCTCAGCTGGAAGTCATCTCTGGGGCTTCCATCCTGCAGCCGACAATCTCCGCGATGGGTTCCTGGTGGGATCCTGCCCAGGCTTTCGGAAAGGGCATCTTGAACAAGGAAATCACCGAGGCTACCGCCGAAGCTCAAACCCAGAAGTGGTCTGAGCAATTGGCCAAGATGGTTGGCTAAATAATTACATCTCGAAGCTGTCGGGCCGCTGGTGAGAGGCAAACCTTTCCAGCGGCCCCGCAGCTCGGCCGCGGGTATTACTGTCGGCCTTTTCATTGAGAAGGAAACCTGAATGGACGCAACGCAAACGTCAAAACGCGAGGCGAGGTTACGTAAGAAACTTGGGAAAGACTACATCTCACCCTCGCCCTATAGCCTCAAAGCTGCCTTCCGGGAAGGCGACGCCATTACCAAAATCTCCGCCGTCGTCTTTGGGCTGGGCAACCTGACGCATCGCCAGTTTGTGAAGGGGGCGATTTTCCTACTCCTCGAGATAGCGTTTTTTGCTTTCCTGTTCACCAACGGTTTGGGTTACCTCGCGAAACTTCCCGGACTGGGCGACCAAGAGCAAGGCAAAGTACTGGTCAACGGGTATTGGGAATACACTGCCGGGGATAACTCGGTCATTATCCTGCTCTACGGTGTAGCCACGATACTCATCATTCTGGCGTTCATCGGTTTGTGGAATCTTTCGGTGCGTTCGGCCTACAAGGCCCAGGTGCTGACCGCGAAACACGGCCGAGCTCCTTCGATACGCGAAGACATCGCGGACTTACTGGACACTCGTTCCCATATCGGCTTTTTGTTCCTGCCGACTCTGGGCATCCTCACTTTCAGTGTCCTGCCGCTGATTTTCATGATTTCCATGGCTTTCACCAGCTATGACCACAAGCATCTGGTGCTTTTCGATTGGGTCGGGCTACAGAATTTTGGGGCGATTTTCGCCAATTCTTCCGGAGATGTGAACCTGCGAATCTTTAGTTCCGTGCTGGTGTGGACTCTAGTGTGGGCCATCTTTGCAACCTTCCTAAACTTCTTCTTGGGCATGTTCATGGCCATGCTCATCAATCGCAAAACTACCCGCTTTAAGAATTTTTGGCGGGCGTGCTTCTCGATGTCCATCGCGGTGCCGCAGTTCGTGTCCCTGCTGGTCATCAACTTGATGCTGCAGCCCCAAGGCGCCATCAACCGGTTGCTGATGGACTGGGGCTGGATTGATCAAGCCCTGCCCTTCTTTACGGATGCCACCTGGGCTCGTGTCACCGTCATCGTGGTGAACCTCTGGGTCGGTATTCCCTTCACGATTATGCAGATTACGGGCATTTTGCAAAACATTCCCGCCGACCAGTACGAAGCTGCCAAGATTGACGGCGCCAACTCCTGGGTAATTTTCCGTAAAATCACCATGCCCTACATCATCTTCGTGCTCACCCCCTATCTGATTACGACTTTCACGGGCAACGTCAATAACTTCAACGTTATCTACCTGCTGTCCCGCGGTGCGCCCGTACCGGTGGGAGATTCCGCCGGTAAGACTGACCTCTTGATTACCTGGCTGTACAAACTCACGGTAGACAAGAACGACTACAACCTCGGTGCGGTCATCGGTATCATGACCTTCATCGTGCTGGCGGTGGTGTCGCTCATTACCTACCGGAGATCCGGTTCCTTTAAGAACGAGGAGGCCTTCCGATGAATACATCCGCTACCAATACGACAGTTGAAGCTACCCCTCGTGCCGCGTCCAAGACCTCTTTCATGGGCAGCCTCAGTAAGCGGCGCGTGGTTGGGGACATCGTAGTGCACGCGTTCCTGGCCATCATGGCGGTCATCTGGCTCCTGCCGATCGTGTGGGTCGTTGCCGAATCCTTCAACAAGGACCCCGCGCCTTACACCAAGACGTTCTTTCCCCGTGAGTTTTCGCTGGATAACTACATTAAGATTTTCACGGATCGTTCCGTCATGGACTTCCCCCGGATGTACCTGAACACCTTTATCATCGCCTGCTTTACCTGCGTGATTTCCGTGTTCTTCGTGCTGATGGTGGCTTACGTCATGAGCCGGATGCGGTTCCGTTTGCGCCGTACTTTCATGAGCGTGGTGTTGATCTTGGGTATGTTCCCCAGCATCATGGCTGTATCCGCGATTTACTTCATCTTGAAGGCGGTGGGCCTGACCGGCGGCGGCATGACGATTCTCGCTTTGATTCTGGTGTATTCCGCCGGTTCTGGCGCGGGTTTCTATGTCATGAAAGGTTACATGGACACCATCCCGAACTCTTTGGACGAAGCGGCTATCCTGGACGGCTGCACCCGCTCTCAGGTGTTTTGGAAGATTATCCTGCCCATCTGTAAACCCATGATTGTCTACCAGGCCATCGTGAGTTTCTTGGGACCGTGGTTGGACTTCGTGATGGCAAAAGTCATTGCCCGTACCCAGTCGGACTACACGGTGGCTTTGGGCTTGTGGCTGATGCTGGAAAAGGAATACATCCACACCTGGTTCGCGCGTTTCGCGGCGGGGGCAGTGCTGGTTTCGGTACCGATTGCCATCCTGTTCATCGTCATGCAGCGCTTCTACCAGGAGTCCATGTCCGGTTCGGTGAAGGGCTAGATGGCGTCGTCTAGCAACAGCATGCCTGAAACCGGGCCGGGGCGGATGCGCGGTCTGAGTAATTTACGTCTCAAGGTCATCGCCGGGATTTTTCTCTCCTTCCAAGTGGCGTCCACCACGGTGGTTCCTTATTTTTTCGGAACGGATTTGAAAAATAACTTCGGCGCACTCACTGCGGCGGTGCTCAGCGAAGTGATTTCGTGGTGTGCCGTGCCGATTTATGCCTGGCTCCTGGCGGAAGGGTTTACCTGGACCGCTAACAAATGGCGCTATTTGTTGCGCCTGGTCATTTTGGCTTTAGTCTGTGAAGTTCCCTATGACGTGGTGACTTTTTACCGGCCCGTGGACTGGGCTTCGCAGAATCCGGTTTTCGGCCTCGCCCTGGCGTTGCTGGTGTTGATTCTCATTGACTATGTTCGCAACAGGTGGTCGGGCGCAAAAGCGTGGATTGGTGCGGTAGTGGTGGCTGGTTCCGGAATACTCTGGGCGCTACTGTTACATTTGGGAACCCGTCAGGGTGTCATCAACATCGGATGTTTGCTGATTGGGTTCACTCTGATTTTTTCCCTGCTGAGGCCGCGGGAAAACACCATGATGATGACAGCCGGGTTGCTGGGGGCCGTGAGCTTGGTGACTCCGGCTATCGGAGTGGCTTTTCTGCATTACCGAAACGAAACCTTGGGGTACCTCAACGCCAATACCCGGTGGTTTTGCTACGCGGTCTATCCGCTACTCCTGATGCTGGGGGCGGCGTGGCACACCCTGTTGCTTTAGGCCGGTGCGGGCTGCCTAGACACACTGCGGGAACGCCCTTGAGCTGACCCAACATTGACCAAAAACCTCCGTCGCGTGGGGCCCCGAAGGTAAAAACATAATGTTGCGGCTCCTTTTCATCAAGACCTGACGGAATATATGAGAGAATGTTACTTGTCCCTGACGGGTAAAGATGCCCTCTGGGAACAACGACAATGAAGTTAACTGATTGGAGTTTCAATGCGAAAGCTCATTGCGGCTGCGGGCGCTCTGGCCCTCGGTCTAACTATGACAGCCTGCTCTTCGGCTTCTGACGCTGGTAAAGACGGTGGCGACGCCGCTGGCAGTGCCTCTCAAGTGGGTGTCGTGACCTGGTGGGAGCAAGGCTCAGAGAAACAAGGTTTCGATGCCTTAAAGGAAGTCTTTGCGGAACAGCACCCGGATGTGGAACTGATTAAGCAGTCCGAATCCGGTGGTGGCGGCACCAACGCAAAGCAGAAGCTGGCTGCTGACCTGGCGGCAAAGAACCCGCCAGACACCTATCAGGCTCACGCTGGCGCCGAGCTTTCCTCGGATATTGCCGCGGGATACCTGGAGGACGTTTCTGGCTTGTACGACGAGTTCAAGCTACGTGACGCCTTCCCAGCTGACCTGGTAGACCTCCTGACTGTGGATGGCAAGATCTACTCCGTCCCCTCTAACATTCACCGCGCAAACGTAGTGTGGGCCAATGTTGAGGTCATGCAAAAGGCCGGCTTGGATCCCAAGGCTCCGCCGACAGATATCAAGGGCTGGATTGCTGATATGGAGAAGCTCAAGGCTGCCGGTGTGCAGTACCCGATTACGGTCGGCGCCACTTGGACTCAGCTGCAATTGCTGGAAACCGTCCTGATTTCGGACTTGGGTACCGATGCTTACAACGGCTTGATGAATGGCAAGACTGATTGGAGTGGCCCGGAAGTCAAGGCTGCTTTGGATGATTACGCCAAGATTCTGACCTACGCCGATCCGTCCCTGCTCTCAGAGGACTGGGAACCTGCCATGAAACCGGTCATCGAAGGCAAGTCTGCCTACAACGTGATGGGCGACTGGGCTCCTCCGGCTTGGGAGAACGCCAAGATGGCATGGGATAAGGACTACGTGACCTTCCCGGTTCCGGGCAGCAACGGCGTGTTCGACTTCCTGGCTGACTCCTTCACCCTGCCGGTGGGCGCGAAGCACCCCGATGGCACGAAGGCTTGGTTGAATACCATTTCCTCCAAGGAAGGCCAGATTGCTTTCAACTCGGTCAAGGGCTCTATCCCGGCTCGTTCCGACCTGACCGCCGATGAACTGTCTAAGTTCTCGGATTACCAGCGTTCCGCAATGGAATCCTTCGGCAAGGACACCATCGTTTCTTCTATCGCTCACGGTGCGGCTCTGCCCCTGGCGGCCACCGAAAAGATGAAGAGCGCTCTGGGCAAGTTCAACTCCAGCAAGGACGTTGCCGCTCTCCAAAGTGAGCTGGCTGCAGCAGCTGCTATGAAGTAGCCCTCAAACAGGCAAGTCTTTACGCCGGCGGGTTTTTCAAAATCGTAAAAACCCGCCGGCGTAAGGCTGAACTGGGGCGCATCAACCGACCTTGTGCAGTCGGCAGAGGTGAGCGGAGAACCTGGTGCACACCGATGCGAACCCCAAAATCTCAACCACATCGACCATAATTTAGGGGACAAAAATGTCAGGCAACGCCGCCGTCAAGGCACCTGAAAAGGCTAGGGCACCGATGAAGCGCAAACGAGCACGCAGTTCAAACGGCATTAAGCAGTGGGGACCCGGGCTGTTACTGGTGTCGCCATCTATCATCCTCGTGGCTGTTTTTGTTTACGGCTTGTTGGGGTCTAACTTGGTAACGTCCCTGCAGGACAACCACTCCGCGCCGCAAGTTTCGGGGGTGCAACCGGTTAACTTTGTGGGGTTTGCAAACTTCGCGGCGTTATTTGCGGACAAGGATTTCCAGCATTCCTTAATTAACCTGCTGATGTTCACGGTAATGTTCCTGGTGGGTACGCTGTTCTTTGGGTTCGTCTGGGCGTGGCTGTTGGATAAACCCATTAAAGGCGAAGGGATCTTCCGTTCCGTTTTCCTGTTCCCGATGGCGGTATCGTTCATCGCCTCCGGCGTGGTGTGGCGCTGGATGCTGAACTCCGCTCAAGATGAGAACGCCTCCGGTTTGAACCGTTTACTCCAGATGGTCGGCCTGGGCGGGCTGCAAAACGACTGGATTGCCAACCCCACCTTCGGGGTGCTGGCGGTGGGGATTCCCGCCGTGTGGCAGCTCTCGGGCTACGTGATGGCCCTGTTCCTGGCAGGATTCCGCGGGGTGCCTGACGACTTGCGGGAAGCCGGACGCGTGGACGGCGCGAACGAATGGCAGCTGTACCGCTACATCATCTTTCCGCAGCTCGCGCCTGTAGCGCTCAGCGCGGTCATCATCATCGGGCATATGTCGCTGAAGTCTTTCGACTTGATTATGGCTGTGGCGGACCAGACGTTCTACCAGACCAAGGTTCCGGCCATCGATATGTATAACTTCATGACGGTTTCGGATTACTCGAACGCGGCCGCGGTTGGCACGGTTCTGTTGGTGATTGTGGCGCTGCTGGTGGTGCCCTACTTGATTCACGATGCGAAGGAGGCCAACCGATGAGTTCCGCCGCTACAATCGACGCGGGTGCTGCCGCGATTACGACAAAAAAGGTCAACTCCAATGGTTCGGTAGGGAAGAAGCGTGGCGGGGTCAGCGTCGGCAAGATTATTCGCTACGTGCTCCTGATTTTCTTCCTCGCTATGGTCCTCATGCCGGTTTACGTGCTGTTGATTACGTCTTTCAAAGGGGCGGGGGAGGCCGACCCGTCCCGGACTTGGTATCTGCCTGCTGAATGGAACACCGACAACTGGGCTCGGGCCTGGGAACAGCTGCAGGGTGGGCTGCTGCGCTCGCTGATGTTGGTCATTCCGTCCTCGATTATCTCGGCTATGCTCGGTTCCGCTAACGGTTTCGTCCTGTCCCGCTGGCGGTTCCCCGGAGCGAACGTGGTGTTCACCCTGATTTTGTTTGGCATGTTCATTCCTTACCAGGCTGTCATGATTCCTATGATGCGCATGGTGGTGGCGTCCCAGATTGGTTTCGGGATTCACACCCTGATTTTGATGCACATCATCTATGGCATCCCGATTACGACCCTGATTTTCCGTAACTATTACGAGAGCGTGCCGCGAGATCTCATCGAGGCTGCGCGTATCGATGGGGCGGGAATGTTGCGCACGTACTTTAATGTGGTGTTGCCGATTTCCATTCCGTCTTTCGTGGTGGTGCTGATTTGGCAGTTTACTTCCGCGTGGAACGACTTCCTGTTTGCCCTGTTCTTTGGCGGCGGTTCCCAGCGCGGTCCGGTGACCCTGTCCCTGAACGAACTGGCACACGGCTCAATCATGGCTGACTACGGCGGTTCCATGGCGGGCGCCTTGATTGCCTCCGTCCCGACGCTCCTGGTCTACATCGCGTTGGGCAAGTACTTCGTCGGCGGCATGATGGCCGGCTCCGTGAAGGGGTAATCCAGGCCGTTTGCAGTGGTCGCGGCGCTAAGTCGGAGGAGCGAAATTTTCGTGTGACGAGCCTAGATTTGCTTCAAAAGCGCATCATTAGGCTGCGGTTGTTAGGTAGATTTGGGTATCCTCAAATAAACAGGAGGAATTTGTGTCACCAACAGACGAGCGCGCCAATTTACACCGTACAATTTGGCGGGTCGCCAACGACCTGCGCGGCAGCGTGGACGGATGGGATTTCAAAGCCTACGTGCTGGGAATGCTGTTCTATCGTTTCATTTCCGAGCACATCGTTGCTTTTGTGAAGCAAGTTCAAGCTGAGGCTGGCAGCCCGGACTTTGACTACTCCCTGCTGCCAGACGACGAGGCTGAGGTTCAGAGCAAATACCTGGTAAACACCCTCGGGTTCTTTATCCGCCCCTCAGATTTGTTTTCTAACGTGCGCGAACACGCCCCGCACGACCAGAATCTCAATGAAACGCTGGCGCGGGTGTTTCAAAACATCGAAGCTTCGGCGGTGGGCACCAGCTCCGAGGACGACATGAAGGGTCTGTTTGCTGATATCGACACGAACAGCGCCAAGCTCGGCAACACGATTGCCCAGCGTAACGAGAAACTCACGAAGCTGCTCGACGCCATCGGCGACTTGGAACTGGGCGGCTATCGGGACACGAACATCGACACCTTCGGCGATGCCTACGAGTATCTGATGACCATGTATGCCTCTTCGGCGGGAAAATCCGGCGGTGAGTTCTTTACCCCCCAGTGTGTCGCCGAGCTGATCGCCCGCATCACGGTGTTGGGCAAGAATCGCGTAAACCGGGTTTACGAAACTTCCCGAGCGGAATGGATACAAATTGGCACAACCTACGCGCTCGCAGCGTAGGGGGTAGTTTTCGGGTTACGGGGGATCCGAGAATTCTATTGGACGTCGAAAGTCTCTTCTTTCTGTTCGCCATCCTCATCCCACGAAACGACCAGGCGGGGCTGGTTCATGCCCAACGTATAAATAACGTTGATTTTCCACGTTGTGCCTGGTTGGAGAGTAATTGGATTCTCAGGCGCAATCAGGACAACGCCTTGAGTGTCTTCGGACATCGAGAATTTCATATTGGTTGCCTTAACATCACCGACATTTGTAACTTCGTACCAATGTTTGGTGCTGTATTGCATTTTTCCCTTATTATCGAGTCCCTTTGCTTCGCGTTCTTCACGAGACTGCACTTTGAGAACCACGCCCAAATCTTGGGCCGACTCTTTCACGGGTTCGGCTTCGAGAGAATCTACGTCATACCCAACTGCTTTCCATATTTCATGGCCGAGCTGTTCGGGCGTCGCAAATTCCCCGTAGAGGCCACGCTGTTGAATTTCACTCCTAAACTCGCGCAGTCCATCAATTTGGCGGGTATCAACGTCATTCGGCAATGGAGCCGTTGAGAAGTAAAGATGAACTGGTTTCTCGCTTGATGCTGCACGTTCAATTTCTTCAACGGTACCGGAAACGGCATCTGGAGTTGGCGCGCCCAGCCTGCTACCGAAGATCCCGATGAGAATATCGGCTGAATCTATACCTTGCTTGTTGATGAGTTCTTGCGGATGGCCGCCGAGCATCGGAACGGATGAAGTCTCCCAACGCCACGGAAGTAGGACGACCCTCTTGGTAGCGGAATTCGCGGCATTCCAATCATGCAGCGCTTTCTCAACGGCATTGCGGGCATCTTGAACATCAGAGGGTGAAGCAATAGCAACTCTCAAGACAGTAGCTGTGAAACTCATACTTCTAGGATACGAAACTGCTCCGACATTTTTCAGCGCGTGTTTTGGTGTCGCTAGATCTGCACAGTTTTGCGAGTGCCGTCTCTGAACACATAGGTGATTGTGTCGTCAGTCTCTACTTCAGCGTGGTCTAGGAGCGTGTGCCAGCGAAATGGGCTGTATTCGATTTCGGTTTCTTTCCCTAGCTGGGTTAGTTGTTTCTTGTAGTGTTCGTAGGCGCGGCGGCGGGTTTGCCGGTCGTTGATTTGGTCAGCGATTTCTTTATGCTCGGCAAGTAGCCGTGTGTGCTGCTCAGCTATGGCATTGAACCGAGTTTGGTATTCATCTTGGTCGAGTGGTTGGCGTGAGTTGAGGGCGATGAGGTCGTCAATCGCTGTCGCTGCGGCATCGACTCCGGCTGAGGAAGTTAACTTAGTCTAGGGGTTAACATCCAATCCGGCACGTTTCGGAAATATGCCTTGCTTGTGGCGGTAAAATTACTGGTATCTGTGACGTGACTCCAGCATCGCCGAAAGGAGAGGTCAACTAGATGTCGCAACAACGCCTGCAACTGACTTGGTACAACAAGGACAAGGCTCTGATTCCTACCGAAACCGGCAAATATGGTTATACCTGGGTTGATCCCGCTGATCCGCGTTACTGCGAAACCCACACCCTGATTTACGACGAATATGTTCAGGGTAAGCAAACTCCCAAGAGTGAGGACTTTGAGTATTCTGAGCGTGCCGACCTGGAACCACAAGACGATAACCTGCTGATTTTGGGGGAGAGTGGGGACGTTTTGGAGGCGCTTACCCGGGTGCCAGAGCTGGCTGAAAAATATGTGGGCAAAGTGAAGCTAATCTATATTGATCCGCCATTTAACACCGCGCAGACTTTCGCTAATTACGAGGACAACCTGGAACACTCCGTGTGGCTGACTATGATGCGCGACCGCTTGCTGCACATGAAGAAACTGCTATCCGACGATGGCTCGATCTGGGTGCATCTTGACTACGCCGAGAACCACCGCATGCGGCTTCTGCTGGATGAGGTTTTCGGTGGGACTAATTTCATTGCCGAGTTCGTGTGGCAGAAAGCGGACTCGCCACGCGGTGACGCTCAACGTGTTTCGGTGGATCAAGATGTGATTCTTTGCTACGCATCCAGCGACGCGACTCAATTCCACAGGATGCCGAGGACAGCAGCTGACAATGCCCGCTTCAGTAATCCTGACGGCGATTCTCGGGGAATTTGGTGGTCGGCTGACCTTACGGCACCCGGAAACCTGAGTGGCAAGAAACAGCATCCAAGTGTATTTGGCATTCAGCATCCAATTTCTGGCGAAATTCACTTTCCTGCCATTGGCCGGCACTGGACTTTCGAAGCTTCACGAATTATTCGTTCGCTTTCAGAATTCGGTTACTATATCTTCGCTGATCCAGACCTAGAGAATCGGCTTGAGCGCAGCAATCTCACGAAAAGCCAGCTCCGGCAGAATGTCCCAGACATGCTCATCGACCCGAAACGCCTAGAAGAGTCACGAAACACGGCAGAGAAGCGCATCCAGGAGGGTGCATGGCCGGAGTTTTTCGTAAAGGAGCGAGGTTTCGGGCGAAAGGCATACCCACCGCCCTCTGGCCAGCCTGCCCGGTCTTGGTGGCCTAATGACCAAGTCGGTCACAATCGTGAAGCGAAATCTGAGATGAAAGCCCTTTTTCCGGGGCAGGCAGCGTTCTCGACCCCTAAACCAGAAAGGCTTATTGAGCGCATTATTCATATTGCTTCGAATCCTGGTGACATTGTTCTTGATGTGTTTGCGGGTTCTGGGACGACTGCTGCGGTGGCGCAGAAGATGGGGCGGCGTTGGGTGACGTGTGAGCTGGTAGAGGATACTTTTAAGCAGTTTACTCGTCCGCGTTTAGAGAAAGTCGTCAACGATACTGATCCTGGTGGTGTTACCAGAACTAAGGGTAATCGGGTGCCTGCTGATGGGGTGGAACTACCGGAGGGGGTGAGTCCCGATGATGCCGCGAAGTTTACGAGTGTCCTCAACAAACTGATAGCCGATGATCCAGCGGCAAAAACGGACCCCCGCATAAAAGCGTTGAAGGAGGCAGCAAAAACCCAGCGCACCAAGGAGGTCATAAATTGGCGCGGCGGGGGAGGTTTTCAGGTGGCGCATTTGTCGCCGGCTTGTTTTGACTATGACCCGCAGTTAGGGCGAGTGATATTGACCCCGGCGGCAACCGGGCAAGTACTTATCGAATCGGTGGCTGCCAATCTGGGATTCACCCTTTTGCATCCAGATGATGACTATATTTTTGATGCCCAACGTGGAAATGCCCTGTTGCGGGTGGTTGAGGGCGTGGCCACGGTTGAGGTTGTTGATTGGCTCGTCTCCCAGCTACAGCCGGGTGAAACGATTGTGCTGGCTGCAACCAGCGTGATGGATGGGGTGCGTCAGCATCTACGGAAAGCGGTGAAGGGTTCGCGGGTGGTTGCGTTGCCTGATGATGTTTTTCCTTATAGTGAAGGTGGTGAGCGTTAATGGCTAACCGGCTTAATCTCAGTTTTGATTCAGACATGCTGGAGGCGATTAGCTCCGAGTTTGATTTGCGGACTCCTAATAAGGAGGCGCTGCGCAAGTTGGTTTTTACCCTCGATGGGGATTATGACCCGGCAGTGATGCAGGTGATGAATCTGGCGACCGGGGTCGGAAAAACCTATCTGATGGCGGCATTCGTTGAGTATTTGCGCCGCCAGGGTGTCGGCAATGTCATGATTGTTACCCCTGGAAAAACAGTTCAAGCTAAGACCGTGCAAAACTTTACAAACGGGTCACCGCGTTATATCGCCGGTTCTGCTGTACCACCGCAGGTGGTTACGCCTCAGGATTATTCGGCGTGGGTGGCGCGCCAGAATGGTCCGGCGCAACTAGCGTATGGTAGCGAGGTGTCTTTGCTGGCGTTCATTTTCAATATTCAGCAGTTGATTGCTCCTAAATCTGAGGACGGAGATACTCGCGATGGCACCCAGGATGCGATGCGTCGTAAGCCGCGGCGTTTTGACGAGAATGCAGGGGTACTGTTCGATTACCTCAAGAACCTTGAGGACCTGGTGGTGATTGCTGATGAGTCGCATCTATATGGTGCGAGCGCGGTGGCGTTTAACGCAGCACTTAAAGAGCTGGATCCGGCGGCGGCTATTGGTTTGACTGCCTCGGTGGATAAGAAAACAGATCACGTTATTTTCGAGTATCCGTTGTACCGCGCAATCCAGGATAAGTATGTGAAGGCTCCGGTGTTGGCATTCCGTAAGAATGGCTACGGTGAGGATGAAGCATCAGAGGAGCAGCAGCTGAGGGATGCTTTACAGCTTCGCGATATTAAGCAGGCCTACTACGACACGTATGCGAGCAGTCAAAATCGTCAGCGTGTAAATGCCGTGGCGTTCGTGGTGTGTGCTGACGTGGAACATGCTACCCAGGTTGCTAATCTACTGCGTACCCCGGAATACTTGGGCAAAGCCGAAGCGGTGTTACAGGTGGATTCTAAGCATGAGGACGAAGCAACTCAGCGCCTGCTCGATGAGTTGGATCGTCCTTATTCACCGGTGTTAGCGGTGGTTAGTGTCAATAAGCTTAAAGAGGGTTGGGATGTTAAGAATATTGCCGTGGTGGTAACGCTGCGGGCGATGGCTTCGGAGGTTTTAACCCAGCAGACTATGGGGCGCGGGCTGCGTTTGCCGTTCGGGAAGTATACGGGGGTGGGGCAGATTGACCAGTTGGATATTATCGCCCACCAGTCTTTTAGCGAGTTGCTGGCTGCCGAGAATGTGTTGCAGCAGTTTGGTTTGGAAGAAGCGGTAGCCAGCCAAGATAACACTAAAGTGCGCGAGGCTATCGAAACAGCCGGTAGCGAAATCTCTGCTAATCCTGCCGACGCTAGTGCTGATAGCTCTAACCAGTCTGCTGGAGGAGTGGAAACTGGTGCTAGGCAATTCCACTTTGGGGATGCTACAGGTGTATTTCCCGGTGAAATGGGTACTGTGTCGGTGAGTGAACCGGGGAATCTGGGGCAGGGACTTCCAGGGCTGGGAGTTCGTACTATTGGTGAATCTGGGGTAGATGCCGCCCCGGAGTGGGAGCCAGTTGCGATTGAGCGTAACCCTGAGTTTACTGAGGTTAGTTACCAGTTCCCGGTGACAACGATTGACGTTCACCAGCCACCTATCGAGCTATCAGAGATTAGTGATACCGATGTTGAGCAGGCGGCTCGCCGCGTCACCTCTACCGGCGAAGTATTGCTGCGTAAAGAAATCATTGCTGCGTTAGGAAAGAAACTGCGTGCAGAGGATCGTGAAAGTGCCGAGGTTGACTCGATTCGCATCGATGATGAAGACGCGCGAGATGCCCTTACCAAACTCGTGATGAATATGCCGCTTGTTCCCAAGACCAAGCAGAGCGTTCGTTACGTATATAAGTTGCTGGTTCCAACGTTTATGAAAAGCGTGACTTTCAGGGGCTGGACGGTGAAATCGCTTGCCTCTGCACGCGATGAGTTATCCAAGCTGGTGCAAAAATATATAACGGAAACACTGCGCGCCACCCGCGAAGTTTCCACTGTTCACCCTAAAACCCTGCCCGGCTCGGGATATACGTTGCCGCTGGGAGAAAAAGTTCATGACCAAATTGACAGCCGTGAGCAGTTCGTGCGGGGACGGGTTTATGGGGGCTGGTTCAAGTCTCTTTTCGCTGAGGAGTCCTTCGACTCCTACACTGGCGAATACGTACTAGCCAGACTGCTTAATATTTCGTCAGGGATCAAGTGGTGGCATCGTTTACACCCGCAAGATGGGGCTTTTGTGTACTACAACTCTAAAGATCGTTATTTCCCAGACTTTGTTGCGCGCGACAGTGATGGCGTCTACTGGATTATCGAAGGAAAATCAGAGCGTGGCCGCGATGATGAGCAGGTGCAAGCCAAACGTAAAGCCGCAGAATCATTAGTGCGGCGTTTGATTGCCGAGGACGCCTACGCGGATCAAAAGTGGGGATACTTAATCGCCTACGAAAATGACACTGCCCGCGCAGATTCCTGGGAAGACCTCAAGGCTTTCAGTCAGCCGGTCAGTAACGCTTTGTAGCTGCATAATAATCTGCATATAGCCCGGAGTCCGCCGCAGAGGGAGGTCGGGTGGGCAACGCTGAACTGGGAGTACGGGTAAAACAACCACCGCCTACACCAATGTCTGAGCTACGCAACACCAGACGAAACCATTACCCAAGAAATCAACACCTAGTCTGCTTGCCGACAGCCGTAAAAGAAGCAGAAGAAAACCTGGACCACCTCAGTTGCCCTGATTCGTGTGGGAAGGTAAACGCATCCCGCTGCCTGGTTCGCTCTAGGCTCCGAGGTTGCCGCACGCAACGACGTGCACCCCGTCGTCGCGCGTGTAGCTAAGTTTCCCCGCGGTGACGACAAGCAATACCGGCGGGTTATCTGCGCCGGGGACGTACCGTTCGTTGAATTTCTTTAAATGGGTGGGGGTACTTTTCTGTCACGTTTTTCCTGGTCATGAGCGCGAGTCGTCAATTTATCGTAGTTTCAGTCGTCAATTTATTTGATTTCTAGTCGTCAATTTAGTGAGTTTCGATTATTACACTGTCTTCGTACCCGTTTCACCAGGCCTTTCTGTCAAAACGCAGTGCTAAAACTAGCGAAACGCAGGAAAGGCTTTCTGGCATCGTAGCGGAAATTAGGTGGGCAAAGAGTCCTATGTCCCGGTGCGGCTTGCCCTCGCTGTTGCGAATTCATTTGCCGGGTTGAGGTATGCAAAAATGTATTTGTGAGCAAGACATCCCCTTCCCATTTGCCCGTGCTTGGGGTAGGGCCTTTTTACGTTTCTGGAATTTTCGCCGTCACGATTTTCGCAACCATTTTCAAATATTTAGGATGGCTGAGAATCGGAATTATCGATAACTTATGGATCCGAAAACTTTTGATTCTGATTGGTATTGTTTTGATGGTGGAGGCTATAACGGTGTGGTGCTTAGCCGTGTTTGGCTCGCACATGGTAGAAAGCGTCAAAACCGGTCAATTGATGACCACTGGAATCTACGCTTGGGTGCGTCATCCTGTCTACACAGCTTTCTTCCTGCTCAACACCGGTTTTCTGATTTTGCAAGCAAACTGGTGGTTGATGGTCCTACCGTTTGGTTATTGGCTGGCGTTAAGTATTTTGCTGGAATACACCGAAGAACGCTGGTTGCAGGAGAAGTTCGGTGCTCAGTACGCCAGATACGCAGCTCGCGTAAATCGTGTATTCCCCTGGCCGCCGCGCGGCTCCAAAGGCTTGCGGCTGTCATAAAGCGAACTGCCCTTTGTGAATGCCATCTCCAAGCGCCCGCAGACTAGACGCAATTAGTTGCTTGCCAATTTGGCAACCAACCTGCTATAGTTGCCATATCGGCAACTAACTTTGTGACGGGTGTAGTTCCGGCTCGAATTAGGCGCCTGGCACAACCTGAGACACCTAGCGAGACGGGAAAAGCAATGGAATCAGATAATCCCAAGGAAACCGCGAGCTCTCTAAGCGCGGAGGAAGCTCAGCGGATGCTGGCTGAAGTTGATGCAGTCATGGATCGGGTCATCAGCGTAGAACGGTTTCCGAAGTGGTGGCTGGCGGTTTATGCGGTGTTGCCCGCGCTGGCAATCTCGCTACCCCTTTTAGTGCCCGGCAAATGGTCGAGCCTACTGGTGACCGTGGCAGGTCTCGCAGTAGCGTGGATGGTAGTCTTTTGGCTGGCGTGGCCCAGGTTGACGCGAACCGGACTGGGGCAAGATGAGCGTCTGTTGATGAAGGGAACACTCACCTTTCCGTGGATCTTCTTTCCTCAGTTTCACCAGGTTTTCTCTCACGAGTTGCAGGGTCACGAGTTGCTGGTTATGGCGTTGGCATTGGTGCTAACGGCGTTGTTTCACCTGGTATGCGGGATAGCAATCCTGCGCTGGTATCGTCGCAGAATTCGGGCGCGAGCCTTTGATTTCACCGAGTCCGAGGCAATCTGGGACTCAGCTCAGCGAGAGATTGACCGCAGACTTCGTGAAATTGACGCTCGCGACCGAGCGCAGCGTGCCGCGCGGCGCAACCTTGTGAACCCGTCAACCCCAGAAGTCCCCGAAAGCTGACGCGGGAGACTTGTGAATGAAAAAAACCGTGAAAAACCGTGAAAAACCACACACCGAGCGCGAGTCCGAAAACGTGGCGGCGGCTTTCGACGAGCTGATTCACTCTCCGAATCGCCTCAGAATCTGCGCAGCCCTGGCGGCGGTAGCTGAAATCGAGTTTGCAGAACTGGAACGCAGTGTCGGAATCACAACTCAACTGATGAGCAAGCAGCTAAAGCTGTTGGCTGACGCAGGGTACATCCACATGGAGAAACGTCCCGAAACCATCGGGCGACCGCGCACCTGGGTGTCTTTCACCCCAGCGGGTAGGCGCGCTTACTCAGGGCACATCAACGCTCTGCGCGCTATCACCGGCGAAATGTGACTATTCGAGGTGAGCCTGCACCCACTCCAGCAGGGTGGGGTAGTCGGCTAGGCGTCCCGCCGCTCTCTGAAACAAGGTGCTCATGCAGGGCCAGGAATTGAGCTTTTGAAAGGATTTTCATTTGGCTAGCTCTTCGTACACGTGGCGATTGCGCTCCATGATTTGCTTCGAAGCTGCCAAGACCTCGGAGTCGGCAGCTTCTTGAGGCGTGTCCAGCCGGTTGAACTCAATGATGACGTAACGCGGCTCGTTATTCTTCATAATGACGGCGCTCCCGTGTTGGTCAACCAGCCTGGCGACCTTGGAAAAGTTCTGATTCGCTTCTGAAATCGGCACCAAAGTAGCGGTATCAATGTTCATTTTCTCTCCCCTCAACTCTTCAATTATGCAATTAATTCTAGGATTAATAAATTGTGTAAATCTGAAACGAGACAAAAATTTCGGGGCAGAGCTAAGCTCTGCCCCGAAATGATTTTGCTTTCAAATGGCGCTCAAACCTTGCGGTAGAACCCCTTCATCATGGTGTACTTCATCACGGTACCGATGAGCGCGCCTAGGCGGCCCAAACCGAGACGAGCCGCGTGGAGGTCGATGAGCTCGACGAGGTTCCCGTCTGGGTCGCGGAAGAACGCCCAGTCGGCGCCTCCCGCAGAAATCGGCTCGTTCATGAACTCCACGCCTTCGCGGCGCAGGCGATTGACCCAGCCAGGCACGTTCGACACGTGGAAAGCGATGTGGGAGTATCCGGGCCGGTTCCAAGTCTCGCGTTCCTCCGTCACTACGGGGGGATCGAACTCGAACACTTCCAGGATGTTACCGGAACGGGAACACATGAATCCCAGACGGACTCGCTTGATGCCCTCCACGTGGTACAAGCGCTCGACAGGCTTCAAATCGTCGCCGGTGATTTCCAGGTAGTTCATCAGTTTCAGACCGAACACCCGGTCATACCACTGGACGGCACGTTCGAAGTTCGCTACGGTAACGCCCACATGGCCCAGACCCCAGTTGATACCGGTACTAGACATCTTGTTGCGGCATTCCCGCTGCTTGCGTTCCAGGAACTCTTCCTTGCCCAGCTTTTTCAGCTCCAGCGCGTTGCCGATAGCCAGCTTGGCGCCGTATCCGAGCGCTACCAGCACGCCGAGCTTGGTCGCTTTCCGGCAGGTTGCCTTCATGAAACGCCGCTTGCAACTGACTGTTTTGGCTGCTTTACTTCGCATAGTCACCCACCGCCATCATCAGAGCACCGAGTTCGGCACCGTATTCGGGTGAACCCTCCATTGACATACGTCCCGATGACTGCGCGTCCAGAAGGTCATCTGTTTGCAGCAAGGTTCCCAAAGCGGAGGTCACCGAGTCGAAACGCATCGTAAAGAACGCGGCGCTGCGCGTGTATTCCCCACGAAATGCCTTTGACTTCCCGGCTTTGATGCGGATGTACGCACCGAGTTCGGGATGTCCGTCCACAGCGTACGCATAGACGCGGTCCGGCGACGGATCCGTCCACGCGTGCACACCAGGATGCCCCGCCTTGTTCAGCTGGCTCATTCCGGTGGTGAGCAGGTAGAACATACACTTCGTCAGCAGTTTCCGGTCGTCCTCGGTCTTGGGCGCTTCCGTCGCTCCCAGCAAGCTGGACATGGCCAGCAGGGACTTCACGGTTGCAACCAAGAGCCCGGGATTTCCCAGTCCTCCGCGAATCTTGGGCAGGTTCACCTTGCCCTTAAAGAAGTCGTTGAACTTCTCGGGGGAGGGGAACTCAATTTCCACGTTCGGCAGCGGGTGAGCGCCCAGCTTCGGCGTGACGTTCGCACCGTGAATAATCAGGTGCGTGGCGTAACGCTCCGGGCGTCCGTCTATCGACGTGCCCGCCGGGGTCAGACAAGAAATCTGAACCACGCCTTCCTTGCCCTTGAAAGCGGCCGCCAACTCCGGCTTTTCGGCGATAATCGGCTTCAACAGCGGAATGACCGCGTTGAGGAACACCACGTTGGCGTACCGAACTTCGTCGTCAATGCTGGGATTGGGGCCCATCGGGAACGGCTTGGCTTTCGTTTTCTTTTCACAAGATTCCCCGCACGCCTTATCGGGCTGAGTTGCCTGAGGCGGGGCGGAGCTTTGTTTCGTTTCTTTAGTCATTGCGCGCTACCTTAGAACTCGTCTTCCCAGTCGTCGTCCTCCTCGAAGTCCATGTGCATGACTTCACGAGCGGCGGCCACACAGCCGTTTTCGTCCCAGCCATAGTGAGAGTACAGGTCCTCAGGCTGGCCGATAACCGAGAATTCGTCGGGGATACCGAGTTTCTTCAATACAAAGCCCTTGCGGGTAGTGGCGCCGACATCGGCCACTGCGGTCCCCAGGCCGTTGATGATGTTGTGGTCCTCAACGGTGATGATACGCCGAGTCTCGGTAATCGCCTTGGCGATGGCCTCCTCATCAATCGGTTTCAAGGTGTGGATGTCCAGCACGCGCACGCTCAGACCGTCCTCTTTGGCGAGGATATCGGCAGCCTGCAAGGCGCGCCACACGCCGGAGCCGGTCGCGATGAACGTGAGGTCCGTACCTTCGCGTAGGGTGTTGGCCTTGCCGAACTCGAAAGTGGGAATCTCGTCACGGTAGACAATCTGGTCGAAACCGCGGTTCAAACGCAGATACACCGGCCCAACATGGTCGTAGGCAGCCTGTACACAGTAGGCGGCCTCCAGACCGTCAGCCGGACACATGACCACTAGGTTCGCGAAACTACGCAGAATCGCGATGTCCTCGGTGACGTGGTGGGTCGTACCGGCCGCCCCGAAAGACAACCCTGAGTGGGTACCGATAATCTTCACATTGAGATTCTGGTAGCAGATATCGGTGCGAATTTGTTCGCAAGCACGCAGAGCCGCGAACGCCCCGAACGTGGAGACGAACGGCATCAGCCCCGCTTTTGCCAGACCGGCAGAGATGCCGAACATATTCTGTTCCGCGATACCCACGTTATAGAACCGCTCGGGGAACTCTTTGGCAAACACGGAAATCTTGGTAGATTTCGCCAAGTCAGCCGAAAGCCCCACGATAGTGGGATCCTGCTGGCCCAGTTGTACCAGGGTCTGACCGTATACCTCCGCGGTGGTCAGATTAACCGCGTCAATCGAAGTGTAAGTTAATCCTCCAGCCATGTTTAGGCTCCCTTCACTAGCTCGAGTCGTTTCTGCAGGTGTCGCTTGAGAGATTCGACTGCCTTGGCATGCTTTTCGTCATCGACAGCGCCGTAGTGCCAGGTGTAGTCGCCTTCCATGAAGTCGATACCTTCGCCCTTCACCGTGTCCATCAGCAGCATGGTGGGCTTACCTTTGATGGTGCGTGCCCGATCAAAAGCGTCTACCAAATCGGGAATCGAGTTACCTTTAACCTCAATGACTTCCCAGTTGAAAGCACGCCACTTGTCCGCGAAGGGCTCCAGACCCATGACATCGGCGGTCATGCCGTCAATCATGGCGTGGTTGACGTCCACGATGCCTACCAGGTTGTCGACCTTGAACTGGCCGGCACTCATGGCGGCTTCCCAGATGGAGCCCTCGTTGCATTCACCGTCGCCCATGAGGCAGTAGGTGCGCCATTCCTTACCGAGCTGACGTGCTCCGAGTGCCATGCCCACCGCGAGGGACAACCCGTGCCCCAGCGAACCCGTGGACGCTTCCAGACCGGGTACCTTGCCGGCGTCCAGGTGAATACCTAGGTGCGAGAGGATATGCGAATAGGTCGGCAACCAGTCCTTGGGGAAGCACCCCAAGTCTGCGAGGACCGGCCCCATACCCACGCCGATATGACCCTTGGACAGTACGAAACGGTCACGATCTGGGTCGTCCATCTTGTCTGCACTGAAGTTCATCTCGTGATGATACAAAACGGTGAGTACGTCCATGGAACTCATAGCGCCACCGATGTGACCGCCACCTGCCCAAATCACCGTGTCGAGAGTGAGCAGACGCAGCCGATTGGCGATTTCTTCGAGTTCCTTGTGTTCTTTAGCTGATAAAGCCATCTTTCCTCCTTTTCTTAGGCTTGAGCCAGAATCTCACGAGACTTGTTCTTAACGACACCCATCGCTTCGTCCGCTACGTCAGCGATGAAGTCGATGTCCTTGTCGGTCAAGGCCGTGTTCATGAAGTGGTTGTGGTGGTTTGTCATGAACACGCCGCGCTTCACACATTCACCCACGTAAGCCTGATGCAGCAGCAGGTTCGGGTCTGCCTTGCCGTCAAGACCTCTGATCTGGTGGAACAGCAGAGCCGGTTCGCCGCTGAAGTGGTAGTCGAAGCCGTGATGTTTGGCCACTTCGGTCAGGCGCTCGATGACTTTCACGCCGTTGTCGTGGCAAATCTTTGCCGCGTCGATTTCACGCATCTTGGTGATGCAAGCAATCGCGGCTGCCATCGGCGGAGCGCTCATCCAGTACGAACCGGTGCACATCACGGAGGCGGCGGCGTCCTTGAGGGACTCGATGCCGGTCACAGCCGAGATGTTGTGCCCGTTGGCGATAGCCTTGCAGAAGCACTCCAAATCAGCCTTGAAGCCGTAGTGGTAATCGGAACCCTTGATATCCAAACGCCAACCGCAGCGCACATCGTCAACGATGAGGACGATGCCTTCGCGGTCACAGATGGAACGAATCTTGTTCCAGTAGCCTGCCGGCGGCAAGACGCTGTCCTCAAAGACCGGGTGGTGGTACGGGGTGGCGATAAAGGCGGCAATCTCGCCCTTATATTCAGCCGCGAGACGTTCCACCGCGGCGGTGTCGCCCCAATCCACCAGCAGTTTATCTTCAACTTCTTTCTTGCCCACGCCGGGGGCGCCCCAACCTTGGGTCCACCCAATCACGCCGTGATAACCGCCGTTGACGGCGATGAACTTGTCCCGTCCAGTGGCGGCGCGCGCCACCATCAAGGCGTAGTTCGTAGCGTCCCCACCGTTCTTGGCAAAGAACGCCCAGTCGGCCATTTCGACCGTGTCCACCATCAACTCGGCCAAATCGACCATGATAGTGCCGGGCTGAACCGCGCAGTTCAGGATTTTGGCCTGTTCAGATACGGCTTTATCCACATCGGGATCGTTGTAGCCCAGAACCATTGGGCCGTAGGCGCACATCAAGTCAACGTACTTGTTGCCGTCCACGTCCCAGAAGTAGGCGCCTTGTGCTTTTGAGGCAAACAGGGGGTAGGCACTGATAGGCATGAAACAGCCTTCCGCCGGCCCCAAGTGCCCATAGACGCCGCCGGGGATAACCTCAACCGCGCGCTCGTACCATTCGTGGCTCTTGGTGTGTTCGTAAGTTTTCATCATTTTGTTTTGTCCTTCCTCACGCGCGTTTTCTAGCTCAAGTAGAACGGCACCATGCCGAGGATCTTGTTCATGTTGTCCAACAGGGGAACGTAGCCGCCCAGCTTAATCAGCTCACGACCGATAGCGGGATAGGACGCGAGCTCGCCGCGCAGGACCTGACCGGTGGTATCCAAATCGGAAAAGACCATGAAAGCATGACGTCCGTGAGGACCCGCGGCCTTGGGCTCATCACCATCGACGATGCGGGCGTGATGGTCATTGATGACCATGGTCAAAGCCGGACCGTTTTCAATCTTTAATCCGATAGTGCCGTCGCACATTCCCTTGGCGACCTGGACGCCCTTGGGATCCTCGTTGGCAATCTCAGCCATCGCATAGACCGCCACGTGCAGGGTCAGCAGGGAGTTAATCCTCGCGAACTCGGGGTCCTGCAGCAGCTGTGGGGTCGGCCGCAAGTAGTAGGACAACCGGTCGGTAATCTCGGTGAACGTACCGGTCAAGTACTTCAGTTTCGTGAAGCCCTTGAGCGGTACGGGAATCCCTTTGCCTTCGAACATCTTGTTCACCATATTCGGCATGGGGAAGCCCAGGCTCATATCAGCCGGACCTCCACCGGGGAAGAACTCAATTTTGCCGTTGCCCAGCTTAAGCCGGACAGAACCGACGTTCGCTGCCTTGAATTGCAAGGTCAGCGGGACATGTTCCAAGAGCTGTTTCGACTTGGGGTCGAGCTCCGGGAGCTTCTCGAGTGTACGCAAAACTGCCTTAAGATTGACGGCAGCCATAGCAGTTTGATTCATAAACCCACCTCATCGTGTGTTTTGTGTTTACTTGGCAAATGCAATTATAGTGTGGAATCCAATTTTTTTGCAGCGGTTTCCGGGAGTGTTTTTCGGGATTTAAACCGAAATGCTCTCATATTCTCGGATTCACAAGTGTGGTGCGGGCCGGGAGTCGGCACCGAATTCGTCCCCGGAGGTTTGCCAGCTAAACTAGGGCTGGTACCTTCCCGCTGAAAACTCGGAAAAAGCGCGGGACGGCAGAAAAGCAACACCAATAAGGAGTTCAAGTGGCATCAACGATGGATTCAGTAATTTCTTTGGCGAAACGCCGCGGTTTTGTTTACCCATGTGGTGACATCTATGGCGGGACGCGCGCGGCGTGGGACTACGGCCCCTTGGGCGTAGAACTGAAGGAAAACATCAAAAAGGCCTGGTGGAACTATATGGTGCGTTCCCGCGAGGACGTGGTGGGCCTGGATTCTTCGGTGATTTTGCCGCCGAAGGTGTGGGACGCCTCGGGCCACCTCAAGGCTTTCACCGACCCGCTCATCGAATGCCTCAACTGCCACAAGCGCTTGCGTGAGGACGACCTGCAGGAAGAATACGCCGAGAAACACGACATCGCGAAACCTGACGACGTCAGCATGGCAGATGTTCCTTGCCCGAACTGCGGCGTCAAGGGGAAGTGGACGGAACCCCGGGCCTTCTCGGGACTGCTTAAGACCTACCTGGGGCCGGTGGACGACGAATCTGGCCTGCACTTCCTGCGCCCGGAAACCGCCCAAGGCATCTTTATCAACTTCGCCAACGTGATGACGACCGCCCGGAAACGTCCGCCCTTCGGCATCGGCCAAATCGGCAAGTCTTTCCGCAACGAAATCACTCCGGGCAACTTCATCTTCCGTACCCGCGAGTTTGAACAGATGGAGCTGGAGTTCTTTGTGGAACCCGGCACCGACGAAGAATGGCACCAGTACTGGATCGACCACCGCTTTGAGTGGTACACCGACCTGGGGATTAAGGCGGAAAACCTGCGGTTGTACGAACACCCGAAGGAAAAGCTGTCGCACTATTCCAAGCGCACGGTGGATATCGAGTACGCTTTCGGCTTTGAGAACTCCAAGTGGGGCGAGCTGGAGGGTATCGCCAACCGTACCGACTACGACCTGGGCGTACATATGGACGCCAGCGGTCAAAAACTCGATTACTACGACCAGGCCAACGACAAGCGCTGGATTCCCTACGTCATCGAGCCTTCCGCTGGTTTGACCCGCTCCCTGATGGCTTTCCTGATTGAGGCCTACACCGAGGACGAAGCCCCGAACACCAAGGGTGGGGTGGACAAGCGCACCGTGCTGCGCCTCGATTCGCGCCTCAGCCCGGTTAAGGTGGCGGTCCTGCCGCTGTCCCGCAAGGACGAGCTGCCCGAAATCGCCCAAAATATCGCGGCTGAACTGCGCAAATACTGGAACGTGGAATATGACGATGCCGGGGCCGTGGGGCGCCGCTACCGCCGTCAAGACGAAATCGGCACGCCCTTCTGCGTCACCGTGGACTTTGATTCCCTGGAGGACCAAGCCGTGACGGTTCGCGAACGCGACACCATGACCCAAGAGCGTATCGGACGGGACAACCTGGTCGCCTACCTGCGCGATCACTTGCCGATTTGCTAGTGGTGCGGCGATTTTTCGCGGCTGAAATACCGGGCGGAGGCATTTTTGGCTCCACAGCATCCACAGTGTAAATACCCGCCTCTGCACATTGGCGGGGTCGAGTTCACGACCCCCATTGCATTAGCGCCGATGGCGGGGGTGACGAACGCACCGTTTCGCGATTTGTGTGCGGAGTTTTCCCGTCAAGGTCTGCCACCGGAGTTTGCTTCCGCGTCCCTCCAGGGCGGGGCATCCGGGGCGCTTCGCGGCGTTGAGGGAATGTTTGTCAACGAGATGATTACCGCGAAAGCGCTGTTGATGGACTCGGCGCGTTCGTGGATTATGGCGCAATCCGGTCCCGAGCAAACCGTTCGAGTGCTGCAGCTTTACGGGGTGGTGGGGGTTGACCTGGCCCGAGCGGCGCGTGAACTCATCGTTCGGGACCTAGTCGACGTTATCGACCTGAATTTTGGTTGCCCGGTCCCGAAAGTTACCCGCAAGGGCGGGGGAGCGGCTCTACCCTGGAAAACTGCCTATTTTGGCGACCTGATTGCTCAGGTGGTCCAGGCTGCACGAGAGGCGTCGGATGAAGCTGGGCGCAGCGTGGACGTGCCGGTCACTGTAAAGATTCGGGTCGGGATTGACGAAACTCACGAAACATTGCTGGACGCGGGACGGGCCGCGCAGGACGCGGGGGCAGCTGCGCTCACGCTGCACGCCCGCACCACGAACCAGTATTATTCCGGGCATTCTGACTGGTCGCGGATTGCCGAGCTGGTCGACGCGTTGGATATTCCCGTGTTGGGTAACGGTGACGTGTTTTCCGCCCAGGACGCGCTGGAAATGTTTGCGCAGACCGGGTGTGCGGGCATCGAAATTGGCCGCGCTGTACAAGGACGGCCCTGGATTTTTCGCGAAATCACGGCAGCTTTGTGGGGCCAGCCGATTCCTGCGGGACCGACCTTGGGTGAAATCGTTGCGATTATCCTGGCTCACGCCCGCGGCCTGGTGAATCACTTCGGCAACGAACAGGCGGCCCTGCGGGATATGCGCAAACACGTGGGATGGTACTTGCGAGGTTTTAACCTGGGCGGAGCTACCCGTGCGGAGCTGACCCGCGTCGAAACGTTAGATGACCTGGAAAGCCGCCTGCACGACCTTGTGCAGACGCTCGACCCGAACACTCCCTATCCCGAAGCGGCGGGTGGTAAACATGGGCGTTCCCGCGCCCAGCGCCACGTCAAGCTGCCCGAAGGCTGGCTCGACACCCGCGAAATCGATGATGCGACCGCGCGCATACTTCACTTGGGGGAAGACGCGGCGGATCCTTACGGCGCCTAGCCAGCTGGGTCTAATGTTCGTGCAGTGAGTGCAGCTCAGCTAGTCTGGAAGCAAATTCCTCTATAAGGTTGCCTTGATTCAGCTCGCCGCGTTGCTGCATTGCCCAGGCGCGCCGATACGGAATTCCCGTGAAATCGTGCGCTGAAATCACATTAGCTGCTTCTGGTGGAAATAAGTCCTTTCCGCTGGCCTCAATAGCTTGCAGCAGTTTTTGGCAATCTATTTGAAAACTTGGTTTTTCCGTGAATATATAATGGGCTCGACCGAGAGAATCATCTACCTCCACATTTGGCGAGTTTACGACCGCTGCGGAAACTACACTCCATCCAAAGGGGATTCCAATAACGCCTCGAAAAAGGTCGTTAATAACGTATTCATTGCAATATTTTGGCAGGGTGAATCCACCCGGCTGGCCCACGGATTGATTCTTGTGGTTTAGGAAATTATCGACGTGCGCTCGCATGATCTCTGTGACGGTGTCGAAATTAATCGCATCAGTGTTCTGGAGGTAACGTCTTAGTTTCCAAGTGTAGACCCCAAGGTTACTGAGCGTGGTGAAGGCCTCCCGCCAGGAAAAATTTGACCGCAGGGGCTCCAGACGAGAATCCAAGTATTCCTTGAGTTGGTTTTCGCGGGTAATAGGCCGAGTCATGTCAGCATAAGGCCAATCCGAATCCATGGCGATATCCATTACCGGGTAGATAGTAGGGAATTCGCTGGTTTCAACGGATTCCATCACGTCTACATCATGCCAGCCAAGCAAATCGGCTATGTCAAGAAAATCCAACATGACTGTCTCTTACGCTGGGCGGGCTGAATTAATCCAATTCGGACATACTGTTGGTCCTAGACAATAGGCGGTAATCAAACCCTGAATCTGTCCTGGTGGTAGCCGTAGGCCCTTAGTCCATGTCTGAGCCAGGATATCGCCTTGACCATTGCCTGAACGGGAGTCAAAAAAAGCACTCGTTTTCATGGCATTTTCTCCTTACCCAGATTTTGAAACCTGTTCTGTATGGGGGTATTTTACAAACCTCCATACTCAGTTTGCATCAGACGGTTTTTGTAAGAACACCGACAAATGTAGGTATGCAAACACCGGCAAATGTAGGTGTTATATGGTGAAACCTGGATTGGGTCGGTAAGGTGTAAGTGTGAATGAGATTGGGGTTTATCCGGCGGACGTGCATGAACGTTTCGTGACCGAGACGCACAAGCGCGGGGAACGCACCGATTTTGAGCGCGACCGGGCACGGATACTCCATTCCTCCGCGCTGCGCCGGCTCGGTGAAAAAACTCAGGTTTTGGGACCCATTGCCAACGATTTTTCCCGGACGCGCCTGACTCATTCCCTGGAAGTGGCCCAGGTAGGGCGCGAACTTGGCAAGGGCCTGGGGTGCGACCCGGACGTGGTTGATGCGGCTTGCCTGGCTCACGACTTAGGGCATCCGCCCTTCGGACATTCCGGGGAGCGGGTGCTCAATGATTTAGCCAAGGATATTGGCGGGTTTGAGGGTAACGCCCAGACGTTGCGCCTGGTGACCCGCCTGGAGCCGAAAGTTGTCAGTCCCCAAGGTCAGTGGGTGGGGTTGAACCTAACCCGCGCCACTCTCGATGCCATCGCGAAATACCCTTGGCTACGCGGTGAGGGACCTCATGGCGCCGATTCTCCTAAGTTTGGGGTCTATGCCGAGGACCGGGACGTTTTCCAGTGGCTGCGCGCCGGCGCCCCCGAGAATCATCGTTGCATTGAGGCCCAAGTTATGGACCTCGCCGACGACATTGGCTACTCAGTCCACGATGTTGAGGACGCGGTGGCCCTCGGGTCAGCCAGCTTGGGAGACTTGGAAAACGAAAGAACTTTTGTTGACGTGGTTGACATCACGAGGCGTTGGTACGCGAGTTCTTTCGGTCCTGGCAAGTTCGGTGCGGACGATTTGGCGGCCGCCCACGAAAGGTTGCGGCAAATGCCTTTCTGGCTGACCGAACCGGTGGCGGATTACCGTTCCCAAGCCGCTTTGAAAGACCTGACGTCCCAGCTCATCGGGCGCTTCGTGTTAGCCTGTCACGATGCTACCTGCCAACGATACGGAGAACGTCCTCTGGCTCGCTATGACGCGGACGTAATCGTCCCCCTCGAAACCCAAGCGGAAATCCTGTTACTCAAAGGCATCGCCGTGTATTACGTCATGGCACCCCGCGAAACCACTCATGACCACTTAACTCAACAACAAATGCTCTCTGACCTGGTGTGGGCACTACTGGAGCAGGAAGCCACCGGGCAGAGGGTCTTGCAGGAGCCTTACCGAGCTGAGTGGCTGCGCGCGGAAGAACATCATCTGGGTCGAGACGCCGGGCGCCTCCGGGCAGTAATAGACCAGGTAGCGAGCTTGACCGACCTGTCGGCAGCCGCCTGGCATGCCCGTTTAGTGGGGATGATTACCCAACCCGTCTGACCCAAAACTTAGGCTAGTATGATTGCATGGCTTCCAAGTTCGACCCTGACGACCTGCAAAAGGTACGCGAAGCTATCCCCATTGAGTCGGTGGTCAGCGACTATGTGAGCCTAGCGCGCAAAGGTAGCTCACTGATGGGCTTGTGCCCGTTCCATGACGAAAAAACGGCGTCTTTTAGCGTGACACCGGTGCGCAATATGTGGCACTGCTTCGGTTGTGGTGAGGGTGGGGACACCATCGACTTTGTGCAGCGCATCGAAGGGCTGACTTTCCCCGAAGCTGTCGAATTTTTAGCCGCAAAAGCCGGAATCACGATGCATTACGTAGAGGGCGCGGCCATCACGAAAGAGCACGTGGAGCCGGGAACACGGCAACGTTTGCTGGAATGCAACCGGGTCGCACAGGACTTTTTTGTATCCCAACTCGTGTCGCCGGGGGCAGGTACGGCGCGAAATTTCATCGAAGGACGAGCTTTCACCTCTCAAGACGCCGCCCGTTTTGGCATGGGCTACGCCCCACCCGGATGGAACAACCTCACCGATTACCTTCGTTCGAAAGGCTTCACCGATCAGGAAATCGTGACGGTCGGTCTGGGCAAACGGGGGCAACGCGGCATCTATGACGTGTTTCGGGACCGAGTTATGTGGCCTATCAAAGATGCGACCGGAGCCATACTGGGTTTCGGCGGGCGGCGTTTAGACGATTCAGATCCGCAAGTCCCGAAATACATCAACACCCCTGAATCTCCGATTTATCACAAGTCCTCGGTGCTCTACGGTCTGGATTTGGCGCGGCCGAACATCGGTAAAGAGCGGCGTTGCGTTATCGTGGAGGGCTACACCGACGTGATGGCGGCGCATTTGTCCGGCATCACCACTGCGGTCGCGACCTGCGGTACCGCTTTTACAGACGAACACGCGAAACAGATTCGCCGGTTCATTGGAACTTCCGCGGACAGTGCCTCCTCTCTAAAGCTGCCTGGTGGCCTGCCTCCGCGTGGTGGAGAGGTCATCTTCACTTTTGATGGTGACGCCGCCGGACAAGCCGCAGCTCTCAAGGCTTTCCGCACCGATCAGGATTTTGCTTCCCAGGCTTTTGTGGCAGTTGCTGACGATGGTTTGGATCCCTGCGATTTGCGGATGCAGCGCGGTCCCGGAGCGGTTCGCGACCTGATTGAGAGTCGTCGACCCCTATTTGATTTCGTGTTGAAAACCATCATCTCTAAATATGACTTGGAAAGCCCCGCAGCCCGCATCGAAGCTATGCGCTCGGCAGCCCCAGTGGTGGCGGAAATTCGCGACAAGGCATTGCGAACCGAATACGTGAAGCAACTGAGCGGCTGGTTGGGAGCTAACGTTAGGGACACCTGGTACGCGGTCAATGAGGCTTGGAAACAGATTCGTGCCCAACAGCGCGCTGGTGCCAGCTCTGACCGGCCGTCACGTCCGGGACCGGGGGGACCGGGGAACGCTTCACACGGTAGTGGAAACGGCATCAATCCCGCAAACCTGGCCGGTGCCCCCGCGGCGGGCTCGACCCAGATTTTTCCGCAAACTCGGCTGGACCCGGCGGTGGATACCGATCCGATTTGGCGGGTGGAACGCGATGTGTTGATTGCAGCTTTGCAGTTTCCGGGTTTAGCTGCCCAGACCGCTTTTGATGCGTTGGATCCGCAGAGTTTCACCCAACCCACTTTGCGTGCCATCTTTGAAGTCATTGCCGCGATTGGAGGCGCCGAGGAATATCAGCGCCTGGCTGAGGTCGCCCAAGCGGCGGGTGAACCAAATCCGGGAAACTTGGCTCTGAACCGGTGGGCTGCGGCGGTGAAAGCCCAGGCTGGTCCCGTCCTGGTAGGGGCGTTGACGAATCTAGCGACCCGTCCGGCTCCCCTGTATGAAACAGGTCAGTCAGCCCAGGAAACCCAGTCCGCGGCAGAGTCTTGGGTGCAAAACGCGGTGGAATCCATGGAACGCAAGGGGTTGAACGCCAAAATCGCCAGCCTGAAAGCCCAATTGCGCCGTCTCGACTCCGACTCGCCGGAAAAGCCGGAAGTTTTTGCGAAACTCATCGATTTGGAAAACCGGATGCGCGAACTAAACCCCGAATTCTGACCCGTTCTATGTTCCCGGACGGGCAGGTCCACGCAATTTGCGACCTTACGCCATATTTCGCTGAAGCCTCGGTTCGCTGTTCAGGAAAAGTACCCGGGAGTGCGACCTAAAAACCGGACGCCGGATAGCGCAGTTCCAACTGCGCCAATGGCAGCTGCCCCGGCGCAGACTGGGGACCACCCACCGTGACAAAAGTACCCCAGTTGCCCATCTGCGGACCTGCTAAACGGGTGGGCTGGCCCAGTTCGCCCATCCCAATCAAAATCGTTGGTCTGTGGGCCAGCAGGAAAGTGGTCTTGCCGCCCTGCTGGAGATTTGCCAGTTGTTGGGGGGTTTGCGGAGAAAAAGCCGCCTTAGACACGTCCGCTCCCAAATTGAGCTGATAAATGAGCAGGTCGCTGACTTCCCTCTCGCTGTTAGGGGAAGGCTCCCAACAGTGACGGGACAGGATGACGCCCGTACCGTTGGCGTGAACGTTGCGCAACAGGCCTACCACGCGTTTCTCATTGTCCTCTTGCGTGTGGGGATTCTCGGACGCGGCGGCGGCTTGTTCCGCGGTCATGCCAATGAAAGGATAATTCGACTCGACATCCACCCAGTCGGCGCACTTCGCGGCCTGCGCCACGAGGCGTTCATAAACTTCCGCGGTAATCGAGACGGGTCCTCCCTCGGTTCGGAAAGTCGCCAAGATAGGCCGTTTGACCTGTTCACGAGCCTGCCGGAGGAGGTTTGCGACTTCGGCAAAGTCATGTTTCGTGCCTTGGAAAGATCCGCGGGACAGCCACGCCCCGTCCAAACGAATCTCGACCAGTTCGACTCGCGGATGCATATCGCGGATGAGCCGTTCATAGCCCAGCATCCCCGGATTCACCGAGGTGATAAAAGTGGGCCGGCGCCAATCCGCAAACAATTCCGTCATGCTTCGATTTTAGCCCGGGTAGCTCGCGGCCTGGTGGTGCCTGAACGTAACTTAGGAGAATTCGTCCCACCTGTTCGAAAAATTCGTGGTTTTAAGACGTTATCTCCTGTTATTAGTTAGCCTGTCGGTGTGCGCCAGTTGTTGTGAAGGAGACAACATGTTGCGTCGTTAGATTGTTGGTTTGGTTTCAATAGTCTCGTGTGCGGAACCAAGGCGAGACAGGCCGTAAAGCGGCAAGTTGAGGGTGCTTTCACCGTGCCCGAATTCGGCAGGTGAAACGCGCACGCCGAGGGGCAAATCGTAGCGTTTCATGAACGCGCCCAGGGAGCGAGCCTTTTGCTTGTGTGAGGATTTCACCTCGAGCGGGATGACTTTGCCGCCGTGTTGCAGGACAAAATCAACCTCGCCACTGGAGGCTTCGGCTGACCAATAGCGCGGCTCCCAGCCGTTGGCGGTGAGCTCTTGGCAGACGAAGTTTTCCAGCAGCGCACCCTTGAACTCGGTGAAAAGCTGGTTTTCCTTCAAGACGGTTTCACCGTCCAGGCCGCTTAAGGCGCCGAGTAAACCGGTGTCAAAGACGAACAGTTTGAAGGCATCACGGTCGGTGTATCCACTCAGTGGCAGTTTCCCGGCCTTGACGCGGTTTACCCGCAGCAACAGCCCGGCATCGGTGAGCCACTGGATGGCTTCCTCGTAACCGCGGGCGCGAGCCCCAGTACGCACCGCAGAGTACACGAATTTCTTGTTCTCGCGGGCAAGTTGGGCGGGGATAGAATCCCAAATCAGCCGGATGCGTTCGGCCAAGTGTGAGCCCGCGTGGGTGGAAAAATCCTCCCGGTAATCGCGCAATAACTTGAGCTGCAGGTTGCGCGCCGCCGTGTAATCCCCGGTGTTAAGGAAGGTTTGGACGACTTCGGGCATGCCGCCCAGGAAAAAATACCGGCGCAGGTAATCCATAAATTTGGCTTGTAGAGGGGAAATTAACGCCCAATCATCGGCGTCCAGGGCGCCTACCATCGGGCCCTCGCCCGAGGCTTGCAGGAATTCGCGGAAAGTGAGCGGGTGAATGTTCAGGTAATCAACCTTACCCACCGGCCAAGACACGCCCTGATGCATCGACACACCAAGCAGAGACCCTGCCGCAATGACAGGAACTTCGGGGTGTTCTTCCTGGAAGAATTTCAGGGCAGTCAAAGCCCGGGGTGTGGTCTGGATTTCATCGAGAAAAATCAGGGTGTCCGGGGTGCCAACCCGTTTACCACTCAAAAGGCTCAGCGCATCCATGATTCGCGTCGGGTCAAGTCGGTCGTTGAAAATGCTGCTGGCAGTTTCGTCATAGAGCAGGTGAAAGTAGGCGACATCGCGGAAATGTATGCGTCCAAACTCGTTTATCAACCAGGTCTTACCGACCTGGCGGGCACCCTGGACAATTAGGGGTTTTCGGGCTGGGTTGTCCCGCCAAGCCACGAGCTGCTGCATGGCGTCGCGTTCCATCCTTGCCCTCCTTGGGTGCGTTGAAAGCCATTAATTTGGCAATTAATAGGATTTTATCACAGGATTTGTGGCAATAACGATGGTTTTATTGCGGTAAAACTGGCATAATTGCTGGCTGTTCGTAATTCCGCAATCTTGTCGTGGTTGGGGAACGTACCGAATCGTCGAAAACGCAACCCGGGGAAAGCGACGCAGGACGAGTGAAGTACTGAGCCGGAACGAAGTGGAGGCTCAAGTAATTCCGAGGCCGAGGTTCGGGAACGTTTTTTCTTTAGTCGGGCTTGCGAAAATCAAAACATAGCTCTGAGGCCTGATGAGCTGGAATTCTCTGGTTTAAAGCCTTCCGGGGAGGACGATGGAGCCGGGGCGTTAGAATCAAACCGCACAAAAACACCAGAGCAAAGGGGCAACAGTGGCCGATTTTTTCTATGCTGATATCCTGCCGCACGGCGAGGACACTTATACATACCGCAAACTGACCAGCGAGGGGGTTAGCGAAGTCGAGGGGCCGGACGGGACGAAATTCCTGAAGGTCGAACCGGAGGCGTTGACCCTGCTGGCAGAAACGGCTTTCCACGACATTTCCCACTACCTGCGTACCGCTCACCTGGAGCAGTTGCGCAAGATTCTCGACGACCCGGAGGCATCGGGCAACGACAAATTCGTCGCGATGGACCTGTTGCGTAACGCCAACATTGCGGCAGCGGGAGTCCTGCCCATGTGCCAGGACACGGGCACCGCCATTATCAAAGGTGAGCGCGGCCAACACGTGTTGACTCCCGGCCCGGACGAAGCAGCGCTGTCCCGCGGGGTTTACAACGCCTACACGAAACTGAACCTGCGGTATTCCCAAAACAGCCCCCTGTCTATGTACGAGGAAAAGAACACCGGGTGCAACCTTCCGGCGCAGGTGGAGCTGTATGCCGAGACCGCCCCGGGACACGAAGCGGAATACCGTTTCCTGTTTATGGCCAAGGGCGGCGGTTCAGCCAACAAGTCCTACCTCTACCAGATGACCAAGGCGATCCTTGACCCTGAACACATGATGCAGTTCCTGGAGGAAAAGATTCGGTCCCTCGGCACGGCTGCCTGCCCGCCTTATCACTTGGCAATCGTCATCGGTGGCACTTCCGCGGAGTACACGCTCAAGACTGCGAAGTACGCTTCGGCACACTACCTGGATGGCTTGCCCACCCACGGCGGCGAACAGGCGCAAGGGTTCCGTGACCTCGAGATGGAGGAACAAGTCCTGGATATGACCCGCCACATGGGCATCGGCGCCCAGTTCGGCGGCAAATACTTCTGCCACGACGTGCGGGTGGTGCGCCTGCCGCGCCACGGCGCCTCCCTGCCGGTGGCCATCGCCGTGTCCTGCTCAGCCGACCGGCAGTGCGTGGCAAAGATTAACAAGGACGGGGTGTTCATCGAAGCCTTGGACACCGATCCGGGACGTTTCATGCCTGACCCCACGACCGCGGAACTTGGCGGGGACGAAGCGGTAAAGATTGACTTGAACCGCCCGATGAAGGATGTCCTTGCTGAACTCACCAAGTACCCCATCAAGACACGGCTTTCCCTGACCGGAACCCTCATCGTGGCTCGTGACATCGCCCACGCGAAGCTCCGCGACCGGCTGGAACAGGAGGGCGACCTGCCCCAATACTTCAAAGACCACCCGGTGTATTACGCGGGTCCGGCGAAAACCCCCGAGGGAATGCCCTCCGGGTCGTTCGGGCCGACCACGGCTTCGCGTATGGACCCCTATGTGGACCTGTTCCAAGCCCACGGCGGGTCGATGATTATGCTGGCCAAGGGCAATCGTGGACAGGTCGTCACTGATGCCTGCCGCAAACACGGTGGTTTTTACCTCGGTTCTATCGGCGGTCCCGCCGCGGAGCTGGCCGCTCATTCCATTAAGAAGGTCGAGGTTCTGGAATACCCTGAGCTGGGCATGGAAGCCGTGTGGAAGATTGAAGTCGAGGACTTCCCGGCTTTCATCGTGGTGGACGACAAAGGCAACAATTTCTTTGAGGGGTTGGACAAAGTGGTACTCACCCTCAAAGTACCGCCAAAGAAGTAGTTATTAGCGATTTGTTAGATGGCGGGCGCCTCAGGGGAGTTACTCTTCGGGGTGCCCGTTCTATAGGTGCAGGTTGTAACGCTATACGGGTGATTAGTGGTGAAAATGCACCCAGAACGTGAATGCACTCCTGTATTAAATCTGTGGCTAAATACACGGATAAAAACAACTTCCATGCGATACACTTTTTATCGTCCAACTCATGAACCTATGAGCTGTGCGTACAACGAAGTATTCGCGGAGGGTTTTTTACGATGATTATTGGTGTACCCAAGGAAATTATGAGCGGTGAAGACCGCGTGGCAGCTACCCCGGAAACGGTGGCAGATATGGTCGGGAAGGGCTTAACCGTCCTGGTCGAAACCGGTGCTGGGGAAGGCTCATTCTTCCACGACCCGGAGTATGTTTCGGCCGGAGCTGAGATGGTTAGCGATCCCGAAGAAATCTACCAGCGGGCGGACCTGATTTTGAAAGTCAAGGAACCGCTGTTCAACGAGGCCAAGGGTCGCTCCGAAGTTTCGATGATGCATAAAGGTCAATACTTAATTACGTTTATTCACCCGGCTGCTCCACCCAACCACGAGATGGTCAAGGAGATGGCGGCGCAGGGTGTTATTTCGCTGACTTTGGACGGTGTGCCGCGTATTTCTCGGGCACAAAACTTGGACGCCCTGACTTCGATGAGTACGTGTGCCGGGTATAAAGGCATCCTGTTGGCGGCGAACTACCAGCCGTCCTTTATGCCGTTGATTCACAGCGCTATCGGACGTATTGACCCGCTGAAGGTGCTGGTCGTCGGGGTAGGCGTGGGCGGTTTGCAAGCCCTGGCTACCGCGAAGCGTCTGGGTGCCGTGGTGCACGCTGCCGACATTCGCCCGATGGCCTCCGAGCAGGCCACTTCCCTGGGCGCCAAGCCGGTTGAACTCGGGGTGGATCCTGAGAAAGCTATTGGTGAAGGCGGCTATGCCCAGGCCCTGCCGGAAGATGAGCTGGTCAAAGAGCGTGCCGCTCTGGCTAAGGTCGTTCCTGACATGGACATTATCTTTGCTTCGGCGCTGGTACCGGGCCATTTGGCTCCACGACTCATTACCGAAGATATGGTGAAATCTATGAAGCCCGGTTCGGTCATCGTGGATATTTCCATTGACCAAGGCGGCAACTGCGAAATCACGCCTCCGGGCAAGGTGGAAGTCAAGCACCATGTCACCCTGGTGGGGATCAAGAACATCCCCGGTATGCTGCCGAAGAGCTCGACCTTCATGTTCGCCAAGAACATTGCCAACTTCGTGGACTTCCTGGTCAAGGACGGCCAAATCGTCCTGGATCGCAGCGATGAAATCATCGCCAAGACCCTCACGACTATCGACGGCGAAATCGTTCACGTTGGTGCGCGCGAGGCAATGGGCCTGGCCTAAACTGACCCTAGAACGCGACGATTAGGGCGGCCGGCCGGTCAACGGTGAGGTCGCCCTAATCGGTGCCTCGGGGCGGTGGCGGATATATTCGCCACCCCGCTTGGCAATATTTTTATGAAATTCCTAACAAAACCGTAACCCAAGGAGAAAATCGATGACTCCATTCCAAGGCGTGTTATTGGTCGTGCTGGTGGTGTTTACCCTGGTCGGCTATAAAATCATCAGCCATGTTCCCAGCCTTTTGCACACCCCGTTGATGAGCGGGATGAACGCCTTTTCCGGCGTGACCGTGCTGGGGTGTCTGAGTGCGGCCGCGTTAGCGGTGAGTCTGGGGTCAAAAGCGCTGGGCTTGCTGGCGGTCGCGCTGGCGATGGTGAATATTGTCGGCGGGTTTGGGGTCACTGACCGGATGCTGCGGATGTTCGATAAGAAACACAAGCCCGTCGTCGGTGGGGGCACTCAGGCTGGAGAGGGGGAGTAATCATGGCTAACACCTTGAATCTGGTTGGGGCGCAAGGCCCAAATAGTCTCCTCTACTATGCCGTCTCGGTAGTGCTGGTGATACTGGTACTGGTCGGATTAAACATGTTGTCAAGGGTGCAGACGGCGGTACGCGGCAACCTTCTGGGCGCTTTGGCGATGGCTTTGGCTATCGTGGCGACACTGTGGAACTTCGGAATCCTCAGCGCTGTCGAACTCTACATAGCGATGCTGGTCGGGGCGTTATTCGGGGTCATCATCTGGCGTAATACCAAGATGATTCGGATGCCGCAAACCGTGGCTCTGCTCAATGGATTGGGTGGCATGGCCTCGATGCTCGCCGGAGCCCTAGCGTTGACCGGACATGCTGATAACAATGCTTTTGCCCAGTTCACAGCTGGTTTAGCGGTTGCTGTTGGTGGTGCTACCTTCTTTGGCTCCTTGATTGCGGCAGGTAAACTGCATCAAATCCTGGATCAGCACCCGAAAGTGCTCCCCGCGCACTCCGTGTGGGTGGGCTTGAGCCTGGTCATTAGCCTGGGTGCCGCCCTAGCTTACACTTTTCCGCCGTTCAGCAGTCCGGGTGTGGCGCAGACAGTGTTGCTTATCTTCCAGATTGTGGCCGCCAACCTGTTTGGCTACCTGCTGGCGGTGCGGGTGGGCGGAGCCGACATGCCCATCACGATTTCCCTGCTGAACTCCCTGTCCGGGGTGGCGGGAGCCATCGCCGGCTTGGCCATCTCTGATCTGCTGTTGGTGGCTATCGGAGCCATTGTGGGGGCTTCCGGTCTGCTGTTGACCCAGATCATGTGCCGGGCGATGAATCGTCATCTAATGGATATTTTGCTGGGCAAGACTTCCGTCAGCACCGCTGCTGCCGCCGACACTCCCACAACGTCAACTGAATCTGAATCGGAAAAACCGGACGACTCGGCCGGTGAGAGCAAGCCCGAAACTAGCGACACCGCTTCTGCCAGCGCACCTGCACCCGCAGCACCTGCCGCGGACCCGGAAACCACCTTCGCCGACTGGGTAGAGAATGCCCAGCGTGTCATCTTGGTGCCCGGCTACGGCATGGCTCTGTCTCAAGCCCAAGCCCAGGTCAAACGCCTGTTGGACTACCTGGAAAAGGCCGGAAAGAACGTGGACTTCGCAATTCACCCGGTGGCGGGACGTATGCCCGGACACATGAACGTATTGCTGGCCGAGGTTGATGTGGACTACGAAAAGCTGCGGGAAATGAAGGACATCAACGATGACTTCGCGACCGCGGATTTGACCGTAGTCGTTGGCGCTAACGACGTGATGAACCCGGCGGCCAATACCGCTGAAGGCACCCCAATCTACGGGATGCCCGTGCTGAACGTGGGGGACTGCGCCCACGTGGTCATCTTTAACTTCGACCTGAAACCTGGCTATGCCGGGGTGGAAAACCCGCTGTATGCCCGGGCTGAGACCGAACCGGACCGGGTGCTGATTTTCCAAGGCGACGCTAAGGAAACCTTGGCGGCACGGCTGGACGCAATCGGGGCGCCGCCTGCGCTTGAGTTGTATTAGTTCCTGAATTTGAGCCGGATTCCGCGAGGGTGACGAGCCAAAAACCGGGCGCTCCGAGGATTCGGGGCGCCCGGCTGGTTTGCAGTCCTAGATTGAGTTTTCCGCTGCGGATTGCGCGGTCTTCATAATGTGGGCGTCGAGAGTCTTTTTGGAAGGAACCCCAAACAGCAACAGCACGCCGAACAACGACACTATGGTATAGAACCAGAACAAGCGGATAAATCCCTTATTGAGCTCCAGCTGGAACGTAGATTCGATAGTGTCCGCGTGAGCGTCGATGTCCTGAAGGTAATCCTGGCGAGCTTGCTCCAGGGCTGGCGGCACGAAGCCCATCTGTTCCTTCATGGTGTTGCCTTGCTCGTCGAACGTGTAGTTTGCCAGTTCCTTGGACCGCTCCACAATGTTGGTGACGTCCGCGCTCTTGAGGCGGTTCATCAACTCGTCAGGTACATTGGCCATGGAAAATCCGGGGTCAATTGTGTCCTGGGGCGGGACAGAGGGCTGAGAACCATCGCCGGTGTTTACGGGCGGCATTTGGCCCATGCCAGAGTCTTGATCCCCAGCAGTTGACATTCCGCCGGGGGTTGCGGGCATCGCGGCGGACATGGCGGACATATCCGGTTTTGGCATGACTTCCATGACTTTCCCGGACAGGCCGCCCATAGCGGTGGCGAGTAGTCCGACCATGATCGCCGGAGCTAGGGTGGTAGCCAGGGACCTAGTCAAAGACAGAGTTGCCTGACCTGTGTTCGCGTCACGGCTGGGCACCAGGTGCAAAATCAGGTAGGTCAGGGGTGCGCCCATCAGGAATCCCAGCCCGAAGCCCATAAAAAAGATGGATACGGAAGTGGAGATGATTCCAGGATGCGGAGAGGCCCAGAAAATCAGCAATAAACCGGATAAAGCACAAATAGTGACACCCAGACCAAGTACCGCTCGCGGACCGCGCTTGTCAGTTAGTCTTCCAGATATTGGTGCTCCAAGTCCAGAAGCCAGACCGATGATGATTGTGGGATACCCCCCATCGCCGGTAGCCATGCGCATAGAGTTTTCAGCAAACTGGGGAATGAACATGACGGTCATCATCAAAGTGCCAGCCACCATGCCGAGGAGCAAAGTGACCCCGACCGGGATATTCGCGAAATAATCGAAGTTAATTAAGGGGTCGTGGACGCGATGCTCGGTAACCCAAAAAACTACGCCTGAAATCGCAAAAATCAGCAGGGAAACTCGGACGTTGGCATCCTGGAATGAACTGCTGATATCCGTGAAATCCAAGTGTTGGAACATCCACAAGAGGGCGGTGATGGTGACCACGATTAAGACGGTGCCAGGTATGTCTAAGCGGCGGCCCTCTTCGGTGCGTTCGCGATCTAAGAATAGTGCTCCCAAAACTACTACGGCCAGGGCAATCGGCACGTTGATGTAAAAAATCCACTGCCAGTTTTCGGTACCAGCAATATCCATAATCAGCGAACCGGCTGAACCCCCGATAACTGAGGCCACGCCGTAGACCATGCCGACCATGCCCAGAGCCATCCCTCGCTTTGCCGGAGGAGCGATGGTACCGGCAGCGGCGGTGGCGACCGGCATCATGCCGCCGCCGCCCACGGCTTGCACCACGCGGGAGGCCAGCAGCAAGCCGAACGATTGAAAGTCTTGGGCGAGCCCACACCCTAGTGAACCAATCCCGAACAGGGCGATAGCCAGCACATATACTGGCTTGCGCCCCAACACGTCGGCCAGTTTGCCGATAACGGGGATGGTGATGGCGTAGGCCAGAGTATAAATCGTAAAGACCCAGACACCTGCCTGGTCGTCGACCCCCAAGCTGTTTTGAATGACGGTACGCGCTGGATTCACGATGCCCATGTCCAGAGCACCCATGAAAATTCCTGCCAGGTACAGTGCCAGAATTAATCCCCAGTGCTCTGGCGCGGTGTATTTAATCGAAGCCAAATCGTGGGGATTTTCGTTGCCATTTTGCGATTTTGCCTCACTGTGTGGTGTGGCAGTCTCGGATTCATCGAGGGTATTAGTCAATGTCATGAAATTAATTATATTGATAGTTAAGAAACTTAATCAAATTTTAAGCGCGTTTTGATAGATACGGCGACAAAGGCCGGTTTCACTGGGGGTCTGGAGCCTCTGAGGTACCCGATTGTGAGGTTTTTGTGTGGTGGGAATCATCAATCTGGTCGATGAATTCCGCCAGCATTTCCGAGAACTGCTTGATTTCCTCGTTAGAACGGTTGGCAAAAACGCCACTGAGATCCTCGTTCACGGAACCGACAAAATTATGACCCAGCATGTCTCCAGATTCCGCGATGCGCAGCACGGCACGGCGGCGATCCTCCGGGTCAGTCTGCCTGCTGATGTATCCCAGGTTGACCAAGCGGTCCACTAGATAGCTGGCGGCAGCGCGAGTAATGTGCAAGCCATCGGCGAGTTCCGAGGGGGACAGGGGCTTTCCGGCTATCTCGGAACGCCAAATCAATAGCAGGCCATCGCCATCCTTGCCGTGCATTCCCAAGTCGGCTGAGATATTGGCAATCAAATTGTTGGCAGAAAACACCAAGCGGTGAAACTCGTAAACCAGCTGTTCACTCAGAGCTGCGCGTTCCTTATCGACCCTATTAACCTCACTCATGCTATTCAGTATATTGACAGTTAAGCGATTTTAACTAAAGAAGTTAAATCAGACGTACGACTTGGCGGGCAATCGCCAGCTCCTCGTTGGTGGGTACGACCAGCACCAGCACTTTTGAATCATCGCTAGAGATACGCCAGATAGCTTTGGAACGGTCACGATTTTCATTCCGTTCGCGGTCAATCTTGACCCCGATGAACTCGAGTTTTTCGCACAAGCGCCGCCGGATGCGGTCATCGTTTTCGCCAATCCCGGCGGTGAAAGTCAGCACGTCCAAGCCGCCTAGCTCAAAAGTGTAGGCGCCGATGTACTTCAGTAAGCGCTGCTGATAAGTCTGCAGAGCCAGCAGAGCGTCGGAGTCGCCCTCGTCACGGCGTTTCCAGACATCACGCATATCGTTGTCTCCGCACATGCCTTTCATGCCGGATTCCTTGTTGAACAGGGTGTCAATGTCATCTACGCTCATTCCTTTGCGTAGCAGGTGGAACACCACAGCCGGGTCGATGTCGCCGGTACGGGTGCCCATGACCAAGCCTTCCAGGGGCGTCAACCCCATCGAGGTGTCCATCGGTAGCCGGCCAAGTTCCGCGCAGGCGGACGCGCCATTTCCCAGATGCAGGGTGATTTGTTTCACGGTGTCATCGCCCAGGTAGTCGCAGACCTTGTTGGCTACGAATTCATGAGAAGTCCCGTGGGCACCGTAGCGGCGGATGTGGTAGTCATGCGCGACCTGCTTATTGAGGGCGTAGCTACGGGCTTTCTCGGGCAGGCCGGCAAAGTAGGCGGTATCAAAAACGGCCACGTGTGGCAGGTCAGGCCACAGCTCCATAGCGGTGTCGATGCCAATGAGGTGCGCGGGGTTATGCAGCGGCGCCAAGTCACACAGTTCCTCAATCTTGGCTCGCACCTCATCGTTCACGATGGCCGGTCCCTTGAAATGCCAGCCACCCTGGACGATACGGTGGCCAAAACCGGACAAATCCACGTGCTGCAAGTCAGGTCCGTGTGTCGCGAACATCTCGATAATCCTGGTCAGGGCTTCCTTGTGGGTCGGAAGAGGGAGAGCTTCGCTGAACTTGTCCGCGTGGACTTCGTGGGTAACTTCCCCCCGATCGGTGCCGATGCGTTCCGCTTGGCCCTTGGCCAGGACGTCACCGCTGACAGGTTCGATTAGCTGGTACTTCAGTGAGGAAGATCCGGAGTTAATTACAAAGATGGTTTGATGGCGCATAGTGCTTGTTCCTTCTTCTGTTCACAAGGGCGACCGTGGGGGACTTCCCTCGGGAGCCTAACCTTGGGCTTGGATAGCGGTAATTATGATGGTGTTGATGATGTCGTCCACGGTGGCTCCGCGCGACAAGTCGTTGACCGGGGCGTTTAACCCTTGCAAGATGGGTCCTACCGCCAGTGCGCCACTGGTGCGCTGCACTGCTTTGTAGGTAATGTTTCCGGCGTTCAAATCGGGGAAGATGAACGTGTTGGCATGTCCGGCTACGGGGGATTGGGGAGCTTTCTGGGCAGCCACGGACTCGACTACCGCGGCATCGAACTGGAGCGGACCGTCAATAGCTACTTCCGGGGCGGCTGCCTGGGCTTTCGCGGTGGCATCCCTGACCAGGTCAACCAGTGGACCAGAGCCGGAGTCAATCGTGGAATAGGACAACATGGCAACTTTTGGCTCTAACCCGAACTGAGCTGCGGTTTTCGCTGACACTACCGCAATATCCGCCAGCTGCTCAGCATTGGGGGAAATCGTGACCGCGCAATCCGAATACACGTCACAGTGGTCATCGAAAACCATGAGGAAAGCTCCCGAAACCAGTTTCACCCCCGGCTGGGTCTTAATGACTTGCAGCGCGGGTCGAATGGTGTGGGCGGTGGTGTGAGCCGCTCCAGAGACCATTCCGTCAGCATCGCCGCAGGCAATCATCATGGTGCCAAAGAAAGAAATATCTTTCAAAGTTTCCTTTGCCTTGGCTTCGTCCATGCCCTTGTGTGCTCGCAGTTCCACCAGTTTGGCGGTGTAACGGGCCAGTTTTTCGCTATCGTGGAGGGAGACGATTTCGGCCGCGGAGAGATCCAACCCGAGCGCGGAGGCTCTAGCCTGGACGGTGTCCTGGTCTCCCAGCAGAACCAAGTCAGCGACGCCCTTCTGGAGGATGTCTGCGGCAGCTTTTAAGATGCGCTCATCGTCAGATTCTGGCAGCACGATTCGTTTCCGGCTCGATGCTGCTTTGTTGGCAAGTTTGTCCAGAAATGAGGTCTTGAAGTCGCTCATGCCCAGCTCCTCTAATGAAATCAGGGGCATCGGTCAGCCCGCCGGCAAGTTAAAAAATATCCTATTACACGGTTTGGGGTTGGTAAAGTTGGGACTAAAGTCCTGAAAAAGTATCTTGGTCGCCATCTCCCCGGCAAACGGGATGAACCAGGGAAAACGTGCGGCAACACACTTGTGAAAAATAATGAGGCGCTCATGGAAAAGGAGAAAAGCCACGAACGCCTCATCGATGTCGAGTCTGCGGACCCGGTATGAAATTGTGCCAGTGAAGAAGAAAGAAGGGTTATTGAGTTAGTGTGCAAAGAGCGTGTTCTTGAGAGCAAAACGGTCTGCACGGAACAGGTATTCACCATAAGCGGCAATCTTGCCGGATTCGTCATAAGAGATGTTTTGAATGCTCAGCATGGTTGATCCTGCAGGAATCCGCAGGAGTTGAGCCTCCGGGGCGCTGGCCTTGCGGGCGGACACCGCTTGGCGTGCCATCGTCACGACAACACCGCGTTCAGCTAGGGCATTTTCGAAAGAATCACGCTCCAAGGCGGTGGCAGCCGGAGCTATCGAAGAGCGAATCATGTCAAACATGAGTCCGGCGGGCTGCCGGTCGCTCATGCGCAGTCGGCGAATAGTGGTCACGTTGGTGCCGGGGGACACCTCCAGTTTCAAGCTGACTTCCTGGCTGGCCGGGGACGTGCCATAAGACAAGACTTCCGTAGACGGCTTGTGTCCATCGGTTTTCATCTGGTCGTAAATGGTCGAAAGGACATTCGGGCGATGCACCCGGGTTGGTGCCACCTGAGTTCCGACACCGCGGCGGCGCACCAGCAGACCATGGTCGCCCAGTTGTTGCAGGGCGCGGCGGGCGGTAGGGCGGGATACGTTGAGACGTCGCGCCATGGAAAGTTCGTCCTCCAAGCGCGTACCGGGGGTGAGTTGTCCTGAGAGGATTAACTCTTCAATGGGTTGAGCAATTTGATGGTAGAGCGGAACCGGGGAGTTCCGATCCAGTCGGACATCAGCCTCGAAATACGTTGGTACCTGACTCATGGCGGGTCTCCTTTCCCACGTGCCATAGGTCCTTCCTTTGACCCTACATACTATTGTATCGACAAATATTGGCCTGACAATAGGGAAAACCGTTGAAATATCAACGAATTATCCCTGAATTTAGTCTGAGAATTGGGGGGTCAATTTATAGCGAGGAAATGTTTTAGGATTAACTCATGGCTGAAAACTTGCAAGATGGTAGACCCGTGGGACCGGTGTTAGTTGTTGACTTTGGCGCGCAATATGCCCAACTAATCGCACGCCGGGTTCGCGAGGCGAAAGTTTACTCGGAAATTGTGGGACATAACCTGACCGCACGGGAAATATTGGATAAACAGCCTTCGGCCATCATTCTCTCAGGTGGACCGTCTTCTGTTTATGCGCCGGGAGCTCCCGCCTTTGACCCAGCCGTTTTTCAGGCAAATGTGCCGGTACTAGGCATTTGTTACGGGTTTCAGGTCATGGCACAAGCCCTGGGGGGCACCGTTAGCCCTACCGGAACTTCCGAGTACGGCCGGACCAACTTGGAAGTTGTTACAGGCAGTCGGCTGATGGAAGGAACCCCATCTGAACAGGTAGTTTGGATGAGCCACGGGGACGCGGTTTCGGCAGTTCCCAGCGATTTCCAAGTTATCGCGGCGACAGATGATACAAAGATAGCTGCCTTTGAAAATCCTGAACGAGGCCTGTATGGAGTGCAGTGGCATCCGGAAGTTCGGCACAGCGCCTATGGCCAACGGCTCTTGGAGCATTTTCTGCACGACCTGGTCGGGTTAGATTCGGTGTGGACACCGCAATCCATTATCGACACCCAGGTGGCCGAGATTCGCCAGCGCGTGGGTGATGCTCAAGTTATCTGTGGTTTGTCCGGCGGGGTCGATTCCTCCGTGGCGGCAGCTTTGGTTCATAAGGCCATCGGCGACCAGCTGACCTGCATTTTCGTTGACCACGGTTTGTTGCGCGCGGGGGAGCGCGAACAGGTGGAGCGGGACTATGCCGCCAACATGGGAATTCGAGTCAAGTACGTCGACGAGTCCGCACGCTTCTTGGGGGCACTGGCGGGGGTGAGCGAACCGGAACAGAAACGCAAGATTATCGGTCGCGAGTTCATTCGGTCTTTTGAAGCGGCTCAACGTGAGGTTGTGGCCGAGGTCGGCGCCAGCGGCGGGGAAGTAAAGTTCCTGGTCCAAGGCACTTTGTATCCTGACGTGGTGGAATCTGGTGGCGGCAGCGGCACGGCTAATATCAAGTCTCATCACAATGTGGGCGGATTGCCAGAGGATTTGAAGTTTGAGCTCATCGAGCCGCTGCGCAAACTGTTCAAGGACGAAGTGCGTGCTTTGGGGCGCGAGTTGGGGTTGCCTGACGTCATCGTGAACCGCCAGCCTTTCCCCGGTCCGGGCTTGGCTATCCGCATCATCGGAGAGGTTACCGAGGATCGCTTGCGGATTTTGCGAGCGGCGGATTTGATCGTACGCAACGAACTCAGCGCCGCCGGGCTGGACACAGAGATTTGGCAGTGTCCCGTGGTGTTGCTCGCCGACGTGCGTTCGGTGGGGGTGCAGGGTGATGGGCGTACCTACGGGCACCCGATTGTGTTGCGTCCGGTTTCCTCAGAAGACGCGATGACTGCGGACTGGTCGCGTTTGGATTGGGATTTGGTGGCGCGGATTTCTAACTTGATTACCAACCAGGTTCCCGAAATCAACCGCGTGGTACTGGACTGCACGTCCAAGCCGCCGGGGACCATCGAGTGGGAATGACGCTCGAAACGGCGAAAACCCGCATGAATACAGGCTTTTTTGCCCGTCCATACTGCTCTTGATACTGGATTGTGGAATCGGTAAAATGATTTCTTGTTTTTTAGAGCGTACTATGATATACTGCTATTATCCTGATTTGAGGAGTCTATCAAATATGCGGCAAGGTATTCTTAAATAAAATTTGATAATGGGCGCAAAAATGATTGCCCCTTGCAGGGGCTTGGTTTTTGTACCCAATTTTAAGAATACTTTTGCCTTTTTAGTAAATATCGTGACGGACCGCGGCTTATGTAAGTCGTGTATGTTTCTGTGTGTCCGAAGTCATGATCCCCAGCGGTAAAAGTATTAGCCGCTGGGGATTTTTGCGCCCATTCGGGCCTTGTATGGAGGATAGACATGAACATTATCAATATCGGGATTCTTGCCCATGTAGACGCTGGAAAGACGACCTTGACGGAGAGTCTGCTATATGCCAGTGGAGCCATTTCAGAACCAGGGAGCGTCGAAAAAGGGACAACGAGGACAGACACCTTGTTTTTGGAGCGGCAGCGTGGGATTACCATTCAAGCGGCAGTCACTTCCTTCCAGTGGCACAGATGTAAAGTTAACATTGTGGATACGCCCGGCCACATGGATTTTTTGGCGGAGGTGTACCGCTCTTTGGCTGTTTTAGATGGGGCCATCTTGGTGATCTCCGCGAAAGATGGCGTGCAGGCCCAGACCCGTATTCTGTTCCATGCCCTGCGGAAAATGAACATTCCCACCGTTATCTTTATCAACAAGATCGACCAGGCTGGCGTTGATTTGCAGAGCGTGGTTCAGTCTGTTCGGGATAAGCTCTCCGCCGATATTATCATCAAGCAGACGGTGTCGCTGTCCCCGGAAATAGTCCTGGAGGAAAATACCGACATAGAAGCATGGGATGCGGTCATCGAAAATAACGATGCATTATTGGAAAAGTATATCGCAGGAGAACCAATCAGCCAGGAAAAACTTGCGCGGGAGGAACAGCGGCGGGTTCAAGAAGCCTCCCTGTTTCCGGTCTATCATGGCAGCGCCAAAAAGGGCCTTGGCATTCAACCGTTGATGGATGCGGTGACAGGACTGTTCCAACCGATTGGGGAACAGGGGAGCGCCACCCTATGCGGCAGCGTTTTCAAGGTTGAGTACACCGATTGCGGCCAGCGGCGTGTCTATCTGCGGCTATACAGCGGAACGCTGCGCCTGCGGGATACGGTGGCCCTGGCCGGGAGAGAAAAGCTGAAAATCACAGAGATGCGTATTCCATCCAAAGGGGAAATTGTTCGGACAGACACCGCTTATCCGGGCGAAATTGTTATCCTTCCCAGCGACAGCGTGAGGTTAAACGATGTATTAGGGGATCAAACCCGGCTCCCTCGTAAAAGGTGGCGCGAGGACCCCCTCCCCATGCTGCGGACGTCGATTGCGCCGAAAACGGCAGCGCAAAGAGAACGGCTGCTGGACGCTCTTACGCAACTTGCGGATACTGACCCGCTTTTGCGCTGCGAGGTGGATTCCATCACCCATGAGATCATTCTTTCTTTTTTGGGCCGGGTGCAGTTGGAGGTTGTTTCCGCTTTGCTGTCGGAAAAATACAAGCTTGAAACAGTGGTAAAGGAACCCACCGTCATTTATATGGAGCGGCCGCTCAAAGCAGCCAGCCACACCATCCATATCGAGGTGCCGCCCAACCCGTTTTGGGCATCCATCGGACTGTCTGTTACACCACTCCCGCTTGGCTCCGGTGTACAATACGAGAGCCGGGTTTCGCTGGGATACTTGAACCAGAGTTTTCAAAACGCTGTCAGGGATGGTATCCGTTACGGGCTGGAGCAGGGCTTGTTCGGCTGGAACGTAACGGACTGTAAGATTTGCTTTGAATACGGGCTTTATTACAGTCCGGTCAGCACGCCGGCGGACTTCCGCTCATTGGCCCCGATTGTATTGGAACAGGCATTGAAGGAATCAGGGACGCAACTGCTGGAACCTTATCTCTCCTTCACCCTCTATGCGCCCCGGGAATATCTTTCCAGGGCTTATCATGATGCACCGAAATACTGTGCCACCATCGAAACGGTCCAGGTAAAAAAGGATGAAGTTGTCTTTACTGGCGAGATTCCCGCCCGCTGTATACAGGCATACCGTACTGATCTGGCCTTTTACACCAACGGGCAGAGCGTATGCCTTACAGAACTGAAAGGGTATCAGGCCGCTGTCGGCAAGCCAGTCATCCAGCCCCGCCGTCCAAACAGCCGCCTGGACAAGGTGCGCCATATGTTCAGTAAGATCACTGGTTGATTTCCGATCCCAACCGAACACATTGAGCTGACGGCACGCTCCCGCAGTTAACCGAACGCCCCCGAGGTCCTATCCGGGCCCCGGGGGCGGCATTTTCCCAGTTGAAGGAATGGTGGAGATGTGTTTCGATGGGTCCGGTGGCCATGCTCCGCCCGCCGCCCGGCACCTCTTCCCAGACTCAGCCGGACGGTCGGTCCGTCTATTCCGTTTTTCTCCTAGGCTAGGCCAGCGGGGCATCGCCCCTCTCTGCGCGCGCCCTCTCGATGAGCCCCGGCGTCAGGTCGAGATCGCCGAGCGGCACGTCCTCCACGCCGTAGGCGTCCAGCAGCGCCGCCGCGTCCTCCCCGAGCATCGCCCTGAAGGCGCGCGCGGGCGTCGCGAAGCCGAGCGCGCCGCGGGGCTCGGAGTTCACGTGCGACATGGCCAGCGCCAGGTCGGCCGGGGCGAGCCGGTCGAACCTGATTCCGGCGCCCTTGGGCAGCAGCTTCCTGATCTCGACGTGGTTGCGCTCGCAGGCGCCCTTCTGGTCGCTGCGCCTGGGGTCGCAGTAGAACAGCCTCGTCTCGCCCGGCCCCTCGCCGAGCAGCGCCGCGATCGCCGCCTCGTCGGAGAACTCGGCGCCGTTGTCGGTGAGGACGGCGCGGAACACGCGGCGCGTCCCGTCGGCGCCGAGGATGGCCCGGACGCCCTCCAGGGCGTCCGCGACGCACCCGGCGGTCTTCTCCTCCAGCGGCAGCGCGAGCTGGAGCCTGCTGGGGCGGTGCAGCAGCGTGAGCAGGCAGGCGGAGTCCTCCCGGGCCCCCTCGACGGTGTCCATCTCCCAGGCCGCGGCGCACGCGTCCTCCCCGAGGGCGAGGAACGCGGCATGCGACCTGCGGGCGGAGTGGCGGGTCGCCGCCCGGCCCGCGGCGCGCTTCCTCGGCCTGTAGCCGACCTTGCGCCTGAGCTCCATGTTGGTCATGCCGTCGTAGCCCGCCGAGACCCAGCGGTAGATGGTCGACGGCGACAGGTCCACCGGGCCGCCGTTGCGCGCCGCCATCTGCTCGGGCGACAGCCCCCGGCGCAGGCAGTCCCTTATCGCCTCCAGCCTGGCCGCCGCGGCGGGCTCGTCGGCGTCTATCCCGCGCCTGGACGAGACGAGGACCGAGTCGGCGCACAGCTGCGCGGCCCGGGCCTCGTAGAAGACGTGGGGGCGGCGCTTGCAGCCGATCGCGCGGTACCGGCCGCACCCGTTGCAGCAGCGCGGCCACGCCGCCAGGCGCGGGCAGGCCGCCGACAGGTCGGCGGAGGCGTCCACGCGCTCGCCGCGCCTGGCCTTCGGCGCCGTCACGAACCTGTGCGACGCCACCTCGGCGCTCACCGTCGAGGGCGACCTGCCCAGCTCCCTCGCGATCTCCCTGCACGACGCCCTGCGCTCCAGCATCCTCTGGACCGTGTCCCGCTCGTGCCTCGTGAGCCTTCCGTAGGCCCTCGGGACCGCCCTTGCGGAGCCGCTCTTCTTCTTTCCGGACATGCCGTCCTCCGATCTCCCGGGGCCGGCCGATCCGGCCCTCAGGGTATCGGGTTCCCACATTCATCCGCACATGTGCGGATGAATGTGGGAGGTGTTCGGATAAAGTTGATAATCAAGGTGAAGTCTCCAGCTCCAGCTACATGGATGTGTTCTATCCGAAGTACCAGGTGACCTGGGATATGATGAACGTTGCCGGTCCGAACAGCATGTTCATGCACTGCCTGCCCGCCAACCGTGGCGAGGAAGTCGTCGACGAGGTCATGGACGATCCCGAGCGCTCCCTGTGCTGGGTCGAGGCCGAGAACCGCAAGCACTCCATTCGCGCCATCCTGGCCACTCTGTGCCCCCAGAGCGAGCCCGACGAGCAGAAGGCTGCGGCATACCGCGCCACCATCAATGAGCGCATGGCCGCTCTCGGTAAGCACGGTCTGTAAGACGTACCAGGTCGGGCGAGCTACGGCTCGCCCGCCTTCGCAGGAGATGGGCGACCTCATGGCCATCGGCGAGGAGAACTGCAAGGTCTCCGACGACAACCGAGTGCATCAAGGGCGCCGACTTCATCTACACCGACGTGTGGTATGGCCTGTACGATGCTTTCTGATGGGCGGCAGCAGATGCTTGTCTCTTGCTGCCCATCATCTGCGCCACTGCGCGTAGGCACTGGCGCCCTGTCTGAAGTTAAACAGACCTTTCGAGTGTGCACGAAGTGATTGCGCCAACAACGAAGCCCCAACCTGCTCGCTAACTCATGGGCAAGCCACCTGAGACTACTCATTTCCCCTACTAGCAATGAAGGCCTGCAACCTGCAGTTTTGCAAACTGCTTGAAAGGCGCCTGCGTTGATTCACTTCCTATTGCAGCTGGCGGCTCGCACACGAAAAGGCACTTGAGTTTCAAAGCGGGCGTTTTCGTCGATATCGAACCTCTAAAGGCTGTCCGCCGTGCCCTTTGGGACAAAAACGAAAACTCAAAGCCCCGAGTTTGGAATGAGTTTTTGAGATTGCCCCGGCTTTTGTCCCCGAAGCCGATGAAACACGACATAGTGTTACTTGGCGGCACTCGGTTTGAGACGGCATCGAAAACTGAGGACAACTGGAATGTCGGGACAGTAAAACTGAAGCCATCGAGTGGGAGTAGGCCGATAGGGTTCTGACCTGCGATTTTGAGTGCCGCACTGTGCCGCTGAGTTTCGTTTCGTACGAGAGTCATGACAAAGCCACCAGCGACGGAGATGAGTAAAAGCGATTAAAGAGCCTCCGTTCCCTGCGTTGGGACGGAGGCTCTTTCTTTGCCGTTTTACTCCCTTGTCTCCGTTCGGGGATTATTTCTTGCTCATTTAGGGCTATTCGCGCTGAAAGATTTTGACTAGCTTGGTGTCCTTTATTTCGTAGACAATGTCTGCGACGTTCTCGACCAGCCTCTTATCGTGGGAGACGAACACTATCGTTCCGGCATAGGCGCTCATCATCTGCTCGAGGGCTTCGGCGCTCTTGATGTCCAGGTAATTTCCAGGCTCGTCCATGAGCAAGATGTTGTATCTGCCCAGCAGCATCTTCGCGAGTAGCAGCTTGATGACTTCGCCTCCCGAGAGAACGCCAACGTCCTTTGTCAGGTCGCGCGGTCCGATTCCCATAGAGGCGAGGATGCCTCGAATTTCGGTCATGCTGTACTCGCAACCATCCTGCATGAACGAGATCGCAGACTGACGGGCGTCGAACTTGTAGCCTGTTTGCTCGAAGTAACCGATCTCTGCCTTGGGAGAGATGTTGATACCGTCGGCGCGTCGAGCGATTGCCTTCAGCAGGCTGGTCTTTCCTGTACCGTTGCCACCGGTGATGGCCACTTTGGCACCGAGCGGTATCTCGAATTTCGCGTGGTCATAGAGCATGCAGTTGCCGAAGCTCAAGCTGAAATCGTCTGCCGAGATGGGAAATTTACTATGCAGTTCCAGGGCCTTGCTCTGGCGGAACCGCACGGCGCGAATGCTATCTGGGGCCTCAATCCCTTCGAGCGCTTCGAGGCGCTTCTCCATGTCCTTAGCCGCCTGGTACATCCTCTTCTGTTTGGTGCCGGTTGCTTTCTGATGCCCCAATCGACCTGCATACTCGTTGCTTTTTTTCGCAGCCTTCCGCTTGGCGTCGACCTGCCGTGCTTTTTTCCGTTGTTTTTCGATGGCGGCTTCGAGGCGATCGCGCTCGCGCATCGCCTCTTCGTATCGAGTCGCCTGAGCTTTGCGCTCTTCTTCTTTCTGTCGCAGATAGTCGGAGTAGTCACCCCAGAATTCGGAAATACCGCCGTCTTTGAGCTCCCAGATCTTGTCTACCACCTGGTCGAGAAAATGACGGTCATGGCTCACGATGAGCAGAGCCCCATCAAATGCCTTGAGTTGTCCGACGAGAAGGCGGATGCCGTCTTGGTCGAGGTGGCTCGTAGGCTCGTCGGCGAAGATCGCGCTTGCATGCTGGGAGAGTGCAGAGGCAATCTTGGCGCGTGTTTCCTCCCCGCCGCTCATCGTCTCCTGCGCCACTCCGGCGACGTTGAGACGGGAGAGCATCTCACCACTGTCCTGAGCCGCATCAAGGTCGAGTTCATCGAGTTGGCCGATGAGGGCAATGCTGCCGAAGCGCCTGACGTCGGCGTCCGCAATGGTAAGATTGCCGCTCAGAATTTTAAGCAGGCTGGTTTTGCCTGCGCCATTGTCTCCCACCAAGCCGATGCGATCGTAGGAGTAGATTTCCAACTCTTCGATATCTAGGATATCGCGGCCGGCATATTCCAAAAAGATGTCTTTAGCTTTGACTATGAGTTCCATAGGTTGAACCGCCTTTTGTGTATTAGCGTTTTACTGGAAGCGCAGCCATGCCAAAAAAGATTGCTCACGTCGATTTTTCGCCTTTGCCCAATTGCCGGCGCGAGCGTTTTGACCTTGCGCAAGCCGGCAAATCCGAAAATGATAGTTGGCGACGAATAAGGAGCGCGATGCGGAATGTCGGTGCAATACCTCGTCGTCGCAAGGGCTTGAAGGCTGACGCTTGAACCGATGGCTGCTGCCTCTTTTTTTCGAATACTTGGGCTATTGAATCTGCCCGGTATCTCTTTTCCCCGCGTTTCGGACGCTCGGAGCAAGCAGCATAGCCATCGCAAGCAGTACCATGGTCGCTCCAGAGCCGACGAACCATAACGGAGCTCCAAGCAGATCCGCAAAAACGGAGGGGGCTGCGAGGCCCATGGGCATGGCCCACGCCATGATGGTTCCGTAGAGGCCGAAAACGCGGCCTAGGTACTCAGGAGGTATCTGCTCCTGCATAAGGGCAGTCTGGGTTCCCGCGTACAACGGGGAGCATGCGCCCATAAGAAAGCTCACCGGCAGGAAAGCAGCGAACAATGACGGGCCGAGCGATCCGGATACGATTGCGGCAATGCCGAAGCCGGCAATCGCGGCGACCATGGTGAACGACCTATTGCGGAACCCTCCCGTGGCCGCCAAAATGCCGGACCCAGCCAGCATGCCTGCAGAAAAAAGGATTTCCACCAAAGCGGCATCCCCCGTGCTACCGCCAAAATGCCCCAAGGTCATTATTGGGAACAATGCCGCGAGCGGAGAGAACGCGAAAGCGAAGACGAACCCGCACCAAAGAAGGGCGAACAGCCCCCTGTACTCCCTAATCAGCTTGTAGCCGTCCGAAATCTCAGAGAAGAGCTCTCGAACCTTATTGGAAAAGGACAAGCTGCGGTCGGCTTCATCGAGGCCCCCTGCGTCTATCTGTGCGGCGAGGACGGCTAAAGAAGCGAAAAGCGCTCCCAGCACGTCGAGGACAATCATAGCGGTAATGCCCGCCACGGGATAAATCACTGCTGCAAGCGCGGCGCCAAGAATGTATCCGCCGGACTGAATCGCCTGAGTCACCCCCGATAGGCGAACGAGATGCTCTGGCGGGGCGAGATGGGGCGTGAGAGATTGGGAGGCTGGCGTGTAGAACGAAGTACCAACTGCACGGAGAAACAGGGCGATGAGAATTAGCCATGCAGGTAAGCTGCCGGCCAACGAGGCAATCGCCAAGGCGGCACCCACCGCGGCAATGAAGAGGTCGGCGCCGATGAGGACACGTTTCAAAGGCAGTCTGTCGACAACGGCGCCCGCAAGGATTCCGAACAAAGCAATCGGCAGAAAGCCTGCCAGCGATGCTAAGGAGAGGAGAGAAGACGACCCTGTCGTGAGGGCGAGATGCCAAATAAGACCCATTTGGAGAATCGAACTCGTCAATGTCGAAACGAGCTCCCCGCCCCATACGAAACAAAGCTTGAATTGCCATGAATGGCACAGCAGAACAGACCTGCCCCGAGAGGTTTCAAATATCATGGTTATGTCCAATCGTGAAATGGCGTGCAGAAAAACAGCGCGACGCCACAACAGCGCCGCTTTCTAGGCGCTCATCCACGTGCGGAAAAGACCAACCACGACACCCCTCCTTTGTTAATTCGGTCTGGCAAACCATGTAATATTAACGAGGCTTGAGTTTGCCTGTCAAGAATCGAGCATCGGTAAGGGCAATCCTCTCTGGCCATTCGATTCCTTTTGTATCTTTGGTTGCATAGGTGACCCGCCAGGGCTATTACGCGTGGAAGAGGCGCCTGCCGAGCTGGCCGATGAGGCGCTGAAGATGGCCCTGGTCAGGCGAAACGATCCCAAGGGATGCGTACATCATTCGGATAGTAAGAATGTTGCCAGCAGGTTTTGCGGCAACCGCAAAGGAGCCGTATCCTGCAGCTGGAATCACGTTGCAGCATCCTGACCCGCATTCCGATTGGCGGACGGCCCGCTTCGGCATCCTGACCAGCACAGCGATCGAGCCTTGTCATTCCTTGGATATGCCGGTTGCTCGGGGCGGTCCCGACGGAGGCCCTCGCCTCCCCGGTCCGTGACCCAAGAAGGGCAAGCATGCTGATCTGCATGGCTGGTTCCTCCTTTATGTAGACGACCATGCAAAGAAGGGACAACCGAGGAGGCAGGTTACTGATGCGGGCTCCCGCACGCCCATGACTACCCGACGGGCTGTTTTTCATCTCCGATGCCCGCATTGCAGCATGAACGAATGTGCCTCGACATCTCTGCTGGCATGGTACGACTGGGATCGCACCTCGACGCATCCTTGCGCATACTGCCTTCCAAGTTTCGAAACCGGGAAGGAAAGTGTATGTGAGCGACGATATCGGCGCCGATTCGACGCTCGAGAGGGAGATTGCGCCGATTCTATCCATCGGGGATGCATTCCCGAAGATTCTCATCACTCGCACGAGGCATGAGCCCCATACCCGGGAGGGCGTGCTCGTGCTGAATTTCGCGAGGTGGCTGCTTGGCGGGTAGGGTTCTGAACGTCGCATTGGGATATCGCGCGACAGGGCACGCAGGGCTGTTTGTGCCCGCACGGGAAACGCCGTCGCCATGCGGGCGGCCTGTCGTGTCCGATTAGCCTTTTGCTAAACAGGCTTACGCCAACTCATGGGCAAGCCACCTGAGACTATTCACTTTGCTTATCGTTGACAAAGACCTGTGGCCTGCGGTTTTGTGAACGGCTCGTAAGCCACCCGCGTCGACTCACTTACTGTTGAAGCTGGTGGTTTGCAGGCTCAAAGGCGGTTGAGTTTCAAAACGGGCGTTTTTCGGCGATATCGAGCCTCCAAAGGCGGCTCTCCGTGCCCCTTGGGACAAAAATAAAAACTCAATACTCTGAGTTTGAAAATGGTTTTTGAAGTTGTCCCAGCTTTTGTCCCCGAAGCCGATGAAACGCGACGTCGCGTCATTCAGCGGCACTCACTTCGAGATGCCGCCGAAAACTGGGTGCAACTGGAGTGACGAGACGGCAAAACTATAACCACCGAGTGGGAATAGGTCTATCTAGTGGGGTCTTATAGCATCTAGTTGCAATTAGTCGCATCCTTTGGACAGCATCGCCACAGCTTCTATTTTTAATGCGGTTGCATATGTCTGCTAAAAGCGTACAATTGCAACATGAGCTATTCGAATCACATAGCAGCCCTCAACGAGCTTTCCGCCTCGGAGGGCGTCTTCACCACGGCCCAAGCCGCACGGCTCGGAATCACGCGCAATGCCCTGTCCCAAGCCGTGACCTCCGGCCGAGCCGAGCGAATAGCGCACGGCGCATACCGGCTTGCCGGATCACAAGGCGATTTCATAGACGAGCTAGCGGCTGTCTGGAAGCTGACCAATCCAGCCGCATTCACCCACGAGCGCATGCAGGTCGGCGCCTGGGACGGAATCGCCATCGGCGGATCGACTGCGGCAAGTCTGCAGAACCTCGGCGACTTCTATCTGTCACCGTATCGCATTTACGCACCGCGTAGAATTAACTCTCGCATGAAATCCGCGAGTTTCGCAATCAGAAGAGTCGACCCGGACGATGTGAGCTGGATTAAGGGGCTGCCTGTTACGCGGCCCGAGCGAACGCTCGTCGACCTTTGCCTGGACAACGAAGAATGGTCTTTGGTGGAAGACTCCTTCAATTCCGCGGGCAATCTCGACTACGACCGCCTGGTGAAGATAATCGCCGACCAGCCGGAGAGGAAGAGCGTGCAGGAATCGCTATCGGTGATTCGCGGACTCATGGAACGGCACCTCGACATGGAGCGCGCTGGATGAGATACCAGACTCCAGCGGCACTCGAGATGGCTGCAAAGGCGGCAACCAGACAATCGGCGCTCGACACGGGTCGAGCCATGACCGGGTTCTATTTCCACAGGCTCCTTTGCCGTATTTTCAGCGACCCGCATCACGCTTTCGTGCTTAAAGGCGGTCAGAGTATGCTCGCCAGAACCGTGGACGCGCGTGCGACGAAGGATATCGATCTGCTCTGCAAGGAGCGTTCTCTGGAGCGTGCCCTCGAAGAGCTGAAGAGGCTTGCCTCTGCGGACCTTGGCGATTACATGCGGTTCACGTTTGCATCCGCTGACCCGATAAAGGTTGAGGACAAATATCGGAGCGGATTGCGCGTTGTTTTCCAGCCCATGCTCGGCGCGAAGAGCCTGCAGCCCATTGCCATCGACCTCGTTGTCGATGAGGTTCCCCTAGAACGTGCGGAGCTCATCACCCCTGCGGACAGGATTGAGGTCGAAGGGCTGCCGGTATGCGACTATCTGGTCTATCCCGTCGAGAGCGCGTTGGCGGATAAGCTCTGTGCACTGGTTGAAAGGCACGACAGGAGAGCCTCCTCCCGTGTGAAGGATCTTGTTGATATTGCAATCTACGCGGTGACATGCTCCATAGAAGGAGAAAAGCTGCGGGAGCGTGTGCTGCAGGAAGGCGCCGTGCGCGGCATCGCCCTGCCTGAGACGTTCTGCATCCCAGATGAATGGGGCGCGCCTCATGAGCGGCAGTACGAAAGGCTGTGCTCCCAGACCGGCCTGCCCCATTCGCTTCGGAGCATTGAAGCGGCAGTCGAACTCGCAAGCAGACTCTTCAATCCTGTGCATGTCGGTTTTGCAGATGGTATGACATGGAATCCGGTAACGTGCGAATGGGAGTAGGTATCCCCGTCTTCAAATGGGCAGTGCTTGAATGTCGTTGCCCGTGGCGCGCAGCGTCTCGTCCAGCTCGTCTTTCCTGACACGCAGAAGTCTCCCGATCCTTATTGCGGGGATCTTCTGCCGTTCGATGAGCTTTTGGACCGACGTCTTCGATACGTGCGGGTAGTCCGCGATCTGCGGCACGTGCATGAGGCCGTCGGGCAGGTCGTTCGCTTCGGATGCCGAGGAGGCGGCAGGCCCCCGTATCCTCGTCCCGGCATTCTCGCGGCTTTCGGAACCATTATCCGATATTCCGGTGGGTGCCGGGAACGCGTCGCGTGGCATCTGGAGGATATCGTCTTTCATGGGGTGGCCTACCGTCCTCTCGTCTTACATCTGGTGCCCTCGGGTCGCAACGAGACCCAAAGAGTCGCGTCTATTCGACGTAACAAGCAGAGAGATACCTGTTGAGAGTTGTATGTGCAAAGCCACGCGGGGTGTCAGACCACGCTAAGCCACGCTAGGTCATGGTTTGGGGAAGGATTTACGCAAAGCGTTATCGACGAATGCAACACAAAGTCACCACTATCCCAGTGCGCGCGCTTCCGCTATTCGTTTTGCAGTGAGAAAATAAACGCATAAATGCTAGGAATGCTACGAAAGGTTGTAGCTATGACAACTGTGGCGAGGCTCTCAAAGGGAACGTTCAAAAAATGCGATATGCACGTGCATTCAAGCTCGTGCTACAGCAGAAGTTACGATGAAGAGTCTTTCCTGTCGCAGGTGCTGAATAGCGATCTCGATGTGTTGGCAGTGACGGATCACAACAACATTGATGTCGAATTGTTGGGACGGCTGCGTTCCGAGACGAACGCAAATGGAAAGACGCTTATCGGCGGTGTCGAAATCAATATCAAGCTAAAACAATCGACAATAGACATATATCATCTCACCCTCGGCAATGGGAGGAAAGGTGACTACTTCCACGCCATCGTCTGGTTTGATATGGGCAAGGCTGCTGAGATGGCAGGCATAATCAAAAACCTATTTATAGATGCGATATTGAGCGACCCTAGCTCCCCAGACGGACTGACTGCAGAAAGCCTATCCCTACTGCCAAGCAAGGCATTCTCCAAGCAGACTGAAGGAATCGCAATTTACCTCGAAGACTTTCAGGAGAAAGCATCTGCGCTCCAGCACTTCTTCATTCTCCACGAGAATAAAGACAGAAGCCTGTCCCAGTACCTACCGAATAGCTCACAAGCAAACCTGGATTACAAGGATAGGCTCTTCTACTACAGCCACGCCATGGCAGTCGAAGGCGGAGAGAAGAGCAGAAAGCACATCTCAAAAGGTCTGGCGCACGAACTCAACACCACGGTTGCTGCGCTTCTGTTTAGTGATGCAAAAGCACTTGATGAAATCGGATCAAAGTTCACTTGGATAGACTTCGATGGCGACCTTGAATCACTCCTACTTGCAATAAGCGACCCAGAAAGTCGAATTAGAACTTCGGACCAATTTCCAGCGCTGCCCCAGACAAACACCGCGGAATTCTTAAAATCAGTGTCCTTTGATGTGATTCACAACGATGGTAGCCGTCACACATCCACACTGCCCTTCGTACCGGGGTACAACGGAATTGTTGGCTCACGAGGAAGCGGCAAGACTCTGCTTGCCAGCTTGTTAGCCGGAAAGGGATTGGACACATATTCCAAGTTTGTGGATGCAGACAGCGTCAAGTTCACGACCTATGGAGGTACGCCGTCGACGGACCATCCGCAGTGCCGGTACCTTGGTCAAGGTGAGCTCGAATGTATTTTTAGGGACGGCAAATACGAGGAAATTCCATTTTTGAACGAGAGAATCTCGCCACTGAAGCAGTCTGCGGAAAGCGAGTCGAAGAAGGCGAAAAAACGTCTTAATGACGTCATCGAGCTTGAGAAGAAGCTGCTACTCGCCTTCAACACAAAATATAGTTCAGGCTCCATCCATATGGACCACCTCGACAGTGAAGTCCCTTCGGGTATCTCGATCGCAATGCCTTCGCGCCCAGACAAAGAGATTCTCAAAATCAATCAGGCCAAGACGTATTTGGGCGAGATGCTGGAATCTCTGGAGGCTGCATCAAAAACATCAGCTTCCATATCGTTTAAAAGCACCTATCCCGAGGATAAAGAACTTTTCGCCTCCCTGGAGACTGAAGCGCGTTCCATCGAGGGAGAGCTGTCAAAACTGAAGAGAAAGACCACTCGCCTATCTACCCTTCTGGAAGATATCGATTCTGACTGGTTCGAGAATCGCGAGCAGCTAATAACGGAGTTCTTTTCCACAGCTCGCGAATACAACAGCGAAAGCGACTCAACAGCACTTACGCAGTACCGCGAGAAAACGCATGAAGTAGCCGCATTTTTTGATGACCTCACCGAGCTCAGGCTTTCTCTGGAATGGCTTAACAGTGAGGCTCGAAGCGCCTACGAGAAGATGTATAGCCCCATAAAACCAGTTGAACTTAAGGATGGCAAAGACTCCATCGTCATCACCCTGGCTTATAGCGAAGATACGACATTCGACGATAAGTTTGGCGAGCTCCTAAACAGCCAATCCAGCCGAGATTCCCAGACGCTTGTTGAGGCTTTCCTGCATGAATACGACAGCGATGAGATGCACGCAAGATTCAACGGAACCAAGTTCAGGGGCATGTCTAAGCAGAGCCTCAAAGAGCATTACGAAAGGTTCTTTGCCCAGCTTAACAATGCGGTTGCCGAGTCCGATAGGCTGAAAACGGGCATAACGGTTAACGGTAAACAGGTGGACGACATGTCCCCTGGGACAAAAGCTCAGGCGCTGCTGAAGCTGTTCCTGAACGATGAGGTCATCGAGGGGAAATCGATGTACATCGTTCTAGACCAACCGGAAGACAATATCGACGTAGCGACCATAAAAGATTTCTTAATCGACAGGTTGAAGAAGCTAAAGCTCGATATTCAACTTTTCGTAGTAAGCCATTCGGCGCCAGTCATCGTCAACGGCGACGCGCGTAACGTCATCGTCTGCGAAAACGACGATGATAATTTCAGCTACGCTCACGGCACGATGAACGATGTAGCGATAAAGCAGAAGATCGCCGATGTCCTCGATGGCGGCGAACGGTATCTAAAGATGCGTCTAAATAAATATATTTTTCAGGTAGGTGACGAGAGATGATTACGTGTGATGAAGCTGGCAATATAGTCATCAGAATTAACGATGCCGCATATGACCTTTCGAATTCAAATCAGTATGCAGACTTTCTTCTTTGGGTGACTTCGCCTGCGGAGAACGCAATACCCGATGAAGGTGCAACACCTGACGAGGATGCAGCGCCAGATGAGAATGAGGCACCTGATAAAAATTCGACCATAGATGCCGATGCGTTTAAGGTTGATGACGACATTCCAGAGGAACATCGTGCGAAAGCATCCAGATATGCAGAATTTCTTGTAGAGTACGCGGGCAGAAGACAGGACAAGCTAACTGAAATGGTTAAAACACTCACGACAGAGCAGCGGGAAAATGAGATCCAGGCGTTTATCAAGCGCTTGAAGAGTGAAGAAGCATAGGCCCAAGACGCCGTTTTGTGGATATGCGGTCAATGTAGTCACCCAAGATGTGAGTATGTGCGTTTCCCCAGTTCAGCGCTGTCACTCTTCACTCGCAATTTGTCACTCTTGGGTCGGGGAGCGCCCCACCCCATTCGCGCCGTTTCAGCTCATGTAGTCAGTTGTTCGCAATCGAACTGCGTTTCCGCAGGTCAGACGTGTCGCTCTTCGGTCGGGCGAAAATACTCTCTTCAAGTGGCTACAGAGCATGTAGTCACCGCGTACTACATGGTGACTGCACGGTTTTAGAGATAGGAGAGTAGAGGGGATTCCAGCTCACCTAACCCACTGACTACACGAAAACGGGCTTTGCAACGACTAAGTGGGAATAAACGCGTGACTTTCCCGATGCGGATTACCATGTCAAGCCCTACGATGGGATTAGGGGTGACTTGGAATGCAACGGTTTGAAAACAACGTCTTTGACACAGCTTTATTGTTTGAAGGCGGAGCCATGCGTGGCAGTTACAGCGGGGGAGCAGTAAACGCCCTGTTGGAGGCCGAAGTTTATGTGGACTACGTGGCAGGGATCTCCGCGGGGGCAACCTGCCTGGTGAACTATCTGGCCCGGTTGCCCCAACGCTCCCGGCGCTGCTTTATTGATGTTTCTACCGATCCTGCTTTTGGCGGCTGGAAGACCGCCATCAAAGGCAAAGGGATTTTTGACACTCACCACATGTACTACGACATGACTGAGCCAGGGGGAATGCTGGAACTGGACTATGAACGGTTTGCGGCCAATCCGGCGGCGTGGCGTGTTGGGGTGTACAACGCTGAGCGTGGCGAAAATGTCTATTTCAGTTCAGACCAGGTGGACACGGTACAAAAGCTCACCCATGTGTGCAAGGCTTCGGGATCCATGCCGATTGCCACCCCGGTCACCTACATCGCCGGGGAGGCCTGCATGGACGGTGCCATAGGCCCCAGCGGCGGGATTCCCCTGGACGTGGCTCAGGCAGATGGTTACGAAAAGTTCCTGGTCATCCTGACGCGACCGCGGGATTATGTGAAGGAAAACCGTCTGCCCGATTGGACCTATCGGTCTTTGCTGGCACGTTATCCGCGGGCGGCCCAGGCCTTGGTAGACCGTCCCGCGAATTACAACCGGACCCGGGCGGAACTGGAGCGCTTGGAAGCTGAGGGCAAGGCCTACGTGTTTTATCCCGAACATATGGGAGTTGCGAATTTCGAAGATAATCCCGCCAAGCTGGAAGAAAATTTTGCGGCCGGATACGAACAGATGCAACGTGAACTCCCAAAGGTTAAAGAGTTCTTAGGGCTGTAAAGTCGCGTGGTAGATTGCGTGAACTGTCAGAATTCCAACACGCGGATATAATTGGGGAGTGAAAGATAGCTGGCGGGTGTTCACTCGTGATGTGAAGCGGATTATTGCGGTTCCGCGGTCCCTGATTATCATCATCGGCATCTTAGTCACCCCAGCCCTCTACACTTGGCTGAATATTGCGGCCTTTTGGAACCCCTATAAGGCGACGGAAAACCTGCCCATAGCGGTGGTGAATAATGATGTGGGGGCGGCATCTGCACTGACTGGTCAGCTCAATATTGGCGACCTCATAGTCGAGCAACTCTCGGAGAATGAACAGCTCGGCTGGCAGTTCACGGACCAGGACACGGCCAACCACAAGATCAGAGCCGGGGAAGTCTATGCGACTTTAGTTATCCCCAAGACCTTTAGTAAAGATTTGGTCGATATCTTCAGCGGTCAACGCCACCAGCCGACCATCGAATACTATGTGAACGAAAAGAAAGGCGCTATTGCGCCAAAAATTACCGATGCGGGAGCAAATGAACTCGACATCCAAATCACGTCTACTTTCCGAGGCCAGGTAGGCGAGGCCATTGCGCAGGCTTTGCGCGATGGTGGGTTAGAGATTGACGCGAATGTTGTCGGTGCTCAGGGTAGTGCTTTAGATGCTTTGGGTGGTATCAACCGGGACCTGGCTGATACGCAAGTCGCCTTGGATTCCGCCAGTACGTCTCTGAAGGGTTCCTTACAGACTATGAAAAAAGTCCGGGCTGCGCTGGGCGCAGCTGACCCGGCATTGGCTGATGTTTCCGCGGCTTTGAGCGACGCCCAAGACATTTTAGTAACGGTCGTTTCTGATGCTTCCGAATTCGCGGCCACGGCGGGGCAAGCCAGTATTGAAGCCCAAAAAGCGCTCAATGAGTCCTCGGCGGCCGCGGGTTCGGCGGTATCGAATGCGACGAGCAAACTCACCGAAATGAACTTGCAGCTGCAATCCGGTATTCAGCGGGCGAATGCTTCGACTACGAAAATGCGCGAGCAGATTGCGGTTTTGAAAGGTTACCCGCAGGCCCAAAAGCTCGCTGCGAAGTTGAATTCCCAGTTGAACGACATGCAGAATCTGCTCGCTAAGGTCGGGAAAACCGGATCAGAGGCGGTAAAGACCAGCGAGGATTTGCAGGCGCTAATGAAAGCCTTCGATCAGGCTCAGACCGATGCGCAAAGAGTTACCACTGGTCTGCGTGAACAGTCCAATCAGACAGCATCCACGTTAAACGCCCGAGTGACGCAGCTGTCGGCACAGCTGGGAGCCATCAAATCCGCGGTGGGCGTTGCAAGAATCTCCCTTACGGAAATTTCAGCACTGACCCGCGGAATTGATGACCAGATTGTGGACATGCAAAACGTGCTTGGCCAGGTGCAGGGCAACCTGAATGGGCTGGCCAGTACGGCTCGCGGGGCGCAAACCGATGTGGCGACTCTGGCCACCGCGCTACGGACGGGACCCTTGGAAAAAGTCATTGGCTTGGACCCGACCAATATCGGAAGCTATCTGACCTCACCTGTGGAATTTGACCAGCAAACGCTCTTTCCCATCAACTCTTATGGTTCGGGAATGGCGGCCATGTTTATCAATCTTTCCCTGTGGATTGGTGCGCTTATCCTGGTCATTATTTTCCGGGTGGAAGTCGATAAAGAGGGATTTGGCTGGTTGAGTTTGCGCTCGGCTTATCTGGGACGATTTATGCTCTCCGGTGTGCTGTCTATAGGGCAGGGGTTGATTGTCAGCGTGGGCAGCTTGCTGATGGGAGTTCAGGCGGTCAATGCTCCCGCTTTCATTGCTACATCCATGCTGATTGGGCCGTGTTATTTGGCAATTATCTATGCCTTAGCGGCCGCTCTCAGTCACGTGGGTCGAGCCCTGGCAATCTTACTGGTGGTGTTGCAGATTCCCGGCGCCTCGGGCATCTATCCGATTGAGCTCATGCCCGGATTTTTCCGCCAGCTTTCCCCGATACTCCCGTTTTCCTACGGCATTGACGCGATGCGAGAAACTATCGGCGGGTTCTATGACGGGCGTTTCTGGCATGTTATGGCGGTTTTATTGATTATGAGCGTCACGGTGTTCCTGCTGGGGTTTGTGGGGAGGCGTCGCTTGGGTTACTCCACCCAGCTGTTCTATGACGATCTGGCCCGCACTGAACTGGTCGTGAATGAAGACGTGCAGCTGCAAAGCCCCAGTTACCGATTGAGTAACATCATTGCGCTGCTGGGCAACCGGAAAGAATTTTCCACCCGCATCAGTCGACGTCAAGAAAAGTTCAATGCCCGTTATCACGCTTTGATTAATGGACTGAGCAGCGTGGGGATTTTGGGACTGGTTGTGCTGGGGATGATTTCCCGGCTCACCTCCGCCAGTAAGCCAGTGCTCCTGGGCATAGTAGCGATTTGGGGACTGGTCATTATTGGGGCGCTGGTTAACGTGGTCGCGCTAAAGAGCTCCATAGAACGGGCCGAAAGGCTGTCGCATCTGACGGAAGATGAACTTTTCGAGAGCCTCGCCCGCCAGCGAGAAGCAAAAGCAACCAAAACCACTAACCGGTCGGAGAGCCTGAACAGCGGACATAACTCGAGCCGCAGTGAACGCCGCCTTATTACCGCGTCAGAGCAGGTAGACGACGCGGTGGAAAGTACCGCAGTGGAATCCGTTCTGGGGACTGCCGTCGAAACATTGGAAGAACCCCGGGACGAAAATGCGGGGAACAACCCCGAGGAAACTCAAAAGGAAACCGTGGACCAATCGGCTGGTGAAATCCCGGCCGAACCCCAGGATCTAGACAGAACCGACGCCGCGGATCAAAGCACCGAGAAGCCTACGGGCGAAACCGATGCCTCAGCAACCGGGGAGGCAGCACGATGAACAAAGTACTTTTTATCATTCGTGACGACTTTCGCCAGATTCGCAGCAGCGTCATGGTTCGGATTTTCATGGTTCTATTGATTGCCGTGCCCTTGTTCTTCACCTGGTTCAACGTACTGGCGACCTGGGATCCCTTCTCGAATTCGGGACGGTTGCAGATTGCCGTGGCCAGCACCGATGAGGGCTACACCAGCAAGCTCCTGAACGTCAAAGTCAATGTGGGGGACACGGTACTCAAGGAACTGGCCGTGAATGACCGGTTCGATTGGGTGCTGACCAGCAAAGATCAGGCTTTGGAAGGTGCGCGCTCAGGGGAGTATTACGCGGCAATCGTGTTGCCGGAGGATTTTTCGCAGTCCATGTTCACGTTCTATGCCGGCGGGGCTGCTCCGGCGGATATCACGCTGTACACCAACGAAAAGAAGAACCCGCTGTCCGCCAATCTCACCACGCAAGGAGCTCAGGGTGTCACCGCGCAAATCAACACGACTTTTTCGCGAACCTTGGCCGAAGTCGCCGTGGGTATTGCCGAGGATGTGTCCTCCTACCTGGACACTGCCGACACTCAGGCGGCCTTGGATCGGCTGAGCAACCGCCTCGAATCCCTCTGTGTACAATTGAATTCCGGGGCGAATACAGTCAGTTCTCTGTCTACCTTGATAGGTTCGGCGGTGCCGCTGGCCACAGGGGCAAAACAGCTGGCTGCGGGGGTGCAGGACCCTTTCGATGGGGCTGTTGGCGACGCATTTGGTTCCGGGGTCAAAAGTCCGGGGGGGACAGATAATCCTTTCGCGGTCGTTTCCTCTGGGCTCGATGATGCTGTGAGCCTGGCCGCAGGCAATATTTCCAACCTGCAAAATCAGTTGGACAATTTGCTGGATTCGGCCAACAGCACCACCCAAAGCAGTGCTGCCGCAGTCGAAGAGCTGCAGACCTTGTTGGACAAACAAATCATTGGCTTCCAAAAGACTCGGGACGAAATCGAGCAGTCATTGGGCTCGGACGGGGCGGATTTGCTGGGGAAGGATCCGACCGTAGACCGGTTCCTGGCCGATATGGATGCGGCGATTGCTCGCCAACAAAGCCTGTCAGAGCGACTGGGCAGTATCGCTGCTGACCTGCACCGGGGGGTATCTCTCGATTCTGACCTGAGGGAGTCGGCCCACCTTGCCATGGCGGACGCGCAACAGGCTATTGACACAGCCCGGTCCAACTACGAGAAAAACTTGCAGCCAAAGATTGAAAGCCTGCGCGAAAACCTGGATTCAGCCGGCAAGAATGTGGAAGTTTTCCGTTCATATCTGGAGGCGATGCAAGCCGACCTGTCGGAAAGTTCAGGCGGGATGATTGAGAGTATGCGCCGCTCCCAAAAGACCCTGGCCGATACCGCGCAAAAGATGCGTGACGGGGCTAGCCGCCTAGAGCGGGCTCGTGAACAGATAACGTCCGCTCGGGGGGAAGTGGACTTGGACCAAATCGCAACGACGTTGGGAGCTGATCCCAAGGGATTTGCTCGCCTGATTTCTTCCCCCGTAGTAGTACACCGCAATGCTGTGTTCCCAGTCGCTACTTTCGGGGTGGGCATGGCTCCGCTTTTCACCGTCATAGCCCTGTGGGTGGGGGCGCTCCTGGCGGGGGTTTTCCTGCGTACTGACGTTTCTCCGAATGTGGGCCAACGCTTCCTGGACAGCGTTGCAGACCGGAAACATCTTGACGCAGCCGCTGCGGCGGATACGAACGCTGCGGAATCGTCTCGGTCAGTTGAACCAGGCACGAAACCTGGCGAAACAGCACCGACTCCAGCTGCGAAATCAGCCGTGAAAGCCGCAGAGAAAAAGCCTGTCTTCACCGGGGCTCAGAAGTACCTGGGACGTTACTTCATGTTCTGGGCAATTGGGATGGCTCAATCCACATTGCTGATGGTCGGGCTGATTGTGTTCGTGGAGATTGAACCGGCACACCCCTTCCTGCTGATTTTGGCGGGATGGATCATTTCCACCGTCTTTACCAATATCGTTTATACGCTGGTCGTGGCGCTTTCGAATGCGGGCAAAGCCTTAGCGGTGGTGTTGCTGGTACTACAGATTTCTGCCGCTGGCGGAGCCTATCCGCTGGAACTGCTACCGCAATGGTTCCAAAACATCAGTCCCTGGCTGCCGGCCACGTATGCGATTAACTTGATGCGTTCGGCTATCGCCGGGATCTATGCGGGGGACTTTGCTTATAACCTGGTGATAATCCTGGTGTTCCTGATTCCGAACCTGGTGCTCGGGATGGTTTTGCGGCATACGATTGCCGGGCGGATTCACGATATGACCAAAGCGATTGAAAAAACGAAGGTCATGTAGTCGGGACTAACCAAACTGCGGTGAACCAGGTGTCATTGCGCATCGCGACCGGAGAACATCGGGAAATGAAAAACCGCATCGAATGCAATTGTTTTCGCCCATTGGCTGTGGTTTTTTACCGTGATGCAGTTCCTTGCCGGCCAGTGAGCCAGTCAATGACGTGGAGTACGCGGATGCCGTCGGGGCGGATTCCGGTATGTAAATAATCAGTGGTCAGCAGTAATTTGGGAAAAGCATCTTCAATAGCCTGTAGTGGTGTGAGCTCCCGGATCATGACTTTTTCGTTGCTAACGTCATCGGCGACTTGGAAATAAACGCGTTCGCCATTCTTTTCCGCCACGAAGTCCACTTCCCCTTTGGGCAGCGCACCCACGCTGACAGTGAAGCCACGACGGCGCAGCTCTAGATAAACCAGGTTTTCTAACTGGTAGCCGACATCACTCGGAGCGAAACCGGTGGTCAGGTTCCGTAATCCCGTGTCGACGGGATAGAACTTGCGTAACGGTCGCAGAATTTCTTTGCCGCGCAGCCCAATCTGTTCGACCGGATATATCAATAGTGCTCGGGTCAGGGCATCAAGATAGGAGTCGAGGGTAACCCCAGATACGCGATAGCCCGAGCTTTTCAGCGTGTTCACGATGGAACGAGTGGAGAACAGGGATCCGGAAGTGGAAAACACATAGCGGACCAACTTTTCTAAGACGTTTAATTCGCGCACCTGGAGTCGGGCTGCCACGTCGCGCAGGATTACGGAATCAAAAATGGTTGTGAGCTCTCTAGTCACGGTTTCCGTGTCTAATCCGGGAAGTTGGAACAGTCCTGGCATGCCTCCAAAGCGCAGGTAATCGGCAAACAGGGCTTCTTTACTGCGGGCGGTTTTCTGGCTGGTGGTTACGAAATCCAGATATTCCTGGAAAGATAGTGGGTAAATCTCAAGGACTACATAGCGTCCACTGAGTAGAGTTGCTAAATCACCGCTCAAAACATAAGCGTTGGAGCCGGTGAGATACACGTCCACTCCGGGACGGGTATGTAATCCACGGACGATTTTTTCCCAACCAGTAACACCTTGGACTTCATCTAGCAGCACGTAGAAGGGCTTGTTGGGGTCGGCGGCATCGAAGGCTTGCCGTAAATCTGCTTGCAGCCATTGTGCATTCAAATCAAGCGGCAGGGAAAGATCGTCGAAGCGCCGCAGGTAAATGTGGCTTTCCGGTACTCCGGAATCCAGCAGTTCCTGTTTCCACAGTCGCAGCAGAGTCGACTTTCCGCAGCGACGCACTCCAGAGAGTACCTTTATCGATTCGGTATCACGGTAGCGTCGCAGCAGTTCAAGGTATTGAGGGCGTGCCAAGTCGCGGGAATGTGAATGCGGTATGGTGGAATTGCTAAACATACTTTACATTTTAGCTTTTTTACACATAGATGAAAAGTATAGTTTGCATTTGAAAGGGTCTGGGTAGGAGGCTCTTTTGCTTGCTCGTGGACTTGACTTCTCATAGTTGTAGGTCAGGCACCACACAAGTTCAGTCTTCGCTCGCGTCAGATAGTCGTCGTCCCCAACCTGCCCGTCTTTGTTGTCTAAAAGGAGGATTTTCAAAAGGGATTTAGTTCACCAATGCCGGGGTGGTGGTGTTTTCTGCAGTAGCACCCGGCACCGGGTTCGCTGTGTCCGTTGCGGTGTTCTCCGGGGTTTGGCTCGCAGCTTGGTGGGCGGCTTCGCGTTCAGCCAGGCGGCGGTAGATGACCGAGAGCAGCGCTCCGGACAGGTTGTGCCAGATGGAGAAGATGGCGCCGGGCAGTGCGGTTTCAGGGGTCATAGCAAAGTGGGTCTTGGCCAGGGTGGCGGCCATACCAGAGTTCTGCATTCCGACTTCAATCGAAACCGTGCGAGCCACCCGATTGTCCGCCCGAAGTAGTGCGATGCTGCCCAGGTAGTCCCAAGAGGGGACAATTGAGCATAATTGAATGCAGATGGCTAACAATCGAGAAGAAATGAGGCATGTCATGAAGCAGTTTGTCACTGAAGATTCGTTTTGGGAATTGTTTCCTGAGGCACGGATAGGCATTGTTGTGGCTCAGAATATGCGCCAAGTCGCGGAAGTGCCAGAAGAGGACGCGAAGACTATTCAGCAGCTCCTTGCCGAGGCAAACCGTACTGCCAAAAAACACCTCAACTCAGACACTATCTCCCAAAATGAAGTGGTGGCTGTGTGGCGCGAAGCATTCCAGAAGTTCAAAACTAAGAAAGGCGCCCGCTGCTCAATTGAGAATTTGTTGAAACGTGTATTAAAGGGAAACCCTGTCGGCTCAATTAACCCGACAGTAGACATTTACAACATTATTTCTCTGAAATATGCACTTCCGGTGGGAGGAGAGGATATCGACGCTATGGATGGAAACATTCGTCTCGGCATCACTCAAGGTTCAGACGCTTTCACCGCCCTGGGAGAAGAGGAAGAATCGCCAACCTTAGAGGGGGAATTGTGCTACCGCGATGATGCGGGAGCCATTTGTCGCTGCTGGAACTGGCGCGATGGCATCCGCACTGCTCTAAGGGACGATTCAAACAAAGCTTTCTTGATTATTGAATGCGTAGATCCTCTTCGCGCCCAGGATTTGCAATCCGCAATCGATGAGCTTTCGGAATTGATGTCTAACTACCTCAAAGCCGATATCTTTTGTAAAGAAATAATCACACGGGACAACCCCACCATCGTGATTGATGGTGCCAAGTGAAACCGGTACGTATCTGAACGCCGGAGAACTCTGGTCTCGCAAACTGCCATCCAGCAAACACCGCGCGGCCAGAGTTCAATCCGGTGAATGTTCCCAAGCGTTGCGGGGTGTCAGTCCTCGACGATTTTGTCGAAGAAGTGGATAATGCCCCAGATCACCGTTTCTTTGAGGTCCGTGTAGTTGTGAATTTCGTGACGATATCCGAAATAGAGCTGCGCCTGGGTCTGGTGACCCGTATCTTCCAGCCAGTTCACGACCTCCATGAACCCGGTGCCGTACATGCCGATGGGATCCTCAGAGCCGGCAATCAGGTAAACCGGCAGGTCCTTTGGGACCGCCTCGGCCCACTGGGGACCTTCGACCTGTTTCAGCATTTGTGCAAAGTCGAGCAGACTGCGGTTCGTCGTGGGCTTGGTAAATGCATCAAAAGGATCCTCGGCATGGTCCTTTTGCACGTAAGGATCCTCACAAATCCACTCGTTGCCAATCTTTACGCCCTCGGGAATGCGCGAAAATGCAAATCCCAGCAGCTGTTGTAGATACTGAGGGTCGCTATCCTCACCCCGACCTGCATCGACTACGCCACGCAGCTGCTCAATGACCTGATCGGTTTCGGGGAAGCGTCCCGTCACACCGCACAAGGTGATTCCCGCGAGTTCGTCGCCGTATTTCACCATGTAGTCTCGTCCAATCATCGACCCCATCGAGTGGCCGAAAAAGAACAGGGGCAGGTCCGGGTATTTTTCTTTCACAAGCACGGATAGGCGGTGTTCGTCCTCCATCATCGTGTGTGGGCCCTTGTCGCCCCAGTCACCCCAACGGTCGTTTTCTACAGCGGTTTTCCCGTGACCAACGTGGTCGTCAGCTGCCACGATGTAGCCCGCCTCCAGCAGATTGACGATGAGGTTCAGATAGCGGCGGGAATGTTCGCCGAAACCGTGAACAAGCTGGACAATGCCTTTCGGCTGCATCGCCGGAACATAAATCCAGCCGTAAACGGTGTCTCGTTCGTTGAAAGAGGGGAAGGTGATTTCGTGCAGCATGGCGCGTCCTTTCGTTGGTTCCGAATCGGGTGGACGCTTCCATCCTCACACATTTCGGGTCGGTCTACGCTGGGTTTGCGGGCATCCGATACCGCAGTGCGAACAATCTTCGCAAAAACTAGCGTCACTTAACTGGGCCGCGTGAACTACCGTGATTAGTATTTAGAAACCGCTGATAACCTGCGATAATGCGCGAAATACTACTGAAATACTAATTTTTCCGAAATTAGTATTTGCGGCGAGGGAAGCCAGTTCCACGCACGTCGGCGGAGCATGCAAGTTGATTTTGTAAATTGCGTGATGACAGCTCTTTGGAAGTGGTGTAGAATTGAACGCGAACTGATTCTCAGTAAGGGACACCATGTTTGTGTACCTGAATTCTCCGCGGGGCTTCGGCCCCGCAACTTCATTTAACCGATTTACCCCATTTCTGAATGATTTTTGGTAATAATGATTTCATGGATAGTCGCAAATATCGTGTGGGCATAGATGTTGGAACTAACTCGGTGGGCTTCGCAGCCGTGGAGGTAGACGATACGGGTTCTCCTACTAGGTTTCTGAACACTACCGTTATCATTCACGATTCTGGCGTCGATCCCGAACAAAAAAAGTACGCCATCACTCGTCTCGCTTCCGCGGGAACAGCAAGGCGCACGCGACGACTATATCGAACGCGTAGACAAAGATTACGCGAGTTGGATGATTTCATTTCCAACGAACTTGGTTATCCCCTGGTGAATCTGGAAAACTTTGCTGACCCCTACGAGCCTTGGAAAGTTCGTGCCGACCTCGCGACGATAAAACTTCCTGGTGAAGAACTTCCCGAAGCGATGTCTATTGCACTTCGGCATATGGCACGTCACCGAGGCTGGCGCAGTCCTTATCAACGAGTGGAAGCTCTCCACCTACACGCCGAAATATCGGAAGAATTTGCCGCCCTTAAAAAGCGGGTCATGGAGAAAACCGGAGATGTTTTTAGTAATGATGTGACTCCTGCTGAGGTTTTGGTGGACTTGATGGGCAGACAAAAGATTCGGGGTGCCGATGGAGTGCTCTCTGGAAAGCTGCGTCAGAGTGACAATGCCAATGAGCTGCGCAAAATTGCTTCTGTTCAGGGGATTGACGATGAAACTCTGAATCGCATTATTGATAGAGTTTTTTCCAGTAAGTCACCAAAAGGTAAGGCATCGGAACGCGTTGGAATGGACGCGTTACCGGGACAAGGCTCAAAGCCTCGCGCTTTAAAAGCTATGCCGTCTTTTCAAAAGTTCCGTATAGTTTCGGTCATCTGCAACCTGCGTATAAAGGATTCTGGAGGTGACGTTCGCCCTCTATCTATGGAGGAAAAAGAACAACTTATTGATTATCTTATGTCCAGTACCACTGATGACCATGTCACTTGGACAGATATTGCCGAATTGCTTCACGTTAAGCGTTCTAATCTTCAGGGAACAGCAAAGGAAGGTCCCGATGGCGAGCGTCCTTACACTCGTCCCCCGGTCAATTCGACGTGGAGCAAAATCAAGGATTCGAAAATAAAGAGCCTGGTTGCCTTGTGGAAGACTGGGGATGTAGATGTGCAATCTGCTCTCGTAGAGGCGTTGTCCAATGCTTTTCTTCTGGAGGATGCTCGTCCGGGAGCAGACATAGTGATTGCCTATTTGGAGTCTTTGGATGACAAAGAGCTCGAGAGCCTGGATAAAGTCGGACTTCCTGCAGGAAGAGCGTCTTATTCGGAAGATTCTCTCGAGCGCCTTACCGAGAGAATGTTGCAAGATGATTGTGATTTGTTTGAAGCCCGTAAGCGTGAGTTCGGCGTAGCCGATGATTGGAAACCGCCCGCTGATCCCATTTATGCCCCGGTGGGCAATCCAGGAGTCGATCGTGTACTAAAAATTGTGGGTCTTCGGAATATATAGTGGAATTACTTTCTTAATAGTTTAAAAACAACTGGTGTTTAAATCGGATTTTCTGGTGGGATGTTAGGATAACCAATAGTATTATATAAAAGTATCAATCACATACGAGTGATACTTTGGGAAAAAAATAAAATAGTCCAATTTACTTGACCTTGTACTATGGTACACGGTTTATAATATTCATGTGGTGAAATAAGATGATTTATCGAATTAGTGAGTTTGCAGATAAATGTGGAGTTAATAAAGAAACGATCAGATATTACGAGCGAAAAAATTTATTACAAGAACCTCACCGAACGGAAGCTGGTTATCGGATATATTCATATGATGACGTTAAGCGTGTTGGGTTTATTAAACGAATGCAGGAACTTGGTTTTTCTTTAAGCGAGATTTATAAATTACTTGGTGTTGTAGATAAAGATGAAGTTCGTTGTCAAGATATGTTCGAATTTGTTTCTAAAAAACAAAAGGAAGTGCAAAAACAAATAGAGGATTTAAAACGAATTGAAACTATGTTAGACGACTTAAAACAACGATGTCCAGATGAAAAGCAATTACATTCGTGTCCAATAATAGAAACATTAACATGAGAGATTAATTAACGAAAGGAGCTTTTTTATGAATAAATTTAAGGTAAACATTTCAGGAATGACTTGTACGGGTTGTGAAAAACACGTAGAATCAGCACTTGAAAAGATAGGTGCTAAAAATATTGAGTCTAGTTATCGTCGTGGTGAAGCAGTATTTGAACTGCCCGATGATATTGAGGTTGAAAGTGCAATAAAGGCGATTGATGAAGCAAATTACCAAGCCGGAGAAATTGAAGAAGTATCATCACTAGAAAACGTGGCGTTAATTAATGAAGACAATTATGACCTTCTTATTATTGGTTCTGGTGCTGCTGCCTTTTCTTCGGCAATTAAAGCTATAGAATACGGTGAAAAAGTTGGAATGATTGAGCGTGGAACGGTTGGGGGGACCTGTGTGAATATTGGCTGTGTTCCGTCAAAAACTCTTCTTAGGGCAGGGGAAATCAATCATTTATCAAAAGACAATCCGTTTATAGGTTTACAAACGTCCGCTGGAGAAGTGGATTTAGCTAGTTTAATCACGCAAAAGGATAAATTGGTGAGCGAACTTCGGAATCAAAAATATATGGATTTAATTGATGAATATAATTTTGATTTAATTAAAGGTGAAGCAAAATTCGTTGATGCTAGTACGGTTGAGGTCAATGGGGCAAAGTTATCTGCAAAACGCTTTTTAATTGCAACAGGTGCATCGCCTTCGTTGCCCCAAATTTCAGGATTTGAAAAAATGGACTATTTAACTAGTACAACACTTCTTGAGTTAAAGAAAATACCAAAACGATTAACTGTAATTGGTTCAGGATACATTGGAATGGAGCTTGGACAACTATTTCATCATTTAGGTTCAGAAATAACGCTTTTGCAAAGAAGTGAGCGACTTTTAAAGGAGTATGATCCTGAGATTTCAGAGTCAGTTGAAAAAGCGTTAATTGAACAGGGTATAAACCTTGTCAAAGGGGCAACTTTTGAGCGTGTTGAACAAAGTGGAGAGATAAAAAGGGTTTACGTAACAGTAAATGGCAGTAGAGAAGTCATTGAATCAGATCAGTTACTTGTTGCCACTGGAAGAAACCCAAATACGGATTCTTTAAATTTAAGTGCAGCAGGTGTTGAAACTGGAAAAAATAATGAAATCCTGATCAATGATTTTGGTCAAACAAGTAATGAAAAGATTTATGCAGCAGGAGATGTGACTTTAGGACCACAATTTGTATATGTAGCAGCCTATGAAGGTGGAATTATTACTGATAATGCTATTGGCGGATTAAACAAAAAAATAGATTTATCGGTAGTTCCTGCTGTTACGTTTACGAATCCGACGGTTGCAACGGTTGGTTTAACAGAAGAACAAGCAAAAGAGAAAGGGTATGATGTGAAGACATCTGTATTACCTTTAGATGCTGTTCCAAGAGCAATTGTAAACCGTGAAACAACCGGTGTATTTAAACTAGTAGCAGATGCAGAAACACTAAAAGTATTAGGGGTTCATATTGTATCTGAGAATGCAGGAGATGTCATCTATGCAGCATCATTAGCTGTTAATTTGGCTTAACGATAGAAGATTTAACAGAAACCCTAGCACCATATTTAACAATGGCTGAAGGGCTAAAATTAGCTGCACTTACGTTCGATAAAGATATTTCGAAATTATCTTGTTGTGCAGGCTAAGGGAACTTTTTTACAACTCCCTATTCGAGTGAACCAGCTAATGCTTTAAGGGATTTTCTTAGTGCATTTGTGGTCACAAAAATAATTTAACACTGATGATTTCGACATCAAATCTATAATTGATACCTTAACACCGCAGAGTAATAAAGGATGAATAATATGTCAGACTTATTATCCCTACCAGACATTAAAACAATAGAACCGCCACAAGAAAATGAAACCGATATGATGTTTAAAGTTGAAGCAGTCGGATTACCTGAACGTCGTCCTGAATGTGGTTTTGACAAGTTGTACAAACACAGTTCAAGAAATCAACTAATTATGGATTTGCCCATTCGTTTAAAGCGAGTGGGCTTACAATTGAACCGTAGACGATACAAGTGTCGTGACTGCGGATCTACATTCTGGGAACGCCTAATATCTGTAGATGAAAAGCGTAGTATGACCAAAAGGCTTTTAAAGTCCATTCAAGAGCAATCCATGTCTAAGACCTTTGTAGAAGTCGCAGAAAGCGTTGGTGTTGACGAGAAAACCATTAGGAACGTTTTTAAGGACTATGTGGCACTCAAAGAACGTGAATACCAGTTTGAAACTCCTAAGTGGCTTGGGATAGACGAGATACATATTATCCGTAGACCTCGGCTTGTATTGACTAATATTGAACGCAGGACTATTTATGACATCAAGCCTAACCGTAAGAAGGAGACAGTCATCCAACGTCTTTCAGAAATCAGTGACAGGACTTACATTGAGTACGTCACAATGGATATGTGGAAGCCCTACAAGGACGCAGTGAACACTATCCTTCCACACGCTAAAGTTGTCGTAGATAAGTTTCATGTAGTTAGAATGGCTAATCAAGCCTTAGATAACGTCAGAAAGTCTTTGAAAGCCCATATGAGCCAAAAAGAAAGACGTGCCCTTATGCGTGAAAGGTTTATCCTTCTAAAGCGTAAACACGATCTAAATGAACGTGAATCATTCCTCTTAGATACTTGGTTAGGTAATCTTCCTGCTTTAAAAGAAGCCTATGAACTCAAAGAAGAGTTTTACTGGATATGGGATACTCCTGATCCAGATGAAGGTCATCTTCGTTATAGTCAATGGAGACAACGTTGTATGTCCAGCAACTCTAAAGACGCATATAAAGACCTCGTGAGAGCCGTAGACAACTGGCATGTCGAAATATTCAACTACTTTGATAAAAGGCTCACTAATGCTTATACGGAGTCAATTAACAGCATTATTAGGCAGGTAGAGCGAATGGGTAGAGGTTACTCGTTTGATGCCTTACGAGCCAAAATCCTTTTCAATGAGAAGCTCCATAAAAAGCGTAAGCCACGATTTAATTCAAGTGCTTTCAATAAAGCTATGTTATACGATACTTTCAATTGGTATGAAGTGAATGATCACGACATTACAGACAACTTTGGTGTCGATTTTTCCACTCTTATTAAGAATTTGGAGAAGGGTGATTTATAAGCCCTTTTCCACCATAAAATCCGAATACCCAAAATTGTCAATCGTTTGTTGATTGCTGCGGAACGAGAATGGGGGGCTCCAACGCAAATCAACATAGAACATGTACGTTCGGGCTTTAGCTCGAAACTTATGCAACAGCAATTTGAGTGTGAGAATGAGAGGCGCAGGGCTCAAAATGAGGAAGCCGTCAAAGCAATCCTTACTGAGAAAGGCGGAAATTCTCATGTCTCAAAGTATGATATAACCCGCTATTACGCCGTGAAAAGGCAGAATTGTCAATGCCTGTATTGCGGCACACCCATAACTTTTAGTGACTGTGAACTTGACCATATTGTCCCTCGGAAAGGTGTCGGGTCAACCAACTCTCGAGTCAACTTGGCGGCAGTCTGCCGTAGTTGTAACCGGGATAAATCGAATCTCCCTTTTGCTGTTTGGGCAGGCAAGTCCAGTAATTGTGATGTGAGCATCGACGGCCCAGTTTCACGTGTGAAACAATGGCAACGCTCACAAAACGAAGGTGTCCGAGAATTTCGGGCATTCCAAAACGAGGTTATTTCACGACTTTTGAAAACAACCGAGGACCCAGAGATAGACTCTCGTTCTCTGGAGTCCGTTGCCTGGATGGCTCGCGAGCTGCATCATAGGGTTGAATATTATTTTCAATCGAAAGGCGCACAAACGCAGGTATCCGTTTACCGTGGCGCTGTCACCGCCCAGGCGCGTAAGTCTTATGGTTTGGAAGACAAGGTGAAGATGATTGGCGGAGGTGGTAAGACCCGCCTTGATAGACGCCATCATGCTATGGATGCTGCCACCATTGCACTCATGACGCCCGGGATTTCAACCACTTTGTCTGAAAAGAACAATCTGCGTGATGCTCAAAAATTTACCGGCCAATCCGAGACTTGGAAAGACTACTGTGGGCGTACAGAGACGGCTCGTGAGCATTTTGCTGTTTGGAAGTCGAATATGGAGCGTCTAACAGACCTATTCAATGACAAGCTCGAAAATGACGCTATTCCAGTCATGCAGCCGCTACGCCTCAGGCTTTCCAACAGTAAGGCTCACGATGACGGGATTGGTAAACTTGACTCAAAGAAACTCGGTAGCGTCTGGAGCTTGGCGGATATAGACAGAGCCGCCACGCCACAGATTTGGACTGCCCTTACAAGGTGTGATGATTTTGATCCCACTAAGGGTTTACCTGAGAATGTCAATCGGGTTATCAGAGCTCAGGGAGTGAAGTACGAAAGCGAAGACAAAATTCCTGTGTTCCCATCAAATGTTGCGGCTATTGCCGTTCGTGATGGGTATGCGGAGATTGGTAGCACCATCCATCATGCCCGGATTTATAGGATTGATGACGGTAAAAAGACTTTTTACAGCATGATACGCGTATTCGCTGTTGATTTGCTGAAACACCAGGCAGAGGATTTGTTTACAGTCAAATTGCCGCCTAGCGCTATATCCATGCGTACCTGCGAAGATTCTCTGCGGAGGGCGCTTTCTAATGGTACGGCGGAGTACTTGGGTTGGATTGTGCCGGGTGACGAAATAATTGTCGATACGTCTGATAAGGCTTTTCATACCGGACAGATTGGAGATTTGCTCAGGAATTTCCCTGTCAATTCCTTTAGGCTCACGGGTTTCCCCTCCAATTCAAGATTAAGACTTAAACCTGTTTTGTTGGCGGGGGAGGGATTGCGTGATGATGCCGAAGACTCTATCAAAATAATTCTGTCAGGTCAGGGTTGGCGTCCGGCGATAAATGTACTTTTTTCCAAGGGTAAGCCACGTATTGTGCGGCGAAACTCTCTCGGAATCGAACGCCTCAGTTCCAATAGCGGATTGCCAATCTCATGGGAAGCATAGAGATAGAGAAATGGCAGATTCTTGACTTCACCGGATTTCGAGGCTCTGTGAGTTCTATCCAAGGCGCCCTAGTGGTCAGGCCTGAGGAGGGAGAGGAACGCCGCGTCCCGATTTCAGACGTGGCAGTAGTTCTGTTTGGTGTAGATACTCGGTTTTCCGCAGGTTCAGTGCATCGCATCCTGAAAAATGACACTGCCGTAATATTTTGTGACTGGAAAGGAGTTCCCTATGGGCACGCCTATCCATGGGGTGATCACACCCGGGTTGGTGCTCGTCAGATTGCCCAAGCGAACGCCAGTATTCCTGCTCGGAAGTCTGTGTGGGCTCGTCTGATTAAAGCTAAAGTTCTGGGACAGGCTGAGGTACTTGAATTTTTTGGACGACCTAACGGGAAAAGGCTTAGAGAACTGGCCAAAGATATCCGTTCCGGTGATCCCTCAAATATTGAGGGTCAAGCTGCACGCATTTATTGGGAAAGTCTATGGGATGACAAGGAGTTTCGCCGCATACCGGGTGGAGGGGACGATACCTTTACTATAAATGCCATGCTGGATTATGGCTACACAATTCTACGCGGGCACGCTATGCGAGCTGTGGCGGCATCGGGATTGATTTCTTCGCTGGGGGTAGCCCACTGTGGACGCTCAAATCCCTGGAATTTGGCAGACGATTTCATTGAGCCCTTTAGACCTGCCATCGATTATTCTGTTTATTTGCTGGTGTCTGAATGCGTTGATGAAGAGTGCGAAATTAGGAAAAGATTGGTTAACGCCGCCGGTGATGTTTTCACAGCCACTCGAAAGTCGATTCCAGCCGAGATGACCCTGCTTGCTCAACATTATGGGCAGTTAGTTGAGGGTGACATTGGGAAGTTCGGGGTTCCATCTTGGAAGCCGCCCAGTAAGTTGGGACTCTAAGCGATGCCGGGAGAACCAGTGTGGTGCATGGTGATGTTCGACCTGCCAACCAAAACCAAGAAGCAGCGGCGTGCATATACAGGTTTCCGGCGCTATCTGCTAGACAATGGGTTTTCGCAGGTGCAGTTCAGCGTTTATTCCTGGTACTCTCCCGCTGGCCACTTAAGTGTCAGACTTTTGAAAGGTATCAAAGCCCATTTACCTCCAGGTGGAGAGGTCAGAATCTACCATCTAACAGATCATCAGTGGGCAACTGCGTTGAGATTTTCCAACGCTACGGAGGTAAAACAAGAGGAAGCGCCCACGCAACTGATGCTTTTTTAGGGCGCTAAATCATGATATTTCCTTGGTATACCAGGGAAAACCACCCTCTATTAAGTATACCAAGGATTATGTGAACTGATTCCCAGCTTGTCCGCGCAGGCTCTGGCAGGGCTGGATAAGTATACCAAGGATTATGTGAACTGATTCCCAGCGACCGATAAATCCGAACTCCAACCGGCGTAAGTATACCAAGGATTATGTGAACTGATTCCCAGCCGCGAAGTGCTAGGCGTAGATCCGAATATAAGTATACCAAGGATTATGTGAACTGATTCCCAGCTTAGACCCACTGGTTACCTTTTCAGGAGTAAGTATACCAAGGATTATGTGAACTGATTCCCAGCTTGACGTTCGTTGTTAACTATTGGAAGATAAGTATACCAAGGATTATGTGAACTGATTCCCAGCCATAGCCATAGCGGCCGCCCCGGTGGATTAAGTATACCAAGGATTATGTGAACTGATTCCCAGCGTAATGAACACGGCTTCTTGCGTGCGCCTAAGTATACCAAGGATTATGTGAACTGATTCCCAGCAGACGGCGCGCTAGCCACCGTTTTCAGCTAAGTATACCAAGGATTATGTGAACTGATTCCCAGCATAGATACGGTCAGATGATTTATAACTCTAAGTATACCAAGGATTATGTGAACTGATTCCCAGCCGATGACCTGACGTTGATGAAAATCGCGTAAGTATACCAAGGATTATGTGAACTGATTCCCAGCGGACGAATCGGGTTCGCGTAGTCTCCTGTAAGTATACCAAGGATTATGTGAACTGATTCCCAGCCGCCTGCGCAAGTGCCGTACTGTTCTCATAAGTATACCAAGGATTATGTGAACTGATTCCCAGCGCCTGGGAGCTGACCCGTGGTGCTCTTGTAAGTATACCAAGGATTATGTGAACTGATTCCCAGCTAAGTCCATGTCTCTCAACACGTCAGCCTAAGTATACCAAGGATTATGTGAACTGATTCCCAGCGCGTCGAAATTGATGACCCGGTAATCGATAAGTATACCAAGGATTATGTGAACTGATTCCCAGCAGAGCAGAGCGTCAGCATCTTCCATTGGTAAGTATACCAAGGATTATGTGAACTGATTCCCAGCATGAACCGCTTTAGCCGCGCTCTTCGTGTAAGTATACCAAGGATTATGTGAACTGATTCCCAGCAGCGGCGAGCGCTGACAAATGTCGCACTTAAGTATACCAAGGATTATGTGAACTGATTCCCAGCTAGTGAATCTTGCCGGGGCGCTTATCGCTAAGTATACCAAGGATTATGTGAACTGATTCCCAGCGGGCTGCAGTATAAAAGTCAGCCATGATTAAGTATACCAAGGATTATGTGAACTGAATCCCAGCCGCGAATATCTCCGGTGCGCTGATAGCATAAGTATACCAAGGATTATGTGAACTGATTCCCAGCGGACGCGGTTGCGTCCTCGCAGGTGGCTTAAGTATACCAAGGATTATGTGAACTGATTCCCAGCGGACGCGGTTGCGTCCTCGCAGGTGGCTTAAGTATACCAAGGATTATGTGAACTGATTCCCAGCCTAAGCGGGAAACAAGACCCAACTCTGATAAGTATACCAAGGATTATGTGAACTGATTCCCAGCCTTCATTCTCGGTCATCATCGGGCGGCCTAAGTATACCAAGGATTATGTGAACTGATTCCCAGCGCCAAAATCAGATTACCCGCCGGTGGAATAAGTATATCAAGGATTAGGTGAACTGATCCCCAGCCGCGCAATTGTTGTTCTCCTGGATTCGGCTAGTATATCGGGGATTATTTAAATCGATTATTATTTAAAGTACTGGGGGTAAAGCAAATAAATACTTATGAGAGTATGCTGAGTAATACTGGGCGGCAGAGGATACCTCGCGTGTATCCAGTTGGTTTTGCGCGCTCAGCCCATTGGGGAGCCAGGGTATCGGCCTGTGGAGAGGGATAAAAGTTAGGGGAGCTCCACCATCTTGTGCAGGGAGCGAGCCGCTTCCGTGATGGTGCCGGAGATAGAGGGGTAAATCGTGAAAGTATTGGCAAACTGATCGACCGTCAGGCGATTCTTAACCGCGAGGGTTAGCGGAAAGATAAACTCCCCGGCATACTGCAGGCAAATGACCGCCCCGGCGATAGTCCGGGTGCGCCGGCGGGCAAACAGTTTCACGAAGCCCTCGTCAATGCCGCGCATCCGGGCGCGAGCGTTGCGGGCAATCGGGAGAGTCACGCTCACACAATCGACCTCGCCGGAATCGACCTGTTTCTGGGTCACTCCCACGGCCGCAATCTCGGGGTTAGTGAAAATATTGGAGGACACCTGATCCATGTTCAGCGGCTCCACCGCATCGCCCAAAGCGTGCGCAATCGCAATCCTGCCTTGTTCGGAGGCCACCGAAGCCAGCAGGAACACGCCGGTGCAGTCCCCGGCGGCATAGATACGATTCGCGGTCGTGCGTGAGACACGGTCAATCTTAACGAAGCCGCGCTCGTCGAGCTCCACGCCGGCTTCCTCCAGACCCATCTGGTCCGTGTTCGGAATCGCCCCGACCGCCATCAACACGTGAGAACCTTCCAGCTCTCTGCCATCGCTCAACGTGACGACCACCCCGTCGTTGACCACGCGGGCAGCTTCGGCTCGGGAGTTGGCGCAAATATTGACCCCGTTCTTGGCGAACACTTCCTCAATGAGCCGCGCCGCATCCGGGTCGTCATTGGGCAGCACGTGCTCGCGAGAACTCACCAAGGTGACTTTTACGCCTACCGAGTTGAACGCCGAGGCAAACTCGGCGCCGGTAACGCCTGAACCGACCACGATGAGGTGCGTCGGCACGGTCTTTAGCGAATAGATTTGCTTCCAGGTCAAGATGCGTTTGCCGTCCGGCATAGCTTTGGGAAGTTTACGCGGGCGCGCCCCGGTTGAGACAATGACCGCGTCGGCTTCGAAGCGACGTTCGCCTACCGTCACGATTCGCCGCCCATTATCAGCGGTTTCCGGCAGAATAGAGCCGCGTCCGCGAATCAGCTCCACCCCGGATTCACTCAATCGGTGCGTAATCTCTGCGCTTTGGGTTCCCGCCATGCGTCCCACCCGGTCAAAAATACCCAGCACGTCAGCCGTGTAGGAACTGCCTTCCTCCACAATGTTGAGCTCTCCGGCGCGCCGCACGTTATCCATCCACACCGAGGAGGCAATCAAAGTTTTCGAAGGAATCACATCGGTGAGAACTGCGGAACCGCCGGGACCCTGTTCCTCAATGAGAATCGTGCGAGCCCCGTGAACACGAGCCTGAGCTGCAGCTTCGTAGCCGCCAGGACCGCCGCCAATGATAACCACTGTTTGATCTTTGCTGGACATGGTTTCATTGTCTCAAAAATCAAATGCGTGCGTGGCGCCAAACCGGGCGACTTGACGGAGTAGTAATCCAGGCAAGCGCTAAGGTGTGGATTTTCGGTATTTTGAGCGTTGATTGTAAAGGTACGTGCCTGAGTGACCGATTTTAGGGGTGGGATTTGTGTTTTATTGACGTCCCAATTTGTAAAGATGCAGGTGAAAGTGATTTGGGTCTTAAAGAATCGCGTGCGAGTGAGGTGAAATCGGTCGTTCGTGCATTTTGTTTTTAATCTGGGTGCTTGCAACCCGCTGCTCGCCTTGCATACCCTCCCTCGTTCGCGTCTCAAGCTCGAAAGCTTCGCTTTCGGCTTGGACGCTCTCTCAGTCGGGTGGCTGACGAGATTCGAACTCGCGACATCCTGAACCACAATCAGGTGCTCTACCACTGAACTACAGCCACCATCGCTTGCGAAAAGCAACCCCACTATCTTACCGGATTTTGGCGCCTAGGCGAAACTCGTGTCCCGCCCGCTGAGAAACCCGGCCTGGTGGACAACCTCACCGGACGTGCTTGTGCGCAAACATCATCCGTTTACTTGAAAGGCGAAGTCTGCACAATCCGGGCGGCCGCGGCCTGCAGTTCCTCCGTACGGGGGCCCTCGCCCGCCGGCATCAGCACCGAACGGTAATAGCGCAGCTCGTTCAAGGAATCGATGATATCGCCTAAAGCCCGGTGATTGCCGGTCTTTTCCGGAGCCAGACCGTAAACCTTCGGATACCAGCGCATCGCCAACTCTTTCAAGGTAGACACGTCAATAATCCGATAGTGAAGCCACTTGATGAGTTCCGGCATCTGTTTAGCCAGGAACGCTTTATCAGAATGCACTGAATTGCCTGCCAGCTGGGCTTTTCCGGGTTCGGGGACGTAACGTTTCACGTACTCCAAAACTTGGCGGCCGGCTTCCTCCACGCTCAAACCGCCGTCAAGCTCGGCCAGCAGTCCCGACTTAGTGTGCATTTCGCGCACGAATTCCCCCATGTGATTCATTGCGGTGGCACTGGGCTTAATCAGCAAATCAATACCGGAATCCAGCGGGTTCAGTTCGGCATCGGTGACAATCACGGCAACCTCAATCAGCTCGTCAACGTCCAGATCGAGCCCGGTCATCTCGCAGTCAATCCACACCATAGGGTCGGTTTTTTTGTTTCCCATACTGTACTTATCTCCCATTCATTAATCGTATCCGGCGGCGATTTTCACCCTCGCCAGCCTAAGGCTCAGTTGCTTTCGTCAGATAAGAATCGCTGCAAAATCGCGTCAAGATCCACCATCGAAACCGCTTTCGCCATGGCGCCGCGCAGGGGAGCGGACGAACCCAAGGCGCTCAGATGCAAGGTTGCATCGGCAGCGCAATCGGGCAGGGCGATTTCGTTAATGGTCTCACGAACCTGGTTTAAGAAAGCCTCGCCCGCATAGGACAGTTCGCCACCGATGACAATCATCTTTGGGTTCAAGATGTTGCACACTTGTGCCAGGACGTAGCCGATGGCGCGGGCGGCTTCGTGAATGCGTCGAGTAGCCCGCACATCGCCTTCCTCGATGAGTCGATAGAGGTCATTCAAGGTGTGCACCGGCATCCCCAGGCTGCGCAGCGAAGCCATAATCGCACTGGCAGAGGCCGTCATCTCCAGACAGCCGCTGCCCCCGCACTTGCACAACTCATGATGGTTCGGAATCGGGAGGTGTCCGATTTCGCCTGATATCCCGCCGGTTCCATACAGGATTTTGCCTCCAGCCATAATGCCCGCGCCGATACCGGAAGAGGCCTCAATATAGACGAAATCATCGACGTCCTTCGCGGCTCCCCACATGTGCTCAGCCAAAGCGCCGGCATTCGCGTCATTTTCAGTCAGAATCGGGAAAGGAGAAACTTCTTGGGCGATGTCCTCCAGGTTGATTCCGCTAAGCCCCGGAATCATGGCGGTGTAGTTGGACAAGCGGCCATCTGAACGCACCGCGTCGGCAACGACGATGCAACCAGCCACAATCTGAGCATTTTTTAGCCCCTTGGCGGCCATCATCGAGTCAAACAGGTCAACCGCCATTTCCTTGTTGATGTTGGCAGTGGTTTCGGGCGGCAGCGGTATCACTCGTGTGTCTACAATCTCGTGATCCAGGGTAACAATCCCAACCCGCACCTGTTCGCGTTCCAGCGACACGCCCATGGCATAGCCAATATTAGGGGCAAACGCAATCGTGTTGCCGCGCCGGCCGGAAGCCGCTTCTGCCAGGCGTAAGATCTCGGCTTCAGTCAGTTCGCGAACGATGTTAGACACGGTTGCTGGAGCCAAGCCGGTGCGACGGCTAATCTCGGCCTGAGATATCCCCCCAGCATCGATAATGGCAGCCAGAACGCGCTTTTGGTTCGCTACGCGCAGTGATGAAGGGGAACCGGGTCCTACAAGGTTTTCCATAGTCACGAACCCCATTTTAGTAATATTTTTCCTTTAAAAGGTTAGCCTTCCCCAGCAAATACACCTTTGGCTTCGTTTGTGTGCGCTAGCGCCCTCGGTGGGACTCGAACCCACAACCTACGGATTAGAAGGCCGTTGCTCTATCCATTGAGCTACGAAGGCTGGCCGGTTAACCAAAAATCTGTTAACTCGACCAGTTTAGCTTATTTCCGGCATTCTCGCCCCTGTGAATAAACGGGTTATCCACAGGTAAAAAATTCTTGTCTTGGTTGGTTCAAGTCTTTGCGAAACCCTCGAACTGAGAGCTGTTTTATCTGGCAGCTATCAACAGTTACGAACGCCGGGGCGTTCGGGAAAGGAAAACAATAATGAGCTCTATGACAGTAACAGTAAGCGGGCATTTGGGAAATACTCCTGTCTTGCGCCAGACCTCTGCCGGCACCCACTGGGTCCGGTTCTCTCTGGCCTGCAACGCCAGTTATCGTGACGCCAGCGGCAATTGGACCAGCGGGGAAACCACGTGGTTCAACTGCAAAGCCTGGGGGACTTTCGCCGTCAACATTGCGGAGTCACTGCACAAGGGCGATCCGGTCGTTGCCCAGGGACGTTTAGTTCCCGGTACTTACGAACATACCGACCAGACGACCGGTGTCGTTGAAAAACGGCCGGAACTCGCTTTGCACCTAACCCATATTGGGGTTGACCTGGTGCGCACCACTTCGATAAACATCAAGTATGCCAAGGAAATCGCCAGTGATGATAACTGCGCAAAACCGAGCAAATTCGATATTTCCGCGGACTCTCTGAATACCGTGAAAGGTGCGGAATTTGCGCAGACGGAGTCGGACCTCGTCGAGAGCGCGGAAATCCTCGACGAACTAGACGTTGAAATCGATGCCGCCGATGAGGAGTCTTTGGTCGGCGCGGGGGCCGATGGGGTTCCGTTCTGAAAAAGATTCGCGATTTCCGTTAGCATATTGGGGGTGCGGGTTTTTGACCCCACCCCCAATAGACCTCCGGGCCAGATGCTGCTCGGCTCATCGAAACTGTAAGGAAGTTGCATGTCAGAGTACATTTATTCAATGCTGAAGGCCCGTAAGAAGGTCGGCGATAAGCTCATTTTGGATGACGTAACGATGGCTTTCCTGCCGGGAGCCAAGATTGGCATGGTGGGTCCCAACGGTGCCGGTAAGTCGACAATCCTGAAAATCATGGCTGGTTTGGACGAGCCCAGCAACGGTGAAGCTATCCTCAGCCCAGGATATTCGGTCGGTATCCTGCTACAGGAGCCCCCGCTCAACGAGGACAAGGACGTGTTGGGCAACGTCGAGGAAGGCGTGTGGGAAATCAAGGCCAAGCTGGACCGATACAACGAGATTTCAGCCCAAATGGCCGACCCGGACGCGGATTTTGATGCCCTGATGGAAGAAATGGGTCAGCTCCAAGAAGCCATCGATGCCGCTGATGCCTGGGACCTGGACAATCAGTTGGAACAGGCGATGGACGCGCTACGCTGCCCACCGGCGGACGCGGACGTGAAAACGCTCTCAGGAGGGGAGCGTCGCCGGGTCGCCTTGTGCAAGCTGTTGCTGGAAGCCCCGGACTTGCTGCTGCTAGACGAGCCGACCAACCACCTGGATGCCGAGTCGGTGCTGTGGCTGGAGCAACATTTGAGCCAGTACAAGGGGGCAGTCATTGCTGTCACCCACGACCGTTATTTCCTGGACCACGTGGCGGGGTGGATTGCGGAGGTCGATCGCGGCCACCTGTACCCCTATGAGGGCAACTACTCCACCTACCTGGAAAAGAAACAGGAACGTTTGGAAGTTCAGGGGCGTAAAGACGCCAAACTCCAAAAACGGTTGAAGGAAGAGCTCGAATGGGTGCGCCAATCCGCTAAGGGGCGCCAAGCCAAGTCGAAGGCTCGTTTGCAGGCGTATGAAGCGATGGCTGCGGAAGCCGAGAAGTCTCGGAAACTTGATTTTGAAGAAATCCAGATTCCGCCGGGGCCGCGATTGGGCACGTTGGTGCTGGAGGCGACCAACCTCAAGAAAGGTTTTGGGGACCGTACTTTGATTGACGGCTTGAGCTTTAGCTTGCCCCGAAACGGCATCGTGGGAGTTATCGGGCCTAACGGGGTAGGGAAAACGACCCTGTTTAAGACCATTGTCGGGTTGGAACCCCTCGACGGCGGCGACCTGAAAATCGGGGAAACCGTGAAGATTTCTTATGTCGACCAGACTCGTGCGGGCATCGACCCGGACAAGACGCTGTGGGAGGTCGTCTCGGATGGGGCTGACTACATCGAGGTCGGCAAGGTCCAGATGCCATCGCGCGCCTACGTGTCCGCTTTCGGGTTCAAGGGCGCTGACCAGCAGAAACCTGCAGGCGTTTTGTCCGGTGGGGAACGAAACCGCCTCAACCTGGCTCTGACCTTGAAAGAGGGCGGAAACCTGCTGCTGCTGGACGAACCGACGAACGATTTGGACGTGGAAACCCTGGGATCGCTGGAAAACGCCCTGCTGCAGTTCCCCGGCTGTGCCGTGGTCGTCACCCACGACCGCTGGTTCCTCGACCGGGTCGCGACCCACATCTTGGCTTATGAGGGTACCGAGGAAAACCCGGCTCAGTGGTTCTGGTTCGAAGGCAACTTTGAAGGCTACGAAGCCAATAAGGTCGGGCGATTGGGACCGGAAGCCGCCCGCCCGCACCGGGTGGTTTACCGGAAACTGACTCGCGGGTAAGGGTAGCCATACCGGGGAGATACAGAAAAATGTTATAGCACCCCGCGTGTTTGCTCGCTACCAGGCCTGAGCGGTTAGAATTCGTTAAAGTAAATCGTCTGGCGTCGGATTTCGGCGTTCGGCGAAAAGCAAGCGGATTTTTGAGGATTCGATAAAGTGGCCGAAACAACGCACTATCTTGAAGGTTATTTTCCCCAAGTCCAGGACTTAGCCCGTCGGCTGGGGGTGGATACGGACTATTGGGATTTTGCGGGAAACTACCACGAGGTGTCGCAGTCGACTTTGGTTCGGGTCATAGACGCTCTCGGTTTCACGTTGCAAAGCAGCGATGATATCGGGCGTGCTTACGAGTCGATGGACCGGGAATACTGGTTTTCCACCCTCCCGAAAGGGTTGGTGGTGCGCCAGTCCCAAGGGGCGAATATCCCGGTTCACGTGCCCGACGGTACCAGTTTGGAAGTCTGGTTGGAAACCGAGAACGGTGATACTAGGCCGCTGGAACAGCTTGATATTTGGGTTCAACCCCGCGATTTTGGTCCCGAAGGCCGGCGCGGCGAGGCAACGTTCCGACTTCCTGAAGGCACCGAGTGGGGCTACCATACCCTGCACGCCAAGACGGTCGAAGGCGAGTTTGCCCAGCAGGTTGCGGTTGTCCCTGACCGGCTGCCGCTGGGGAATTTAGAGCATTCCCGCTCCTGGGGCGTAATGACTCAACTGTATTCGGTGTCCTCCCGCGGTTCTTGGGGAATGGGAGACTTCCACGATTTAGGCCATATCGCCGAGATTTTCGGATGCCAAGGCGCTGACTTCGTGCTGACCAATCCGTTGCATGCGGGCGAGCCCAACGTGCCCATCACGCCTTCCCCTTACCTGCCCGTGTCGCGGCGCTTCTTGAACCCGCTTTACATCCGCCCTGACGACATCGCGGAATATCACCAGTTGGACTCCACCTCTGAATCCCTGGTGAAAGTCGCTTTTGCCCAGGCCTCCAATGAGCTTTTCCCGGTCGATACCGCGAAGCAGATTGACCGGGATCGCTCCTGGAAAGCCAAACGTGAAGCCTTGGAAGTCATTTTCAAGGTCAAGCGCAGCCACTCCCGCGAAGCCGAGTTCCGCGACTTTATGGCATCACGCGGCCAGGATTTGGAAAACTTCGCCCTGTGGTGTGCCCTGTACGATCGTTTCGGTCAAGGGCCGTGGGACGACGATGTTGCCGATGTCTCCAGTCCTCGCGTGGCGGCGTTGCGGGAGGAGCTTGCCGAGCAGGTTGAGTTCTATTGCTGGCTGCAGTGGATTGCCTCTACCCAGCTCCACGCCGCCCAGGAATCTGCGACAAATGCCGGCATGACGATCGGCATCATGAATGACCTGGCGGTTGGGGTGCACAAGTACGGTGCCGACGTGTGGTCCACCCCGGATGCTTACGTGAAATCCATGAGCGTGGGGGCTCCGCCGGATATGTACAACCAGCTGGGCCAAGACTGGACTCAGCCGCCGATGAATCCCCGTTACATGGCCACCCACGATTGGGAACCACTGCGGGGGATAATTCACCGCGCTTTGGCTAACTGCGGCGCTTTACGTATCGATCATGTGATGGGACTGATTCGCCTGTGGTGGATTCCGCGGGGAGCTGATCCCAACGAGGGCACCTACGTTCGTTACAACCACGAGGCCACCGTGGGCATCATGCTGTTGGAAGCCGCCAGAGCCCACGCCGTAGTGGTTGGGGAGGACCTGGGCACAGTCGAGGACTGGGTCCGCGACTACTTGCGCGACCGCGGTATTCTGGGCACTTCGGTGCTGTGGTTTGAACGCAACGGCAGTGATTTCAGGCCTCCGGAGCAATACCGCGAAATGTGCATGGCCGCGGTGAACACTCACGATTTGCCCCCGACTTTGGGATTCCTCCGCGCGGTGCACCTGGAAGTCCAGGATCGCTTGGGAATCTTGCCGCAGCCTTTGGAAGAGGCCAAGAACACGTTGTATGACGATATCGCGAAGCTGGTGGAACAACTGCGGAACATGGGGTTGCTGGAAAACGATTATCCGACCGAGTCTGAACTTATTCTGGCGCTGCACCGTTTTATCGGCAAGACCAGGGCTAAGCTGTCCGTGGTCAGTTTGGTTGACGCGGTGGGAGACCTGCGGATGCAAAATCAGCCCGGCACCAACAACGAATACCCGAACTGGCGCATACCGCTGTCGGACTCCTTGGGACGCTCGGTCAAAGTGGAAGAGTTGGAATACTACGTGGGTGTGGGCGAAATCTGTGAAGCGATGCGCGAACTGGTGAATCCGCAGCTTCCGGAGAACAACGAAAGTTAGCTTTGCCTGAGGAAAATCGACCCGCGAGTTGTATCCTCGCTCAGGTGAGGGCGAATCCCAGCACCGGGAGAGGCTCCTGATTACCACGTAAAACACGTTTTCCACGCTGAGTTTATGGCAAAATTGAAAATGATGTTGGCTGCGGTATCTGTGACTACAGTCTGACCTGGAGATGCTGAGGAAAGGAAGTGCCAGCGTGGCGGGCAAGGGCAAAGCAGCCAAAGCAGTGGTCGGTGCTGAATCGAATCGCATCTCCGCTGCTCAGCGCCGGGCCGACAAAGCTAAGAATAAGGCTGAAAAAGCCCGTGCAGTGAATAAACCAACAAAGCGTTCGAAAGAAGCAAAACCCCCTCATAATGCTGTAAAGCGGCAGCGTTTCGCTCGTTTCCTGACACCGGGGTGGTACGAACGTTTCCTGCAGTATCTGTTCGTAGCGCTGTTGTTGCTGTGCGCCGCAGAATTGTCCCTGCGTTTGGGGCAGGGTCATATCCTTGGCGACCAAGGCTTAGGTAAAGTTTTTCCGGCGATTTTGCCGGTGGCGGATATTTTGTACTATGTCGGCACCACAATCGAGTCGTATTTTCCTTTGATTGTGGCATTTATGTTGGCTTTTGCAGCGGCTAAGCGCCCCAACGCGGCCATCGGAATAGCGGTGTTGGCGGGTTGGTCCGGTTACCTTGGCGCCACGATGGCTCTGTCTCGTTACAGTACCGCCTCTTCCCAAGGGGAAGTTTCCGGCGTTGACTTGGGGCTGATGGGCGGCGTTTTGGTGGGATTCCTGGTCGCTGGTTGCTGGAGTGAGTTCCGGTTCCGCAAAGTCGTTCCTTGGGCTCGAATGGTCAGCGGGATTCCCTTGGTCGTGGTCATTTGCGCGACTGGCGGAGTGGTTCTCGGCATTGTGGTTGGCGTGGTTTATCAGCTGTTATACCTGATTATTACCGTGGCTGCCGGCACGGCGATGATGGCGGCACCGGGACCCTTAGGGGCGGCACTCTACGGTTTGCTTCACCCTATTGCGGAGGTTACTGGGGTCAGCTCCCTATTGAACATCGTGCCTTACAACGTATATGGAAGTTGCCAAACTACCCAAGGCGACACCCTCAATGGTTCTTACCGCTGCTTCGTGTACGGCGGTACGCAGATGGAAGGTCAGCAGGCCTTGTTCCTGGCCGGCGGGTATCCGGTGGTCGCGTTTGGGCTGGCAGCGCTGTTCTTGGTGCTGTTGCTGCAGCTGAAGGGAAGCAACCGTCAGTACTGGCGCATTATGTATTGGTTCCTGATTGCCAGCACGTTCGCCGTCGGAGCCGAAAAACCGGCACTGTATCTGCTGTTTTTTGCGGCTCCTGCCCTGTTGCTGGTACACGCTGTCGCCTCGGCATTTTCTTACGCTATCACCGCCGTCTTAGGCGTCACTATTGGCTGGGCGGGAGGCCCTGGCGTGGTGGATCTGCTGCGGTGGATGGGAACCGGAGAAGGCATCCTCGTGCTGCTCATCATGGGGGTGCTGTATGCTGCCATTTACGTCATGATTGCCACTTTCACCATAAAAATCAAAGGGAAACGGTTGAATCTGGGGGGATTCGGTGTGCCCTACATCACCAAGCCGTTTATGGGCATCCCCAACAACTCGGGGGACGTGGAGTTTGCCCCCGCTCTCGCGAGCCCGAAATCGAACAATGCCAAGGACACCCTCGAGACTGGTGAGTCGACTTCGGTTCGAGACGAAGACTCCGATGCTTACCCCGCTCCGGAAAAAACTGTTCCGGCGCAACCAGCTTTGGCTGAACCAGTTGCCGCCGACACCGCTTTGGAGCAACCCGTCATTGCCGAACCTGTGACCGCTGAACCTGTTTCAGTTAACCCCGAATCACTTCCTGAGCAGCCGCTGGTGCAAACTGAACCAGTAAACGAGTCCACTGCCCAGCCATCGCAGCCTGTAATACCATCGCCTGGGGCTTATCCAGAGACCTACCCTGAGGACATCGCCGCGCCAAACCCCGCTTATCCTCCGCAGGGATACGCCCAGAACCCCTATGGTTACCAAGCGCCAGGCTATCCCGAAGCATACCCGGCCTATCCCGAATACAGGCCGGAGTATGGCGGCGGATATAACCCCCAGCTCTATGGCTACCAAGGAAACGCCTACGGGTATCCCGCAGCCTATAATCCTGCGGCCATGCCGCAGGCCAACCCGGCCGTTCAGAATTTTTCCGCACCCCAGCCTCCGGTCGTCCCGCCGGAAAATCCTTCCGAGCCAGACTCGCGACCGCGCCCACAGTAACCATTCGCAGCGTCAGAACAGTCACAACTGCCCTGTACAGCGGGCAAGAGGATAAAACCGGAGGCCCCAGGAGCAAACAGCTACTGGGCTAACGGTGTCAGCGAGCATCCCTCGTCACGGTCACGCAGGCCGAGGTTCCCGCAGGGCTTTACCCCTCGCGGTCGCGCTGCTGAGCTTTCGCGATACGTTCGGCGCCGGATTGATTCTCGCGCATCATCCGCAGCAGTGCCGCGGGAGCGTCTGCATTATTCGAGAGCCATTCCTGGGTGAGCGTCAGCACGTCCATGCCGCTGGACTCCAAGCCCACCAGCGCGGCAGGATACATGCCTTCGATGAGCTGTTCACCAATCTCGTGGGTGCGTGTATCGTAGGTCTCCCGTAGCGTCTCAAAGTAACGCTGGGCAAAAGGAGCTAGCAGCAGTGGATCTTGAGCCCGGTTGAAACCGGCAATGATGGACGCCAGTTGGTCGTTGGTCAGCGCGGTGTCGCTGTAGGCACGGTCAAAGAACTCGGCTTTTACCGCAGGATCGGGCAGCGATGCTGCGGCCTGCAGGACACGTTCGCGCCCATTTACGGTGTCGTCATTATTCAGCTCTGCTTCGACAGTGGCGCGGTCTACGTGTCCCACTGCCGCCAAAGACGTCAATAGGTTCCACCGCAACTCCGTGTCAATCCGCAGACCCGTGAGGGTTTCGCTACCATTCAAAAGGGCGGCGCTGGCGGCGATGTCTTCGGGCGTCCGTGCCCGGCGAGCGGCGGCCCGCACCAGCTGCAGCTGTGTATCCGAATCAGCCTTGGCCAGGCGGGACAGCATCCGCAGACGTGAGGAGACGTTTCGGGCTGCAGCTTCGCGATTTTCTACGGCCAGGTAGCTTTCGATGCAAGTGTCCAGGTTACGCAAAGTGACCGAAACTACCATGGGGTGAGTCTCTACCATGAGAGCCTGCAGGGCGGCATCAACGTAGTGAGAGGCACCAACCTCACCATCACGCACCATGTCCCACAGAATGGACAGAATCTGGGAACGAGGCAGCGAATCAGTGAATGCATCGATGTGTTCGCAAGCCGTGCGCAGAGACTGCTCGTCTAACCGAACCTTGCCGTAAGCCATGTCTCCGTCGTTGACCAAAATGACATCGGGACGCGGCCCGTTAAAACCGGGGAGGTTGTATTCATCGGCCTCCATGTCGAATTCCTCGCGGTGACCGGGAACAAACACGGTCTTGCCATCGCGTTGTTCCAGGTTGTAGGCGCATACCGCCATATGTTGGGGTCGCGGGGTAGCGTCGGCATTGAAATGCTCCTGGACAATGCGCAGGGAAGTAATCGCCCCGCTGTCGTCCGTTTGGATTTCAGGACGCAGCCACGTCATTCCGGCTTCTTCCAGCCACTTGCGCGACCAGGCTTTTAGGTCCTTACCGGAAGTTGCCTCCAGTTCGGTCAACAGGTCCGTCAAGGTGGCGTTGGACCACTCGTGCTTGGCGAAGTATTCCTTAATCCCCAAGCGGAAGTTATCCCAACCCACGTACGTTACCAACTGGGACAGCACGCAGGCACCTTTTGCGTAGGTGATGCCGTCAAAGTTGACTTGGACATCTTCCAAGTCGTTGATGGTGGCCACGACCGGGTGGGTGGAAGGCAGTTGATCCTGGCCGTAGGCCCAAATCTTTTCCGAACAAGAGAAGGTCGTCCAGATGTCTTTCCACTCAGTCGCTTCCGCGGTGGCTTTGGTGGACACGAACTCGGCAAAAGATTCGTTCAACCACAAGTCGTTCCACCATTTCATCGTGACGAGGTCGCCGAACCACATGTGAGCCAGTTCGTGCAGAATGGTCACGACCCGGCGTTCCACCCGGGTTTGCAGGGGACGGGACCGGAACACATATTCGTCACGGAACGTCACGCAACCCACATTTTCCATAGCCCCGGCGTTATATTCGGGAACAAAAATCTGGTCATATTTACGGAAAGGATAGGGGCGCTCAAAGGCGGTTTCGTAGAACTCGAAACCGGCGCGGGTGATGTCCATGACTTCGGCGGCATCCAGGTGTTTCAGCATGGAGGCGCGGCAATAGACACCGAGGGGAATTCGTCTGCCATCGCACGAGGTCACTTCGCCGGTTTCTCCCACGTAGGGGCCCGCGATGACGGCGGTCAGGTAGGACGAGATTTTTTCGGTGGGGCTGAAACGGTACGTGCGCACACCGTCAGCGGCGATTTCAGGCTCCGGGGTGGGCGAGTTGGAAAACGCGTTCCACTCGGGAGGAACCACGAAAGTAAAGGTAAAGTCCGCTTTGATGTCGGGCTGTTCAAAAACGGCGTAGACGCGGCGAGAATCCGGCACCTCGAACTGGGAGTAAACGTAAGACTTGCCGTCCTCGGGGTCTGTGAAACGGTGCAGTCCCTCGCCGGTGTGCATGTAGACACAATCAGCCACCACCCGCAGATTGTTGTGTTCCTGCAGGTCTGGCAGGAAAATCCGGGAATCTGCGTAATTCGAGAGGTCCAGTGCTGTCCCGTTCAGGGTCACTTCTGTGACGGAATCGGCAATGAGGTCGATGAAAGTCGAGGCACCGGGTTGGGAAGCAAAGTCAACTTCCGTCACGGAATGAAAGATGCGCTCTCCCTGGGTCAAATCGAGATGTACACGGTAGTGGACATCACTGACGATTCCCGAGCGCTGCTCGGCTTCGATGCGGGTGAGGTTAGTTCCTGGCATTTACGCTCCTTTGAGTTTGCAATCGGTATATATTCTTCCATGTCTAAGCACTTTTCGATGAAGTTTCAGCGTAAAGATTGTAGTTAAACTAGACTTAAGTTATGGTTCATGCGCCAATGACGAGGGGAGGTATCTGCGTTGAGACGGAATACCGTGTGCAGCTCTAGCTCTCGACTCTCAGCCTCTAAGCTCCGCTGGTTGCGGCGTTCCCTAGCGGGAATCCTCTTAGGTGTCGTGGCGCTGAGTGGGTTGAGTGCCTGCGCAAAGGAAGAAACCAAGACCCCTACTCAGTGGAACGCTACCATCGTGACCACGCCTGCTCCGGAGGGTTGGGTTAACGGCAAAGACGGAGCTTTTCGGGTGCAGATTCCGCCATCTTACCTGGATGCTTACGACGCTATTAGCGGTTCCAAGCTGCCTGACGCGCAGGTGGTGCTGTCCCTCCCTTCTGATAAAGCCCTGAATGGCTACGTTCCCGTCATGGTTATTGACCACGCGAAAGCGACTTCCGACCCTGATGAGGTGGAAAAGAACCTGAAACAAGACCCCATCTACAAGGGCTACAAGAAGTTCACGGTGCTGAACCCGACCCAGGTTGAGGGCTTGAACGTCCTGGAGATGAAGTGGAACTACGTCTATCAAGAGGTCGAGATGACGGCCTTCATGACTTTGGTTTCGGGGAACAATCACGCCTATGCCCTGAAACAGGACGTGCCGGATTACGCGTTGGAAACCTACCAGCCGATTATTGATTCGGTGCTGAAAACTTGGACTTGGAATGAACCGGTGAAGGGGACCAAGCCGAAGCCAAGCCCTTCAGCTACCAAATCCTGACTCTCTGGTCCGGTTCCAGCCACAGGGCGTCTCCAGGCTTTGTTTGGAAAGTCGCCGCAAACAGGTCGAGGTTCGCTACCACGCCGTTGCAGCGGAACTCTGCCGGGGAGTGAGGGTCGATGGAAATGAGTTGTTTGGCCATTTCCGGGCGCACCTTCGTCTGCCAAGATAGCGCCCAGGACAGGAAGAACCGCTCGGCTGCGCTGAGTCCCTCGATGACCGGGGCATCTGCCGGGTTGTCAATGCCCTGCTGTTTGAGCTCCAACAGGTAGGCTTTCCACGCGATGTCTAGTCCGCCCAGGTCGCCGATGTTTTCTCCGATGGTCAGCGCGCCGTTGACATGGAATTCTTCGGGCAGCCCCTGGGGGACGAACGCGTTGTACTGGTCGATAAGCGCGTGGGTACGTTTTTCAAATTCCGCCAAGTCCTGGTCGGTCCACCAGTTTTCGACTTTGCCAGTGCCGTCAAACTTGGCACCCTGGTCGTCAAAACCGTGCCCGATTTCATGGCCGATAACCGCCCCGATGGAACCGTAGTTCACTGCCGCGTCCGCGTCCTTGTCAAAGAACGGGGGCTGCAGGATAGCAGCGGGAAACACGATTTCGTTTTCGGTCGGATTGTAGTAAGCATTGACGGTTTGCGGGGTCATGTGCCAAATCGTGTGATCGACCGGGCCGCCTAGCTTGTCAATCCAATAGTTAGTGCCAAAAACGCTGGCATTGTGAACCTTGTCAATTAGCGTTCCGTCTCCGAGCTGGAGTTTCTCATAATCTCGCCACTTGTCGGGGTAGCCAATCTTGGGGGTAAACTGGCGCATTTTTTCTAACGCTTTGTCCCGCGTTTCCGGTCCCATCCAATCTAAAACCGCGATGGAATCCTGGTAAGCCTGAATCAGGTTCTCTACCAGGTGGCTCATCGCCGCCTTGGCTTCGGCGGGGAAGTGGCGCTGCACATAAAGTTTGCCCAAGGCTTCGCCCATCACTGAGGATGCCAGGGAAACCCCGCGCTTCCACCGTTCCCGCAGCTGTTCCTTGCCGGCCAGCTTTTGCCCGTAAAAATCAAAGTCCGCATTCACGATTTCGCTGGATAGCAGGGAAGTATGTCCGTTCAAGGCGTGCCACAGCATCCACCACTTGAGCGTTTCAAAGTCGGTGGAATCCCATAGCTGGTCCATGTTTTCGAGGAAATCCGGTTCGCCTACGTTGACTTCCGTAAACATCTTGTCGGGCAGCCCGGAAGCCTTTCGCCAGGCTCCCAGGTCAAAGCGCGGCAGCTTAGCGGCCAGTTCGTCCCAGGTCATCGGGTTGTTTGTCGCGTCCGTGTCGCGAGTTTTCACGTTATCCCAATGCAGTTTGGCTATCTCGGTCTCGAAGTCAACGATTTTACCGGCCACGTCCGGGGCCGCGGACTGCGAAGCATATCCGGCCAGGGTCAGCATGCGGGCAATGTGCTGGCGATACTGGTCCAACAGGTTCGCGTGTTTTTCTTCCAAGTAATAGGCACGTTCGGGCAGTCCCAAACCGTCTTGGCCGAAGTAGTTTATGTAACGTTCGGGATTGTTCACATCGATGTCAATACCGGTATCGAAAAATCCTTCGTAGGTGCCTTCGGCAAAAGTCCGGGCCCACAGGTCGCGCAAATCTGCTTTGCTGGTGGCCTGGTCCAGAGGAGCCTTTAGCTGCTGTAAGCTGGGGGCGCTATCCGCTTCCACCGTGGCTTCATCCATAAAAGAGCCGTAGAGGGAGGCGACTTTGCCAGCCAGGCTGCTCAGTTCCCCGTTGATGCGACCCGCGACACAATCTTCGATGATGGTGCGTACTTGCTTTTCTGCTTCTTCAGCCAAGAGGTGAAATGACCCGTAGCTGGCCTTGTCGGCAGGAATCTCAGTGCGGGCCAACCACTTGCCGTTTACGTAACGGTAAAGGTCGTCTTGTGGGCGGATGGTTTCATCAAAGTCAGCGGGATCCAGCATCCCCAACAGTGGGTTCTTTGTCATGGGTTCAACCCTATCGTGCCGCACCCAAAATTTCCGAGCGACCCTGGCGGCGCAACCAAAACCCCTTGTGACAGGGATTCCGTTGGGTTTAGCGCGTGGAAAACCCCAAGGCGTCGTAGAGCTGCATCGCTTCGGGGGCGGCGGACATATCGAGTTGCAGGGTCAGGGCCTCGCGGCCCAACGCGTCTACGGCTCGTGAGGCGTTAATGACCAGCCCTGAACCGATACCTTGACGGCGATAGTCGGGATCCACAAACAGGTCAGCAATGTAGGGCTGGTCGCTGTTGCCGTCCGTGGTGCACCATTCATCGGGAGCCTGGTCCAACACGATGACCACGCCGACCAGCTTGTCCTCGTGCCACGCTCCGAGAGTCGCCTCGGCCAACAGTGGACCGTAGGCGCCGTCCCAGAACAAATTCAGCTGGCTGGCAGCACTCGACCCGGCATCCCGATAAGCAACCGCGTGTAACTGGGACATCTGGACCACATCGTCGCGGGTAATCGGACGATAGGTAATCTTGATTTCCGGGTCGGGCTCTGACGCCGTCAACTCATCGGTCGACGGGGCCTCTAAGGACAGCTTGGACATACCCCAATTGTCCCATGTTTCGTACCTGCTGGGAAGCCTTTGAAAGTTATTGAATCGAAATAAGTCTGCTGGTTGGGTCTGTTAAATGATGAGTCACTATTGATTTCGGAATGGAACAGAGCGAGACCAGACCTTCTATTCTGTGTGAGTTTGCGGGCTTGGGTAACATGGTGGGGTGGAAAACAAGCATGAGGAAGCACATCGGGACCGCCACGCACACGAGCATCAACCCCCGGCGGTAACCCCCGAGGATTTGTCGGTGGACCCGGATTTGATTCCCTACCTGTTCGCGGCCCGGACCCCCGCTGAGCCGGAGGACAACGACAACCCGACCGGGGAACCTTTGGACCCAGAAAACGCAACCGCCTCCCGGAAAGGTCCCGTCGACCGCTTTGGCATGTCGCTGAGCCCCGAGCAGCGCGAACTCGTGGACGAAATGCGCGAACGGCAACGCCCCACCTCGACCCTCGGCCCTTCCACGATGGAGGACCCGAAAGCCCGAGCCATCTACGAAACCCTGCTGACGCGCCGCGCTGAACACCAAATAGAGCCCAGCTTGGAACCGGTGCGGGGAGTGCTGGACTACCTGGGCAATCCCCAGGACCTGTTCCACTCCATCCATATCACCGGCACCAACGGCAAAACTTCCATCGCCCGAATGATTGAGGCGCTTCTAGCGGAACTGGGGTATCGGACCGGTCGGTTTACCTCCCCGCACCTGGTAGACGTGCGCGAACGCATCTCAGTGGACCAAACCCCCCTGACCACCGAACAGTTTGTCCAAGCTTATGAGGACGTGGAAGCCCAACTGGCCCTGTGGGAAAACGCTCACCCCGGACACCGGCTGTCGTTCTTTGAGGTCATGACCGTCATGGCATACGCCCTGTTCGCAGATGTGCCGGTGGATGTGGCGGTGGTCGAGGTCGGGATGGGCGGACGCTGGGACGCTACCAATGTCATCGATGCAGACACGGCCGTCATCGGGCCCATCAGCCGGGAACACGAACAATGGCTGGGGGAGGGACTGACCAACATTGCGCGGGAAAAGGCGGGGATTATGCGCCCCCAGCGAGTGGCAGTGGTGGCTAAACAGCCCGATGAGGCTCTCGCGGTCATTCGTGACGCCGCTCATGCCGAGGATGTGACCCTGCGCTATGAGGGGGACGATTTCGAGGTGCTGCGGCGTGTCCCAGCAGTTGGGGGGCAAGTCATCGATATTCGCACGCCCGCGGCTGTCTACCGGGATATTTACCTGCCCCTGTATGGAGAGTTCCAGGCTGAGAATGCGGCGCTGGCGCTCACGGCGGTAGAGGCACAGCTGGGCGGAATGGCGCTGCACGGGGAATCTGTGGAGCGGGCTTTTGGCGGGGTCCGTTCTCCCGGACGCCTGGAAGTGTTGCACGCCACCCCGATGATTGTGGCTGATGCAGGGCATAATCCCGGCGCGGTTCAGGCCCTGCGCCGGGCGATAGAGGACGATTTTCGTTTTCAACACACAGTGGGGATTTATTCCGCCATGGCCGATAAAGACATTGAAACCGTGCTGGGGATTGTGGAGCCGACCATTGATGAGCTGATTGTGACCCAGATGCCCGGTGAACGCGCGGCGAAGGTGGAGGATCTGCAGGCCGTTGCCGCGGAGGTGTTCGGAGACGATCGCGTCTACGCTATTGATTCCCTGCCCGAAGCGATTGCAAAAGCCGGGGAAATCGATGATTTGCAGGGGGGAGTTCCCGGATCCACCGGAGTCGTGATTTTCGGTTCCGTGGTACTCGCCGGAATGGCACAGGACGTGCTGGGCAAAGACAAACTACAATGAGCACAACCGGCCTCACACGGCAAGACCCCGGCCGGATTCGACCGCGAAAGTTTAGGGCAGTCAGAAAGGAGCAGCTGTGAGTTTGAATACACAATGGGTGCTGCGCTGGATGGATGGCTGCGCTCGAGCTCTGGAACAAAACCGCGAAATGTTGGAAAGTTTGGATGAGGTCATCGGGGACGGGGACCACGGGGACAACATTTCACGAGGCTTCTCTGCCGTGGACCAGCGGTTATCCGGGATTGTGGTGGAGAGCCCGAAGCAGGCGCTGCGGGTAGCGGCAAATACTTTGCTGGCGGCTGTAGGCGGAGCTTCGGGGTCTTTGTATGGCACGGCATTTTTGCGGGCGGCGCGTTCGGTGAACGTGGAGAGTCTCGAGTCGCAGGATGTGGCGATGCTGCTGGTAAAGGCGGCTGAGGGAATCGCGGAACGCGGCGGAGCCCAGCCGGGGAACAAAACCATGCTGGACGCGTGGTATCCGGCCGCTACCAATGCCGCTGCCGCCGTGGCGAAAGGTGCCGACCCGGAAGAAGTTTTGCGCGTTGCTGCTGACGCGGCTGCAAAAGGTGCGGAAGATACGGTTTCGATGAGCGCCGCAAAAGGGCGTGCGTCGCTTTTGGGGGAGCGTTCCATCGGCCATAAGGACCCCGGTGCCGCCTCCAGTGCACTCATTTTGGCTGAGGCGGCAAAAGCTGCTGGGTATTGAGTACTAGTTCGGAAAAACCTTGGTGAAATCCGGTAGGATGCACACGTATTTACAAAACTTGGAGTTGCGCTCGGTGTCGAGCGAAACTTTTGGCGAAAGGAAAGTCAATGGCTGACTGCCACATCCCCTACGATCCGCAAGAAGAACACACCCTGGTCATTATCAAGCCTGACGGCTACCGGCGCGGACTCATCGGCGAAGTCATTAGCCGGATTGAACGCCGCGGATTTAAGATTGTGGGTTTGCAAACCAAGACTGCGACCCGGGAAGAACTGGAAGAACACTATTTCGAGCACAAAGATAAGCACTTCTTTGAAGGGCTGGTCGAATACATGATGAGCGGCCCCATCGTGCTGATGGTTATCGAAGGCTCTCGGGTCATTCAGGCTTTCCGTAACATGATGGGAGATACCAACCCCGCGGTGGCTATGCCCGGGACGATTCGTGGAGATTTGGCTCGGGATTGGGGTCCGGACGCGCAGATTCAAAACATCGTTCACGGTTCGGACTCGGTACAGAGCGCCGACCGGGAAATCGCGCTGTGGTTCCCCTACATGATTGACTAAAGGCCGGTAGCGAGGCGTTTCTCCTGGCGTTGTTTCTCTCTGTTGCCCAAGGCCGGGAAGGCTGTTTTTTAGGGTTCGGGGGGTTGCGCTAGGGTAAGTGTGTGTATTTAAAGTCCCTGACCCTGAAAGGCTTTAAGTCTTTCGCGAACACGGTTCACATGAGCCTAGAACCGGGGGTGACCTGTGTCGTTGGCCCTAACGGTTCGGGCAAATCGAACGTGGTCGATGCGCTGGCTTGGGTGATGGGTGAGCAGGGTGCCAAAAATCTGCGCGGCTCACAGATGTCGGATGTCATTTTTGCCGGCACCAAAACGAGGGCTCCGCTGGGACGCGCGGAAGTCCAATTGACCATTGATAACACCGATGGTGCGCTGCCTATCGAATACTCTGAGGTGACGATTTCGCGCACCATGTTTCGGGCGGGCGGTTCCGAGTATGCCATCAACGGAACCCCGGTGCGCCTGTTAGATATTCAAGAGCTGCTTTCCGACACCGGGATGGGTCGGGAAATGCACGTCATTGTGGGGCAGGGGCAACTCGATCGGATTTTGAGTGCTTCCGAACTGGAACGGCGCGCTTTCATCGAGGAAGCTGCCGGAGTACTCAAGCACCGGCAGCGCAAAGACCGGGCGTTGAAAAAACTGGACAACTTGGCGGTCAACCTCTCCCGCGTTCAGGACCTCACTAATGAAGTCTCGAAACGGTTGGGTCCCCTGGGTAAACAGGCAGAGGCGGCCCGGAAAGCCGCCCGAGTCCAAGCCGAACTCGCTGACGCGACCGCCCGTTTGATTGCAGACGCGGTGGCGCAAAACAAAGAAAAAGCCGGGTCGCAAACCGCCTCCAAGGAACAAATTTCGGCAAAAATCGCGGATTTGGAAACCCGTCTGCAAGAGGTAAACACGAAGCTGAACGTGGCGAAATCGAGTTTCGACGAGGTCAGCCCGGAGCTGGAGAAACTCACCCAGACCTGGGCTGAGCTGAGCACCTTGGCGGAACGTTTGGAATCTTTGGCGAACCAGGCCCGAGAACGCGCCAATGCTTTGGAAGAAACTGCGGAACTAACCCGGACTGCCGACACCACCGAGCTGGAAAAACGGCTCGAAAAAACTCGTGAGGAGATTACCGAAAAACAAGCCGCGGTAGCGAAAGCCGATGATGAGGTCACCCAGACCAAAGCTGCCGAAGCACGAGCCAAAGAGCGCGAATTCGCGGTACGCTCCCAGATTGAAAAAGTGCAGCGTGCCCGGGCGGACAAGAGAGAAACTCTGGAGCGGCTGCGCGGAGCGGTCACTACCGCCGCCTCGCTGGCAGAGGAAGCGGCGGGGAACCTCAGCCGCATGGAAGAAGCCCTCCAGGCCGCCGCGCAGCGCGAAACAGCTTGTGCCCAGGAACTCAGCAAGGTCGAGGCGGAGCTTCCTCCCGGGGTGGCAGACGGAACTTTAGCAGCCCAAGAGGAAAAGCTCGCGACGGCTGTGGCGACAATCCAAGAGAAAGTCTCGCAACTTTCCAAAGAACTCGGCGAGGCCCGGGAAGAGGCCGCTTTTTGGGAGGCAAAACGCGAGGTTTTGGCGAAAACCTTGCAGCCCGAAGACGCCGCCGGGGCAGTAGTGAAAGCGGGGCTGAACGGCGTCAACGCGGCACTTTTGGAAACAATCCTGGTTGAGGCTGGATGGGAAGACGCGATAGGGGCCGTGTTTGGACAGTGGTCTAAAGCGCTGCTGACCTCGGGGGTCGAATCAGCCGCGGACGCGCTGCGTTTTGTCCGTCAGCAGTCTGCGGGTCAGGTTCACCTGCTGGTCGCTGACGGTTCGGAAACTCCATTCGGGGCTCAAGGGACGGATGACCTGGAGAAAGCGAACCTTCCAGCTGGGGTGTGCTGGGCGAGGGAGCTGGTCAATGCCCGGAAAGGGAATACTTTGCCCCCGGTGGTGGCGACTCTCTTGGCGGGGGTGGCGGCCTGTCCGGATTTGTCAGAAGCTCGCGATTTGGTGTTGACCGGGAAGGTTGCCGCGGCGGTGACTCAGGCGGGGGATTTTCTTTCGTCTACCCGGATTGTCGGCGGCGGGGATCCCGATGCGGGAATTTTGCGGCGCGCCTCGGAATACGATGAGGCGGCGGCACAAGCTGAAGCGGCGGCTGTGGCGGCTGATCAGGCCGATGGTCAGTTGGCTCGGGCGACAACCGAACTGGCTGCGGCGCGGGAGGAATACGATGCGGCGGCGGCACAGCTCAAAGCTCAAGATGCGGCGGCGGCAGCAGCAGCTGCAGCGGTAGCGGCTGCCAAAGCGAAGCGCGGGGCGGCCCAGGCAGAAGTCGAACGTGCCGGGAAACACCTGGAACAGGCTCGTGCGGAAACAGAGAAACGCCAGGAGGCTCTGAAGCAAGCACAGGAGACTTTGGACGCCAGCCTGAAAGCCCAGGACGAAGCTGGGGAGGATGAGCCAGACTTTTCCGCCGAACTGCAAGCCGCAATCGAAGCGGTATCGGAGGCTCAAACCGCGAAGTCGGACGCTCATATCGCGGCGCATGTGGCTCGTCAAGAACTGGAATCACTAGAATCGCGCGCCGCCTCGCTGCAGCGTAACATTGCGGCGGAACAAGCCGCAGCTCAAGCGGCAGCCAGCCGGGCGTTGGTGCGGGAACGGCGCCGGAAACGGTCTGTCTACGTGATGGAACAGGCTGAAGCTGCCCAGCGTTTGGCTCACGTGGCGGCGGCCAACGCCCAAGCCCAGCGTCAGGCCAGTACCACCAGCCGGGAACAGCTGCAAACTGAGATGGAGACACTGCGCGCCGCCGTGGACGACCTGAGTCGTCAGCGTACCGACCTCAAGGATGCTTCCATGCGCGATGAGGTTGCTTTGGCGGAGGTTAACTCCAAGTTGGAACGATTGCTGGAACAAGCCCAGCAGGAGTGTGGTCTGGATGAGCCCACTCTGCTGGCTGAGTACGGTCCGCACAATCTGGTTCCCGTATTCGATGAGTCTGGTGAAACAATCGAGCACGTTCCCTTTGTCCGAGAGGAACAGGTAGAACGCAAAGCCCAGGCACAAACCGAACTGAAACGGATTGGCAAAGTGAACCCCTTGGCGTTGCAAGAACACGAAGCCTTGGTGGCGCGACACAAATTCTTAGCTGACCAGCTGGCTGACCTGAAAAAGTCTCGTGACGACCTGATGAATGTGGTGGCGGAAGTCGATCGCCAAGTCGAGGAAGTATTCGGCAAAGCGTTCGCAGATGTCTGTGCCGCTTTTACAGATATTTTCCAAGTCCTGTTCCCCGGTGGGGAAGGCAAGCTGACTTTGAGCGACCCGAAAGACCTGTTGAATACCGGCATCGAGATTGAAGCGCGTCCAGCGGGCAAGAACGTGAAACGCATGTCCCTGCTTTCGGGCGGGGAACGTTCCCTGGCGGCGTTGGCTTTTCTGTTCGCGATTTTTCAAGCCCGACCCTCACCCTTCTATGTCCTCGATGAGGTTGAGGCCGCTTTGGACGATGTAAACCTGTCTCGGCTGCTGGGGGTTTTCGAATTTTTGCGTGAAAACTCGCAGTTAATCATCATTACTCACCACAAACGTACGATGGAAATTGCGGACGCGCTGTACGGAGTAACGATGAAGGAGGGAACCACGGCGGTCATTTCGCAGCGCCTGGTGAAAAACCCCGGCGCCAACGAGTGACAAATCCTGCGAGATGCAGCCGTGAATTAGGTAAACCTACCGAAGTTAGAGATAGGATAGCACCGAATGTTCAAGCGGATGAGAGACGTTTTTACGCGGTGCTACGAGAGACGTTTTGGATGGAATCAATGAATATCCTTAGTACGACACTAAATAATTCACAGGGTCTGGAAGGCTACACTGATCCGCTCATTTTTATGATTCCGTTGGCTATTGCTTTCGTGGTTATCGTTATCGTTGCCAGCGCCTCTCAAATTGACTCGAAGCAACGCAAGATTCGCAACGAGGATCGCCTGTTGGACACGTTGGAGCGGATTCGCGATGACAGCAGTAAGGACGGAGATAGCTCTGACGACGCACCGCCCATCCAGCTGCAACAGGGTGAAAAAGAGCTGAGAAATATCGTCGAAAAGACCATTCAAGCTAATGGTCACAGCGATGATGAATCCCCTGATGATGACGTAGAACTCGAGCCGACCACCTCTGAGACTGATCATTTTGCGGATGCGGGCGCGGATCACGTTGGCCCGGAAGACGAAGACGACTTGGATGAGGCGCAAGGTGACTGGGGCGAGGAGGATGATGACTTCGACGCGGAAGAAGTCATCATAAAGCCTGATGGGGTCTATTGCGACCCGGACGGGCTGTGCTTCAAACCGCTTCCCGGTCAAAGCGTAGAAGAAGCCCGGGCCGCAGCTCGAGCCGCTATGGAAGCGGCGGAAGCGGCAATGACAGCGGACGCAGCAGAGGAGGATGCCACTTCGGAAATGGAGTCGGAGCCGGAATCTGCAGCGGCAGTCTCTGAGGAACCTGAATACTCCGAGACGCCGGAGGACACCGCGGATTCCGAGACTGCAGAGGAACCCGAGCCAGACGCACATACTGAGCAGTCAGTTTCTGACACTGCCGAGCAGACCGAACCCGAAGTTGAGGAAATCGAAAAACCGGAATCCAAGACCTCCCGAATGCGCCGCTTGAAGGAGCGCTTGGCCGGTAAGGGCAAATTCGGGCGGGCCATCCTCAATGTGTTGTCCAGCGCTGATCTGGAAGACTCTGATTGGGAAGCGATTGAAGATGAACTGTTGGCTGCCGACATGGGCGTTGAGCCGACCGTGGAACTCATTGGCAAACTCAAGGTAAAACAAAAGGTCGCGGGCGAAAAAGACGCTACACAGGTGCGGCGTATGGCCAAGCGGATGCTCACCGATATGCTCGACCGGAAAGCCGAACGTAGCCTCAACCTGGAAGTTCCCGAAGGCTCTCCCACCAAGACCGCCGGTATCTTAATGGTTGGCGTTAACGGCGGAGGTAAGACGACCACCGTGGGCAAACTCGCGCGCCTGCTGGTGGCTGACCGCAAGACCGTAGTATTGGGCGCGGCCGATACGTTCCGTGCTGCTGCCGGGGAACAGCTGCAAACTTGGGGCGACCGAGTCGGCGTGCCGGTGGTGCGCGCCGAAAAGGACCAGGCTGACCCTGCCTCCGTGGCTTTCGATGCGGCGAAGACCGCTCGTGAGGCCGGCAGTGACGTGGTTTTGATTGACACCGCCGGACGCTTGCAAAACAAAGTCGGTTTGATGGACGAACTGGGCAAAATCAAGCGCGTAGCTGAAAAGCAGGTTCCCATCACCGAAGTCCTGCTGGTTATCGATGCCACTACCGGGCAAAACGCTTTGAGCCAGGCAAAAATCTTTACCGAAGCGGTGGGTGTGACCGGTATCGTTTTGACTAAACTGGACGGTTCTGCCAAAGGCGGGGTCATCGTGCCTTTACAGCGGGAACTGGGGATTCCGGTGAAGCTCGTTGGTTTGGGTGAAGGTCCCGACGATTTGGCGCCCTTCGTGCCCGGCGATTTCGCTGACGCCCTGCTGGATGCCTAGATTCGCCTAGCGGTTTCCGGTTCTTTCGGGAGATAACGGCGTATACCGCCGGTCTTTTGCGCCAACCTGTGTTGCGTGGCACGCCCCAACCCCCACTTTTTGCCCGAAATCTTGCCTCACTATAAAATCGACGTGTGTTTACTAGCCTACAAGATCGTCTGACAGAATCGTTTAAGAACCTTCGCAAGAAGGGCAAGCTGAAGGAATCCGACGTTGACGCCACCGTTAGTGATATCCGCCGCGCCCTGATTGAGGCTGATGTGGCCTTGGAGGTCGTCAAGGATTTCACCGCTACCGTAAAGGAAAAGGCTTATGGGGCGGCTAGGTCTGAGGCTTTGAACCCGGCCCAACAGATTGTGAAAATCGTCAACGACGAGCTGATTAACATTCTGGGCGGTGAGGACCGGGAACTGCATTTCGCTAAGCCCGGCAAAGGCCCTACCGTATTCATGCTGGCCGGCCTGCAAGGCGCCGGTAAAACGACTCTGGCCGGGAAACTCGGCAAATGGCTGGCGAAAGACGACCGGAAAGTCCTGCTGGTCGCGGCGGACTTGCAGCGTCCCAACGCGGTCAACCAGTTGCAGATTGTGGGCGAACAGGCCGGGGTTACCGTTTTCGCCCCCGAACCCGGTAACGGGGTGGGCGACCCGGTCGATGTGGCGCGGCGCGCTTTGGCGCTGGCCTCCGGTTCGGGCTATGACGTGATGATTGTCGATACTGCCGGCCGACTGGGCGTAGATGAGGAACTCATGGCCCAAGCCCGTTCCATTCGCGATGAGGTGCAACCCGATGAGGTCTTGTTCGTCCTGGACGCCATGATTGGCCAGGATGCGGTGCGAACCGCGCGGGCTTTTCAAGAGGGCGTGGATTTCACCGGTGTGGTCCTGACCAAGCTGGATGGTGATGCCCGCGGTGGTGCGGCCCTGTCAGTCCGGGGTGTCACCGGGGTTCCGGTGCTGTTCGCCTCGACCGGGGAGGGCTTGGATGACTTTGAGCGGTTCCACGCCGACCGGATGGCGTCGCGGATTTTGGATATGGGCGACCTGCTGAGCCTCATCGAAAAGGCTCAGGAAACCTTCGATATGGAGCAGGCCGAAAAGCTGGCCGGCAAGATTCAACAGGGTCAGTTGACTTTGGAAGACTTCCTCAACCAGCTGCAACAGATTCGCAAACTCGGTTCGATGAAGAAACTGCTGGGGATGATGCCGGGGGCGGGCAAGATTCGGGAACAGCTGGATCAATTTGATGAGCGCGAAGTCGACCGGATTGAAGCTATCGTTCGTTCGATGACTCCTGCGGAACGCCAGGATGTAAAGATTCTCAACGGCTCGCGCCGCGCGCGGATTGCCGCCGGGTCTGGCACCACGGTCGCGGACGTGAACGGTTTGGTCGACAGGTTCCAGATGGCGCAAAAGATGATGAGCGGCGGCGGCATTCCCGGTATGGGCGGCGGCGCAGACGGAATGGGAATGATGCCCGGATTCGGCCGAATGCCGGGCATGGGTAAGCATTCGAAAGCGAAGCAGACGGCAAAATCTGGCAAGAAATCCAAAGCCCAGCGCAAGGCAAAATCTGGCAATCCCGCCAAGGCAGCCCGTCAAGCCCGAGAAGCCTTGGAAGGAATTTCCGCCACCCCCATGAGCGGGACCGGTGCAATGCCCAACCTGCCCGGTTCTCTGCCCGCCGGTCTGGGCGGGCTCAAAGGCATGGGCGGTCTCGGCGGGTCGCCGCAGAAGTCCGCGCCGGCCACCCCCGCCCTGACCCCTGACGATCTACCTGATGACATCAAACGGATGCTGGGCGGTCTGTGATGACATCCCGGGGGGCGACAAACCCGGATAACCTGCACTTTACCGGGGCTTTTCTGTGGTCAGATACCCCCAGTATGGAGGGGGAATACACCGGTCAGGCGACGACAGTATCTTGTGAATCCCGGTGGGTACGCGGCGACCTGTATATTCACGACGGCATCGTGAGCCGAACGGCAAAACCCGCGCTGACCTACCGAAAGGTCAGCGGCTACGCGATTCCCGGACTGGTGGACGTACATTGCCACGTTGGCGTAACCCACGCGGGCAGCGTGTCGGTCGAAACCCAGCGGGAACAGGCCGAACTTGCATTGAGTAAAGGCACACTGCTGATTCGTGACTGCGGAGTGCCCTCCGATACCCGCTGGATTGACCAGGTGCCTGAGCTGCCGAAAATCATTCGCTGCGGTCAGCACCTGGTGCGGCCCAAACGCTATATGCGCTACTACGGGCTGGAGCTGGAAAAAGAAGCCGATCTGCCAGCGGCGGTTGCCCAACAGGCCCAACGCGGCGACGGTTGGGTGAAAATCGTGGGGGATTGGATTGACCGCTCCGATGGGGTCGAATCTGATTTGCAGCCGCTGTGGTCCACCGCGGTGCTGCGTGACGCGGTGGCGGCTGCGCACCAGAACGGGGCGCGGGTGACCGTGCACACTTTCGCCCACCGTACGATAGGGGGCCTGTTAGATGCCGGGGTGGACGGTATCGAACATGGCACCGGCATGGATTCGGACGAAATCCTCGAAGCGCAACGCCGCGGTATCCGCGTGACTCCGACCATGCTGCAAATCGCGCGGTTTTCCGATTTTGCCGCCCAGGCAGGGACAAAATATCCGGTGTATGCCGCCACGATGACCGCTTTGGATCAGTCCCGGGTGTCTCATCAAGCCGCGCTGTATGAAGCGGGGGTCCAGCTGTTGCCGGGCACCGACGCCGGTGGCTACCAGCGCCACGACGCCCTGCCTCAAGAATTGCGGCAGTGGTTGGACTTAGGTGTTTCGGCACCCGAGATTATTGACCTGGCCACCTGGAAGGCTCGGGACTACTTGGGTGCCCCCTCGCTGTGGGAGGGTGCCCCCGCTGACCTGGTGTGGTACGACTCTGACCCGCGCGCCGACCTCAACGTTTTGGAACAGCCCGCCGGAGTGGTTCTGCGCGGAGCTCTCGTGGCCGGGGCGGTTAGAGAGGCCGCGCACCGTGCCTGAAGGTCATTCTATTCACCGGCTGGCCGCCCAGTTTACCCAGGTCATGAGCGGTGAGGTCGTTGCGGCCTCCTCTCCGCAGGGGCGTTTCGCTGAGGGCGCCGCAGTGCTAGACGGCCAGCGTTTGGTTGACGGGCAAGCCTACGGGAAACATATGTTTCTCGGTTTTACTCCGCGTCAGACCGACTCCGCCGCGACCGTTGCCGAGTCCAAACCGCCCCTGACCTGGCTGCATATTCACTTGGGGATTTACGGTTCCTGGCGATTTTACGGGGATTCTCAGTTCATCGCCCCGCATGCCGGTCCGGCGCTGAACTTTGTCGAAAATGCGGAGCCTAACGCGGAAACCGTAGAGATTCCGGTGCATACTCACCATGATGACTCCGCTTTTGCACCCCACGAACATTTCGCGGATCGCTGGTTTTGGACCCCCGCGCCTTTCACGCCGCCCCAGCCCTACGGGACGGTACGTCTGCGCCTGGTCACCGCGCACGGGGCCGCCGACCTGTCCGGGCCAAACACTTGTGAACTGCTGGACGAGGAGGGCGTTGCCGCGGTCTTGGCGCGGCTGGGACCCGACCCGCTGCGTCCTGACAGCGACTTTAGTGAGTTCGTGAAACGCTGTGCCACTCGTCAGAAGGGTATTGGGGAGGCTCTCATGGACCAATCCGTTATCGCCGGAGTGGGCAACATTTATCGCGCCGAAGTGCTGTACGCGGCACGTCTGAACCCGTTTACGCCCGCCCGTGAGGTGACTGCGCGAAAACTGCGCCGAATCTGGAACTGGCTGGAAGAATACCTACCCCTCGGCGTGGAATCGGGACGGATCACCACCGCAGATCCTGACGATTACGCCGCTTTCGTTGAACGCGAGTTGGCCGCGGGACGCGAGCCCCAAGCTATCGACTCCCGATATTATGTCTACCAGCGCCAAGACCGACCCTGCCTGCGCTGCCGCGCCAGCATCAGACTCAAAGTAGCGGGGGGACGAAAACTCTACTGGTGTCCACGCTGCCAACGCTGAGGGCACGGAAAACCGCAACCCCTAGCGACCCTGCCGGGGATCCCGCCTGGTGCGAGTGTCACGCAAAGGTGGAATAATCGAAACCGTGAGTGAAGTTAACCTGGGGATGCCCACCAAGTCTCTGTCCGCCCGCGAACCGTTGGCACCGCGCCACCAGACCCGCCAAATCCAGGTCGGTAGCGTTGCCGTGGGGGGAGACGCCCCGGTGAGCGTCCAGTCCATGACCACCACCCTGACTTCTGACGTGGAAGCGACCCTGCAGCAAATTGCCGAACTGACGGCTGCGGGCTGCGACATTATCCGGGTGGCGTGTCCCTCGGCAGACGATGCCGCGGCGCTGCCCGAAATCTGTAAACGTGCCACCATCCCGGTGGTGGCGGACATTCACTTCCAGCCCAAGTACGTGTTCCAAGCTATCGAAGCCGGCTGCGGTGCGGTGCGGGTGAACCCCGGCAACATCCGGGCTTTTGACGACCAGGTGCGCGAAATCGCCCGAGCCGCCTCCGACCACGGCACCGCACTGCGCATCGGGGTCAATGCGGGGTCTTTGGACAAGCGGTTGTACGAAAAGTTTGGGGGAGCCACCGCTGAGGCGCTCGCCGAGTCCGCCATGTGGGAGGCATCGCTGTTCGAGGACGTGGATTTCCATGACTTTGCCATCTCGGTGAAACACCACAACCCGGTGACGATGATTCAGGCCTACCGCCTGTTGGCCCAGCACGGGGACTGGCCGCTGCACCTGGGCGTGACGGAGGCCGGCCCGACTTTCCAAGGCACCATCAAATCCGCAACCGCTTTCGGGGCGTTGCTCTCCGAAGGGATTGGCGACACGATTCGGGTTTCGCTTTCGGCTCCTCCGGTCGAGGAAGTCAAGGTCGGGTTAGAGATTTTGCGTTCTCTGGGCTTGCGGAAACGCAACTTTGAAATCGTGTCCTGCCCGTCCTGCGGACGTTCCCAAGTCGACGTTTACACGCTGGCCAATGAGGTTACCGCCGGGCTGAAAGACATCACCTACCCGCTGCGGGTCGCGGTGATGGGCTGCATTGTCAACGGTCCGGGTGAAGCGCGGGAAGCCGATTTGGGCGTGGCCTCCGGCAACGGCAAAGGCCAAATTTTCATCAAAGGTAAGGTCATTAAGACCGTCCCGGAAGCGGAGATTGTGCCGACCCTGATAGCTGAAGCGAACCGGTTGGGTCGGGAGCTGGGTCTGGAAGCGGGCGAGCCCCAGGTGAACGTGGCCGGTTGAGGACTCACGGCGCGGCGACCGGTTTCGTGGGGTTCCCGGCGCTTTGCCTTGGCAAGCCCGGTCGGCGGGTTATCCGCTGAGGTTGCGTAGCTCCGGGCACGAGGCCGGTCGGGCGGGGCTTCCGGTTTGGTGCAACCGGGAGGTGGCGAGAGGCTAGGATAAGAGTTACTGCTTAGATTTACCGAGGAGTTATGGAAAATGTCTGAAACCGCGTTGCAAAAAGCTACTATTCCTTTCGATGGCCGGGTGCAGTCCGGGGTGGAACAGCCTCCGCAGGCGCATCTGGAAGTTTTGGGGATGAACCTGGAACCCAGCCTGGACCAGGCGGCGTTCATTGAACTGCTAAAGGACCTGACCGCCACCGCCCGCGAGTTGACCCAGGGCAACCCGATTCCGAACTTCCTAGCTCCGGAAATGGTCGCGGTCACCGCCAATCTGACCATCACTTGCGGTTTCGGAGAGCGGATTTTTGATTTCTTGGGTAAGCCGGAACTGAAACCCGAGGGCTTGCATGACATTCCCGCTTTCAAACTCGACCAGCTGCAGGAACGCTGGGGTCAGACCGATTTAGTGTTCCAGATTTGCTGCGACGACCCGGGCACCCTGTTCGCGGCCGGTCGCCTGATCCTGGCCAAGTGCGAAGGCAAGGCCACGTTGCGCTGGATGCAAAAGGGCTTCACTTACGCCTACGGTTCCGCCCCGCGTGGCACGACCCCGCGCAATCCGTTCGGTCAGGTTGACGGCACTGTGAACCCGTCCACCGCGGAAGAATTCTCCGAGCAGGTGTGGTTGGACGGCTCTGGCGACCAGGCCTACCTGGACGGTTCCACCATTATGGTGCTGCGCCGGATTCAAAACTTCCTCGATCCGTGGGAATTGCTGGACCGTCCCGCCCGCGAGCGCGTTATCGGCCGCAAACTCTCCGATGGCGGTCCGTTGAGCGGCGGCGGCGAGTTTGACGAGGAGGACATGGACGCGGTAGATGAAACCGGTAACTTCATCATTGATCGGCGTTCTCACCTGGCGCTGTCCCGCGAACATGAAGACGACGGTTCCGACAAGCTGCGTCGCCGCGCTTTTGCCTACGACGATGCCCCGGAACCGGGACAATCCGACCTGACCAACAGCGGTTTGGTGTGGATTTCTTTCCAGCGCAACCCGGACCTTCAGTTCACGGCCATTCAAAAGCGCCTGGATATGCACGACTTGTTGAACAAGTTTATTTCCCACATCGGTTCGGCGGTTTACTGGATTGTTCCGGGAACCAGCGCGGAAACCTATTGGGGACAGGGTTTGCTGGAGAAATAGGCCAGAGCGTTTACGAGTTTGCGTCCGTACCCAGGGGCAGATTTTCGGTCCCGGTGGCGATGGATTGACGAATGGCGCGCAGCAGCCCGCGTTGAGAGGCTTCGAGTTCCTGTGCTAAGCCGTGTAGGCGCCGCAGGGTTTCCGCGTTATCGGTATCCGTCAGTGTTTCCGGTGTGGGATTTTTCCCCAGGGACTCCAGGAAAGCCATTTCACCAGCCCATTCGCGCCGCTTGTCACGCCACTGCTGGAGCGGTGCTACCAGGTTCGGATCCTTCGGGATGTAGCGCACTGCCTCGATGACCTGGTTATCCCTCACGATGACACGGTCCGCGGCAGAGAGGGTCTCTTCATAAATGAGTTTGATTTCGTCGTGCCGGGGGACTGCGTCTGGAATGACGGTGTCGCCGTGGAAGTGACGAATCAGCCACACGACGCCCAAGGTCAGAGCGATAGTGCCCACCACTATCAGGAAATAGACCAGGTTTTGCGTGGCTGTCCACTTGTCTTGAGGAATGACCTGAGCGGGTATCAACATTCCCCAATACGGCGCCGACAACGAACTCATGACTGGATTTTAACAAACTTTTGCCCCCTTGCGGTGCCGGCGGACCCGGTTTGCCCAGGAAACCCCAGTTTTCGCCCGAGCCCCCGGATTTGCGAGGTGTGGGGGGAGATAAATTTTTTGGTAACCTTGTAAAGGCAGCGACTGGCGATGCCTACCCGACCCCGGATTGTTTCGCGGGGACAGTGGGCAGGAGGAATAACCCTCCGGGGAGCGCATTTACACAATCGGACGCCTGGGTTGTGCTCGCAAAACTATGGAGGAACTATGACTGAAGTCATGAACCAGCCCCTTTCTGAGGTTGATCCGGAAATCCAGGCCGTGCTGGATGCTGAGCTTAATCGTCAGCGCGACACCCTGGAAATGATTGCGTCGGAAAACTTTGTGCCCCGCGCCGTATTGCAATGCCAGGGCAGCGTTTTGACTAACAAATACGCCGAAGGCTATCCGGGCAAACGCTATTACGGCGGCTGCGAAAACGTTGACGTCGCTGAGACCCTGGCCATTGAGCGGGCCAAAAAGCTGTTCGGAGCCGATTTTGCGAACGTCCAGCCCCACTCTGGCGCCCAGGCGAACGCGGCGGTGCTCTCGGCGCTCATTAAGCCCGGAGCCAAGATTATGGGTCTGAGCTTGGCTCACGGCGGTCACCTCACTCACGGCATGAAGATTAACTTCAGCGGCCGGCTCTACCAGGTCGCGGCCTACGGAGTGGAACCGGATACCAAGCGTATTGACATGGATCGGGTGCGGGAACTCGCGTTGGCCGAGCGCCCTGACGTGATTATTTCCGGCTGGTCCGCCTATCCGCGGCATCTGGATTTTGCGGCTTTCCGTTCTATCGCGGACGAGGTCGGGGCCTACCTGTGGACCGATATGGCGCACTTTGCGGGTCTGGTCGCCGCCGGTTTGCACCCCTCCCCGGTGCCTTACGCGGATGTGGTTTCCACGACCATTCACAAGACCATTGGCGGGCCGCGTTCGGGTCTGATTCTGTCCCGTGATGGGGAAATGTTTGGCAAGAAGATTAACAGCTCCGTTTTCCCCGGTCAGCAGGGTGGGCCCCTGATGCACGTGGTCGCGGCGAAAGCGGTGGCGCTAAAGATTGCCGGCACGCCTGAGTTTAAAGAGCGGATGCAGCGCGTCATCCAAGGCGCCCAAATTTTGGCCGAACGCCTGATGGCCCCCGATTGTAAGGCGGCGGGCATCGACCTGTTGACCGGCGGCACCGATGTTCACTTGGTGCTGGTGGACCTGGTTAACTCCAACCTGGATGGTCAGCAGGCCGAGAACCTGTTGCACGAAGCGGGCATTACCGTGAACCGTAATGCGGTGCCGTTCGATCCGCGTCCTCCGGCAATTACTTCCGGCTTGCGTATCGGCACCCCGGCTCTGGCTACCCGCGGCTTTGGCGAGGCTGAGTTCCGTGAGGTCGCCGACATCATCGCCTCCGTGCTGGTGGACGGTGCCGCGGGCGAATCCGCGGTGGACGTGGCCAAGTATCGGGCTCGGGTCGCGAAACTGACCGAAGCCTTCCCGCTCTATCCGGGACTGGTGCAATGAGGGCGCCCTGGGAGGGGCCAGCTCAGGTCCTGGACGGCAAAGCTACCGCTGGTGCTATCAAAGCAGAGTTGCAGGCGCGTGTCGCCGCGGTACGTGAGCGCGGGGTCATTCCCGGTCTGGGCACCATCCTGGTCGGTGAGGATCCTGGTTCTGTAACCTACGTGGCTGGTAAACACCGGGACTGTGCGGAGGTCGGCATCGAGTCCATTCGGGTCGATTTGCCTGCCACCGCCAGCCAAGACGAGGTCATGGCGGCGGTGCAACGGTTGAACCAGGACCCGGCCTGTACGGGATATATCGTGCAGTTACCGTTACCTAAGGGCATGGACACGAACCGGATTTTGGAAGCTATCGACCCGGATAAAGATGCCGACGGACTGCATCCCATGAACCTGGGTCGTCTGGTGTTGCGGGTGTCAGAGCCGATTACTTCGCCTTTGCCCTGTACTCCCCGGGCTGTCATCGAGCTGGGTCGTCGTTTCGGTCTGGATTTCAACGGTAAAGACGTGTGCGTGGTCGGCCGAGGCACTACGGTGGGTCGTTCCATCGGGCTGCTGCTGGGACGTAAAGACGTCAACGCCACCGTGACTTCGTGCCATACCGGAACCCAGGATTTGGCGGCAAAGTGCCGCCAGGCGGACGTCATTGTGGCCGCATCCGGGGTCGCGGGCATTATCACCCCGGACATGGTCAAGCCCGGCGCTGCCGTGTTTGACGTGGGAGTGTCTCGGGTTATCGACCCGGATACCGGCAAGTCTCGACTGCACGGTGACGTGGCGGACGGGGTCGACCGGGTCGCCGCCTGGTTGACCCCGAATCCCGGCGGGGTCGGGCCCATGACCCGGGCGTTGCTGCTGGTCAACGTGGTCGAAGCCGCGGAACGCGCGGCTGGGATTTAAATCTTAATCTCCCTAACGGCGGTGACAGGCTGATTTTTTCGGGCTGTCACCGCAGCAGGTTTCTTTTAACGAAACAAAGTTGCGTATTCGCGTGTTCGGCAAGCTCAACAGATGGCCGAATCTCAGATTCCCACCTAAAAGACCCTTTCCGAACATCAGAGGGCAGATTTGTCAGTAATTTCGCATCGAGTGCGGACTTAGACCACGGTGCCTTCTGAAATCCTTCTCAAGCTCAAAAATGCAACAGGCGACGTTATCGCCGTTTAGGGTCGGATAGGGCCCTGTCGACTCGAGTTATTTACCCAGCTTAGACCGGATATAGATGGGTTTTTTTTTCAATTTCGCTCACAATAAGGGCCACATCCCCTGTGCTCTGTGACATGGCCGAGGTAACATCATTCTTGTTTCGAGGGGCTGTTAAACCTACGCACAAAAGACGTGCTTGGGAGGACTGCGGAATTTTTGGACAATCCAGAAAGCTCCTTCCCCCGAATCTGGATAATTACCTAGTTATGGAAGGGACAATCATGACTGATTTTCACGGTCGTCACTTTTTGAAAGAACTCGATTTTACTCCTGCTGAGTGGTTGGAGTTGTTGGAGTTGGCTGCTGAGCTGAAAGCCGCGAAGAAGGAAGGTCGCGAGGTTCAGTACCTGAAGAACAAGAATATTGCTCTGATTTTTGAAAAGACCTCGACTCGTACTCGCTGCTCTTTTGAGGTTGCTGCTTATGATCAAGGTGCTCATGTTACTTATCTGGATCCGTCCGGTTCTCAGATGGGTCACAAGGAATCTATTGAGGATACTGCTCGAGTGTTGGGTCGTTTTTATGACGGTATTGAATACCGTGGCGATTCTCAGCATAAGGTGGATGTTTTGGCTGAGATGTCGGGCGTGCCGGTGTGGAATGGTTTGACTGATCAGTGGCATCCCACCCAGATGTTGTGTGACATGCTGACCATGCATGAGCAGAGTGGTAAGCCGTACAATGAGATTTCTTTTGCTTATGTTGGCGATTCCCGTTTCAATATGGCTAACTCCCTGTTGATTTCTGGTGTGATGCTGGGGATGGACGTGCGGATTGTGGCGCCGAAGGAGCTGTGGAATACCCCGGAGATTATTGCTAAGGCTGAGGAAATCGCTAAGACTACTGGTGCCAAGATTACCCATACCGAGAGTGTTGATGAGGGTGTGAAGGGCGTCGATTTTGTGTACACGGATATTTGGGTTTCGATGGGTGAGCCGAAGGAAGTTTGGGATGAGCGTATCAAGTTGCTGAAGCCTTACCAGGTGAATGCTGATTTGATGGCTCGGACTGGTAATCCTAATACCAAGTTCCTGCACTGCTTGCCGTCTTTCCATGACCGTCATACCACTATTGGTGAGGATATCTATCAAAAGTATGGTCTGGATGGTATGGAAGTTACTAACGATGTCTTTAATGGTGAGTGTTCTGCGGTGTTCGATCAGGCGGAAAACCGGATGCACACGATTAAGGCCGTTATGGTGGCGACGCTAGGAGAAAAGTAGATATGCGTATTGTTATTGCTTTGGGCGGTAACGCCCTGCTGCGACGCGGGGAGAAACCGGATTCTGCTACGCAGATTGCTAATGTTGAGTTGGCGGTGCAGCAGCTTGCTCCCTTGGCGGAGGAACATGAAGTGGTTATTACCCATGGTAATGGTCCGCAGGTTGGGGTGTTGGCGTTGCAGTCGGCTAATGATAAGAATCTGACTCAGCCTTATGCTTTCGATACTTTGGGTGCACAGACCCAGGGCATGATTGGCTACTGGTTGTTGCAGTCCTTGCAGAATAACCTTCCGGGACGTCAGGTGGCTTCCCTGGTGAACCAGACTCTGGTTTTGGCTGGGGATCCTGCGTTTGATAATCCGACCAAGTTTGTGGGTCAGGTTTATAACAAGGAAGAAGCTGACGAGTTGGCTAAGTCTCGTGGCTGGGTGATGAAGGCTGACGGGGAGTATTTCCGTCGGGTTGTCGGGTCTCCGAAGCCGCAGCGTGTGGTGGAGACTCGTTTGATTCGCCGGATGCTCGATGTTGGTGCTGTCGTGGTTTGCGCGGGCGGTGGCGGTATTCCTGTCATTCGTAATGAGAAGGGCAAACTGCAGGGTGTCGAGGCTGTGATTGATAAGGATTTGACCGCCGCGACCCTGGCAGAGCATCTGGATGCAGATTTCTTGATGATTCTGACTGATGTGCCCGCTGTGATGGAGAACTTTGGTACTCCTGAGCAGAAGGAGATTCATCGCGCTAGTCCCGCTGCGATGCGCGCGGGCGGTTTCCCCGCTGGCTCTATGGGGCCGAAGGTGGAGGCAGCCTGCCGTTTCGTGGAGCTGACCGGCGATGTCGCCGCGATTGGGCAGCTCAGCGATGCGCAAAAGATTATCGCGGGCGAATCCGGCACCATCATTACCCCAGGTGGGAACTATGGTGGACCCGATGACATCAACCAGCACAGCTACAAGAAAATGTGCATGACTAGCGGTGGAAACATAGAGGTCTAGTTTCCAAGCAAACTACCAAAGTATCCTGTCACCTGATATCGCCAGTGGTGGGGGAGGAACTTAGTTCCTTCCCCACCAGCTTATTTTTGTACGGACCAAGGCGAGGACGATAAAGATCCTTCCCCGGGATTCGCACGTACGATGCTCTCGGACCCCACCTTTACGGCGGAAGGCTACTATCAATCGAGTGAAGTGACGGTATTTTTATTCGCAAACAGTCTGTCTAGAACACATGTAAGATACCTGTTCAAACTAGGTTAAGAGTGGGTGTACGTGTTGGTTGCCCAGAAATAAACACGAATCATCCTTAGAGAGCGGTGTAAGTTCGTTTACAAACCTAAATCGGATTGGCAAACTCTTCTCTAGCAAAGATGCTACTCGGTCCTCTCTAATTTTGAGACGGTACCAAACTTCACAACAAAACTACAAGGAGGATGCAGTATGTCTGTAGTTACCGACGGAAAAACTGCGAGCGAAACTGGGCAAAAACCGAAAAAAGGCTTTCGTTTGAACGTGCCCACCGCGTTCACAATCCTATTCTTTCTCACCATTATTGCGGTGTTTGCGACTTGGTTCGTACCAGCAGGTCAGTACTCGAAACTGGCCTATGATAAGGAGACTCAAGCTTTCTCAATCACAAGTCCACAAGGGGAAGTCAGTACTGTTCCCGGCAATCAAGAGGCCCTGGACAAACTCGGGGTAGACATCAAGTACGAACAGTTTGCCAACGGAGCAATTGGAAAACCGATTTCTATTCCTGACACTTACGAAAGACTCGAGTCTAATCCTGCTGGTCTTGAAAAAATTCCGCAGGCCATGGTGAATGGCACTATGGAGGCAGTGGACATTATGGTGTTCATTTTTGTCCTTGGAGGTCTCATTGGTGTGGTTCGGGCTACCGGTTCTTTCGAGTCTGGTCTGATGGCCTTGACTAAGAAAACCAAAGGACACGAGTTTGCTCTCGTATTCGCGATGTCTCTGTTCATGATAGTTGGAGGCACTCTGTGTGGTCTTGAAGAAGAAGCTGTGGCCTTTTATCCAATCATGTGTCCTATCTTTATCGCGATGGGATACGACTCTATTATCGCAGTAGGGGCTATCTTCCTTGCTGGTTCCATGGGGACTACGATGTCAACCGTCAACCCATTCTCTGTTGTGATTGCGTCTAATGCTGCAGGCATTCAGTTTACCGAGGGCATCTGGTGGCGCGCGGTAAGTTGTGTAGTAGGGGCAGCAGTAGTCATAGGTTACCTGTATTGGTACGCCAAAAAAATCAAGGCAAATCCCGAGTTCTCTTACACCTATGAAGACCGGGATTCCTATGAAAAGCAGTGGGGCATGATGAGCCAGGAAGATGTTCCCTTCAACTGGAAGCGCAAAATTATCCTGGTCTTGTTTTTTGCAGGTTTCCCGATTATGGTCTGGGGTGTCATGGCTCGGGGTTGGTACTTCCCATTGATGGCTGCGTCTTTCTTGACTATCACGATTGCTATAATGATATTGTCACTGTTTGGTAAGGACCGCCTCACCGAAAAGCAACTCGTGGATGCCTTCTCCAACGGGGCTTCTTCGCTCGTTGCGGTGTCTTTGATTATTGGACTGGCTCGTGGCATTAACTCGATTTTGAAAGAGGGCTACATTTCAGACACCATTCTGTATGGTGCTACGAAGTTGGTTTCGGGAATGAGTGGTCCGCTGTTCATAATCATCATGATGTTCATCTTCTTTGTCCTTGGCTTCGTAGTGCCGTCCTCCTCTGGCTTGGCGGTGCTGTCCATGCCGATTATGGCTCCGTTAGCTGATTCAGTTGGTATTCCGCGTTGGATCATCGTCTGCGCTTACCAGTGGGGTCAGTACGCTATGTTGTACTTAGCACCTACTGGCCTGGTGATGGCTACTTTGCAGATGCTTGACATGAAGTACAGCCATTGGTTGAAGTTTGTTTGGCCTATGGTGGTGTTCGTTTTGGTATTTGGCGGCGGAATGCTTGTCGCCCAAACGCTGATTTACGGCCATTAGACCCAAGACGTCCTTTGTTCAGGTTGCCTAATGCGGCGTCAGTCAAGGCGCAGCAGTAGGCAACCTGTTGGTAAAATAGAGGGATGCTTTGCTAGGGTGAGGAGCTCTCATGAGTACGTGGTTGTTTTACTTGACTCAGGGAGTGATGATGCTTTCCATTTTTGCGGGAGCAATTTCCTTTTCTGCCTACACAGTCTCGAGGCGGAAAACCTATCTCGGCGCATCAATTTTCAGTGTTGTTTATTTTTTCGATGTCGCATTGATGTTCAGACCCTACATGGCAGAAGAAAATCCCTCCGGGAGATTCGTGGATATTTTTGTAATTTCTAGCCCTCCTGAGTCCATCATGCTAGGTTGTGCACTGATATGCCTCCTGTGGTACACCGCATTTATGTATCTAAGTTTACGGCCAATTTGGATTGCAATCCCGACGCTTTTATTCGTGGCACTCAGTGTGATCATTTTAGTAGCAGAACCAGAACGAATGTGGAGGGAATTTATATTTTTCTCAATGAGGGCTGTAGGGTTCATGTCATTGTTATGCTTCCTCATCATCTATTACTTTGTTTGTAAAGATACCATTAAAAGATTTTTGCTTAAGAAGCATTTGATTCTATTTATAGTCTCTGGGATACTGTGTATTGGAACCGTTCTTTGGAATATCTACTTTATGATAATTCTTCCTTCTCTTTCATCGGGGAAAGAACCATTCCTTCCGGAGCGTAACTTTATCGAGAACCTCTTTATTCTCTTTATTTCCTGGTATATCTCTTTTAGAGGAGTGGGGATACTAAGACTGCATATTAACGAGCCTCCTTCTCGAGAGAGGGCTTCCGATGAAGAGGTAATTGCTAATGAAGCTGCCATATTTACCCGAAAATATAAACTCTCACCTACTGAAAACAAGGTCTTGTTGAGGATGGTACAAGGGGAAACCAATCGTCAGATTGCTGAGGCTATGTTTATAGAGCTCACTACCGTGAAAGTCCATGTTCACAACATTTTAAAAAAGACCGGGAAAACCAGCCGAAACGAAGTTATCTCAGATTTTTGGCATTCCATGTAGCCAGATACTTCATGGTGGGATTTATATCGTTTATCGGTTAATCGTGTAACTGGCATCCTCTCGTTTAGTTATTTACTTGACGACAGTGTTGAAATAATATGATAGATAATGTATCCAAGTGTGGGTATACATGTTCTTGCCCATTTATTTGTTATTTTCCTGTAGAGACTAGCGACTCTAGGCGTCACTAAAAATTACAATAATTAAGTGTGTTGGTCGAAGTATACCTCGACCAACACACTGTTAGGTTATGATTCTGCCTGCTTGGGTGCTGGGCGTGAAATCCGAGGCGTTTTCCTCGGGAAGTGACGTCAGCTGTTAGCGGCGAGCCCGGCGGCGAGACACGACCATCATGGCTCCGCCGGCGAGGAACACAATCATAGCTCCGCCAGCCAGCGTTTCGGCAGATGAACCGGTAGCTGCCAAAGCCTTTTCCGGCACCTGCGTCACAGGGATTCGGGGAGCTGCTGGGGTAAAGACGCCCGCGACCGGAGGTTGAGGCTCAGTCGGGGTAGCGACAACACCTGCGACCGGAGGTTGAGGCTCAGTCGGGGTGGTGACAACGCCCGCGACCGGGGGTTCGGGATCTGCCGGGGTAGTCACACCCGCCACCGGAGGCTCGGGATCACTGGGAGGAACTAGAGTCCCTCCCGGAATGGGGCCGGGGACGACACTCGGCGTATCCGGGATGACTGGCTGATTCGGATTCGGGTTCTCAGGTTCTGCCGGAGTCGGTTTCGGTTTGACGTCCATAGTCAAGGAAACAATGTGGTTATATATGGGTTCGGAATCCAAGCCTTCAGGGTCTTGAACGGAAGACCAATGCCTGAAGAGTTGCGAGAAATTAAGCAATATAGCATCACTTTCCCACCTGTTGATGCTACTAGGATCCTGGACTTTCAGGTATCCTATGGTCTCGAATTTCAGCTTGGCCCGGGCTCCCTCGGGGGGAATGTTGTCCTTAACCTTAACCCCAGAGATAACCAAGCTGAGCGGTTTGTTCACGTACGCAGCAAAGCTGTCCCTCAAGCGCGGGTATGCGCCTTTTTTCCAATTTCCTTTTTCGTAAGACTCATTTAGAGTCAATTTTATAGCCAGCCGTTTTGCCGAACGCAACACACTTTTAATCCGGTACAGCGGATTGTCTCCGTTGTGGGTTTCCAGCGTGTAAGACTGCGGGTCATCGGGCATCTCCAGGTACTCCGGAACCGAAATGAATGTCTCGATGACGGAATCAGCTTTATCGTATGTAAAATTATTGGCATTAGGTGTTATCTTAAAATGGCGAATCGCACCGTTATCTTTTATTACGCTTATAACCCTTTCCTGATAGTTCTTCATTTCTCTATATCCCACGCTGATATCCAGATTGCTTTTAATATCCAGAGTATCCCCGGGATTTACCTTAAAGGTTTCTTTGTGCTGGGTATCGTATTCATCGTCCGCAGTGCGTTTAACCAGGGCATCGCTTTTCACACTATCAACAGGATCGGTTAACCACCAAGTACGATAAATTTTACTGTCCTCAACGGTTTTGACCTTTTCTGGGTGTGCGAAGTTGGAGCCACTCGGAACCGCTGGATCCGTCGAATCGGCCGGTGCAGGCGGAGCCTTAACCGGAGTCGCCAGATTCACGGAAGCGGCCGAATCGTTTGCAGCCGGGTCGGTAGCCGGTTGATTTTGAGCATCGGCGTCGCTGGGAGCCGGGTCGGTAGCCGGTTGATTTTGAGCATCGGCGTCGCTGGGAGCCGGGTCGGTAACCGGGGTGGGCGCCGCAGGGGATTCCTGGGAGGGAACCTCAGGAGTGGGGGTTTCGGTTGCGAAAGCAGCCGGGACAAAACCGGTCATGCCCAGTCCCAGGGTTAAAGCGGCTGAGGAGCCGATAACCAGAGCACGGTTGGTGAAACGAGTCAATAACCGGGGGTCACAGTGAGAAGTTTTCATATTTGTTGTATTTCCTTTTTCTTAGTTCGCCTGGGCTTTTTCAGATATTTCCCAGATGATTCACACCACGTTCTCTCATTGTATCGTCAGTTTTCCCACATTCTTAGAAATTTTTAAGAAATGACCGAACATTTCTTAAAAACAACTGAATGTGTGAGTTTACTCCGCGAAATCGTAGGCTACCGTGAGCGGGGCATGATCCGTGAAACGGGCATCGTAAGCCGGTGCGCGATAGACCGCGGCTGATTGGGCTTTTCCGGCCAGTCCGGGGGTAGCCATGTGATAATCCAGGCGCCAGCCGGCGTTGTTGTCGTAAGCCTTACCGCGCCATGACCACCAGGTATAGGGGCCGTCCGTGTCTCCCGCCAAGGCCCGTCCTACATCTACGCAAGGCAGACCGTCCCGCCCAGACAGCGTGTCGGCCATCCATGCGTCCAAGAACGCAATCTCTTCATCCATGACCCCGGAGGTTTTATTGTGATTAGGTTTCCAGTTCTTAATGTCGCGGGCGGTGCGCACAATGTTGAAATCCCCGCAAATCAGGGCCTCCTGCGGAGCGCCGGAGCCCGCTCCCGCCACAGCGCACGCCCCCAGCTGGTCCACCCGCTTGCCAACTCGATTGAGGTAAGCCAGCTTTTGTTCCTGCTTTTCCGTGTTCAGCTCTCCGGAATGCAGATAGGCGCTGACCAAGGTAAACGTCGCCCCGCCGGGTCCGTGAATCTCACCTTCCAGCCAGCGCCCGGAATCTACGTCCGGTTCCCCGCCAATCTCTGCATAATACTCCGGGGGCAGTCCCTCGATAACCTGACCAATCTCCCAGCCGGAATCGCGCCGAGCCCCGAGCGCCACCCCGGCACGGCCTTTCACTCGACAGGGCCACACGTGCACGTCCCAAGCCGGACCGAACAAGTCCGCAGTGTCTTGTGGGGTGGCTCGCACCTCTTGCAGACACAGCAAATCCGAATCGTCATTATCCAGCCAGTCCCCAAACCCTTTGCGGAACGCCGCCCGGACGCCGTTGACATTGACAGTGGTGACTTTCATGCATTACCTCCGATTCAGTTTCCGGGACGCAGTGCTGGGGGCCACCGGATGTCCCGACAGGCGTTTGTCGGCCGTGGTTTCCCGGCGATTATTGCTGCCCCAAATGACTTGCTGAGACAAACGCCAAGCGGCTTCTTCCTGGGCGGGGGACCAAATCCGGCCAGAAAGCGGATCGTGGGGCCAGGACAAACTGGCGGGAGCCGAAACCGTCACGAAGTTCGGACGTTCGGAAAAATGCGGGAAGTCCGCCACCGGTGCCGGAGCCGCCGGGGGGTTCGCAATCCAGCACGACATATACAGGAACAGGCGACCCAATACGTTAACCCACAAGATAATGGTCAACACCAGCGTAAACGGGGCGTAGGCGGGGGGTACGCTGGCAGCCAGGTAGGCTCCTGACATCTGCAGAGCCGTAGACAAAAATCCCAACGCTCCCGTCCCAATCCACAAATCGCGGCGCGGAGCCCGCACCAAAGCCAGGTAGCGCAGTGTGAAAGCCAGAATCAAAGTTGCCAAGACACTGGTCAGGACGAAAGCTCCGGCATTAATCAGAACGGGAGGAATCGGCAGAGCCAGCGGCAGCCGGCGCTGCAAGGCACGGACCACAACGATGGAACCCGAACCCAAAACCGAAGCCAAAATCCCCCCGAGACACAAAGCCAGGAACATACACGCATCCCGCAGCGCATTTTTCCACCCTGCCCCGGGGCGCTGCGGCAGCCCGAAAACAGTTTGGATACTGACGCGCAAAGCCGCGACCACCCGGATTCCCGCCATGACGGACACGACCAAAACCACCAAAGTCCCCCAGGTAAAGCTGGGTGTCGCAATCGCGGCGGGGTCAATCAGACCCGGCTGTCCATCAATCCGAATCGCTCCGGGAATCCATTGATTGACATCCTGAAAAATCGTGTGACTGGTCAGAGGGAAAGCAAAGATCATGACTTGTGCGGTCATGATAATCAGGGTCACTATCCCCGCCATTGAAAACAGGGCGGTATAGGCGATGCCGCCAGCCAAAAGGTTCGAGGAGGCGTTTTGATAACGCAGGTAAGCCCGCATAATTCGCGTGGTATTGAGCCACTCCATGAAGGCCTTCATGAGTTCCATTACTCCCTCGGTGGCAGCGGGTTCGGCTGGCGGGGAATCAAGTTGCTTCGTCACAGGGCCTCCGCACTTTCAAGTGTGTAACTGAGGGTGGGCGAAAATTTTGGGCAGTTCGCCGGTGACGCTTTCGGGTATCCCCGAGCCCAGCGGGAGGATGGCCAACTGTTCGACATGGTCCGGTTCAATAAGCGAACAATCAACGCCGTCAACCATGAAAAAGCCGTGGGAACGCTTCGACAGGGCCGCTACCCGATCCAGGTCCTCATCGGTGACGTTGGTACCCAAGGTGATGTGCGGATAGTAGGGGAAGCGTGACTCGGTGTCCAGGGGGCCGAAGCGGAGCCGTTTCGCCAGTTCTTTGCAGGCCTCATGCCCGCGCTGCACCTCGATATAGACGACCGGGGACACGGGCCGGAAATCTCCGATGTTGCCGAAGCTGATGACAAACGGTGAAAAGGACCGGCAGATTTCGGCAGCCTGAGCCTGAATCTCAGGGACTTGTGCACGATCCACCGCGCGCGGCTCCACGACTGTGACGTGCGGGGGTACGCCGTCAGTTTTCGTGACTTTCTGCAGCTCGCCAGCATAGGGCTCGGGCACGGGAATAATCATGCCCAAATAAACCTGGCCGTCTTTACGAGGGGGTAGATACACGGGGTAAAGCCTACTCTGTTCAACGCAAAAACTCACGCCTGGCCTCCGGTAGGATTTGTTTTGTGGAAATTCATGCGATAGTGCCTGCCGGGGGGTACGGGCGGCGGCTGTGGCCCTGGTCGACAGCAGCGAAGCCAAAGTTCCTGCTCAACATCAACGGGACGCAAAGCCTGGTGCAGCAAACCGCGACACGTTTGGCGCCGATTTGTCAATCCTTGACTTTCGTAACCGGCGCACCTCACCGAGAGGCTTTAGCCGCACAAGTTACTGCTCTGGACTTGTCGGTTCCGGTGCGTTGCGTGGCGGAACCTAGCCCGCGCGATTCTATGGCGGCCATAGCTTTGGGAGCTGCTCTGATAGAGCAGCGTTACGGAAACTGCGTGGTTGGGTCTTTCGCGGCAGATCATCTCATCGCAAACCCTACGGCGTTTTGTGAAGCCCTCGCCCAGGCTGTCCCAGCTGCCAAAGCCGGATGGCTCACGACCATCGGGATTGCGCCGACCGAACCGGCGACCGGGTTCGGTTATATTGAGGTGGGGTCCGTCCTGGACGGAGAACTCAGCGGGGTTCATCGGGCGCAGTCCTTCACGGAAAAACCGGATGTAACCACCGCCAGCGCTTGGCTGGCGACCGGGAACTACCTGTGGAACGCGGGTATGTTTGTGGTGCGCAGTGATGTGCTGCTCGATGCTCTGGAGGCACGAGTGCCAGGGTCAGGCGCAGCGGTGCGAAAACTTGCCGCGGGATGGGAAACGTTGAGTTCGGACGCGAAAACCGCGCTGTGGCAGGGTGTCGTTGCGGCACCGATTGATACCGTGTTGGCTGAACCGTTGGCACGAGACGGACGAGTTGCGGTGGTGCCGGCCCGCCCGGACTTGGGATGGTCAGACGTGGGCGATTGGGAAGCGGTGCGCCGCGTCGTCAGTAACGCCTCTGAACTGGCGAATCTGAGCCCGGAAATCCCGGTCTATACCGATGCCGCCCCCGCCGCCCTGGTGAGGGCAGAAAACCTGAGAGGTGTCGCGATTATCGGAATCCCCGGCGCGGTGGTGGTGGAATCCGCAGGTCAGCTGCTGGTGACGACCCAAGAGTTTGCCCAAAACGTTAAAGTTGCTTCCAGCGCTGCTGATAATTGGTGATACGGTTGCCAAGCAAGGACAATTCGGCAGGATAGCCAAGGCTAAGGGCTGTGGGCGAAAGAACCGAAATAAGGACTAGGTATGAAGACTTTTTTTAACCGGCGTCCCCGGGGCGGGATGCAACGGGAACTGGCGGATCAGGCTTTGCTGCGCTCGAAAGTCGATCCGAAGTGGACCGAAGAGGACCCGTGGCGAGTCCTCAGAATCATGGGGGAGTTCGTTGACGGTTTCGAGTCTCTGGCGGATGTCGGTAAAGCCATCACGGTGTTCGGTTCCGCCCGAGTCGAACCCGGCACGAAGTACTATCGGCTCGGCGAAGATATCGGCAAAGTTTTTGCCCAAGCCGGGTTCTCCATCATCACCGGTGGCGGTCCGGGGCTGATGGAGGCGGTCAGCAAAGGGGCACGCCGCAACGATGGAATGACCATCGGTCTGGGAATCGAGTTACCTCATGAGCAAGGAATCAACGAGTACGTTGATTTGGGGATTGACTTTCGGTACTTTTTCGTACGCAAGACCATGTTCGTGAAATATGCGCAAGCCTTCGTGGCTCTGCCCGGCGGTTTCGGGACTCTGGATGAACTTTTTGAATGCGTCACGCTACGTCAAACCAGCAAAATTCAGCAATACCCGATTGTGCTGGTCGGGCACGAATATTGGGACGGGCTGATGAAATGGGTTCGTAAGTGCCTGGTCGAGGAAGGGATGGCTAGCACCACGGACGCCTCCATTATTCAGGTGGTTGACACCGCCGAAGAAGCTCTCTATGTGGTACAGAACACTTTGCCGAAAACACACTGACCGAAGCTGAGCCCGCGAAACGGCGCATTTGCAATACCTGTCTGAAAATAATTCCCTATCAATGCCGGAACTTCCCGTATAATAGAGAGGTAAAGCCGTTTTTGAAAAGAGGAACAAATGGCAGCCATGAAACCCCGCACCGGGGACGGACCCCTGGAAGTCACTAAAGAACCGCGCTGTAACGTGATGCGTATTCCTGCAGACGGGGGCGGTCGTTTGGTTATTGAACTCAACGATGAGGAAGTCGCTACCTTAGCTAAGGAACTAGAGAAGTTTTTGAAATAGTGCCGCGTTTTAACGAGTCTAAAATTTCCATTGATAAGACCTCGAGCTGGTCCTATGCGGAAGATTTTTTACCAGAATCTGAAACTATAGCCATCGCCAGGCAGCGAGGCAGAGAGCTCGGTTCCGTGCCGATATCCCCCGGAGCAGGGGCGACACTACGAATGTTGGCCGGGGCTTCTGGAGCTAGGTCCGTGTTGGAGATCGGTACCGGAACCGGGGTGTCCTCCCTGTGGACACTGGCCGGAATGCCCGCGGATGGGGTGTTGACCACTATTGATGTCGACCCGAAGCTCCACGCGGTCGCCAAGGAAATCCTAACGAGAGCGGGTATCTCACTCACGCGAGTACGCATGATTACGGGACGCGCCCTGCAAGTCCTCACGCGCCTCAGTCGGGGAGCTTACGACATGGCTGTGGTGGACGGGGATCCTGGCGAAACCCAAGCCTATGTCGAATTGTTAAACCCGGCTCTGCGCCCCGGAGGGTTACTGGTCATAGTCCACGCCATGTGCAATGACTCGGTGGCTGACCCCGCTCGGCGTGAGCCGGACACCGTGGCGATGCGCGAAGTGCTGCGTCACATTCAAGAATCCGAAGAATGGACCGCAAACCTGCTGCCAGTCGGAGACGGGCTGCTGGTAGCAATTAAAAACCGTTAATTATCCTCCGGCAACGCTCCTACGGCGGGCCGGGAATCGGCCATTCCAGACCCGCCCTGCAGGCTCGATGTTGCCGCTATTTCACGGTGACGTTCAAACGATGACCCTTGAGGCTGCGTGCCCGCTTGCTCAAAGTAGCGGCCGCGGAACGCAAAGCCGCCCCGGCGACGGATTGTCCGTTCTTGGCGGCCTCGCTGGTGGAGAGAGGCTCACCGCCATCGGAGGCTTCCCGATAGGCGACTTCCAGAGGAATCTGTGCCAAAAGCGGAACTTCGTAACCCAAGATCTGAGACAGCCGAGAGGCCACCTGCTCGCCGCCGCCCGTTCCAAAGACCTCGATATGAGAGCCGTCCGGGCCGGTCAGGTAACTCATATTCTCAATCACCCCTACGACCTTTTGGTTCGTGCCCGAAGCTATCGAACCGGCGCGTTCGGCGACTTCGGCCGCCGCGAGCTGCGGGGTGGTCACGACGACGATTTCCGAGTTTGGCAGCAGCTGTGCCACCGAAATCGCCACGTCGCCGGTACCGGGGGGCAGGTCGAGGAGCAACACATCCAAATCTCCCCAGAAAGTCTCGGACAGGAACTGTTCCAAAGCCCGATGCAGCATCGGACCGCGCCATACTACCGGCTGTCCGTCCGGAACGAACATGCCCATCGAAATAACTTTTACCCCGTGAGCGGTGGGTGGCATCATCATGTCTCCCACCGGGGTGGGGGCCGCGTCCTCTAGCCCGAGCATGCGCGGAATTGAGAATCCGTAAATATCGCAGTCCAAAATCGCCACTTTCAGGCCGGAATCCGCCATCGCGGCCGCCAGGTTAGCGGTGACCGAGGACTTGCCGACCCCGCCTTTTCCAGAAGTAATGGCGTAGACACGGGTCAGGGAGTCCGGTTGAGTAAAAGGAATCACCGGCCTGGCTCCCAGCAGCTTTTCCTTCACCCGGTCCAGTTCCTCGCGGCTCATGACACCCATCTCCACTTCCACGGAAGTCACGCCGGGAACTTCCGCCAGGCGCGCCCGAGCATCCTGCTCAATCTGAGCCTGCAGGGGACACCCCGCGATAGTCAGGGCGATGCGGGCAAAAACATGGCCCGATTCGTCAATTTTCAGTTCCTGGACCATATCCAAATCAGTGATTGACCGGCGAATCTCAGGGTCAATGACTTTCTCCAGGGCTTTCATCAGTTCATCTGTAGTGGGTAATGTCATACCTTCATGCTAATGCCAGCGCTGGGTTTTTTCACACTAGGGCGATAGGCTTAACCCTTGTTATATACGCGGCAGTGATGAGGGGGTAAGGTGCTTTTCGGATTCGGCAAGTCCCAGTCCAGTGGGCATCTCCACCCCGCCGTACCGCCTCCTCCACCGCAAGTCCCTCGCTCGAAGCAACCAGCAGTATCGGGAGAAATCCGCGTTAGCGTCTCTGGAACCAGCGAGGAAAAGCCCCGCGTGTCCCCACACAACGCCATATCCCCCCAGGCCGAGACAACTTTACAATCCTCACCAGACTCCGCTTCAACAGACCCGAAAATGCCTCGCTACCAGCTGCGTGGCTTGGATGGGATCCGAGCACTGGCGGCTTTGGCGGTGCTGGTTTACCACGTGGCTCCGAACTGGCTGCCGGGAGGATTCCTGGGGGTAGACGTATTTTTTGTTTTGTCCGGATTCCTGATTACGGCCCTGTTAGCGCGTGAACAGCGACTCACGGGGCGCATCGATGTCCGTGCGTTTTGGCTCCGGCGCTTCCGGAGACTGGTTCCCGCCGTAACCTTGACCGTACTGGTGACCGTGCCGCTGGCAGCCTTGGTAAACCGGGATTTCCTAGTGGGCATCTGGTATCAAGTCCTGGGAACTCTGACCTATACCTACAACTGGGTCAATGTGGCTTTTGGGGGCTCCTATTTTGACCGGACCAACCCCCAGTTCCTCGCGAATATGTGGACTCTGGCGGTGGAGCAGCAGTTTTACCTGGTGTGGCCCCTGATTTTGTTGCTGGCTTTCCTGATTCCCACCCGGCATCGGTGGTTGGTGCCCGCGCTACTGGCCTTGGCTTCTGTAAGCGAAATGGCGGTGTTAAAAGCCGGGGGCGGGAACCTGACCCGCATCTACGAAGGCACCGACACGCACGCTTTCGGGCTGATGCTGGGGGCGACTTTGGCTTTGCTGTTCCCCTTGGCGTTGGAAAACACCCCGCATTACCTGGATCGTTCCACAGTCCGGTTGCGCGGTTTGGCGGCTTGGGTAGGCATGGTTGGGGTGTTCGTCAGTTTCCTGATGCTGCGTGACAGCGACCCCTTCACCTATCCGTGGGGAGTGTTGGCGGTAAGCGTGCTGACCATCGGGATTATTCAGGCTTGTTTGGAGGAAGTCTCCGGCGTGAGCGGACCGGGTCAGATCCTGGTCGAATTCTTGTCGTGGCCTCCCCTGCAATGGCTAGGTGTGCGCTCCTATTCCCTGTACCTGTGGCATTGGCCAGTGTTCATGCTGGTCAACAGCCTCTGGCGGGGATTGCCGCAGTGGGCGGCGCTGGTGATTATTGCTGTGGTGTCGATATTGGCGGCATCGGTGAGCTACAAGTATGTCGAAAGACCCATGCGGCACAACGGTTTAATCGTCACCTGGAAACGTTGGTTTGCGCCGCGTTCGCAAAAGGCCGTGAGCCCGGCGGTTTCCTCCCGGTTGCGGGTGTCGTGGTGGCGGCGCTCCCTGGTTTGGACGGCGGCTGTGGTCGCGGTGCTGCCGCTGGTCATCTCTATCGCCATAGCTCCAGAAAAAACCGCTGCCGAGCAACTTGTTGAAGCCGGGGCGAACTTTATTCATAACGAAAAGCCGGGGGACAGCCACCACTCGAAAACTGGTACGGAGGAAAAACCATCCGAGCCAACTCCCCAAACTAAGCCAACCACGTCAACCAAGCCTTCTGAAGCTAGTGAGCCAATCTCCGGGGACCAAGTCGACATTATTGGGGACTCGGTGACTTTGGCTGCGGCACCGAAACTCGTCCAAACTCTGCCCGGTGCCACCATAGACGCGGCGGTATCACGCAGCTCAGCGGCAGGTGTGGGCATCATGCGGGCTCGTCAAGCCCAAGGGACGCTACGTCCCTACGTAGTCTTTGCTCTCGCCACGAATTCGACGTTTCGAGTTCAAGATGGCGAAGCTCTACTCGCCGAGTTCCCGCAGACGAAATTTGTGTTTGTGACCGGTCACGGCCGGGCCTCCCAGGAGTGGATTCAAATCTCGAACCAGACCATGTATGCCCTGGCTGGCGCCCACCCTGACCGGGTGAAAGTCGCCAGCTGGGACAGTGCTATCGCCGGTCATACGGACCTTTTGGCCAGCGACGAGGTTCACCCCGGCCCCGCCGGGCAAGATATCTATGCCGCGACCGTTCAAGCAGCACTGCAGCAGTTCCAATCCAAGCCCGGTAGCGGTTCCTAACTCAGCGGCAGTTCGCCTAACAGTGGGCTGGCACCCGCGGCGAGAATCTGGCGCAGGCTGGCTTCGGGCATGGTGTTTTCCCCCAGCTGATTAGGCTTGCCCGCCCCGTGGTAATCCGAAGCCCCGGAGACAAATAAACCGAGCTCCCGGGCCAAATCTGCGGCCAGTTGGCGGGCGGGAGCATCGTGCTCGCGGTGGTTGACTTCAATGCCCCGCAGGCCGTTTTGAGCGAGTTTCCGAACTATGGCGGGGTCCAGCCTCCGTTTGCTGCGCGTCAACGAAAACGGGTGAGCCAAAACGGGTATCCCGCCGTCGGCGCGGATAGCCTCCAGGATGGCGAAACTGTCAACAATGGGGCGCGAAACGTAATAGGGGGAGCCGGGATTGAGGACCTTTTCGAACGCTTCGGAGCGGGTCTGAAAGTAGCCTTTCCGCACCAGGGCATCGCCGATATGCGGTCGACCCGGGGTCAATCCGGTAATCTCTGCCTGCACGTCTGACCACGTCAGCGGATAATCCTGGTTGATTTTCGCGACCATGCGCCGCATACGTTCCAAGCGATCGTGGTGGGCATTTTTTAATATTGCTCGGACGCTGCCGCGGTGGGGATCCGGCAGATAATTCAGCAGGTGGATAGGGCAGCGGTCCACGCTTGTGGAGATTTCCGTACCTAAAATAATCGCGGGCGGACGAGCCCCTTCGGCCGTTAACTCGGCATAGGCGGCACGAAATGACGCCCAGTGCTCGAACGTATCGTGATCGACTGCCCCGATTACGTCCAACCCGGCAGCCCGTGCCTTGTTTAGCAATTCATGCGGAGTATCCGTGCCGTCGGAGAGTGCGGAATGCACGTGGGGGTCGATTATCAAGGCCATATCCACATCCTAATGATTCGCCGGCGAAGCCGGCCTGACGTGCGGGCTCGGGGATTCTCGTGAGCGTCAGACCGGGCCGGAGCCGTCCGAACTCGGGCAGTCGCGGCGCTATTCTGCCTGCACGCGGGCAATCCAGGCTTCCACGTCAGCCACGGTGCGGGGGATATTCTGTGAGATGCGCTCGCATTTGCCGCCGGGTCCCACCAAAATGTCGTCCTCGATACGCACGGAAATACCGCGGTATTCCGGGGGAACTGCCAAGTCGTCTTTTCGGAAGTAGAGTCCGGGCTCGATGGTGAAAATCATGCCGGGTTCCAGCCTGGCTCCGTTGTACATTTCACGGCGTGCCTGGGCGCAATCATGAACGTCGATGCCCAGGTGGTGTGAAGTGCCATGCACCATCCACCGGCGGTGATACTGACCGTCCTCCTGCAGTGATTCCTCCCAGGAAACCGGTAGCAAACCCCACTCGTCAAGCCTCTGTGCGATGACGCGCATGGCGGCGCTGTGGACATCGGAGAAAATACATCCCGGCTGATTCGCCTGGTCAAAAGCCGCGTCGGCAGCGTCCAGGACCGCTTGATAAACGCGACGCTGCACCTCGTTGAAATGACCATTAATCGGCAGGGTTCGGGTGATGTCCGCGGTGTAAAGCGAATCGAGTTCCACTCCGGCGTCAATCAAGATGAGATCGCCTTCCCGCACCACGCCATCGTTGTTGATCCAGTGCAGGGTAGCGGCGTGTTCCCCGGAAGCCGCAATGGTGTCGTATCCCAGGCCGTTACCGACTTCCCGAGCGCGCGCCCCGAATGCACCTTCTACCACGCGCTCGCCGCGGAAATGTTTCACCGCCCGCGGGAAAGATCGAATCGCCTCTTCAAAGCCTTCCTTGGTAGCGGCGACAGCCTTGCGCATCTCCTCGATTTCCCAATCGTCCTTAGTCAGGCGCAGTTCAGAAGTTGCTTCCTCCAGCAAATTGTCCAGGTCCTTGGCGGCATCGGGGTCAATCCCAGCTTGTTCGCGAACCTGATTCACTACTGCCGCGGCCTGGGAATCGGAGGTAGAAATCATCGCAATCTGGACCTGACCAGCATCTTTAGCCAATAAATCGGGCAGTGTTTCCAGGTGGGCACAAGGAATCCCACACATGCGCTCGAACTCCTCCAGCGAGGGACGCACCCCGACCCACAGCTCGCCGTAACGCGAATCTGCGTAAAACTCCTCAGAAGCGCGTGACGCGCGAGGACGGAAAAAGACGGTGGCGGTGTGGGTCCCTTCGCCTTCACCGGTTTCGCCTTCCCGAACCGGGTTCAAAACCAATACAGCATCGGGAATCAAGTCAGTTCCCAAGCCGGTCAGGTGGGAAAACGCGGAGTGCGGCCGGAATCGATAGTCACAGTCATTGTTGCGCACCACCAGGGCGCCAGCAGGAACGACCAGCCGCACCCCTTTAAACTTTTCCCCCAGCTTCACGCGGCGGCGTAGCGCGTAGGGAGCAGCGCTTGACCGTTCGTAGCCATCGGTGGGACGCGGACCCCAGTTCTCGCCGATAAACTTCTTAAACTCTTTGGACTGGGGCTGACGGGAGCGGTTCTTGCCGCGGGTTTCTTTTTGATCACTCATGCCCTCAAGTCTACGCGCTCGGCGGCAACCCGCGGCTGTTTTCCCGTTCACCAAGACTGATATCCCTGTTCGGGCGCCATCCTAGGCCCGGCGGGTGACAGGCGTGTGGTGCGGATTAGGGCAAGTCCGGGGCGGAATCCTCAGGGGGAACTTCGTCAGTCGCGGCGGCGGACTCTTCCGCGGCTTCATCCATTCCGTGCAGGGGAGCGGCTTCCTCGGATTCGTCAAGGTCGGGGGAGGCCTGCTTCGCCGCCGCTTCCGGGTCTTCCGGGGGCTTGCGAATTAAAGCGTTCAGAGCTGTGCCGACTAACCCGGCGAGGCCGATGCCGATTATGAAAGTCCAAATGACCCGGTTTCCGCCATTTTTGCCCAGGTCGGAAAACACAAAGAACTTCATCAGACCGGCAATCAGTGCTGCGACAAAGGAGATGACATACAAGCCGCCGGGTTCGCGATGCACCAGGGCGCGCACCAGGGCAATGACTCCGCCCCAAAAACCGGCTGCCAACAGGCAAGCCCCAACCGTCTGGGTATTTTCTTCAGCCGAGAGCATCGAGAGGATGCCCAATCCTATTAAAGCGCCAAAAACGACACCTTCATAGGGAGAAAGGTGATCAATCATCAGCGAACCCCCTTACCTTTTCCAGCCTTGTCGGACTTGTGACGACGAGTGCGTTTACGTTGACGTTCCTTCTTTGCAGGTTCCTCGGCGGCCCCGCGCTCCGCGGGTTTTCCGCCGTCTTTGAGGCCGTGCTTCTTTTTGTTGTTCTTGTGCGGACCGCGGCCCTTCTCAGATTTCCGGCGTCCTGAACCGGAACCCTTCCCGCCGCGGCGTGACCCGAAACTGCCCGGGTCGCGTCCACCCAAATCTTCCAGTTCTTCGGCTTCCAAACCGGCGCGAACCCGTCGGGACCGCGGCAAGTTTGCGGTAGCATCCGTGGGAATGTCCAGGTCAGAATAGAGATGTGCAGAGGTATGGTAGGTCTCTCGCGGGTCGGAAAAATCCAAGTCGAGAGTCCGATTAATGACTCGCCACCGTGTCAGGTCCTCCCAGTCCACGAAGGTGATGGCGCTCCCTTTGTTGCCGGCGCGAGCGGTGCGCCCAATGCGGTGAATATAGGTTTTATCGTCCTCGGGACATTCATAGTTAATCACGTGGGTTACGTCATCCACGTCTATGCCTCGCGCCGCTACGTCGGTGGCAACCAGCACGTCCACCTTGCCGTGACGGAAAGCCCGCAAAGCCCGCTCTCGTGCATTTTGACCTAAGTCACCGTGAATCGCGCCGGTTGCGAAACCCCGTTCGGAGAGATCGTCAGCCAAACGTTGGCAAATCCGTTTCGTGCGGGTAAAGATGATCGTCAAGCCGCGACCTCGAGCTTGCAAAATCCGGGCGACGACTTCTGTCTTGTTCAAGGAATGCACCCGGTACACGACTTGTTTGACCTGCCGCACAGTCTGTGAAGAATCAGTCGGGTCGGCGGCACGGATATGCGTGGGCTGGAACATGTAACGCCGCGCCAGAGCCACCACCGGGCCGGGCATAGTGGCAGAAAACAGCATGGTGTGGCGGCGCGAGGGAATCTGGGAGATGAGTTTTTCCACGTCAGGCAGGAAACCCATGTCCAACATTTCGTCGGCCTCATCCAAAACCAAGGTCCGCACCCGCCCCAGTTTCAAGGTGCCCTGATTCATCAGGTCAATCAGACGTCCCGGAGTGCCCACCACTACCTCGACGCCCTGGCGCAGCGCGTCGACCTGGGAATCGAATCCGACCCCACCGTAAATCTCAAGGATTCGGGCAACTCGATGGGTCGCTGCTGCCCGGATTTCTGCCGCGACTTGTTTCGCCAGCTCGCGGGTCGGCAAGACCACTAGGGCTTGTGGGGCGCCGGAATCCGGAATCTCGTCCCAGCCTTCATCGCCGGGACCGATAATGTCGTGCAGGATCGGAATGGCGAATCCGAGAGTCTTACCGGTGCCGGTTTTGGCCTGACCGATAATGTCCTGGCGGTTCAACGCGACCGGCAAGGTCAGGGCTTGAATCGGAAACGGATGAATGATGCCTTGATCACGCAAAGCCGCAACGATTTCTGGTTCCACATCAAAATCGGCGAAAGTTTTGTCTTGGTTCGCTTCCAAGTCATTAATACCGGTGATGTCCGCCGCGGCTTCCTCGTCAGTTCCCGCGGTTTCCAAGGTATTTTCGCTCCTCAATGTGTATCTTCCTTATCGTTGTCAGTGCTCAAAAGTCGTTTGCCTATATCTTTCATTGTAAACCGAGCCGGCTGGAGGATGTGGTTTTCCTGCCTGGTTCACCATTTCCCAGGCAAAAGCCTAGAACTCGGTGATGTTGTGGTTGACATAGTCTGGCCATTCCAGCGCGCTGTGTAAGGTTTCTTCACAGATTGCGGCGTATCCGCCCAGGGCAGTCACTTGGAAAGCGTTGAGTTTCGCCAAGGTGTGCATGGTATTTTTGTCCAGGGCTCCGCATCCGCGTGGCACCAGCAAAATTGGCCCGTTGCGCAGGTGGCCCCCCGAAACCGCGTCCGCAAATACATCGCCGCGAGCTAGGTAGGCGTGGGTTGAGGGCTGTAGACGCGCGGATTCCAAAGCGATTTCCCGCGAGGTTTCGTAGCGGTTCTGGCCTCCCAGACGGGTTGTCGCTTTGCCATTGGCTACGTTTTGCAATACCACGTCCGAAACGGCCGCTGGCCCGCCCAGGGCCACTACCCGGTCTACCTGCAGGTCTGTCGCCAGTTGACGGATAGTAGCGATAGCGGGGGCGGACGAATCGACCAGGACGATAGGTCCGTCTCCCAAGGCGGCTCCGGTCAGCGCGTCTGGTGAGACACTGCCGCCCGGTCCGTAGGCGTTGGCAATATAGAGAGAATTTGCTTTTGAAAAGGCTCGGCGGGCAATCATGACGGAAGTATCGACTCGATTGGCTCCACCAATCCGCAAAGCGGCGTGCCCCCCGGCGAGTTCATAGAGGCGAGCGTCCGAAATAGCGCCGGTTCCCCCCAAAGCTGCCACTTGCTTGGGTCCCAGAGCGCGCAGAGTCTCGGAAATGACCGGGGACACGGGAGAGGTGTCGGGAGGGACCAACAGTACCGGACCATCCTTGAGAACTCCGCCAACGAGGGCATCAGCGAAAACATCAGACCGAGCCAGGTAAATCACCGCGGGGCGTGAGTCTGATGCCTTCGCGATAGCGGCGGAAGTCTCGAATCGGTTAGCCCCGCCAATCCGGTCAGCGTGCAGGTCAGGGATGTGCGGGCGGGGATCCAGCGAGTTAATCACCCCGTCTTGATCTGCGTCGCCGTTGGGGTCGGCGGGCCAATCGGAGTTAAACAGGTTTATCTGGTAGCTGGTTGAGGTTGGAACCGGTTGACAGTTTGGAGCGGTGCGGATGTTAGAAATACTGACGGTATAGGGCGCCACATTGTAAAAGTCGGGAATAACCAGCTGATTCAGGGGAACTTTGAACAAAATCGTGTCATATCCGCCGTATTCCCACGGTGTTAGATTGGGGTCGATTCCGGGTTCCGAACGGTGAATGACCTGCAGCGGAATATCTCCCGCGGGGCCGGTCACACGGACCTCGGCAGCCCGCAAATCGGCACACTGACCCGAGTAAGACCAGCGGGACACGTTTTCGCCCGCTCCAGTAGGCAGGATACGGGAAGGGAAATACCCCGCCGCGGGCCACGCAATGCTCGGCGGCTGGTGATTCGTGGAATCCCAAAAACTGGGGTGGACGGGCCTTCCGGCGGCTTCATAAGTCGTGTCGAAAAGCTGGATAGAAGTGGCGGTAGGGCCGGAGGTTCCGATAGAAACCGCTCCGATAGCAGCGTTTGCCTGGACGGGCGAAAACATCTGGAGCCGATGCCCCAGGTTGTCATTGGTGTTCGCGGTCGAGGCTTCGGTGATATATCGCAAGACTTCCGTGGCCGGGGTGACGATACCGTCCAACCGGGCAATGACCCCTGAACGCGAGGCGAGTTTCACGTCATCGTTGAGACACACCGCGCCCGGAACAGAGTTGGGGGCTCCTGAAGCGATTGGGCCTGCCGCAGCAGTGAGGGCTGCTGCTTGTGCCGGACCTTGTGGAGCGTAGTGGGCAGGCAAACTGACCGGGGCAAGGCGATTGAGCGAGCGGAAATAGTTCCAGGTCGAGAGCATTTTTTGGACAGCCTCAGGCTGTGCGGTGCCGGGGGTACACGAAGAGATGACCGTCCCGGAAGAAAACGGGGTGACCTTGTCTGCTAAGTCCCACAAGGCCTCAAACTCGGCGCGAGCCACCGTCTCACTGTTCCCCGGTGCCGCTTGTGCCGCGGCAGGCTGGCCCGGCACAAAAGTTGCTTCGGGGCTACCCGCTACCAGCCCGGTCGCGGCCAGTCCCACAACTGCCAGCGTCACGCCGGCCCGCCGCCGCAGGCGTCTATCGCCCCAATAGCGGGCGGCAGATCGATGACGAGCCCCGGCTGGTTCCAAGTTCAGAAAAAAAGAAATCCCCATTCCCCTATTTTGACAACTTTTCTAGGCACTGTCTTGAGTTTCGCATGCCCTACCGCAACGTAGCGCCTAGAATGAACCTATGGAAATTTCGGAAGAACGCACGGCACACATGCTGGGTTTGGTAGCTTTCACGCGAATTACGGCGTACGCGAGGCTGGCTCGGGATGTGTCCCAGACCACCGATTTTGCTGATCAGTTGGCGTTGGCGCGGATGGGGGTTTCGTTTGTGACCGCCATCGATGATTTGGAAGCGTTTGCTAACCGGCGGGGCTTAGATTTGGCGGATTTGACCCAACCGTACGTGGGATTTTTTGACGATATGGAGCTGCGAACCCGTCCGCGTGACTGGTGGGAACGCATGGTGAAAAGCTACATTTTTGTGGGAATTTTGGCGGATATGGAGGATCTGGCAGCCCAGTTCGTCGGGGCTGACATGATTGAAATTCTGGGGGTTTCCGGGTCTGCTGGACTGACCCAATGGGTGCGGGCGCGGCTGCGTGACGGAATCGCGGCTGACCCGACGGTAGAGTCGCGCCTGTCTATGTGGGGGCGTCGCGTTGCGGGAGAGGCCGTAGCCGGGGTCAGAGCTATCCTGGATGCTTACCCGCTGCTCCTACCCGCAGGCGTAGAGGTCAACGACAAGGTGGAAGAAATCCAAAAGCAGCATTCCCGCAGGATGGAAGACTTAGGTTTGACTTTCTAAAGAAAATCAGATGGCGAAGCCAATCCGGTTTTGACGCTCCGGAGCAAACTCGACATAGGCGATGCTGCCCGCATTGATGAGGGTGTGCGACTCGCGCTTGTCCACCAAATCAATGATTTCCCCTGTGGCGATGGCATCTTTGAGCAGTTTTTGCAGTTCCTCGGGGGATTTGTCAATATCGAGGGCGATTTCGCGCGCTACGGACTTCATTCCGATTTTGATTTCCATTAATTTTCCTTTCCGACTGTCCTTTCATTCTAGGGGTTTTGCCCGGTGAGCGGGAATTATGCGCTCGAAGAGAGAGCGAGTTTAATAGTCTCCAATTTTCGCCTTCGGGGGTGCTGATACTCTCAGGGTATGGAGATTTTCGATGACTTATCGCGCCGAGTTCGCCACTCGCTTAATGACGGTGAATCTGTGCTTGTGGCAGGCGTTCCGGCTAGCGGGAAAACCACGCTTTTAGCCCAACTGCTAGTGGATAATCCCCGGATGTTGGTGTTGAGTCAGAACGCGGGTGCCGCCCGCCGGTTGAGCGAGCGAGCCTTGGAGATTCGGGCGCAATCTGAGGATCCGCACTGTCCCATGGGCGCCAGCAAAGGTTTCGTGGCGGAAATCTTTGCACGTTTCAATCAATGGCGCAGAGAGGGAGGACTGCCTGAGGTTAGACTGGCCACCGATGCTGAGGTGATGGTCCAAATCCAGGATTTTCTGGCTGAAATGCCCCTCGAAGAGGAGCTGCGTTCAGCCCTGGAAACCCAAGGTTTCCGCCGCGATTTGGTGGACGGGATTTTCCGCGTCCGGGCTTTTGCTGGCGGCGCCTCATCAGATCCCGCACCACCGGCGGTTCATCCCCTAGTGACCCAGCTCATTCAGGCCATGCAAACCGACCGGGAGGCCCAACGGCTGCAGGCTCGCCAATCTGCTTGGCCCCTGGACACGGCTTCACTTTTTGAGGAATACCTCTTGGCGGTGAAGGCGGGAGCCCCGGTTCCAGAACTGGTGGGAATCGATGATCTGCAAAACTTCAACGGGCTGATGATCGACATCCTGTCTCTTTGGGCGACGCATGGAACCGCCCTCGTGGCCTGTACCCTGCCGGAAACCTGCGTGAACACCTATCGCGGGGCCAGTCCGCACTTGTGCGAGAGACTGTGGCAACAGTTAGAGAACATCCCCGGCAAAACCGTCACCGAGATTCTGCTGAACCGGGAACACGTCCCTGCACCGTTGCGCCGAGTGTGGCGTACAGCCGTGAATCGCTTGGGAGTACACGGCATCAGCGCACGTTTGTGGAACGCTGCGGGGGAGTCCTCCCCGGACTCGGCACAGCCAGATTCAACCTGCGTTTCGGACTGCCCGGACCACGTTATTCTGGTGGAAAAGCCCACCGACACGGCCCAATACCGAGAAATCGGGACGCTCCTGCAAGACGCCCATATCTTCTCTGCCCACCCTCTGAATTATTCTCAGATGGCAGTTTTGACCCGGTCTTCCCTGGAAGCCAGACAAGTTGCGGAAGTCTTGGAAAACATGGACATACCGGTGGTAGTTCCAGGAGCCGGAGCCCAGCTCAACGAAGGGCGTCTAACCCGCTGCCTGCTTCAGATGATACAGGCAGTTTGTGTGGAAACCCCTGACCAGGTAGAGCTGTCGGATCTGGATTTAGTCGGATTACTTTCCTCTGCCCTGGTGGGCTGGGACGTGTGGCGAATGCGGCGACTCGACTCTTTCCTGCATGACCTGACATTGCTTCCCCCGGGGGAAGTCGGGGACGGTGAGAAGCCTTCCCTCTCCGCCCTGGAATCCGGAAATGCCGCTGATGATGAGCACAGCGGGTCCGACACAGTTGGAATCCTGCCCTACATCCGTCAGTTTTTGCGTACGGTGATTTCCGGCCAGGATTTCGCGGGGCGCACCCTGGCTGAGATTATCTCCGAATCTGCTGACGCGAACCAGCTCATTGACCTGGGGCAAGCGCTCCAAGCGGGATGGCAGCAATGGAAAGCCGATCCGGGATCGGTGCAGCTGCTGCTGTGGAAACTGTGGGATGGTCTGGGACGTGCCGAAATCCTCCAGGCTCGAGCCCTGCAGCCCGGTTTGGTGCCCATGGTGCGTTCCACCCTGCAAATTGACCTGGATTTGGTGATGGATTTGTTCAAAGCGGCGGACTGGTTCGAGGCTCGAAATCCGGGACAAACCGCGGCGGACTTCGCACAGGGTATGTTGGCTCGCGATCTTCCAACCGGCACCGTTGCCCCTCATCATCTGGTGCGAGACGCGGTCACTGTCGTGTCAGCCGCAGCCGCTGTCTCACAGCACTGGCCCCTGGTGGCAGTGGTGGGACTGACCGACGGAATCTGGCCGACGTTGCATTGGCCGGGTTCAATCTTGGGCACTTCCATGTTCGATCTGGAAAATCACGGCAACCCCGCAAGCTCCAGCAGTGCCGGTTACCTGTGGAACTGGCAAAACGAATACCGGCATTTCCTTACCGCCCTGACACGTTGCACTGAACGTTTAATTTTGGGCACCACCGCTGAGGACGGAGTAGGACGTTCCACCTTCCTCACGCCGCTGGTACAAACTTTGCAGTTGGAGTCGAAACAGCATCGACATCTACCCACGAACCTGCGTGACTTTGTGGCTTACCTGCGTGCGGCCTGCTTGGGTGGGGAAACCAGTTGGGGAACTCCCGCTATCGATGCCCCTGCCGCTGCGGGGCTATTGGCGAAATTGGCAGCGGGGGACTGTCCTGCCGCTCACCCGGACAATTGGATGGGTGTCTTGCCGGTCAGCGGAACCACTCCGGAATCAACCGAAGTTCACATCTATGCCTCAGGCCTGGAACGTGCCTTGGAAAATCCTTTGGATAATGTGCTGAGCTGGTCAGGCTACTCTAACGACGAAGATGACCCTTACGCGTCGAACAAAATCGGAAACATTGTTCATGAAGCCGCCGAAATTCTGGGACGCAGATACTGGTGGAAGGACCACGGGCCGCGAGACGATTTGGAGTACGACCAGGTCCTGACCGAACTGCGCGAGGAGACGCGTCGTCTGCTGGGACCCCTGACCGGAGACACCTGGATGGAATGGAACTTCCGTCGCCGAGTCGAAACCTGCCTGGTGCCCCTGGCGACTTTCTTGGTAAATCATCAGTATCCGTCTCTTTTTGAGGTGCGTTATCCCGGTCGGTTGCCAGCCAGTTCCGGGGCCGGCGCCCTGGTGTACAACGCCCGTATCGACCGGGTGATGTTTGCGCACGGGCAAGTCATCTTAATCGACTATAAGACCGGAGCTAATTCTAAATTCAGTGCTGCAAAGGTGGCGGCTAATCTGCAGTTAGCCTTATACCAAGCTGCCTATAACGCCTCTGCGTTAGGCCAGCAGCATCCCTGCGATTTGGCGGAAATTGTGGCCCTCCTGGTGCCGCCGGACTCGGACGAGCCGCTGAACTCCCAAGTCATCGAGGAGCCGCGAGACCCCAAAATTTGGGTACAAAAAGCCCTGGTGCCGGGAACGGAAACGATTACCCTCCCCAAGCGATTCTCCGCTGAACAGCGCCAGATTCTGCTCAATCCGCTGGCCTGGCTACGTGGTGAAGCTCCGGGAGCGCCCGATCCGGAAACCATGCCGTTGCGGGACTATTTACAAGACCGTGTGGACTTAGCGGTGGCGGCGTTCAGCGGACCGAATTTGTCACGAGTTGAATTCCTCGATGCTTGGGGCGAAGGGGATCCTCTCGGAGTGGAAGTGAGAAAACGATGACTACGTCCAAACAAGTGAAAGAACTGTTCTCAGCGGCTGACCTGGCTGCTTTGACGGGAGCTAATCCACCGACCGAGGAACAATCCGCGGTAATTACGGCTCCGCGGGGACAACTCCTGGTGGTAGCCGGGGCCGGTAGCGGGAAGACGGAAACCATCGCGAACCGGCTGGTTTACTGGGTCATCAACGCTGGTATTGTTCCTGAATCCATCCTCGGTTTAACCTTTACTCGCAAGGCAGCGGGGGAAATGGCGGCCCGTTTCGCGTTGCGTCTGGAACGCTTCGCGAGTCTCATGGAGTCAGTGCAAAATCGGCAGCAAACTGCGGAGGTTACCGCGGTGTTAAAAGCCGCAGACTTTGACCTTGACCAACTGCGCCAACGTTTCGATACTCTCGCTCAGCGGGGCATGACCCCGGAACTGCTGCGCCACCCGGTCAGTGTCTCTACCTACGATTCTTATGCGGGAACCCTCCTGACCGAATTCGGCACGTTAGTCGGGCGTGAATCGGGTTTCACCACCATCACTGATGCCGCCAGGTACCAAATCATGACTGACGTAGTGCAAAGCTGGACGGGCGCGCTGGGGGTGAAACGCGAAGGTGAAAACACTGAACATCTGATAAAAAATCTGCTGTCCCTGGCTAACGACACGAATTCGCATCTCGTAGATTTGGCTGAGATGAAACAGACCTACCGTTCCTATCTATCTGCCGCCCAGCACCTGCGTGATTCCGAAGGCTCAGAACTCAACGGGACAGCATTGCGCCATTTGAAAAGCATCCTCAACACTATGGAATTCGGACGTAACGCCACAGGCGTCATCCAGGCTTTCAACGAACGCAAACAGGAACTCATGATGGCAGACTTTTCTGACCAAACTCGGGAAACGGTTCATTTGGTCGAGCAACTGTCGGTCGTCGGGGAAAGCCAGCGGGAGAGATTCCAGCTGGTGTTCCTGGACGAATTCCAAGACACCTCGGTGGCCCAGATGCGTTTTCTCTCGGGAATTTTCCGAGATTGCGCGGTTACCGCGGTGGGCGATCCGAATCAAGCCATTTACGGTTGGCGAGGGGCTTCCGCAGCTTCGATGGAGGATTTTGGCGACATATTCTGCACAGATCCTCACCAACTACTCACCCGAACCTTGTCGACTTCGTGGCGTAACGACGAAGTCATCCTCAAAGTCGCTAACCGAATTTCGGCCGAACTGACCACGGCCCCTTCCCCAGGCGCGAGCGGGAAAGCTCGGCGGAATCAGGGTCTCCAGCCCGCTGCCAGTAAACCTCTGCGGCCCCGGCCGGGGGCGAATCCCGGTATCGTCTACGGAATCCAGACATTGACCGATATTCAGCAAAGTCAAGCGGTGGTGAACTTTTTCCGATTATGGCAAGCCCAGCGAGTCAAGCTGCAAAGTGAGGGGATACCTGCCGAAAAGTTGCCGACTGCCGCCATACTGTGCCGTGCGAAAAATGCTATTCCTACCTTGGCTGAGGCACTGCGCCGAGCTGGAATTCCTTATCAAACCAGAGGCATGCAAGGCGTTCTGACAGATCCGGGGGTACGCTTGGTGCGGGCTGCTTTGGAAGTCACTGATGATCCTGAAAAAGGTGCCAGCCTGCTAATTTTGCTTGATAGATATCGCTTGGGATTGAGCGATATCCAGGCAGTGGGGCGAAATTCGCACCGTTTCACTCCTTACCAGATCGTGATGGAGGGCGGGGCTGAAGTCTCCGCTGAGGCTGCCATGCGATTGGAAAAACTGCGTGGAATTCTCACGGAACTCAAGGAGAACGCCGCGTTCGCAACCCCCTTAGTGTTGACGCGTTTGGCGCATCGACTGCTCGATTTGGATATTGAGCAACAGCTGCCGGGCTCCCCGTGCCAAGCTGGGGCTTATGTTGAGTTCTTAAACCTGGTTCGTGATTTTGGGCGGATTCCCGGGGCAACGTTGAGCGGATTCCTCAACTGGCTGAGTGCCGGTGAACAAGAGGAAGCCAGCTTCGCTGACCTGGACTTCGAGGTTGATAATGCGGCGGTTCAGATTATCACCATGCACGCCGCGAAGGGCCTCGAATGGGATTGGGTGGCCGTTCCGAACCTGAACAAAAGCACTTTCCCCTCCAGTGAAGGCGAAATATGGGCGATGCGACGCGACGTTCTGCCCTATCCGCTGCGCAGCGACCGGGCTCATCTGCCCGAGCTGGAACTGAAAACCCAAACGGTTCTGACCGCGACAGGAAAAGTGTCATCGAAAAAAGGTCTGCTGGAGTCGTATCGGGAAGAGGCTGGCCAATACACCCTGCGAGAAGAGTCCCGGTTGGCCTACGTGGCTTTCACCCGTGCCAAATCACGGCTGCTGCTGGGACACTGCTGGTTTGAGCGGCAAACCAAGAAGGGACGTTTGCCCAGCAAGTTTTTCCTGGTGCAACAAGACCCGCACCAACGCATCTTCACCGATGCTGATGTCATGGGCGGGGCGGACGGGCCGGACGTCATCCGACAAGACCCATCCGCTGTGCCGAGCGTGCAGACCTCGGAGGAAGGCACAGCTGAAGCCCAAAACCTGCTGACCCCGTTCAACGCTGAGACGTTTGCACAGGAGGCCATCCGATTGGGAATTGCGCTCCCCAGCGTCGAATGGCCTGAAACCGAAGTCACGTCCATCCCTGAAAAATCCGAAAATCCGAATCGGGACCGATTCGAGGGAGGCGTTTGGCCGGCCCTGCCGTGGACCCAGACTCGCCAGGACCTGGCTCATGCGTATCAAGTTACCGAGGATGCTTTGGCCAGCGGCAAATTTGCTGACGGAATCAGTCAGGATGCTGCTGAAGAAACGGAGCGCCGCTTGAGTCAACTGCTGCACCAGCCGCAAACGCGCCTGGGAACGGGCGATTTGCTGGGACGAATTTCCGCTACCGGGATGGCGCGTTTGGCGCAAGACAGCGAGGGTTACCTGCTCCAACGTCTGCGTCCCCTGCCGCAGGAGCCCAGTGCGGCGGCTCGTTTGGGAACCTATATGCACGCGTGGATTGCCAGCCAGCTCGAAAATGAAGACGCGCTCATTTTTGATGCCGGGATGGAAGACGGGTTCACTCCAGACCAGCGCAAGCTGCTGCACAAATGGCAACAGCATTACGCTGACCTGGAACTGCTGCGCCGCCTGCGCCGTCCACGAGTCGAATTTGACGGCGAACTCTATGTTGGGGAAGGAATCGGCGCCGTGATTCCGCTGCGAATCGATGCGCAGTTCGAAGAGGCGCAAACCGGGAAAATCTGGATTCTCGACTGGAAGACCGGCCGGCGCCCAACCCCGAAGGACTATTCTCAGTGGCTGCACCAGCTGGGAATCTATCGCCTTTACTGGTTACAGGCCCATCCCCAGACCCCCGCGGAGGACATCGTGTGTGCCTACGTGTTTCTCAATGAGGACGACCCGGAGCGCCAATTGCTCACCCTTCAGGACATCCTCGACGAGCTGGGCATAGCCGACTACAGCCAGGATCTCTTGGTCAGTAACTTGACGGACCGTGGAAAGGAGGCCGACGAAGTTTTAGAAAAGTTTGGATATTGAGGCCGCTGCCGGATTGCCCTAGACGCTTGCCGTTCCCGGCTTCGTGGAGGAGGGGACGGCAGAAGGGTGCGGGGCCGCCCCGGTCTCGTGCCACTCCGGGGATAATGCCACCTGAGAATGAGGAAGGGACGAAGTCCTATATCAGTCTCGTGCCGTTGAGGAACGGTAGAGAAAGGCTGGTCAGGACGGCGTCCGGGGCAGTTCGTCCCGGTGTTGCAGGAAAACCGAATCTACCCGGCCTTAGGCTTCATCCGGGGGCAGCGAGGAAACCTGGGTATCTGACTCCGTGGCAATTTCCGCGGTACTCGCGGAGGGGGTTTCGTTCCCGTCCGAGCTGCGGTCAGGAATGCTGGTGGTCTGGTCCTCGTAGAGAGGGCGGCCTGTTAGTGACAGATCTCCCTCCAGCCGCTCCAGCTGCTCGTTCAACAGGTCTTGGGCATCGGCAATTATTGAGGCATCTCCCTGGTCGACCCCCCAATTGAGCCAATTGACCAGAGCCAGCTCAATATACAGGTCGGTACGTTGACGCAAGAACGGGTCTGACCCCTCCGCGCGTCCCAAATGGTAGGCGTCAAAGACTAGGTCCACGGCTTCATCCGTCAGCTCCGAAGCTACCCAGGACAAATCCTGCGAGGGGTCGCCCACGCTGACCTCGGCAAAACCGGAAATTCCCAAAATTCGGGAATCCGCGACCAGGACATGCTGGGGTTCCAGGGAGCCGTGGATAAACGTGGGATGGAAATGCCACCAGGCATCTTCGTCAAGGGCTTGTTCCCAACGAGCCTGCAGAACCGGGGGAACCAAACCGGTCGCGACCGCACGGGAGAGGTTTTTGCTCAGGTCCGCGCGGATATCATCTACGCTGGGGGTGGGGAAGCCCACGTGAGCAACCAGGTTGGCGGGAATCTCGTGTAGCGCCGCGATGGCTTTGCCCAAAGCACGCAGCAGGTCCGGATCCTCTGCCAGTTCGTTGAACTCCAGGGGATTACCTGGCAACTGGCGATAAACAAAAATAGAGGTTCCGTCTTTCGAGGTGGCGCTACCTTCTATACGGGGCACGTCAAAAGGAAGTCGGTGCGCATCGCGGTAATTGGCCAGCATGGTTAAAATCTTTTGCTGCTTGTCCAGGGCCGCCTCTGCATCCACATGTTTAGCGCCGACGATACTCCACCGGGCTGAGTGATTATCGAGGACGCCGACCCAGCGAAAATCAGTGTCTTCGCCCAGCGGCGGGCACAGGGACTCAACCTCAAGGTCTGGAACTGCCACGGTGGCCAAAGCCGCCAAGGTCAGAAAATCGGTATCGCTCATCTCTCAATTTTATGTCACCCTGGGGGACAAACCGTCAGACCGCTCCGGAAAGCCGGAAATCTGGCCATTTAAAGCCCCGACTGGGGCGGGGTGCGCGACCAGCCGGGAGGCCTACGTAGATTTTTGGCAAAACTATGGCAAACCTCAGAAAAACCTGAAGATTACATGAATGTAAGATGAGAATTTACCGTTTTGAACGGGGACCCTTGCACTATAGCAGTAAAAAAAGCGTTTAAACTGACCGTAATTGTATTGGCTCTCAGGCGCGAGGGAGTTGTCGACTTGGGCTTAAGTTACGGGAAATTGCAGCCGCTGATGGATGATCCGGCGGTGGAAGAGATCTGGCTGAACAGTCCTTCTCAGGTGTTTTGTTCCCGCGACGGACAAGCCCACCTGACCAACCTGTTGCTGGCTGAAGACGAGGTGGAAGCCCTGGTGGAGAGGATGCTGAGAGCTTCGGGGCGGCATCTGGACTTTGTCAACCCCTGCGTGGATGCCACCTTGGAAACCGGAGAACGTTTGCACGTCGTCATTCCGCCCGTGACAGCCACCTGGTCCATCAATATCCGCAAGCACAGTGCCAAAGCGGTGCGGGTGCGGGACCTGGTCCGGCTCAACATGATGCCCGCGTGGATGGCTCGTTTTCTGGCCGAAGCGGTGCGCATCGGCCTGAATATCGTGGTGGCCGGGCCGACCCAATCGGGGAAAACCACCACGGTCCGCGCCCTGTGCGGGGAAATCCCTCCTGACCAGCGCGTCATCACTTGCGAGGAAGTGTTGGAACTCAATCTGAAAGCCCCGGACGCGGTGGCGATGCAAACCCGGAACGCTTCAATTGAAGGCCAAGGCGAGATTACCCTGCGAGATTTGGTTCGAGAAACCCTGCGGATGCGTCCCGACCGGCTCATTATCGGGGAGGTCCGCGGCGCTGAAAGCCTGGACATGCTCATCGCTCTGAACTGCGGAATCCCCGGCATGTCCACGATTCACGCCAACACCGCCCGCCAGGCGATTACGAAACTGTCGACTCTACCGCTGCTGGCGGGAGAGAATGTGACCGCGGCATTCGTGGTGCCGACCGTGGCGGGAGCCATCGACCTGGTAGTTCAGTTGCGCGGAACCTGGCAGGGCAGCCGGGCGGTGACGGAAGTGTTGGCTTTAGACGGAACCCTTCGCGATGGCCAGGTCGCGGCGCACCCGCTGTACAGTGCGCCACCCGATGGTGCTCAGCCAGCCAAGAACCCCGCGGATTTCGATTTTCTTTCCGCCTTCGGTTCTCGGGCCAGCCAGTTGGCGGCTATCTGGCGGGAGACACCCCATGACTAGTTCCCTATTGACTCTGGCGGCAGCCCTCAGCGCAGTTTCCGGGATTTTCCTGGTGACGTTGGCACCGAGACGGCATTCGGCGCACCGAGAGAGCTTTCTAAAACGCTATTGGGCACAGCGCCGTACCCGCTTCAACGACATCACCGCGGTGAGCGGAACACGCATTGGGTTGGAACAGTTCCTGGCGCTGTCCCTCCTGGCAGGGGTGTCGGCAGGGATTTGCCTCACCCTGGTCACCGGACTGGTGATGGTTGGGTGGTTGGCCGGGCTGCTAGCCGCGTATCTGCCATTTTTGGGATTGCAGAGCAAACTGCATTCCGTGCAGGGTCAGCGCGGCAAAGCCTGGCCGAACCTGGTGGATAATCTGGTTTCCGGGGTGCGGGCCGGACTGAGTTTGGGTGAAACGCTTCTGGAAGTCGCCGCCCGAGCCCCAAAGTCGCTGCGAGTGCCTTTTGCCCATTTCGCGGCCGATTATCGAGCGGGCGGCAACCTCGATGCCTCCCTAAAAATTTTGAAGCATGAACTGGCCGATCCGGTGGGGGATCGCATCGTCGAAGCATTGCGTTTAGCTGCACAAGTGGGGGGCAACGACTTGGTGGTTCTGTTGGAGGATTTGGGTGCGATGCTCCGTGCGGAGGAACGAACTCGTGGGGAAGTGCTGGCACGCCAATCTTGGACCGTGACCGGGGCGCGGCTGGCTGCCGCTTCCCCGTGGATTATCTTGGCACTGCTGTTGAGTCGTCCGGGTACGTTAGAGGTGTATTCCACATCGGTCGGCTCCATGATTTTGCTGGTGGGGGCGTTAGTTTCGGCGCTGGCGTACATTTTGATGCTGCGGCTGGGACGCCTGGAAGTCAGTCCGCGCACGATGCGGGAGTAGACCGTGGAGAACTCTTTGACCTGGATTGTCGGCAGCCTCGCTATCATTGCTGGAAGTGGGCTTATCGGGGTGTGTCTGGGGCCCTGGATTCGTCAAGGCTCCTTTCCGACTTGGCGAATCACTCCTTATGTTCAGGCCGACCTGACTGTGATGGCGGCTTCCCGCGGTGATGGATTGCCGGATGGCCCTTTTCTCCATAACGGCCTGACCAGGTTTCTCACGTTTATCAGCCCCTCCAAAGATTCTGTCGAGCGCAGGCTGCAACTGGCGGGTTTGCCCAGGGATGTGCGCGGATTTCGTCGCTCCCAGTTGCGATGGGCCCTGTCTCTGGGAGGCGTGGCGGTGGTCGTTAGCCTCCTGGGATTTTTGGGGAAAACCTTGCCGATTTTTGGGGCTTTCGTGATGTTGACCTGTTTTGTGTTGGCGGGATTGCTGATTCCCGATTATCGGCTTACGGGCGCGGCGCGGCGTCGCCAACTGCATTTGAATCAAGAACTGCCCGATGTCATCGAGCTGTTGGCGCTGGCGGTGGGAGCCGGAGAACCTCTCTATGGAGCTTTGCACCGGGTATCTGCCCGCTGCACCGATGTCGCCGGTCAGGAGTTGGAAAAAATCTTGGCTGCGGCTGATAACGGAGACTCTTTGGCTCCCAGTTTGACCGCAGCTCGAGCCCGCAACGATTCCGAAATCCTCGCGCACCTCATTGATGCCATTGTTTCCGCGTTGGAACGCGGTTCTCCCTTGGCGGGCGTGCTGCGTTCCCAAGTGGCGGATTCACGAGCGGTGGCGCGAACCCAGTTGCTCACGGAGGGTGGAAAGAAAGAAGTCCTCATGATGGTGCCGGTCGTGTTCTTAATTTTGCCGCTCACCGTGGTTTTCGCCCTCTATCCCGGGTTGGTAGCTCTCCAGCTGTAAATAGTCAAAATAACAATCGAAAGGAAAAACATGCAAAAACTCCGCGCTTTGCGAAATTTTGTATACACCCGCCTGCAGGCCGAAGACGGCGACGTTCCCGGCTGGGTGATGGTGACCCTGATGACCGCGGGGCTGGTGGTGGCCCTGTCGGCGGTAGCCTTGCCCGCTTTAACGAATCTGTTTAACGATGCCATAGCCCATGTCTCGGCTCTCTGAGTGCCGAGTATCCCGCAGTCGGCACTTGTGGCCGCGTTGGCAGGGGGAGTCCGGTTCGGAGCCGGCCAGTTTCGCTCTCGTCATGCCGCTGGTACTGATTCTGGTGCTGGGGTTGATGCAGCTGGCTTTGGCCCTGTGGGTGCACACGACTTTGATTGATGCGGCCGGGGCGGGGGCGCACGCGGCGGCGCTGTCGGGTGCCCCCGCGAGCGCCGCCGATGATACCGTGCGCAGTGTCCTGGCCTCGACTTTGGGTCCCGACTACGTGCATACGGTCAGCGCCGAGCGCGTGACTCTGACGACGCTCAGTGGCCCCTACTCCACCTCGGACCTGGAAGTAATGGAGGTACGGGTGAAGGCTCCTATGCCGGTTATTGGCCTGTTCGGAGCGGGGGACTTGACCGCGGTGGGGCACGCGGTAATAGAGGAGGGGCCGTGAGGCGCGGGCATCATCGAATAGCATCGAGGTTGGTGCAGCGGCTGGCTCGTGAGGAATCCGGCGAGGCCACCTTGGAGTTTGTGGGCATCACCATGATGCTCCTGATACCGCTGGTGTACCTGATTTTGGCTTTCTTTCAGATCCAATCTGGTCTGTACGCGGCCGAGGCCGGAGCGGCCGGAGCAGCGCGTATCCTCACGTTGCATCCTGAAACGGGGGTTGATTCAGCCAGTTTGGCGGTGCAAATGGCTGCCGCTGACCAAGGGTTACCGGCGGGGCAGGCGCAGTACACTCTGGACTGCGTGACTGGACCGTGCCCCGCGCCGGGCTCGCGCGGTATCGTCCACGTTAGTGTGGAAGTCCCCCTACCGTTGGTGGGAACGATGCTGCAGGGTTCCTTTCCCGCTTCCTTGCCGCTGAGCGCGGATCATCCGATTCAGTGGGGCGAGCATGGGGCTTAGGAAATGGCACAAGGGCGGTGCGGTGCCGCATCAGTTTGCCGCCCGGTTCGACCGTCTCGGTGGTGAGGACGGTCGCATCATGCTGTTGGGATTGGCCGCTTGCGTGCTGCTCTGTGTGATTATCCTGATGAGCATGGCGCTGTCCGGGGTTTATCTGGAACAGCGGCGCTTGCAGCGTCTGGCAGACCAGACCGCATCGATGGCAGCTTCCAACATCGCGGATGCTGCCTACTATCAAAATGGCATTGTTGACGGAGTCCCCCTGGAAATCGAACCGGATCACGCCTCGGAACGCGCTGCCGAATACCTCTCAGGGGCGGCAATAGGCACGAACTCTGGTTTGCAGGGAATTGACCTGGTAGATGTCAACGTGGAATCGACCCGGGTACAGGTAACTTTGCAGGCCACCGGCAAAATTCCGCTGGTGGTTCCGCTCATCAGTTCCCTGACCCAGGTCGAACTCACAGCTACCGGGGCGGCTTCGCTAAAGGCCAGCTTCGGCTAGCCGCCCCACCTTCAGTCATGAGCCAGCGCCTCGACCGGCGTGACCCGCGCTGCTGCCCGCGCCGGACCAATCGAAGCCAACAGCGCCACCACGATGGTCAGCGCCGCGGCCGCGATAGCTAGCGGGGGTACCACAATAACTTGTGCGGAGGCCAGTTCCGTCACCGGCAGGGCGTTGATGCCGGCTATTGCGTAACCCAAACCGGCTAATACGCCTACGACCAGGGCCCCTAGTGCCGTCAGCAGTGCTTCGATGGCGAGCATTCCTTGCAAACGTCCCTTCGTCATGCCCAGGGCGCGCAGCATCCCATTTTCCCGTCGGCGTTCCATCACCGAGAGAGCCAAAGTGTTCGCCACTCCAACCAACGCAACCAACACCGATACTCCTAGCATCGCGAATGCGCCCCACATCAATCCTTGTGTTATTTGGGTAAACATGGCTCGGTCGGGTGCGGAACCGGTGATGTAGGCATCCTGCTCAGAGGCAGCTGGAATATCCGAAGCGAGCTGCTCAATGTCAGAAAAGCTGCAATCCAAGGAAATCCGCATCAGCAGCACGCGAGGTGCCAACACCGTGTCGTTGCGCCCAAGTTCCTGGTCGGCGTCGGTTTGTGCCGGACGAACCACCTGGGTGGAACTGGCTAGGCCAGCCAAATCCTGGGGGTTCACGGACACGAAATCCAGGGGAGTTTTCTCAGCCGTGAGCTTCAGCACCTTATCCCCGCTACGGACGGCATAAGGCTTGCCTACTTCCTCATCGCTCAACATTGGAATTCCCACGTGGCCGGGAGCAATCACGGGAATGCGGCTGTGGGATATGGTCGAGAAATCCTTAGATTCCAACAGCATTTCCTGAGTATCCGCGTCGGGGTCACAAGGCTCGTTCGTTGCGGCAACGATACAGCCGCCGTTTTCGTCTTGGGTCAGCTTTTCCGGCTGAGACAATAATTGCTGGGTTTTTTCGTACTCGTCCCAGGGAACAGCGCTGCCCAGCAGCCCATTTACGGCGATGGTGTGTTCCAAACCGGAAGTGGCTTTCACGTTGGCGATGGTGGATTGGCTCAGCGGTTCGCCCTCCGAAACGAGTTGCAGGTCTACCGGAGTATGTTCGTCGATGATTTTTTTGCCGGTAGCGTCTACCGAGGCCGCCCCGACCAGCAGCAGTACCATCAAGGTAATACCTAAGGTCAAGGCCGCGCCGGTAGCTCCGGTACGCCGCGGGTTACGACCCGTATTTTCCGCCGCTAAACGCCACGTCACCGCCGCGGGGGAACTGAAAACACCCAAAGCGGAAGTCACGTAGGGCAAAACGATGGAAGTCAGCATAATCAGCCCCAGGAAAGAAATCATTCCGGCAAACATCGCGGTCAGGAAGAAGTTGGAGGTGTAGGTATCCATGTCTCCCTGCTCTGAGACATTCATCATCAACCGATGGTTCTGGAGGGTGGCGTAGACCATGGTGGCGGTGCCGCCAAAGAACAGCATGGAACCAAAAATGGCGCGAACCGTCCGGTGCTTGCGCCGCCGGCTGAGCTTGTCTTCCGTCGCCAGAGCCTCAATCGGGGTGACCTGGGCGACCCGGCGGGACGGGGCAAACCCGGCCAGGAAAGAAATCACGGTACCGCAGAGGAATCCCGCCAGCAGGCTTTGCCAGTTCAAAACGGTGAATGCCTGACCCCAAGTGTCGGCGAGGTTGGCAATTCGGCACGCTATGGCCGAAAAAATCACACCTGCCAAGACTCCGAGAACCGCGGAAACGGCGCCTACCAGTAACGTCTCACGGGCCACCAGGGAACGGAGCTGACCGGAGGTGGCACCGACCGCCCGCAACAGAGCCAGTTGGCGCCGCCGGCGGGCAAACAGCACGTTGTAGGTCACCGACACGACAATAATGGCGGTAACGCCGGCGATGAGCGGGAACGCCAAGGCCAACACGAGCAGGACGTCCTGTCCGCCCGTAATGCTATCCACGGCACGATCCAAGTATTGATCCGCAGTGAACACCTCATAGTAATCTGCGTCGGCAATGTGGGAGGTCAACTGTTTCAGCTCGGCCGTGGCCGCTTTCAGGTTTGTGGAGCCGACCCCCGAAACCAGCAAGATGTCAGCCAAATAATCGTCCCCAGCCCAGGTTTTCACCAGGGAATCGGAAACGTAGCTGGTGGGGAACGCGCCGGGACGGGCTTTATAGATACCGCTGACCTTGAGTGGCACGGTCTTGGTGTCATCGGTGGCAGGATCGTAGATTCCCACGTTGACCGTATCCCCGACTTTGACCCCGAGAGTCTTAGCGTTGGACTGCTCGATACCGATTTCTGATTCAGAGCTGGGGCGCTTTCCCTCCACGACCGAACTGGGGTCGAACACGGGATCACCCAGCCCCAATACCGAGGCAGACACCTTCTTGCGATTTGCGGACAAATCCACGCTCATGGACGTGCGGGTCAGGATTTTCCACTCGGGGTGGGCCTTATGGGCTTGGTCCGCGACCTTTTGCAGGTAGTCTGGTTCGGGATCCTCACCGTCGTAGGGAACTCCGTTGGGAGTCGAAACAATCAGGTCAGCACCGGTGGCTTCCTCCGTAAGGTTGCGGGCCAAAGTCATCTTGAGCCCCTCGGTCAACCCTAGGCAGGTCAACAGGAACGCTACGGCCAGGGCTATCGCCAAGGCGGTAGCGGCGTAGCTTTTCACGTTTTTGCGCAAGTCTGCGCGCAGAATTCCTTTCATCTCTCACGCCACCTTCGCGATGTCTGCGGGTTCGGGGTGATGCAAATCGTGCACAATCATCCCGTCACGGACGATTAAGACCCGGTCCCCGGTCGTGGCGGCGTGCTGGTCGTGGGTGACCATCACCACGGTTTGCCCGAAGTTATCGACTGCGGCGCGCAGTAGGTTCAGGACTTCAGCAGAAGACGCCGTGTCCAGGTTTCCGGTCGGCTCGTCAGCGACCAGCATGGCGGGGCGAGACAGTAGGGCTCGCGCGACCGCAACGCGCTGTACCTGGCCACCGGACAGTTCGTAAGGCTTGTGGTTCAGCCGGGTGGTGAGGTCCAGCCCGGTGACGATTTGGTCGAACCAGTGCCGATCTATCGGCTTATTCGCCAGGCGTAGCGGTAGCTCAATATTGGCTTGGGCGCTCAAGGTCGGAACCAGGTTAAACGACTGGAACACGAACCCTACGTTGTCGCGGCGCCACAGGGTCAGGGGCTTGTCTTTCAGTTTCGTGATGTCCACGCGGTTGACCGTGATGGAACCGGAACTGACCGCGTCCAAACCGGCTAGGACGTGCAGCAGCGTGGATTTACCGGAACCGGAGGGGCCCATGATGACCGTGAATTCGCGGGCGTTAATATCTACGTTGATCCCGCGCAACGCCTCGACTCGCGTGCCTTTTTCCCCGTAAACCTTGGTGACATCGTGTAGCACGGCGACCGGGACAGTCGGGATGTTCGTCTCCGTATTGGTCACAAGGGGGGAGGGGGACGTTTCGGAGTCGGCAGAGGCTGGTGGGGGGCGTCACCGGGGTGAACGGGGTGTCGGCGGGGCTATTTGGGGAGGACATAATCAACCTTTCGCTAGAGTTCTTAACTGAAATCCAGCGTAGCTAGGCCAAAACTAATAGGCTATGGGGGTTTACCCTGAAAAAACCCCGATGCGTCCCTGAGTCGGTTGAGGTCTCTAGAGTTCCGATTTTTCCAGGTGGCTGCGCATACTGGACAGCACGCGGCGCATCGCGTTTAAAACTGATTGCGAAACCCGGCCAGCAAACAGTTCACGTACCACTTTCATCTGGACTTGCGCCGCGGCTTCGTAAGCGTTCAACCCTTTGGTTGACAGGCAAGCATTGCGGGTGCGTTTATCCGAACCTTGGCACAGCCGATTCAGCCAGCCCTTTTTCTCCATCTCACCAAGTCGATAGTTCAATCGAGAGGGCGAAAATACCGTTTGCCTGGCAAGTTCACCGAGCTGCAGTTTCTTTTCCGGAGCGTTAGCCAAAGCCGTCAAGATGGAATATTGAGGCAGGTCGAAGCCGCATTGTTCCTTGAGAGCATAGTCAATCTCTAAATTGAGCATTTGGGAAAACTTAAAAAAGTCTTCCCAGATTTCTTCGGGCGTAGCGTCCGGTGTGTCTGGAGAATCGGTGCGAACCAACGTGAAGGCCTCTCGGAACTCGGTAATCCTAATGGTTGTTTTGTTATTGTGCTATAAACTGTGCAGTTTTCCAATCTTTTGATTATGAATTTACTAATAATTTAATTTTTCTTTAAGGTGGCCAGTTGTGAATGTGTCGTGCCCTTCCGGGTGGAAAACCTGACTGGAACTGGCGTTTGCACAGGTCATGGCCATAGCTGCACAAAAATTTGAGAAGGGGGAACGCCGAAACGATTTTGCGAAGTCACATCGCCTTTGGCGGCGCTAATCCAGGGTTGACGCAACGCTGACAGGGCTTGGTCTGGTGATTTTTTCGAGGCCGCTCCGGTCGGCGAAATGAGCTCGATAATCTTTAGGTGAGCCGCGAAAGCATCAGCATCAGCTTGATTGATGAGACGAATCGCGTCTGGGGTTGTCTTAATCTGGGAAAAATCCAAAGCGTACTGGGCAGCACGCACGTCCTCCACGCCCCCGTCCACCAGCGACTGCACGTCCCAAGCTAGGGAATCCGCCCTTTGCAAAGCCCACTGCCGGTCATTCCCACTCAGGTGAGCGGCCGCCACTTCCATACGGAAACGGGCAAAATCCAGAGCGGTCTGCGCTTCTATAAGGTTTTGCAGGTGTTTCCGGTCGGCTATGAGTTCAGTGGAACCTTCGGGGTTCGTCCCTGCCAGTGAGTCTACCGGCACCGTTGGTTCGGGAAGCTTGTGTCCCGCGGCTCCCGCCACGTGAGAGGCATCCAGCTGCTGGGCGGCGCACAAGGCCGTAAGGAGCTGCGCATCGTTAGCGTGGGGAGCGCGTGCCCCCGCCTGGCAGGATGTTGCGGCCGTATCTACCAGGAGCTGTATCAGGTCCTCCACACTGCCCGGAGCCGGGGAAGGTTGCGGTCCGGGGTCGGCGCCCTCCGGGGTTCCCTGCGGCCACGGTTGCCAGACCCCACCCAAGGCTGCTAGACGGGTCGCGGACAGCTCGCGTACCGTCCCAATCACTTCACGCACTCCGGGGGCTAGTGAGGCGTCGTTTGCCATCTTTTCGCTGCCGATGCCGATGGCGGCTTCCGCGCGTGAAACGGCGGAAATCCCGGCTTGGCCGGCATCCAGTTCCGGCAGGGCATCGGGGGGAGTGTCCAGGCGCAGTCCACATCCAGTCAGCGCAAACCCCGCCACAAGCCATAGACTTAGTTTCAGGAAACGGGACGGGGATAAAAACATAAACCCATTGTTTCATACCCCGCCCCATCCACCCGCTCAGGCAACTCTGAGGGAATGAAAAAAGGGGAGACTATTGCAGATAAAGACAGAAGCTCAGCCGCATACCTCGGCAGACCCCAGTGTCGCCGCAATTATCCAGGTCATCAGCCCGGTCATAGACGCTGCCGGATTGTACTTGGAAAAAATTGCCCTCACCGGTCCGAAACATCAGCGGGTCGTGGCGATTGGTTTGGATTTACCCGATGGGCAGGCCGATTTGGGTAGCGCGCAGCTGGAGGAAGCGAGCCGCGCCATCGGTGCCGCTTTGGACGCAAACGATCCGCTGCCAGGTGCCTATACCCTTGAGATTTCCACGCTTGGCGCCGAACACCCGCTGACGAATCTGCGGCTGGCGCGCCGGGCTCTCGGTAAGGACGTAGAAGTGCGTATCGGTGGGCAGGTCCGCACCGGAATTTTGACCGATGTTACGCAAACCGGGCTGAGTGTAAATGACGATGGAGACGTTACGGTTTATCCCTTCGAGGACATAGAATCGGTACGTACCGTTATTTTGTTTGGGAAGCCTCGGGGGTCTCAACGCAACGGGCGAAAAAATAAATAGCGACAAATCAATACGGAGGAATCATGCAAATTGACATGTCTGCATTGCGCCTGGTGGAAGCCGAAAAGGGCATGGATATGAACTCGCTTATCGACACGGTCGAGCAAGCGCTTTTGAAGGCATACCGCAATCAGCCGGGTGCTGAAAAAGATCATTCACGGGTTGAGGTTGATCGCAAGACCGGTGAGGTTCGGGTTTTGGTGAAGGAGCTGGACGAGGACGGCAACGAGCTGGGCGAGTCCGAGATTACTCCTAAAGATTTTGGACGTACCGCCGCAGCCACGGTGAAATCCGTGATTATTCAACGTTTCCAGGAGGAAGAAGACAAAGCAGTTCTGGGCGATTTCAAGGATCGTGTCGGTCAAGTCGTTTCCGGAGTGGTGACTTCCGGGCGTGATCCGAAGCTGGTTACCGTGAATCTGGGAGATGTGGAAGGCATTATTCCGCCGGCCGAACAGGTTCCCGGCGAAAAATACCAGCACGGAGTGCGGCTGAGCGTATACGTTTTAGCGGCGTCGCGTGGCTTGAAAGGCCCGCACATCGAACTGTCTCGAACCCATCCCGGCTTGGTGCAGGGCCTGTTTAAACGCGAAGTGCCCGAAATCGACAAGGAAGAAGTCGTCATCGAATCAGTGGCTCGCGAGCCGGGACACCGCACCAAGATTGCCGTGCGGGCAACCGAAAAAGGTATCAATGCCAAGGGGGCGTGCATCGGCCCGAACGGTTCGCGCGTCCGGGCGGTTATGAACGAGCTCAACGGAGAAAAAATCGACATCGTGGATTGGGCTGAAGATCCTACGGTTTACGTAGCCAATGCTTTGAGCCCGGCCAAAGTCATTTCGGTACGGGTCATCGATGAGGCCAAGCGGCTGGCGCGAGTGGTGGTCCCGGACTTTCAACAGTCCCTGGCTATCGGCAAGGAAGGTCAAAATGCCCGCCTGGCTTCGCGCCTGACCGGTTGGGGGATTGACATCCATTCCGACACCGAAAATGGTGCCGCGCCGGCCTAGATTTTCAACCCCGCGAGGGGTTTCGCATCCAGCCCTCCGAGGTTTTTCCCGGAGGGCTGAATTTTCTGTGCCCAAGGGCCGTGCCGGCGTTTCCGGGGGAGGCGCGGCAACGTTGGGGACCGCCCTTGTGAAGGTATATCCGCAGTTGAAAGCCTTTAAAACCGCCAAAATGGACATGGTTGTTACCAAAACGTTATAATCAATCGTCGCGGCGTGGGGTCGCGAAACGTTCAACAAATGAGGAGGGCATTTGGCTGGGTCAAATGAGCCGGTCGAATAGGTCAATCATGAATATTTCTAAACTGATGGCAAGTTCATTTGCAATTGCTGGAATCGGAGTAGCAGGGGTTACCCCGATTGCCAATGCGGAAGATGGGGGTTCCGCAACCATTACAAATCAAACTGTCAGTGCCAGCGTTCGTTTGGCTGGTGTGGATCGTTATGAGACATCAAAAGCGGTGTCTGAGGCAACTGATTTGAGTTCAGTGTTGGTCAGCGATAAGTCGCCTGATGGCCTCATTGGTTCACTGCAGGCAGCCAACGATGACAAGTCTGCGGTTATGAGCCCGGATGCTCCCTCCTTGGGCGGAACTAACCGTTACGAGTCGGCCGCGAAAGTCGCTTTGGAAGGCGAAGCGGATGCTCCCGTGGTTATCGCCAACGGCAACTCGGAGGTAGATATTCTGGCCGCCACGTCCTACGCGGCCAATCTGGAAGCGAACCTCTTGTTGGCTGAGCCGAATCAGCTGGGCAAATACGGCTCTCAGGCCATTGCTGAGTTGAATCCTCAAAGCATCACAATCATTGGTGGCACCGCGGTCGTGAGCGAGGAAACTAAAGCTCAGGTTGAAGAACTGACCGGGAAAAAAGTTTCCCGGATAGCCGGAGATAACCGTTACACCACCGCGCTGGCCGCCGCGCAAGCCATCGGCTCGCAAAACTATCTGTTGGTCAATGGCAAGAACCCGGTCGATGCCCTGACTTTGGCCCCTTTGGCAAAGAAAAATAATGCTTCGGTAGTGTTGGTTCAGACTTCCTGTGCGCCCCAAGTGGTGTTGGAAGACCTGGGTGGAAAACATCTCACCGCTATCGGTGGCACCAGCGCTATTGCCGACAATTTCGCGGCGAAAACCTGTGAGCAGCAGGCGGCCGAGACAGCTGCAAAGGCCGCAGCTGAGAAGGCAGCCCAGGAAGCCGCGGCGCGGGCGGCTAATCCGTGGGGAGCCGGCACTGCGCAGGGCATCGCTTACGACATGCTGGGTCAGTTCGGTTGGGGACCGGATCAGATGCAGCCCCTGTTCAAGCTGTGGGCCCGCGAATCTGGATGGCGTACGAATGCCGGACGCCCCGGTGGCCCCTACGGGATTCCACAGGCTAATCCCGGCCGTAAAATGGCTTCTGCCGGTGCAGACTGGGCGACGAACCCGGCCACTCAAATCCGCTGGGGATTGAGCTACATCAAGGGTCGCTACGGCAGTCCCGCTGCTGCCTGGGCGAATTTCTGTGCTCGTGGCTGGTATTGATTTCGAGGATCTGCCAATAACTTAGGGGGTGGAGCCGTCACGGACGGTTCCACCCCAATCTTTTGCCCGGTAGTTTGCCGGGCTGGAGGCCCCGATTCAAATGCATAGAGAAAAGTCGGGTATAATCAGGAGCGGTGCTTTTCGCGGCTCCAACAGCCGCGTTCCAGCACATGAACTTATTAGCTGAGGATACTTTGCTACTGGTGGATTTCATTATCCCGCGGCACTGTGTTCGCAATGACCTAGGAGCGGGTTGGAAGATGTTGGGCACCCGATGAGTACCCGATGAGTACCAACGATTAATCCATTCTCACCCTTCGCCGGGTGGGGTGGCGAAGGACAGGAGAAAAGTGGCACGAATGCGCGTGCACGAGCTTGCAAAAGAGCTCGGTATTGAATCCAAAGAAATGCTGGCGTATCTGAAAGATGCCGGCGAGTTCGTAAAGTCTGCATCCTCCGTGGTGGAAAGCCCGGTTGTGAAGCGGATGATGGAACGCTTTGAAAAGGAAAAGCTGGGCAAGTTTAGCCCGGAAGCCGCCAAGAAAGCCGAAAAAGCGGCTGCGAAAGCGAAGAAGCCGGCTGCCAAGACAACCTCGAAAAGTCAGAAGTCGGCCGCAGAGCCTGCTGCTGATGCGGAATCGACGCCGCCAGCCAGCGCTCCGGAGTCGCCGACCCCGGAGACTGCGCCCGCACCGGACACTTTGGACGCAGAGACTCCCGCACCGGCGGATTCCTCTCCTGCTGCTTCCGCTGCTCCTCAGCCAAAACCAGAGAAATCAGCACCGAGTCCCAGCCCTGCCAAGCCGCAGGCGAAGCCCAGTGCTCACCCCGATATTCCCAAACCCGGCGCCTCAATTCCCAAGCCGGGTGCGCGTCCGGGCAACAACCCGTTCGCTTCCGCTCAGGGAATGCCGCGTCCCGGCGGCACCAGTGGAATCAAAGCGAAGCCGGGTCCGCGCCGGGGACGGCTGGGCAACAACCCGTTCGCTTCCGCTCAAGGCATGAGCCAGGGGATTCCCCGTCCGGGTCAGGGCGGCGGTCCGCGTCCCAAGCCGGGAGACCGCCTGGGTTCGCCCCGCGGCGACTCCGGTCCCGCAGGACGTGGTGGACGGAGCAGTCGTGGTTCTCGCACCAGTCCTGAGGCTTTGGCGGCCGGCGGCTTTGGCGGCGCTCCCGCATTTGGCGGTCCGCCTTCGCCGCCTCGCGGCCGCGGCGGGCGCGGCTTTACCCAGGGTGCTTTCGGTCACGGCAAATCCCGGAAAGGCAAGAGCCGCCGGGCTAAGCGTCAGGAAATCGAGGAGCAAAATGCGCCCGTGATTGGCGGGGTCACCGTCCCGAAAGGCAATGGCCAAGAGATTCGGATCCGTTCCGGAGCATCTGTCGCCGATTTCGCAGAAAAGATTAACGTCAATCCTGCCGCGCTGGTGACCGTGCTGTTCCACATGGGCGAGATGGCCACAGCTAATCAGTCCCTAGACGAGGACACGTTCAAGCTGCTGGGGGCAGAACTCGGTTACGAAATTACGGTGGTTTCACCGGAGGACGAGGACCGCGAGCTGCTGGAATCCTTCGATATTGATTTGGAAGCCGAAGAACTCGATGACATCGAGGCTATGGAACCCCGACCTCCGGTCGTGACGGTGATGGGCCACGTCGATCATGGTAAAACCAAGTTGCTGGACGCTATCCGTAATACTGACGTCATTGATACCGAGTATGGCGGAATTACCCAGCACATCGGCGCCTATATGGTCACGCTGAAAAAGGCTGATAAAGGCCGCAAACTGACCTTCATCGATACGCCGGGTCACGAAGCCTTCACCGCTATGCGTGCCCGTGGCGCCCAGGTCACCGACATTGCGATTATCGTGGTCGCCGCTGATGATGGGGTGATGCCCCAGACCGTGGAGGCCATCAACCATGCCAAGGCCGCAAACGTGCCGATTGTGGTGGCAGTCAACAAGATTGATAAACCTACCGCGAATCCGGACAAGGTCAAAGCCCAGATGTCCGAATACGGCGTGTTGCCCGAAGAATACGGCGGAGACACCATGTTTGTGCCGATTTCGGCTAAACAGCGGATGGGTATTGAGGATTTGTTGGATGCAGTGTTGCTGACAGCTGACGCGGTGCTGGATTTGCAGGCCAATCCACACGCTCCCGCCCGCGGCGTTGCCATTGAAGCGAACCTGGACAAGGGACGCGGCACGGTCGCTACCGTGCTGGTACAGCGCGGTACTCTGCGTGTCGGCGACGCTATCGTGGCGGGAACTGCCTACGGCAGGGTGCGCGCCATGTTCAACGAGCGCGGCCAAAACGTGGAGGAGGCCACCCCCTCCACTCCGGTGCAGGTGCTGGGTCTGACCTCGGTGCCGCGAGCCGGCGATAACTTCCTGGTCGCCGAAGACGACCGGACGGCCCGCCAGATTGCAGACAAACGTGCGGCTGCGGAACGCGCTGCGTTGCTGGCCAAGCGCCGCAAGCGCGTCACCCTGGAATCCTTCGATGAAGCCCTGAAGGCCGGCAAGGTCGACATGATGAACCTGATTATCAAGGGCGACGTGTCCGGCTCGGTCGAAGCTCTGGAGGACTCCCTGCTCAAGATTGACGTGGGCGAGGAAGTCGGTCTGCGCATCATCCACCGCGGTGTCGGCGCGATTACCCAAAACGATGTCAACTTGGCGACCGTGGACAACGCCATCATTATCGGCTTCAACGTCCGTCCTGCCGAACGTGTGGCGGAACTGGCCGACAGTGAAGGCGTGGAGATGAAGTTCTATTCCGTCATCTACCAGGTCATTGAGGACGTTGAGAACTCCTTGAAGGGTATGCTAAAGCCGATTTATGAGGAACACGAACTCGGTTCCGCCGAGATTCGCCAGGTCTTTAAGTCCTCCAAGTTCGGCAACATCGCGGGCTGCTTGATTAAGTCGGGCACCATCAAGCGCGGCTCTAAGGCTCGCTTGGTTCGCGATGGTGTGGTCGTCAACGGAGAGCTGGAGATTCATTCCTTGCGCCGCGAAAAGGACGATGTCACCGAGGTCCGCGAAGGTTTCGAATGCGGTATCGGTCTGGAGTTCAAGGACATCCAGGTGGGCGACCGCATCGAAACTTGGGAAATGCGCGAGATTCCGCGCGATTAATATCCCTAACCAACCCGGGGTCCCTGGCCGGCCTGCGGCGGTTTACCGCCAGGCGTGGCCGGGGCGCCGGGACAACACATGAAGATGGGAGAAACCATGGATGACACCCGGCGGGAAAAAGTCGCCGCGAACATTTTGACCACGGTGGCCAGCATGTTGGCTGGCAAGATTAAAGACCCCAGATTAGGTTTCGTCACCATTACTTCGGTAGAGGTCACGGGGGATTTGCAGCATGCCAAAGTTTATTACACGGCCTATGGTAGCGACACGGAGCGAACCGCTTCCGGCGCGGCTTTGGAGTCCGCCAAAGGACTGATTCGCTCCCACGTGGGCAAAAATTTGGGCACACGCCTGACTCCGACCTTGGAATTCGTGGCCGATCCGGTGCCCCAGCAAGCTGCGGCTTTGGAATCGGCGCTGGCAGAGGCCCGCGCGGCCGATGCCGAGCTGGCCGCCCGCAAAGGCACCCAGTATGCCGGGGAAGCCAATCCCTACAAAACTCCCCGTGAGCCCGAAGATGACCAGGAATCCTAACGCCGCCGGTCTGATGCCTGATTGCGAGTGGACCCTCATCGGGGGCGTTCCGGGGGTTATCGACGGCGCGGGGTGGTTGGTTCACAAGGTTCCCCGGGCGGGTTGCAATGTTTGACGCGCCGGACTTCTTGCCCGACTGTCCCGCGGATTTGCCTCGGGGTGAAACCTGTCCGCCCGGACTGGTCATTGTGGATAAGCCGCGGGGGTTGAGTTCCAACGCGGTGGCCTCACGGATTCGTCGGTTGGCAGGACAAAAGAAAGTCGGTTATGCCGGTACTCTAGATCCGCTGGCCACGGGAATCCTCATTTGCGCTATCGGCAAAGCCACGCGCCTCTTGCAATACTTGACAGCTCATGACAAGGTCTATACCGCCCGGGTGCGGTTTGGCATCTCTACGGATACTGACGATGCCCTGGGCCAGGTCACGGCCTGTTTAGGCGCTGTGTTGACCCCGGAGGACATCGCGTCGGCTCTGGTGCCGTGGCGCGGTCCGGTCAACCAAATCCCCGCCAAGTTTTCCGCTATTAAGATTGGCGGCAAACGTGCCTACGACCTGGCGCGTGCCGGGAAAAACGTGGAAATCCAGCCTCGTCCGGTGACCATTCACCGGCTCGAGCTGAGAGGCGCTCCCGTCATCGAAACGGTAGCGGGAGACGACTCGAACCCTCCGGTGAGCGTTACCGATGCGGAACTTTTGGTGGAATGTTCGGCGGGAACCTACGTGCGCGCCCTGGCTCGAGACCTCGGAGCAGACCTGGGGGTGGGGGCGCATCTGACGGCGTTACGACGCATTTCGGTCGGGTCATACGGGCTGGACCAGGCGCGAAGCCTGTCCGAGCTGGGGGCCGAAGTCGAGAGTCGCGGGATGCTGCGTCCGTTAGGGCTCGACGCGGCGATTTTGGGAATCTTTCCCGAATTGTCCGGTGACGAAACCCAGGTGCGGGCGCTGTCTTTCGGACAAGCCCCACAACTGGCCGGTTCGACCCGCGAGGCCACCGCCCTTCTGCAGACGGCAAATTCGAGCCCAAATGCGTCTGCCGGTTCGCTGCTGGCCGTCACCGAAGCGACGACCGACTCAGACGCGGGTGAAAAACGTGTCATCGCGCTGGCCCAGCTGGAAAACGAGCGGCTGAAACCGATTTGGGTGTTGAGACCTGCAAAATCTGGAACGTCTGGGACATACACTTAATGTAGGTCGGGTTTAGGAACACAGGAGAATCATGACTCGAAAAACGTATCTGAAATCTTGGTGGCCCCTTGCAGTGCTGGGCATGCTGGGCGTGTTGGGTCTGCTTTCCGGACCCGGCGGCATTAGTCTGAACTCTCCCGAGTTCCCCGGCCAGACCCCAACTGTCTCAACGACAGCAGCAGCCAGTGTTCCTCACGCTGAGGCCACGCGGAATGTGGTCCCGGCCCTTCCGCAGAGACTTTCCGCTCTCACTGAAACATTGCCCGAGGATTTCACCCCCCACACCGACCGGGAGATAGGTGAGTTGATGATTGGCGGGGGCGCTCCCGTAGGTGCTCAGGACGTGAGCTGGATTGGCTATATCGCCATCACCAACTGGAACGGGACCGGCTCAATCTGTACCGGGATATTAGTCCATCCTTCCTGGGTGCTGACCGCAGGTCACTGCATGGCGAACAAGCCCCGCTACGTTTCTGTTAAGTTCGGCTTGACCAGGGAGCTATCCGCTCAGGTGGATGATTACAAAGTTCATCCGCAATATGACGCTTCTCTGCTGCACCTGCAAACTCCGATGTCCGGGATTACCCCGGCAGTTTTGGCAGCCGGTCAAGCCCCGGCGGGAACCGTGGCTTTGGAATACGGCTGGGGCGGGGCATCGAATACGCTGTTGTCCACTCCGCAGAGAATCGCGGCGACCTGCTACACGGTGGTGCAAGGGCCAACGCAGGGTGAGTTTACGGCTAACTGCGGCGGGACTGTCGCTCCCGGTCAGCTCAGTTACAAGACCTCGTGGCCGGGAGTGATGACCGAGCACGGTGATTCCGGTGGACCTCTGCTGGTATCCAATCAGGTTATAGGGACTTTGATTGGGGGCAATGATCAGGGCGCTTACTTTGGTTCCGTGATTCCCCTAGCTTCGTGGCTGAAAGAAATCGCAGGAGTGAACTTGGGGGCAGCTTCGGGGAATACGACGGAATATCCCTATGAATCTCGACTGAGTCGGATTGCCGGAGCCGATCGGGTCGCGACAGCTCTAGCGTTGCACTCAGCGAGCGGGACTAATGGGGACGCGATTGTGCTGACCACCGGGCGGCTCGCCCCTGACGCTTTGAGCTCCGCGGCTTTGGTGGGCGCGCGAGGAGCCACGGTTTTGCTCACGGTGTCCAATCCGGTGGAACCGGCTGTGATTTCTGCCATTAAGGCTTCCCCACGCAAGACCCTCTACGTGGTCGGCGGGGGAGTGAAACTCTCACCTGCCCAACGCGCTGAACTGCAGCAAGCCGGAATCTCCATCACCGACCTGGTGGGTCAAGATCGTTTCGACACGGCGGGTCGGGTCGCGGCCCTCGCGGCCCAGGAAAACGCTTCGGTCAGCGCCAACACGAAACTCCTTGACGTGTTCCTGGTCGATGCCACCAGTGACCCTAACATTCCCGATGCTATTGCTGCCGGTCCCGCCGTGGCCAATGCCCACGGTGTCATCCTCTTTACCCGCTCGAACAGCATCCCACCCACCACTCTCCAGGCGATTTCCACCCTGGCGAGCACGGTGGCAAAGCAAGGGGGCAAGTTGCGCGTGTGGGGGATAGGTGGCAGGGCGGCTACAGCCGTTACCACCAACGCCGCCAATGCGGACATGGCCTGGACCAGCGCCGTGAGCGAGGTAAAGACCATCGTGGGTCAAGATCGTTTCCAGACTTCTACCCAGTTGGCCCAAAACTTCTTCCCCAATGCCCCGGGATACCTGGTGGCTTCCGGCACCGTGTTTGCTGACGGTTTGGCTGGCTCGGGCTACGCACACGCCAATAACCAGGCCATTGTGCTCAGTCGCCCGGCCTCTCTGGACGCGAACCTGCAGAGTTTCGTGCAAGCCCATCCGCAAGCCACCTACACCATCGCTGGTGGGACCGGGGCGGTGTCACGAGGTGTGGCGAACCAAATTGGCGCCCTGCTGACAGCGCGTTAATCGACCGGAAACGCCGCGCTCACAGACCTTATCGCCCGTCTCAAATAGTGGACAATAGTGCCGAATTATGGATAACCGGGCTCACTCGCTAAACTTGCCACAAGTTTGTATCCGAAAATACTGAGGCAATACACTATGGACAAGTTTTTTGAGGTTCTCAACGCGGTTGATGCTTTCGTCTGGGGGCCGTTTTTCCTAATCCCCCTGCTGCTAGGAACCGGGCTGTGGCTGACCATTCGGCTGTCGGGAATCCAGTTTCGTAAACTCGGTCCCGCGCTGCACCTGGCCCTGCTGAAACGTGATGAGGGCGCCGGGGAAAGCGTTGAGGGGAAACAACCGCTCGATGACACTATCGAGGGCGATATTTCTCACTACCAAGCGCTGACCACCGCCCTAGCCGCTACCGTCGGGGTCGGAAACATTGCCGGTGTCGCCACCGCAATCCACATTGGCGGACCCGGAGCAGTGTTCTGGATGTGGGTTACCGGTTTAGTTGGTATGGCTTCTAAGTATTCCGAGGCTTTCCTGGCGGTGCGTTTCCGCACCAAAGACGCAAAAGGCGAGATGAGTGGCGGCCCGCAGTATTACCTGGAGCACGTCACGAAAGTGAAGTGGTTGGGGCGGACACTGGCCATTGCCTTTGCGATCTTTGCGATTATTGCCTCGTTCGGTATCGGCAACCTGACCCAAGCGAACTCGGTTGCGACTCAGTTAGAGGCCTCTTTCGGGGTGAACCCGTGGATGACCGGCCTGTTCATGGCGGCTTTGACCGGCATCGTGCTGCTGGGAGGCGTGAAATCCATCGGCCGGGTGACCTCGGCTTTTGTCCCCATCATGATTATTCTCTACGTGGGAGCCTCACTGATTGTGCTGGGTCTGTACGTTACCAAAATTCCCGCCGCTCTAGCCCTGATTTTCCACGATGCCTTTACCGGGACTGCCGCGACTGGTGGATTCGTGGGCTCCACGTTCATGATGGTGCTCCAGTACGGAGTGGCACGCGGGATTTTCTCTAACGAGTCTGGGATGGGGTCCGCGGCGATTGCGGCGGCTGCCGCGCGTACTCGCGAACCGGTCCGGCAAGGACTCGTCTCCATGACCCAAACCTTCATTGACACCATTATCGTGGTTTCGATGACGGCTCTGGTTATCGTCGTTACGGGAGCGTGGACAGTGACCGATGCCGACGGTCAAACGCTGGATGGTTCGCCTCTCACCGCCGAGGCTTTCAACATTGGTTTCCCCGGCGGTCAGGGTCACTTTGTGGTGGCAGTTTCCCTGGTGTTCTTTGCGTTTTCTACCGTGCTGGGCTGGGCCTACTACGGGGAACGCTGCGTGCAGCGTTTGTTCGGCCTAAAAGCTGTCACCGTCTACCGCTTGCTGTTCGCCATAGTTGTTTTCGTGGGCTGTATCACGGAACTGAAAGTCGCGTGGACGCTGGCTGATGTCACGAACGGCTTGATGGCTTTGCCTAACTTGATTGGGCTCGTCTTGGCTTCGGGTTTGATTGCCCGCGAAACCAGGGCATACCTGAAGCGCGACCCGAAACTGCAAGAATCCCAGTAACCTTTCCGCACCGGCCTCGTGCCAAAGCCGAAAAGCTATGCAGAAGCAATCGGGACGCCTACTGCTTAGGCAGTGCTTCAACTCTGGCAGGGGAGGGCGTTGCGGGCGGCTCGGTGAGTTCAGGAGTCTCGGGACCCACCAGGGATTGCAAAAACCCCCGGTACTGTGCAGCCTTGCTCGCGCTCATGGCACTGCCGGGCGGAACTTGCCCCTGCGCCGCCGCAGCTAGCGGCACCACCATATGCGAATCTGGTTCCAGCCCGATTGCTACCCACTGGGCAGAGATAACTTCGGCATTGCCATGAGCCGGAACCCTAATCGTGGCCCAGGCGATTTGTTCCGAATCCGTGTGCATCGTGGTCAGGGGACGCATATCCGAGATGACATTCCCCACGCTCCAATACGTCCACATACCTTTGCCGTCCACGCCGCCGGGCAGCTTCTCAATGCCCTGGGGAACGTGCGGATGATGACCGATATAGAGGTCAATCAGCCCGCTTGCGGCGGCTTCCTGTGCCCATTGGCGCGCCCAGCCGGAGGGCTGCAGCTCATATTCCAGCCCGTTATGGCCGGACAAAATGACTACATTGGCACCCTCCTGGCGAGCCTGGGCCGCCCAGGTGAGGATTTCACTCATATTGTCCACGTTGACCAGCCACGGTTTTTCATTGATGTAGGGCATTCCGCCCAGCTTTCCCCAAGCCAGGGACAGGTGGGCAATCTTGATGGTACGTCCGTCTTTGGTCAGGCTGTACATCTGATAAGGCTTTTCCTCCGCGCTGCGCCGAGAACCGGTGGCTCCCATGCCGGCTTTTTCCAACACATTGAGAGTCTGATAGACGCCTTCGATGCCCTGGTCGGTGGTGTGGTTGGAAGCGGTGGAACAGCCGTCGTAGCCCAAATCTTTCATATCCTGGGCCCAGCCTGTAGGCATAGCAAAATTGGGAAACCCTTGGTAAGGGGCGCCGCCGGGGGCAAAAGCGATCTCTTGATGGCAAATCGCCAGGTCAGCTCCCTCGAGAAACGGTTTGATGCCAGCCATCAGATTCGTAAAGTGCGTGTTTCCCGCGGCGTCACGCGACACATCGGGCATGAGGGCATCGTGGGTCAGAGCATCACCCGTGGCCGCAACGGTAAAGGTGATTTCCGAGGGCTGCGTTGCGGTCGGTTGTGGTTTGACGTTCAAAAGGGATGGTTTGGTGGGAATTTCCGTGGCAGCGGATTGTCCGGAGGCGCGCTCACAACCCGACAACCCCCAGGTTCCGCCCATCACCAGCAGGGATGCGGCGACAATCTGGCTGATTCTGCGGGTGACGTCTCTGTGCTCCATGAAACTTTTATACCAAATCAACCTGATGATTCCGCCACACTCAGGCTGTGACTGCTCCGGGATTGATGCGTTGAGCTTTGGGAACCCCCAAGACTACGGCCGTCTCCAGCAGGTCGCGATCCATACGCTCCAACAGTGCGTCCAATGAATGAAAAGCCAGGTTGTCGCGAATCCGATGCACGAACTCGACCACGACTTCTTCCCCGTATAAATCCAAATCCGCACGCCCTAAAACGTGGGCTTCCACGGTACGCCCCACGTCGCCAAAATGCGGGGAAGTTCCCACCGAAATGGCGGCGGGCACCACCTCTAGGGAAGTCGGACTCTGAGAGTGCGGCGGGTAAGGCATCCGCAGCCAACCTGCGTAAACACCATCGGCAGGAATCGCCTCCACGAACTGTGCGTCCAGGTTAGCGGTGGGAAATCCCAGTTTGCGCCCGCGCCGCTTGCCGTGAATGACCGTGCCGCGCACCGAATGGGCTCGCCCCAACACATAAGCGGCCTGGTCAACCCGACCTTGGGCCAGCAGTTCGCGCACCCAAGACGAGGACCAGCGGCGTCCAAAAATCGGGTCGACAATGTTGGGGATTGTCTCGACTGCAAACCCGTATTCTGTGCCCAATTCCCGCAAAGTCTGCGCGTCTCCGCTGTTCTTGGCTCCGAAACGCATATCTTCCCCGATGACGACCACCAGCGGATGCAGGGGGTCGACCAGGTAGTCGCGGACGAACTCGGTGGGGGACTGGGCGGCAAAATCGAGGTCATACTTTTGGACCCAGGTCGTCTCTACCCCCAGCTGTTCAATGCGGGTCAGCCTGTCCGGCAGGGAACAAATCAACTTATTCTTGGGGTCGGGATGGTGAACCTGGCGAGGTAGCGGGTCGAACGTCAACACAACAGAGGTCGCCTCGCGCTCGTGAGCCAGCGCCACGACTTTCTCGATGATTCGTTTATGTCCGGTGTGAACGCCGTCAAAAGTACCTATGGTCACGATACTCGGGCCGAAACTTGACGGTTTGTCACGAAGTATTTGCACTCCTCAACCTTAGCATGACGCTATCAGCTCCGATTTCGCCCCTGTCCCGGCGTGGGCTAAGTCAGGGGCTTTCACCCTTTTGGGTGTTCAGTTAATCAAACTGTCTAAATAGGCTGAGTGAGTCACGACTGTTTTCAACGGAAAGGTACAGACATGCAGGCATGGGTAAAGCGCGGAACCATTTCCGGCACCGTAGGAGCCTTGACTTTAGCGATGATGGCCCTGGTTGCCGTCAGCGAGTCCCAGGCAGAAGGGTTGAACTATGAACGTTTGGCGGGACCCAGCGGGGTGGAAACCTCCCTGGCGGTAGCCAAGCACACCTGGGGGACAAACTGGCCGGTGGTCTATGTGGCCGCAAATCGTAACCCGGTGGATGCCCTGCCGGCGGCGACTATCGGGGACGGTCCGGTGGTGCTCACCGACGGCAAACAGCTGAACCTCGGCGGGGTCAAACCCGGCCATATCGTGATTTTGGGCGGAACCGGCGCGGTTCCTGACAGCATTGCCCAGCAAGCCCAGCAAACCTGCGGCGCCGAAAACGTGGAACGCCTGGCTGGTCCGGACCGCAACGCGACCGCCCAGGCTATTGCCGACCGCTGGTTGCAGGTAAACGGTCCCACCAACCGCATGTATCTGACCAAAAACGCCGGTTCCGGTTCCCCCGATGCGGTGGCCGGTTCGGTGCTGCGTGACGGTCCCATCATCACCTACACGAATGAATCCAGCATCAGTGCCGCACGGCAGTTCGTGGCGATGCGGATGCCGGCGAGCCAACCAGGCGGCGCACGACTGGTGGCTTTGGGTGGACCGGGCGCGGTTCCTGACGCGGTACTCCAAACGGTTGCGAGCGGTGCGGAGACCCAACGTTTTGCGGGAGCGAACCGTTATGTGACCGCCTTTGAAATCGCCAAGTTTGCCGCCTCCGATCCGGCTCGAAAGGTCGCCTACGTGGCGTCGGGAACCGCCCTGAAAGACGCGATGGTGGCGGGGGCATCCAAGGACGGTTTTATTCTGCTGACACCCCCCGATGGTGGAGGGACTTTCCAGCAAATCGTGTCTCTGGGCGCTAACAAGATCGTGTTTATCGGAGGAGAAGGAGTGCTGCCGGAAAGTACTGTAGCTATGGCAGCTGGTGTTGGTTTAGGTGCAGACGGCCCGGGGGATCCCCAGGTGGTTAACAATACTGAAGCCAGTGTCTTGACCGGTGTCATTCGGGTTCTTTCCGCCAAGGAGTTAATCCGGCTGGAACAGGGCAAAGATGTGCCGGAATTGGAGGCAATGTTTTCAGGTACGGAATATGTGGTCATGATTTTGGACAAACCGGCAGTATTTGATATTCCGCACGCCTCTGACTTAGGGGCAGGCGCGCCCACTGACTCTCGTGAGGCCAAAATTGTTGGCATCCTGGACAGCACTTCGGGAGCTGATTTGAATCCGTGGCGTCTCCACGATGGAGGCGAGACCACGGTGACATTTGCAGGTCACAGTCTGTATTGGCCTTCCGATGTGAGCTTGCCCACCACTAGTCCCCACGCTACGGCTGCCTATATCGGCTACAACCTCTGAACCCGGGAAACTTTCGCATTTATTCAGCGGATAACTTCATCGACCCCCTTGCTTTAGACTTGGAAAAGACTTAAAGCAAGGGGGTTTTCATGTGGAGCGTACAGGGCGTTGACGGCGTGCCGGTCCTGGTCGAGGCCGACCGTCCCCAGGTCGGTGCCAGCCAGATTCTCATTGAAGTAGCGGCCGCGGGGGTGAACCGGGCGGACTTGCTGCAGGTGGCAGGCCATTATCCGCCGCCTGCTGGGGCACCGAATACGCTCGGGCTGGAGGCTGCCGGCACCGTCGTGGAGGTGGGACCCGGTGTTGACCCGGCTTGGGTAGGTCAGCCAGCGGTGGCTCTGGTCGAGGGCGGTGCACAAGCGCAGTTTTGTGTCGCCAATGCGGATTTGGCCTTGCCGTTGCCCGTCTCCGGGCGTCTCAATGGTTGCATCGCGGGGGCTGCCCTCCTGGAAGCGGCGGTAACGGCCTGGCACAACCTGGTGGACTTGGGATTCCCGAGTGATTCCTGGGCAGGGCGTTTCGTGTTGATTCAAGGTGGTTCGGGGGCAGTTGGCACCGTGGCGGTGCAGCTGGCCAAGGCCTTGGGAGCCACGGTGGGAACCACCGCCGGGGAACCCGACAGATGCCACAAATTGACGCTGTTGGGGGCGGACGCGGCCGCGGACTATCACGACCCCGACGAAGTGCTGGAGATGAAACAGAAACTCACCGACGGCCGCGGCTTTGACCTGATTCTGGACGTATCCGGAGCCGGGGGATTAGAAACCAACCTGGAACTACTCGCCAAACATGGAATCCTCAACATTATCGGCTTGCAAAAGGGGCGTCATGCCCAGCTGGATTTGGGCCAGGTCTTAACCAAATCGGCGCGGATTCAAGGTTCCACCATTCGCGGTCTCGATGTCGAGGCCAAAGTCCGGTTGGTGAGCTCCGTCGGGGAACACGTGTGGCCCCTGGTCCAGGAGCAGCGGATTCGTCCCGTTATCGCCTATACGCTGGCATTTTCCAAGGCAAAACGTGCCCATGGTTTCTTGGCCTCCAATACCCACCGCCCGTTTGGTAAAATTGTGCTCTCAGAATAACCTTGTTTGGGAATGCTCAAAGATGTACTTGTACCCTTGTCAATGTTGGTTAACGGAGTGGAAATGTACCAAGATTTGAAATCCGATGAAGCCATGCGGAAAGTTGTGGAATCAGGGGAAGCTACTTTAGGGATTGAACTGGGCTCAACTCGAATTAAAGCGGTACTGGTAGATTCATGCGCACGTGTAATTGCTATGGGAATGCATAGCTGGGAATCGCATTTTGATAATGGAATTTGGACATACTCTCTGAATGATGTGAGGCAAGGCCTGCAGTTTGCTTACATGGATCTTGCTAGACAAGTGCAAGAGTCACTTGGGGTTCCCCTGAAGAATTTGGCCAGCTTGGGGATTTCGGCCATGATGCATGGATACTTGGTTTTTGATTCTGAGAATAACTTGCTTGTTCCGTTCCGTACCTGGAGAAACACAATTACGGCGACGGCAGCAGACACCCTGACGGAACTTTTCCATGAAAACATACCACAGCGTTGGTCGATTGCGCATCTCTATCAGGCAATAATGGATGAGGAAAGGCATGTCAAGAATATAAGCTATATGACTACACTTTCTGGTTACGTTCACTGGCTTTTATCTGGACAAAAAGTGCTTGGTGTGGGGGATGCTGTAGGCATGTTCCCAATAGACACGGAGACAAACAATTATGACGAGTCTGCGGTAAAGAAGTTTGATGCGCTGGTCGCTGGTAAGGGTTTTTCATGGAAGCTTAGGGACATCTTGCCTTCTGTTTTGGTCGCTGGTAATGAAGCGGGGATGCTGAGCGAATCAGGTGCGTGTCTGCTTGATCCATCCGGGGTGCTTTCTGCCGGTGTCCCTATGTGTCCTCCGGAAGGAGATGCCGGCACAGGAATGGTGGCTACGAACTCAATCCGACCACGAACAGGTAATGTATCAGCCGGAACTTCGATTTTCGCAATGATTGTTCTGGAAAAGGCCTTATCGAAGGTGTACAGAGAAGTGGACGTAGTAACCACTCCTGACGGTTCTCCGGTGGCAATGGTGCACACAAACAATGGAACTGGAGAATTGGATGCATGGATTGCCTTGATTCGTGAGGCTGCGAGCTTGTTAAGGTCCCCTATCGATGAGAGCGAGATTTACCCGCTACTGTACGCCTCAGTTGCAGACTCTGCTCCAGATGCTGGTGGGATAACAGTCAACAACTATCTTTCGGGTGAACATATAACTGGTGTGAGTGTAGGAACACCTTTGTACTTTCGTTCAGCGTCAAGTGAGTTAACCTTAGGGAACCTGATTAGAGCACATTTTTATGCCATGTTTGCTACTCTCAGCATGGGGCTTGATTTGCTGCGTAGCGAAGAGAAAATCGTAATCGATTACTTCGTTGGTCATGGTGGCATTTTCAAAACACCTTTGGTTGCACAAAAAATGCTTGGAGCAGCACTACAAGCTCCAATATCTGTACGACAGAACGCCGGTGAAGGTGGCGCCTGGGGAATCGCGGTTTTAGCGCTCTACCTGCACAACAATACTAGAAGTCTGCCAGATTTCGTGGACTCACTTTTTGATTCAGACAACACGGACACTCAGGCCCCCACACAAAGGGATATCGAAGGCTTCCATCAGTTCTTGCAGCGCTTTAAAATGTCGCTAATGTTGGAAAAAAAATTGAGCCGTGGCGGTTGAAGCTATTCTAACTTAGCCTTTCTGGTTGACTCACGGACAATCAAAGTGGGTTCCAGGGCAACGAAGCGGTGCTCATGATTTACACCTTCTGAAGCATGTTCAATCAGGAGTTTACCGGCAAGTTTACCCATTAGTCTCGTTGGCTGCGCCACGGTTGTAAGAGGCTTAATCCAGCTATCGGAGAACCTGATGTCGTCATATCCAACCAGGGAAACATCGTCTGGGATTATGATGTTTTGCGCTGTTAATCCCTTGAAAATACCAAAGGCAAGCATGTCGTTTGCGCATAGAATTCCGGTGGGAAGACCTTGCTCAATTAGTTTTCTAGCGGATTCCATGCCGGAATCTACTCCTATCCCCGGTGATTTCACTAAAATCAGGTTTTTGTTTGAATCCAGATTCGCTTCCAGGATTGCTTCGCGGATTCCTTTAACACGTTGATTAAATTGCCATAACCATGGGGTGCCGCCGACAAAAGCCAGATTCTTGTGCCCTAAGCTTAGTAGGTGTTCTGCAGCAAGACGTCCTCCAAGAACATGATCCACGGATATGGAACAGGTCCCATCGGGACCCTTGTGATCCAGATAGACTATTGGAACTAAAGTACTTCCTGCTGTGGGCGAGGTGTCACTTGCAGGGCTGACAAGCACGCCACGAACTTGGTGACTGGATAATACGTCCAGGATTGCAGGTTCCCGAGAGGCATCCTGTCGTGAGCTGCACAGTAGCAAGGAATATCCGGCGTCGCTGGCAGATTGTTCCACTGCATTTGCTAGAGACATGAAGAATGGACTTTCAATGTCGGGAACTACCAAGCCAAGAGTCCGACTTGGGGCACCTGAGAGTAGGCGTGCCGCCTGACTGGGAATATAACCCAGTTCACTGATTGAAGCCCATACGGAATCGCGAGTTGGGGCAATTACTCGATCTGGATGATTCAATGTGTTCGAGACTGTTCCAACTGAGACGCCAGCGTGTTGGGCGACATCCTCAATAGTGATTTTGCGCTCTACGTCAGGTTTTGGGTTTCCTGTGGAGAATGTCATAGTTTCTTATCTTTCAGTTGAAAAATATCTCACCAAGTGTGGTAGCATTCTATCATCGTAGTTGAAGCGTTTCAATAACGATGTAACGAGCCTTAGGCTCCCAACAATTACCCAATGGAGGGAACGATTATGAAGCGATTTGGCTTTTTGAAAAAGATTTCAGCTGTGCCGTTAGTGCTTGGTTTAGCTTGCTGCTCAGTCACGTTGGCAGGTTGTTCATCTGCTAGCAATAGCGCAGATGGTGCAAAGGGGGGCGATGCCGGAGATATCCGAATTGCAGTCGTGCCTAAAGATGCCACCAACCCTTGGTTCGTGCGTATGGAGGTAGGCGTAAAGAAGTTTGCGGAAGATACAGGTCTTGATGTCTTCCAGCGTGGCCCCGCCGCTACTGATGCGACCCAGCAAGCACAGGTCATCCGCGATTTGATTGCTCAAGGTGTTAGTGCAATCTGTGTTGTTCCGGTCGATCCTGGTGCTATTGAGCCTGTACTGAAGGAGGCTATGGACGCTGGTATCGTGGTTGTTACCCACGAAGGCGCATCCCAGCAAAACACTCAATACGACATTGAGGCATTCAGTAACGAGGCTTACGGTGGCTTCATCATGGATAACCTTGCCGAAGGCATGGGTGAAGAAGGCGTCTATACGACTATGGTAGGCCATATCACTAATGCATCCCATAATGAATGGGCAGACGGCGGCATTAAGCACCAGAAGGAAAAGTACCCTAACATGAAGCTGCTGGAAGCTCAGCCGCGCATTGAATCAGGTGACACCGCTGAAGGCGCCTACCAGGCCGCGAAAGAGGTACTGAAGGCTCATCCAGAAATTCGTGGCATCATGGGAACGTCTTCCTTTGATGCTCCTGGTGTTGCTCGTGCCATTGAAGAAATGGGATTGAAAGGTAAGGTGTTCACTGCCGGGACTGGCATGCCGCAGGCTAACAAGGAAATCTTGAAGAACGGTACTGTGCACGCTTTGACTCTATGGGATCCTGCTGATGCAGGTTACGCTATGGCCTCGCTTGCTAAGAAGATTCTGGATGGTGAAAAAATCACTGATGGGATTGACTTGGGTGTAGCTGGTTACGAATCTATGACGTTCAGCAAAGGAAGCGACAAGGTCCTTGAAGGTAAGGGCTGGATTGTTATCACTGCTGACAACGTGGATGATTTCACCTTCTAAACAGGTAAGGTGCGGTAATGAACGACATTGTCCTGGCAGTACATGGAGTCACTAAAGAGTTTTCGGGGGTTAAGGCCCTTGACGACGTCAATCTCGAGATTCATGCTGGCGAAATTCACTGTTTGGCTGGAGAAAATGGGTCTGGCAAGTCAACATTAATCAAAGTTATTTCTGGTGTTCACAAACCGGAAAGCGGTGAGATTGTTGTCGGAAATCAGACATTCCGTTCCCTGAGTCCCTCTGAAGCTATCAATGCTGGGGTGCAGGTTATCTATCAGGACTTTTCGGTATTCCCGAACCTTACGGTTATGGAAAATCTTGCGCTCACTAGTGAAGTTGCAAAAAAACGCAAGATAGTGAGTTGGAAGAGATTCCAAAAAATCGCTCAAGAGGCAGTGTCTAAGATTGACTTCCAAGTCGACTTGGACGCTCGACTTGGAGATCTTCCAGTTGCTGACAAGCAGCTAGTTGCAATCAGCCGTGCGCTCCTGCAGGATGCGAAAGTGCTCATTATGGACGAGCCCACAACCGCACTGACCAATCGTGAGGTGGAGGCTCTATTTCGAGTAATTCGTAGTCTGCAGGAGCGCGGCATTGCAATTCTTTTCGTCAGCCACAAGCTTGACGAAGTATTCGAAATCAGTGAACGTTTCACAATCCTTCGTAACGGAAAGGTAGTCGTTACAGCTGATCCTTCCGATCTTGACAGACAAAAGTTCGCAAACTATATGACTGGTCACTTTGTGGATGAGGCTCGATTTGAACAGCCTGAGGAGTTAGGCGAAGAGCTGCTCCGTGTGGAAGGATTGGGACTCGAAGGCGCCTTCAGCGATATTAACCTTTCACTTCGTAGGGGAGAGGTGCTGGGTATCACAGGCATTCTTGGTTCAGGACGAACAGAACTGGCACTTTCGCTATTTGGAGTGTTTCCTGCAACATCAGGAAAGATTAAAATCCTTGGAAAGCCAGCACGAATTGGTTCAATTACCGAGGCGATGCAGCACAAGATTGCATATGTCCCTGAGGACCGACTTACCGAAGGGTTGATGCTGGAACGTTCTATTTCGGACAACGTGGTGATTTCCACAATCGATGATTTAACCCGTTCGGGATGGATAAATTCAAAAAAACGCAAGGACGCAGTGAACGACTCAGTTTCTAAGCTGAGTATAGCGACTAGCAATCCCGATTTTGCTGTTAATACGCTTTCGGGTGGTAACCAGCAACGTGTTGTGCTGGCAAAATGGCTTCGCACCAAACCAGATATTCTTATACTTAACGGACCGACGGTCGGCGTAGACATTGGCTCGAAACATGAAATTCACTCAATTCTTCTTGATCTTGCGAATCAGGGCATGGGGGTTATCGTAATCTCAGACGATATTCCCGAGTTGATGCAGATATCTAGGCGAATTTTGCTTTTACGCGATGGAAAGATAACCGGTGAGGTAGATCCCGCATCCACAACTGAAGAGGAAGCGTCTAATCTCGTCACAGGTAAAGCTTCAAAGGAGGAAAGATGAAAATGGATGAAAGCGCTGTTGTCGTGGCAGACACTAAGCCTGCAGATTCCTTAGGTGAGAAACGCCATGATTTCAGATTTTTCCTCACCAAAGTGCTGCATGCAAACGAGTTTTATCTTTTCCTTGTTTTGCTTGGAATCAGCCTACTTATCCAGGCTCGTAGTGGACAGTTCTTCACGCTTAACAATCTAGTTGACTTGGGGAATGCCATGGTAGTCCCAGGTCTTTTTGCAATCGGCGCTCACATGGTTCTGGTTTCTGGTGGAATTGATGTGTCTTTCCCCGCCTTGGCCGCTCTCTCGGTTTATTCTGTGATGCGCTTTCTTGTTGATATCGACTATAGGGGGCCCTTCCTTATAGCACTTCTAGCGATGGTTCTTGCGGGTGCTTTGCTGGGGGCTTTGAACGGTTTGTTTACTTCTCAACTGACCGTTCCCACTCTCATCATTACTTTGGGGACTATGAATGTTTTTTCTGGAATCATGCAGGGGGCTCTTGGCGCCGTTCAAATCAGCCGTCTTCCAGAACCCATTGATAAATTCGGTCGTGCGGTGCTTATTCGTGTTGAAAACGTTCAGCAGGGGACCCAATCTGTCCTGCCTATGACCTTCCTGTTTTTCCTGTTAGTCCTTGTAGTCATAGGTTTCCTAATGAAATTCACGTTATTTGGTCGTGCTCTGTATGCAATGGGTGGCGACGAACAGGCAGCCATTCGCGCAGGTTTCCGCGTGAAATGGATTAAATTCTGGCTCTATGTGATTGTGGGAATGATTGCTGCTATAGCAGGCCTGATGTCGGTGAGCGTGACGCACCAGATGAACCCGACAGACCTTCTCGGCACCGAGATGATGGTAATCGCGGCCGTGGTTTTGGGAGGAACTTCTATTACCGGTGGAAAGGGCTCCCTAATCGGAGTGGTTATGGGCACCATGATGATTGCCATTATCCAAACAAACATGATTATGGCTGGTATTCCTACAACTGGAAAGCGTTTCGTTTTGGGCTTGATGATTATCATTGGCACCGGCATCTCCGCTGTTCAGTTGATGAGAAGTCGCAAACGCCAACGATTGACAGCTGAGTAAGGGAGAATTTGATGTCGAATACAAACAGCCGTTTCGGTTCTTCTTTTATGCAAAAAATGCGCCTAAACGCACTAGATCCTCATGTGTCCAGATTGTTGTTTACCCTTGTAGGCCTGGTCATCATATTTTTGATTATTCGTCCTGAATCCGCCGGACGCATGGGAACCTGGGTTTCTATGGGGGTGCAGTTCCCCGAATTCGGCATAATGGCCCTTGGTGTAATGGTCACTATGGTCACCGGAGGCATTGATTTATCTATTGTCGGCATTGCCAATCTGAGCGGTATACTGGCGGCTTTGACATTGCGTGCCTTGACTGATGGCGGCCAGAGTCCTGCGGTAACCGTTATCGTTGCCGTGCTGGTTTCTTTGATAGTTGGACTTCTGGCGGGGTTTTTTAATGGACTTCTGGTTGCTTGGATAAGGATTCCTGCGATTCTTGCCACTCTTGGCACTTTGGAGTTGTTTACCGGTATGGGAATTATGATTACCGGTGGCAAAGCTCTCAGTGGACTTCCTCCCGTATACGGTGAGGTTTTTGGCATTCGATTTGGTGGAGTTCTTCCCTTACAGCTCGTCTTGTTTGTGCTTGTGGCTGTGGCTGTAGGCTTGCTCATGCACCGCAATTCCTTTGGCACTAAGCTGTTCATGATGGGAACCAATCCAACGGCAGCAAAATTTAGTGGTCTTCGATTGGCTCGCCTTTTAGTAGTTACCTACACCATATCCGGACTCTGTGGCTCTATTGCAGGTCTTGTAATGCTGGCAAACTACAACTCAGCAAAACCCGATTACGGCCTGAGCTATACCTTGTTGACAGTGCTAATTGTTGTGCTTGGCGGTGTGAATCCCAATGGTGGTAAAGGGAATATCTGGGGTGTAATTTTAGCTATTCTCATATTGCAGGTGCTCGCCTCCGGTCTCAATACATTCCCTTCGATAAGCAACTTCTATCGACTTTTCATTTTCGGTGCGGTGTTACTGCTCGTAATCTGGAGTGGAGAGAAGTCCTTCTTTAAATTCAAGAAAAAGGAGACACAGCCAAAATGATTAAGACAGTTTCGGAAAAAAAGGTTGTATTAGGTGCAGATTCTGCCGGCTTCCAGCTAAAGGAGGAAGTGAAGCAATACCTGATTGGAGAGGGCTGGGACGTAACTGATATCACCCCATTCCAAGATGACAGTTTTATGTACCACCGTGTGGGTTTTGCTTTGGGAGCCAAGATTGCTGAAGGAGAGTTTGAAAAAGCTTTAGCGTTTGACGGTTCTGGTATGGGAATACATGTGGCTGCTAGTAAGATTCCGCATGTGCATGCTGCAGTAGCTGAATCCGTTCCTGCGGCTCGTCGAGCCGCGGCAGCTAACGGATGCAATCTTCTGGCCATGGGAAGTTTCTGGATTGGTCCGAATCTGGGCAGGGCAATGGCCGAAGCTTTCTTGGAGAGTAGCATAGGCGACGGATACGAAAACTGGGAAGGCTTTCTGGAGTACCACTTGATTGGCTTCAAAGAGTGCGAGGAATTTGATTATGAAGAATACAAAGCTAATGGATTCCAGGTCGTGAATCCGGAGGAACATGAGCTAGGCTCAGAGCCAGACGGGATTCCTTATTAGAGGCGTTTTTGTCCAGCAATGGAGAGTAAGCCGCTTTATCCCAAGTCGACTGCAGGGAGCTGAGTCTTGGTATTGCAACACTTGAAGATTGCGGGGACTGTGCTATGCCAAATGTGCTAGCGATTGATATGGGCTCCTCGTCAATTCGGGCTTATTTGGGGAATTGGGACAACCGGAAACAAATTCTTCAGCTGAGTGAAGTCTACCGGAGAAACATAGAGGTTAATTCTGCTCCCGATGGCACCTTGACCTGGCCAGTTTCTGTTTTTGTGAAAATCGTTCTGGATAGCGCTAGAGCTGCGGCAGATGTTTTGGGTGGGCCGCCAGATTCAGTTGGAGTTGATGGTTGGGGCGTGGACTTTGTAAGAATCAACTCAGAGGGATTGTATGAAGAATACCCTCGTGCGTATCGAGATAAAAGCGGACATATTGGGCAAATGTACCTTGATCAAAAAATCTCTCAGATTGACCAATATCGACTCACGGGCGTTTTGCCCCAAAACATTAACTCGGTAAATCGGTTATTCCAAACTTCAAGTAACAAAAAAAGTAGCTGTACTTCGATTATGTTCCTTCAAGATATGATTGCTCGAGTTCTGGCTACTAAGGAAATCCCGGGATGGGATGACCCTGTGGAGTGTGCTCCATGGGCTTCTTTGGGGGTTGCATCGACTTCCGCTTTAGTCGATGTAAATCGATGGGACTGGAACGACAAGATGATTTCAGCGGCTGGAATTCAGCGTCAGATTCTTCCCTCTTTGCGTGGTGAACCATCTCTGGTAGCGCAGCGAGGCACAACGAAGATTTGTTTGAGCGGATCTCACGATACAGCGTGCGCCGCTTATGCTATTGCTCCTGAAGTGGGAGACATCTTTGTATCTTGCGGATCGTGGGCAGTCGTAGGGGCAATCACTGCCTATCCGGTTACCACTGACAAAGCTTACGACGCTGGAGTGACCAATGAAATGGCCACTGGTGGAGCAAATCGAGCTGAGTTGAATCAGACCGGATTGTGGCTGGTGCAAGAGTGCCGTCGCCAGTGGGAAAAAGAAGGACTCGACATTTCCTATGGTTACCTGGATCGGATCATGCAGGAAGCCCAATCTATTGGAATTGTGATTGACACCTCAGACCCGGAGCTTTCCACACCGGGCAATATGCCGCAAAAAATCCGTGAAATTTTAAAATGTGATTACGGAGTGAATGATTGTAATAATGGGCAGTTGCTGCGTTTAATAGATGAATCCCTGGCCGTCTCAATCGCAAATTCGGTAAGGATACTTAGGGATATCACGGACAGCAAAGGAACCGTAAGGATTACAGGTGGAGGTGCAAAAGATGACTTCTTGATGCAGCAGATTGCGAACATTCTGTGGCAAGAAATACGCTCAGCAAATTGTGAGGCATCTATCATTGGTAATATCTTTGCCCAGTTGCATTTGCTTGGAATTCCCAAGGGTGCGACAAGAGCTTGGTTTGAAAATGCTTATTTCAGTACTTCGATAAAGCCTAATGCGAAATAGGCTCTATAAATTAGTTCAAAACGTTGGAAGGAATACATTCGAGATGGATACAGAGGAAAGAGGACTTCGCCAAGCAATCTGCGATATTGGGCTGAAAGTCTGGCAGCGTGGTTATGTGGCTGCCAATGATGGCAATATATCTGTACGCATGGATGATGGTGCTGTGCTATGTACTCCAACGGGGATTTCTAAAGGTTCACTAACTCCTGAGATGCTTTGCAAGCTTAAGATTGACGGAACCATAATTTCCGAACAACCGCCCTACAAAACATCTTCTGAAGTTAAAGTCCATTTGCGTCTTTACCAGGAAGACGAAAAGGTGCGTGCGGTCATCCATGCTCACCCCATATACGGCACAGCATTCGCAATTGGAGGGCATCAGCTTGTAAACAAAATGATGCCTGAGAATATCTTAGCGATGCCGGTAATACCAGTGGCACCTTATGCGACTCCCTCTACAATGCAATTGGCTGAAAATATCGTTCCGTTTGTTCATGACTATTCTGTGTGCTTGATGGAGATGCATGGTGCTCTCTCTTGGGGGCCTTCCCTCTTGATTACGTATCAAAACATGGAACGGTTGGAGTATACGGCAAAACTGACATACCTGTGTGCCCAGATGGGGTTTGGCTCTCGAGAGCTACCTGAAGCAGAAATCAGTAAGCTGATTTCCATGCGTTCCCAATACGGTTTGTAGGTCAACTGGGGCGAGGATACACAAAAATCATCGGAGCCTGGTTATTTAGCTCTGCAACGTAACCCTTAAAAACCTATTGATTCCTGATTTTGTGCCGTCGCAGGCCTATGCTAAACCTGTTCAGCCGTCATGAGGCCACTCTGTAGAAGTTTCTAGGAAAAGCCCGGTTGGTGCGTGCCGTAGGGGAACACGTGTGGCCCCTGGTCCAGGAGCAGCGGATTCGTCCCGTTATCGCCTATACTCTGGCATTTTCCAAGGCAAAACGTGCCCATAAGTACCTGGCAAAAAGCACCGCCCGACCCTTGGGAAAAATAGTGCTGAGTACCGACTCGTGAAAACGCGCTTGTCCATAAACCGATGCCGCCCCGGGGCTAGACTCCGAGTGATGCGGACATATCTTATGAATCTGTAAAGCGCTGACAGCGGCGTCCGTCTAAAATCTGTGGAATTCGCGGGAGTTGTTGCTTTTTGCTAAACTTGTACAGCCGTCATGTCGGCCGCGCTACCGATGCTCCAGGAAAAGCCTGGGCGCTGCGCGCAACGAGTTAACCTAAGGAGAACCTGTGGCACTGACCAAGGAAGAAAAGCAAGCAATCATCAACGAATACGCGACTCATCCCGGGGACACTGGTTCCCCCGAAGTGCAAATCGCCCTGTTGTCCAAGCGGATTAAGGACCTGACCGAGCACTTTAAGACTCACGAACATGACCATCATTCCCGTCGTGGTTTGATGCTGCTGGTCGGCCAGCGCAAGCGTCTGCTGGGCTACTTGCAGGACATCGACATCGAACGCTACCGCAGCCTCAAAGAGCGCCTCGGTTTGCGTAAATAGCAACTAAGCTGGCCGGTCACCGGTCAGCTTTCTTTTCATGCCGGTATTTTCCGGCTGGTATATGTAGGAATCCAGCGTTAATCGGTCCTCGGTAGTGGCCTCCTGGACTGCCGCAAGTATCCCGGTTCGTCCGGTGAGGTTTGCGGAGAACCGGCCCAGTGGGCCTCGATCGATGACCGCCGCGCTGAACAAAGAGAGGGGGCTCCCTTGGAGGGACCCGAAATCACGGCGGCGGAAGCCGTCATCGACAATGGTAAATTTGGCAAGCGCGTCCTGCGCTTTGAAACGGGCCTTTTGGCTCAACAGGCTGCCGGTTCGGCAATGGTCACCCTGGATGGGGAAACCGTTGTGTTCGCAGCCACCACGGTTGGTAAGCAACCGAAAGATCAATTCGACTTTTTCCCCTTGACCGTAGACGTTGAGGAGAAGCAATACGCCGCGGGACGTATCCCCGGATCGTTCTTCCGTCGCGAAGGCCGCCCCGGCACCGAAGCTATCCTGGCGGCCCGCCTGATTGACCGCCCGCTGCGTCCGGCCTTCGTAAAAGGGCTGCGCAACGAGGTCCAGGTCGTCGACACCGTCCTGTCAATCCACCCCGACCACGCTTATGACGTGGTGGCGATTAACGCCTCCTCGATGGCGACCCAACTGGCTGGCCTGCCTTTCTCTGGACCCATCGGCGGCACCCGCCTGGCCCTGATTGACGGGCAGTGGGTGGCGTTCCCGACCTACCCCGAGATGGAACAATCCACGTTCAACATGGTCATCGCCGGTCGTGTCGTCAACGAGGGCACTCCCGAAGAAGACGTGGCCATCATGATGGTGGAAGCCGGTGGCGGCGAGTACGCCTGGGATCTGATTCAAGAGGGCAAGCAGGCTCCGACTGAGGACGTTGTGGCCAGCGCGCTGGACGCGGCCAAGCCCTTTATTAAGGAACTGTGCCGCGCCCAATCCGAAGTGGCCGCCAAGGCTGCCAAGGAAACCCAGGAATATCCGCTGTTCCCCGACTACGAGGACAACCACTTTGAGGCGATGAAAGCCGAGGTGGAAACCGATTTGACCGCGGCTATCCAGATTGCTGACAAGCTGACTCGGGAGGACCGCGAGACCGAAATCCGCGATGCCGCCATCGAGAAGCTCGCAGTGGAAGGCGGCGAGTTCGAGGAACAGGAAAAGGAACTTAAGGCCGCCTTTAAGGCTTTGGAAAAGAAGCTGGTGCGCGCCCGGGTGTTGCACGAAGGCAAACGTATCGATGGACGCGGGCTGAAAGACATCCGCTCTCTATCCGCTGAGGTCGAGGTGCTACCCCGAGTTCACGGCTCGGCTCTGTTCCAGCGCGGTGAGACCCAGGTTCTGGGTGTGACCACGCTCAATATGTTGCGCATGGAACAGCAGTTGGACAATCTGTCTCCGATGACGCACAAGCGCTATATGCACCAGTACAACTTCCCGCCCTACTGCACCGGCGAGACCGGTCGGGTCGGTTCCCCCAAGCGCCGTGAGATTGGTCACGGACACCTGGCGGAGATGGCCCTAGAGCCGGTCATTCCGGCTCGCGAGGAGTTCCCCTACGCGATTCGCCAGGTCAGCGAGATTATGGGCTCGAACGGCTCGTCCTCGATGGGTTCGGTTTGCGCCTCGACGCTGTCCCTGCTGAACGCGGGCGTGCCGCTGCGCGCCCCGATTGCCGGCATTGCGATGGGTTTGATGAGTGAACCGGGCGAAAATGGCACCCAGTTTGCGACCCTGACTGACATCTTGGGCGCGGAAGACGCTTTCGGCGACATGGACTTCAAGGTCGCTGGCACCAAGGACTTCATTACCGCCCTGCAGCTGGACACGAAACTTGACGGCATTCCTGCCGACGTTTTGAAGGGCGCCCTGGGTCAAGCCCGTGACGCTCGCCTGAAGATTCTGGACGTGATGCACGCCGCTATCGACGGGCCTGATGAACTGGCTCCGACCGCTCCGCGTATCCTCACCGTGAATATTCCGGTGGACAAGATTGGTGAGGTCATCGGCCCGAAAGGAAAGATGATTAACCAAATTCAAGAGGACACTGGCGCCGAGCTGACCATTGAGGACGACGGCACCGTGTATATCGGGGCGGATAACGGTCCGGCCGCCGAGGCCGCTCGTGACGCCGTGAACGCGATTGCGAACCCCCAGATGCCCGAGGTCGGCGAACGTTTCGTGGGTACCGTGGTGAAAACGACCACGTTCGGGGCGTTCATTTCCCTGACCCCCGGCAAGGACGGTTTGCTCCATATCTCCCAGATTCGTCGCCTGGTCGGCGGCAAACGTGTGGAAAACGTCGAGGACGTGCTCCAGGTCGGTCAGCAGGTTCAGGTCGAGGTCGCCGAAATCGACCAGCGCGGCAAGCTCTCCCTGCACGCCGTGGTTGACGATGAGGACGGCGAAGCCGCAGCGGATTCGGGATCTGAACAAAGCGAAACTTCTGAGACGCCCGACCCGCGCGACTGTGAACGCCGCGATCCTCGTGATAGCAACGAACCGCGCCGTCCGCGGGAGCGGGCTCGCCGGCGGACGCATCGTGCCCGCAGCGAGGACGATCGCGACTTCTCCTAGAGTCCTGCTGTTGAAAACTCTGGTGGCTCGGCGGGGGATATTCCCTCGCCGGGTCACCTCCTAAAGGAGATTATCAATGAACCCAGCTGGCACGTCTGGCGCGCCGTTTTTGCCGATTGTCCTCTCCGGCGACATTGGAACGTATGGTTACGTGCGCTCTTTCTATGAGAAATGGCACGTAAAGCCCCTAGTTGTCACTTCTATGGTGCTGGGGCCGATTCGTCACTCCCGATTGTTAAAGGTCATTCCTGTTGACGAGAGCGCTGCGGACCGGAACCATGCCGCATTTATTGAAAAACTCGTTCAGATGGGTCCCGAACTGGTGGCGCGTTACCCGGACACCCCGCTGGTATTGGTTGCGAACCAAGATACCCACGTGGTAAACATCCAGAAAAATGCCTCCCGTTTGACTCCGTTTTATCGTTTTGCCTTTCCCAGCGTGGATGTCATCGAACTGACCAATGATAAGGCACATTTTGCCCGTGCTGCCGAAAAGTACGGGTTACGGGTTCCCACGACTCTGGAGCTCAATCTTGATGCTGGAACGACCGCGCTGATGGATGCCATCACCGAAACCTTGGGGGATAAATACCCGCTCATTATCAAGCCGTGCCAGTCCTACGGCTACGAACGGCTGTCTTGGCCGGGCAAATCTAAGGTTTATACAGCTGACAATCCGCGCCGGGCCCGAGCGATTCTGGAGGAGCTGGAAACGCATACTGCCGGGAACCCGGACGCGCGTCGGTTCGTGGCTCAGCCGCGGGTGTCCGGAAATGACACACACAACCTGTCCATTACGGTGTACGTGGATGCGGACAAACGGGTTAGTTTCCTGGGGTCGGCTCATGTGCTGCTGGAAGACCATGTCCCGACCGCCCTGGGCAATCCTGCCGCGATGATTACGGAAAGCTACCCGGATTTGTATCTTCAAGCCAGTGATTTCCTGACCGGCATCGGCTGGCACGGGTTCGCAAACTTTGATGTCAAGGTAGACAGTGCTACCGGTCAGGCCTATTTCTTTGAGGTCAACCCCCGTATCGGCCGGAACCTGTATTACAACACTGCTGCCGGAAACAATCCGCTACCAGCTTTGATTAATGACCTCATCTACCGCCAGCCCACGGAGCCGGCGACACACTTTGACACGATTCTCTATACCGTGTTGCCGATACGGCTGATTTTGAAATACACGACGGGTCAGGTGCGCCGCCAAGTCCAGTCGCTGCACCGGGCGGGCCAGGTCTTTAATCCGTTGCTGGCCCCGGCAGAAAGGCAGTTTTCCCTGCGATACCTGCGGCGTCGTCTTTATGTGTGGATTTCCACCCAGCGGCATTGGTCGAAGTTCAAGCACAACTATCCGCTGGAGGCGCTAGCGGCAGACGGGCGTGACTCTTTCGATACCGCCCAGCTGCGCGCGCAACGCTAGCCTCTGCCCCCTAGCGGCGTGACTCCGCCAGGGCACTGATGAGCAAGGCGACTCCAGAGGTCCCGAATATCAGCAAAATCAGTGCCCACAGTGACACCACGACGCCCAGGGCGGCCCCGAAAACAATCAACCCAATCAGGATAAATACCACGCTGAAAGCGATGGCGGCCAGGCTGCGATGTTCACGGCGGGGTTCCAAGGGTGGTTCCGGTGTTTTCTCTGGCTCCAAGTTGGGGGAGAGGGAGATGGTTTCTGTTGTGTTTTCCATAGTTGTCACCTGTTAATTGTTCTAAATGCTGGGGGCTTGGTACGGGGAAGGTGCCGTGGGTGAATCCGGAGCAACTGGCGTGGCGGGTATGCTCGGTGTCCCGTTGGGCATTCCGGAGGAACGCGGGGTTCCGTTTACGGGGTCAAACAGGTTGTCGCCGGGTTTCCACTTGCTGCCACCGGGCTGGAACAGGTCGTTAAACCCGTCTTGGTTGATGTCCTTCCACGGACCGGCCTTGCCTGCATGAATGTCAGCGAGGGTTAATGTGTTGTCTATGTTCAGTTCAGACACGTCTTGTCCGCCCAGCGCTATGGGCTCACCCTCAACTCCGCCGGCCCTACTAATCTCGATAGTTCCGTTCCCGGACACGGCACGGCGGCGAAACTCTCGCAGTGCGTCGCTACTTTCGTTTTCAGAGCCGACCTCGGTGCTGTTGTATTCTTCCAAATCGGCAGTCATCAAATCCCGGCCATTCAACACATAGTTGACCAAGAAATGCCCGTCAGGTAGCACCGCCCCGTTCCATAAATCCACAGGGGGACGTTCATAGAGCGACACGGTTCCGTGTGCCAAGTTGATTTCGATAGTTTGGGGTTTTGTCTCTATGTTTCGCGAGCCATCAGATAGCGGAACATCGTGGCGAATTTTTAGTTTCGTCACATCTGAACTGCCCAGGCTGATGTTTGCGGCCTCATATTCCTTGGTTCGATCCACGAATTCCACGCGCTGATTGCCGTCCATAGTGAAATATTGCGGACGGTGTTTTTCAACGGATGAGGACTGTAAAAAGGTTTCGCTCATGTCCCATTTGCTGTCTTTCAGGGTGGAAGTCGTCACGTTGCCCTGGGCTAAGTTGATTTCCAGGTCAACGTTTTGTTCTGGCAGCGTATAAATTGAGACATTCCCGTTGACCAGATTGACTGTGATGGGTTTACCCGGGTTCGTGTCACGCAGGTCGATGTTAGCGCTGCCGCGAACGGCGCTGAGCTCGTCTCCGGGGTGTAAATCATTGCTCTGGTAGCTAAATGTTTCGGGAAAATCGTGCCAGTCAATGCTGGAACGCAGCTCACGCAGCTGGGGCGTTACGGACACTCCCACCGTCGCCAGGGGCAGCGTCACGAACAAAATCACCAGCGGGGTGACCACGGCGAGCCAACCTGTCCGCCGCTTTTGCAGAGCTGTCACCAGCATGCCGCCTCCCAGCACCATCGTCATCAGACCGACAACCAAAAGCCCAGAACTTAGCGGATCAAGTACCCCTAACAGGGGCAGCAGGATGCCGGTGAAAACCGACAGCAGGACTAACCCGCCGACCGTGAGACTGAGGGTGCGGCTCGGTCCGGGAATGCGTGGCGCCAGAATACCCGCCGGCTGAGCAGACCCGGTCGAGGTGGTGCTGGAGGGAGTTGCGAAGCTAGCAGCGGGGACGGTAAAGCTCGGGTTTGGAGCCGCAAAGCCGGTGGTTGGTGGGGTAAAGCTAGTGGCGGGTGCTTCGGGGAAAGCGGAGTCATAGTGAAGGCTGTCCGCGGGGGCTGGCCCGGCCGGTGCGGGTGTCTGGGGGGTGGAAACGAAGCCAGTGGGTCCGGGAACGTAAGCGTTCGCGGCTGGCGGGGTACCGGCCTTGTTCCGGTTCGTGAAGTGGACAATGATCAGTACCACCACGGCTATGGGGGCCAGTAGCAGGCACAAAACCAGGAGTATGAAAAAGAACGCGAGTATATCACCGAAATCGCTCCCGCCGTCCCAAATGTCAAAAATGTTGAACAGGACAATGCCTTGGGGCAGCATCCGCATCGCCCCGAAGAACATCAACAGAATTGAGATGGCGACGCCACCGCCTTGGTTGGGTAAGCCGGCGCGCCAATCGGTCCACAAGCTGCGTCCGGTGGTTTGGCTGGGCATCCACAGCCACAGCGCCCCGTAAAGCAGGGGAATGAATCCAAAGAACAGCAAACCGACCACTGCCAAACCGCGCACAATTACGGGGTCGATGTTCAGGCGTGAGGCAATTCCCGCACAAACTCCGCCAATAACCCGGTTATTCGACCGCATCCACGCCTGTCCGGTGGAATCCGGGCCTCCGGGGTAGCCTCCCATGCCCGCTGTTCCATAGTTCGTGCCATTGCTCGAGAAACTGCCCGAACCGGGGTAGCCCGTGGGGCCGTAGTTCGTGTTGCCCTGATACGACGCTCCTGGGTTAGGTGCCTGTGAGTTAGGGGTTCCCTGGTAAGGAGCGCTAAAACCGGCATTACCTGCTCCGTTGGGGCCCGCGGAACTAGAGGCAGCTGCCCCGCCAGTCGTGTTCACGTTTGCAGTTTCGTTCCCGCCGGGAGTCTCACCACCGCGGGGAGGCTCACCTCCGGAGGGCAGAACTGAGTCTGTTGTTTGTTCTGGGTTCATGTTTTCGTCCATGCTTCCATCATTGCCGCTGTCGCGCCCGGCGGCTATGGGGGTTATCCCTGATTTGTCCCTGATTAATCCCTTAAGTGGGGCGAAACCCCGTGAAACCGTGGCAAACTGGATTTATGGCAACGTCTGATACAGCCCCTCTCGCGCGCCCTCCGCTGCGCCGCCCGCTACCCGGGACGGTCCCGTCCGGTAAAGACGGGGTTGTGGCTGGGGTAGCCGCTGGGCTGGCGCTACATCTGGGAATGCCGTTGTGGCTGGTACGGCTGATCTTGGTGGTTTTAGCCCCCACCGGGATCAGCATTCTGCTCTACGCCTGGTTGTGGATTTTTGTGCCGCGGGGAAATCCCGGGGTCCAGGCGGGGATGCCATTTACCGGAGATTCACGACTGGCGAACCCTAACGCGCAGCTCAGGGGGAATTTTGGCAGCAATGAACGTTGGCGAAACGTGACGGTTCCGGCAATTTTGCTGGCGCTGGGGTTAATCGCCATCGCTGTCTTCGGAGCCTATTCCGGCCCGAAAATCATGAGTGATTTGCGTCCCCTCATCGCGCTCGTGGTTCTCATCACCGGCATTGCCCTGATCTGGGTCGGGGCTTCGGCCGGGTCGTCTCTGGTCGAGCTGCGAATGGGACGGTTCCTGGGTTTTGCCATTCCGGGAGCTCTCCTGGTGATTTTTGCGGTCATGATTGGATTTTCTGGAACCATCAGTCTGGGGGACGCGCTGCGCGGGGGACTCATCACCCTGGTCGTCCTCGCGGCGTTGAGCTTGGCGGTGTTGCCGCTCTGGGCGCGCTTTTGGTTGTCGTACAAGGCGTCTTTGGCCGAGCAGACCCGCCAAACTGTCCGCGCCGATATGGCCGCTCATCTGCACGATTCAGTGCTGCAAACCCTCGCGCTAATTCGTGCACGGGCCGACGACGCCCCGGAAGTCGCGAAACTGGCTCGTGCTGAGGAACGTCAGCTGCGCTCTTGGCTTTACGAAGATCGAGGCCACGCGGACGCATCTCTGTCCCAAATTATCAAGGAGCTGGCCGGCGAAATCGAGGACCGTTACGGAGTGGTTTTGGACACAGTCACGGTCGGTGACGCGGTTCCGGGACCGTGGTCCGAGCCGCTGGTGGCGGCGACCCGGGAAGCCTTGACGAACGCGGCTCGCCACGGAAAGCCCCCGTTTTCGATGTATCTGGAAGTGGGGACGCACGCGGTGGAATGTTTCGTGCGTGATCACGGTGCCGGATTCGACATTGCGGCTATCCCGCAAGGGCATCAAGGCGTGAAACATTCCATTATTGAGAGGCTGGAGCGCCATGGCGGCACCGCGACCATTCGGTCGGGAGCTAGCGGCTGCGAAGTCGCGATGAAAGTACCCCGCCACACTGGGGAAAACTGAGGGAGGACAATCGATGAGTGACGGAAACGCGAACCCGGCTGCTGTGGGGGAACACCCGAAGCGTCCCATTTCGGTGCTGGTTATTGACGATCACGGACTGTTCCGGGCGGGAGTGATTGCGGAACTGAGCAAGTATCCCGACGAGGTCCAGGTCACGGGGGAGGCGGATAGTGTGGAGGACGCTATTGCCGCAGTTCGCCAGGCTACTCCCGCGGTGGCATTGCTGGACGTGCATTTGCCGGGCGGTCATGGCGGCGGGGGCGCAGAAGTCGCGGCGGCGTGCATGGGGGTGCCGACCCGGTTCCTGGCGCTGTCGGTGTCTGATGCCGCCGAAGACGTGGTGGCGGTCATTCGGGCGGGAGCCCGCGGCTACGTGACCAAGACTATTGCCACGCCTGATTTGGTTGATGCCATCGTCCGGGTAGCGGGGGGAGACGCGGCATTCTCACCGCGACTGGCAGGCTTCGTGCTGGATGCGTTCGGGGCGGCACGTACCGACATGGTGGGCACCGATTCCGAACTTGATTCCCTCACGGAGCGCGAGTTTGAAGTCATGCGCCTCATTGCGCGCGGTTTCGCTTACAAAGAAATTGCTTCTGAACTGTATATTTCTGTGAAAACCGTCGAATCTCACGTGTCCTCCGTGCTGCGTAAACTGCAACTGTCCAATCGTTACGAACTGTCTAAATGGGCCCAAGACCGGCGCATCGGCTGAGGGGACGGGGAAACTTCCCCGGGCGCGCCGCAAGGTGAAGCGAACGGCTGCGAGATGATAACGTAAAGGCGCAATTATTTTCGGGATAGAAAAGGAATTTTGATGCGCCGCACCGTGGTAGCCCCCCATGTTGCCTCCGGCTTCACACAAGCCCGCTATCCCGCTATTGCCCGCACTTCCAGCCGAGTTTTGCTGATGATGTGGGAGGCGCTGCCCTCCGAGTGCGCCACCCGTACCAAGGCGGAGCTCGCCAGCGCGAACCCGGCCAGTCGTGAGGAACCGCACTATCGTCGGCTATGCCCGACCAGCCTGTGCCTGTCGCGGTCTTTTGATAACGGTCTGACCTGGGAAGAACCGCGCACCCTGGCGGCAGGCAACCCGCAGGAATTCCTCGGATTTCATGTCCCGTCATTCCTGCATGACTGCGTGACCGGGCGCATGTTTTGTTTCTATACACGTTCCCTGGTGCCTGATTGGGATCCACGCCAAGCACAAACGGCGCTCTTTGTTGCGTGGACCGATGATGATGGCTTGACCTGGGAACATCAAGACATCACTTCCATGATTATTGCCGGGCGTGACTTTACGATGGCATATATTCCGCGTGGTCGCGGCACGCAGCTGACGACAGGGCAATGGGCACAGCGCCTGTGCCACGCGGGTGTCATCGTGGACGAATCGGGGGATCGCAAAGCGGTGTTTATTGGCTCGGATGACCACGGTGCCAGCTGGTGGTCCTCGCCCCCGGTGGGAGCGAATGTGGATTATTGTACGGCGGTGTCCAACAGTGACGGAACCGAAGTTATGCTGCTGATGAAAACCCAAGGTTCGACAGCGAAAACGTGGGCAAAATCAACCGATGGCGGCCGCACTTTTGGACAGCCCACAGCCGCGATGGACTCCCGTCTCATCAACATCATGAGCCCGCTGGAGGAAGTGTTTCACGGCGCTTGCCCTGGCACTCCTCATGCGGATGTGTTCAGTTATATCGGCGAACGCACAGTGTGCAATGGAGAATGCACGGTGTTGATGCTGTCTACCGATGGCGCGCAGTCGTTCCGGGAGGCGGCGATTTTCGATGTGAAAACCTACGGCGCTATCGACATCGTTTCTATGGCAGACCAGGCTAAATTCGCCATAGCTTACGAAGGACCCGATGGTGTGGTCTGTGAAATCTTGCCATTCTCCAAACTCAGCAGCATCAAAGCATTAGCGGAACAGTGGGCCCAACAAGCATGAATGATTTGTTTTCTACCCTTGCCGAAGGTTCTGGCGGCGAGATCCCCGTGTCGGCGATTCTGCCGCGCGGGGCGGTCGCGCAGCCTGATACCCCCGACACGTCCTCCGATTTTGCGCACTGGTCCGGGGTGGATGCGGCGCGTCGCGAGGACTGGAAGTCTCGCAAAGTTGCCGCGATTGTGGAGGGTTTGAACCCGGAACAGCAGGCCGCGGTGACCCACGAGTCCGGTCCGCTCCTGGTAATGGCAGGAGCAGGTTCGGGCAAGACTCGTGTGCTGACCCGACGGATTGCGTGGCTGCTGGCGACCGAGCGAATCCGCCCTTGGGAAGTTCTGGCGATAACTTTCACCAACAAGGCGGCCGCGGAAATGCGTGAACGAGTCGAAGCCCTGGTCGGCAACGCCGCGAAATACATGTGGGTGTCGACATTCCACAGCGCCTGCGTGCGGATTTTGCGCTCCGAAGCTGACACCCTGGGGGTGACCCGGTCCTTTTCCATCTATGACACCGCCGACACGAAAGCCCTGCTGAACCGCATCATCAGGGGCCGGGGACTGGACCCGAAACGTTTCACCCCGAAGTCTTTTGCCGCCAAAATTTCCCAAGCCAAAAATGAACTCATCACCCCCGAAGCGTTTGCCCTAGACGCTGGTATCGACAAAATGAGTCAGCTCACGGCCGAAATCTATACCGAGTATCAGCAGCTACTGCGCCGGGCCAACGCGTTCGACTTTGACGACCTCATTGCGTCTACGGTCTTTCTATGGAAGGCTCATCCCGATATTTTGGCGCGCTATCGAGCGAAATTCCGTCATGTTTTGGTGGATGAATACCAGGATACGAACCCGGCGCAATATGAGCTGATTCGCTTGCTCACGCTGGGCGCAGCGGGCGATGCCCAGCCTCCTGCTGAACTGACGGTGGTGGGGGACTCGGACCAGTCGATTTATGCGTTCCGTGGTGCCACGATTCGCAACATCGAAGAATTTGAGTCGGATTTCCCCGGCGCCACCACGGTTTATTTGGAACAAAACTACCGTTCGACCGGCACGATTTTGTCGGTAGCGAACGCGATTATCTCGGAAAACGAGGGGCGGCGGAAAAAACGTCTCTGGACCGAAGCCGGACAGGGCGTGCAGGCCGTAATGTATGCGGCTGACACCGACCGAGACGAGGCCGCTTTCATCGTCCGAGAACTGCTCACGCTACGCCAGGAAGGCTCGTCTTGGGACGACTTTGCCGTGTTTTACCGGACCAATGCCCAGTCGCGTTCCCTGGAGGAAATGCTGACGCGGGAAGGCATCCCTTACCGGGTCGTGGGGGGCACCAAGTTCTATGACCGGCGTGAAATTAAGGACGCTATCGCCTACCTGTGCGCCGCAGCGAACCCGGCCGACGACGGCAACCTGCTGCGGGTGCTGAACGAACCGAAACGCGGTTTGGGGGACAAAGCGGTAGCGACTATTCGTGAGGTGTCGCTGGGCGAAAGCCTCAATTTCGGCCAGGCTTTGCGCCAATTCCTGCCGGGAGGAACCCATCACGGCGACTTGAGCGCGAAAGCCAGCGCGGGGATTGCCGAGTTTGTGGGCGTTTTGGATGCGATGCGGGCTCTGGACGCGGCGGGCGCCCCGTTGGATGAAATCTTGGACACGGCCCTAGAGGACAGCGGCTATCTGCCGAAACTGCGGAAGTCTAATGACCCCCAGGACGATGCGCGGGTGGAGAACCTGGCGGAACTGCGTAACGTAGCGCAGGACTTTTCCCTTTCCGAGCCCGATGCTCGCCTGGCAGATTTCTTAGAGCGGATCTCCCTGGTGGCAGACGCGGATCAGCTTCCTGACACCACTGCCCAGCCCGAACACCCTACTGACCCCGCGTCCCCCGCCGCCGCGCCGGAAGTAACCCTGATGACGGTGCATACCGCCAAAGGACTGGAGTTCAACACCGTGTTCGTGACCGGGATGGAGGACGGGTTGTTCCCGCACTCGCGTTCCTTGGAAAATCCTCAGGACGTGGCGGAGGAACGTCGGCTCGCTTACGTGGCGGTCACCAGGGCGCGCCAGCGGTTGTACCTGACTCGTTGCGCCGCGCGTTCGGTGTTTGGCGAGACGGTAACGATGCCGGCTTCACGGTTCTTGGACGACATCCCGGTCGAACTTGTCGATAACCGGCGCGAAGCCACCACTGTGGACTATTACGGTGGGCTCGCGTCCCGCGGTTATGGCGAACCGGCCAGCTCCGCTTACGGTTACGGCGGCCGCGGGGGAGCTGCGGGTGGCTACGGCACTTACCGTGGCGGTCGGGGACCGTCCGGGTCACGAGGCTCGAGCTCCGCGGGTGGGGGCAAGTTCGCCAACTCCCGGATTGGGCTCACCACGGCGCGCGACTTGGCCGGCGGCAAAGACTCGGCAGCCGCACCGGCGAAAAAGGCGAAAGCGAAACCGGCGGGCAAAATCCCCGAACTTCACGTGGGCCAGCGAGTCCGCCACGACATTTACGGGGAGGGCAAAGTCACCGGCTTGGAGGGCCAAGGCAAAGGCACCATCGCCACCGTGAAGTTCCGCACGGGTGCCGCCAAACGGCTGCTGCTGAACTTTGCCCCACTCACCCCGGTCGATTAAAACGCAACAGACCGGCGGGTATGGCCGGTCTGTAACGCAATTGAACTACTTCTTCTTTTTCTTCTTTTTCTTTTTCTTTTTCTTCTTCTTGTCGTCCTCGCCGTCCTCAGAACTGTCGGCAGCCGGTGACGCCGCATCAGCAGGTGAGGAATCCAACGTCACAAACGGAATCTCCCCGGCTTTGGCGCGGCTCACCACTTCGGCAGCATGATTAGGCACGGAACGAACCGTATCGAACGATGTGCGCACGTACCCGCTCGAGGGCGGACGCTCGGGCAAGGTAATGGGGGCGGTATCGCTGGGCAAATCCGTATAGGGGATAGTGGACAAGAAGTGGGCAATCATATTGAGCCGCGCGGCTTTCTTAGAGTCCGAAGACACCTGATACCACGGGCATTCCGTCGTGTCGGTATGCACCAGCATCTCGTCTTTTGCCCGCGAATAGTCCTCCCACCGGGTGATCGATTCCAAGTCCATGGGGGACAGTTTCCATTGGCGTAGCGGATCGTGCAAACGCCGGGAAAACCGCTCGTACTGGACTTTGTCGGACACTGAGAACCAGTATTTGCGCAGCATGATGCCGTCCTCGACCAGCATTCGTTCAAAAGTCGGGCACTGCTGCATAAACTTTTGTACTTGAATCGGGGTGGCGAACCCCATGACTTTCTCAACCCCGGCACGGTTGTACCAGGAACGGTCAAAAATTACGATTTCTCCGGCCGCGGGCAGGTGGGATATGTAGCGCTGGAAATACCACTGGGTTTTTTCGCGTTCTGTAGGGGTGGGCAGCGCCACGACCCGGGCGACACGCGGTGAAAGGTACTCGGTCAGACGTTTGATGGTGCCGCCTTTTCCGGCGGCATCGCGGCCTTCGAAGATGACCACGATTCGGGCTCCGGTCTGTTTCACCCACCGCTGCAGTTTTGCCAGCTCGGTTTGCAGCCGATACAGCTCAGTTTCATAGATTTTATTGGGGACCTTGAGGGGTGGTTCCGGTCTGGTTATCGACTCTTTTCCCGGATTGCCGTGGTCTTGCATGGCGATGCTCCTTTGCTCCGCTAACGTCCTAAAAAGACACGCTTCCAGCATAGACGCAATTTTCGCGGCTGGCCCGGAGTTATCGGGGTGGAAAATTTGTTTTTTTTCGATACACTAGAAATATCTCGATGTCGAGACATAATTTCTAGAACGAAAGGAACAGCGTGGACCTCTACGAGTACCAGGCGCGTGACCTGTTTGATAAGCATGGAGTCCCGGTTTTGCCGGGCAAAGTCGCAAGCACTGTGGAGGAGGCCAAGGCTGCTTTCACCGCCTTGGGTGCTCCGCTGGCAGTAGTAAAAGCTCAGGTTAAGACCGGTGGTCGCGGTAAGGCTGGCGGTGTTAAGCTGGCTCGCAGCGCGGAGGAAGCCGAAGCTAACGCCCAAGCGATTTTGGGTATGGACATTAAAGGCCACACTGTTTACCGCGTGATGGTGGCGGCTGGTGCCGACATTGACCGGGAGTTCTACTTCTCGATTCTGCTTGACCGTGCTAACCGCCAAAACCTGGCGATGTGCTCGGTCGAAGGCGGCATGGAAATCGAACAGCTCGCCAAAGAAAAGCCTGAAGCGCTGGCGAAGGTGCCGATTCCCGCTTCTGGCATGGACGAGGCCGTGGCTCGCCAGATTGCTGACGAAGCTGGATTCGACCCGCAGACCGCCGCGAAGGTCGTCCCGGTATTCCTGAAACTGTGGGATGTCTACACCGGCGAGGATGCCACCCTGGTGGAGGTAAACCCGCTGGTAGCAACCAAGCAGGGCGACATCATCGCCTTGGACGGCAAGGTCACTTTGGATGACAACGCCCGCTACCGTCACCCCGAACACGCTGAACTGGTCGACCACAAGGCGGCTGACGAGCGTGAACTCAAGGCGCAGGAGGCCGGGTTGAACTACGTTCGTCTGGAAGGCCAGGTCGGCATCATTGGTAACGGTGCTGGTCTGGTTATGTCTACCCTGGACGTGGTGGCCTACGCCGGGGAAAAGTACGGAACAAAGCCCGCAAACTTCCTGGACATCGGCGGGGGCGCCTCGGCCGAGGTCATGGCAAAAGGTCTGGATGTGATTCTGACCGACCCGCAGGTCAAATCCTGTTTCGTCAATGTTTTCGGCGGCATCACCGCGTGCGATGAGGTCGCAAACGGCATTATCGGCGCGCTCCAGATTCTCGGCGACCAGGCGACGAAACCCCTGGTGGTGCGCTTGGACGGCAACAAGGTTGAGGAGGGGCGTGCGATTCTGAAAGCCGCCAATCACCCCTTGGTCACCATGATGGAAACGATGGACGAAGCCGCCGACAAGGCTGCACAGCTGGCCGCGAAGTAAAGGAGAAGCACCACAATGTCGATTTTTCTTGATGAAAACTCCAAAGTAATTGTCCAGGGCATGACCGGCTCCGAGGGCCGCAAGCACACGACCCGGATGCTCGCCTACGGCACCAAAGTGGTCGCTGGCACGAACCCGAAAAAGGCCGGAACCACCGTTGAATTCGACGTCGTTCCCTACGGCCCGCTGGCTGACTCGGTTCAGGGCGGTACCGTCAGCGTCCCGGTGTATGGCACGGTTGCTGATGCCAAGGCCGCGACTGGCGCGAACACTTCGGTCATCTTTGTACCCCCGGCGGGCGCGAAAGGCGCCATCATCGAAGCCGTGGATGCCGGCATGGAACTGGTGGTGGTCATCACCGAGCACATTCCCGTCCAGGACACGAATGCCGCCTTTGCCTACGCGAAGTCTCACGGGGTGCGCATGATTGGCCCGAACTGCCCCGGTATCATCAGCCCCGGCAAGTCCAACGTCGGTATCACCCCCGGCGACATCACCCCGCGCGGCAAGCTCGGCTTGGTGTCCAAGTCCGGCACGCTGACCTACCAGATGATGTACGAGCTGCGTGACCTGGGCTTCACTACCTGCATCGGTATCGGCGGTGACCCGATTATCGGCACGACCCACATCGATGCCCTCGAGGCCTTTGAGCAGGATCCTGATACTGAACTGATTGTGATGATTGGTGAAATCGGCGGGGACGCCGAGGAACGCGCGGCCGCCTACATCAAAGAGCACGTCACCAAGCCCGTAGTGGGTTACGTGGCGGGCTTCACCGCACCCGAAGGCAAGACCATGGGGCACGCGGGCGCTATCGTCTCTGGTTCCTCCGGCACCGCGGCCGCCAAGAAAGAAGCCCTCGAGGCCGTGGGGGTGCGCGTTGGCAAGACGCCGAGCGAAACCGCGCGCATCGCCCGGGAAATCATGCAGAGCAAATAGGGTTTTGCCCTAGCTTTCGAAGAGGGGCACGGTCGGAACTGAGGTTTCGGCCGCGCCCTTTTTTAGGCTGATTGCTCGGGTGTTCCGGCAGGGGTTGTTTCTAATTGGGGATTAAATCGGGGTTGGTGGATATATAGGCCAGCAACGTCGATTTAATCGCGAATTTCTGTCGCTCAAGCTGAAACCCGCCGTGCCTTCGTGGGCGGCCTCTTCGGTGTGGCAAGTCCGCGCGGTTCTGTGGGTTTCCTATACTTAGGTTGGACGAGGCGCGGCTCACGGCGCCGGGGAGGAGAGTTATGGACGCACGGTCTAACCGTCCTGGTCAGCGTCCCCCGACTCGTCCGGGGAGGCGTCAGCGTCGCGTCAACACCGCTCCTGACGGCCAATCCCTGCCGACCGAGCCCAGCGAGGAACGCACAGGTTCGCCCGGGTCCCTGACCAGCGCCGGTTCTGCGGGACTGAACGCGACAAAACGTTTTCGCCGCCTCGATTTCCGCTCTGTTTTCCGTTCCGTATTCCGCAAACCTACCCGCGACGAAATGTTCCCTGCCGGAACTTGGCGCTCCCTGTGGCTGGGATTCCAGACTTGGGCGATTAGCTGGGCGGTGCTGGTGCTTCTGGCGATTGCGGTGTGGATGCCCACAGCGACCACTCCTTCCGAAGAAGGTACGAAGTGGAGCGATGCCCTGGCGGTGGGCAATGCTATTTTTGCCGCCGCCCTCCGCGCCGAGTTTTCCAGCGAAACGATGCGTTTTTCCCTCACGCCGTGGGGGCTGACCCTGCTGATTGGGCTGATGCTGGCAGCGAGTTTGCGGGCAGCAAAACCCCCGAACGCCGCGGCTTTGGTGTGGGGTCTGTTGGCCTTCCTGGTTCCGTGCTGGGTGTGTCTGGGTTTTGCTGCAGTTTCCCTGGTGGTGTGGCGCGCGTTCATTTTTTCGTTATTTTTCGCAGTGATAGTGTTCTTTGCCGTGGCCAGACATCTGACCTGGTGGAATGTGACCGCGTTCTTTCCCGAGGGTGAACCGTGGCCGTGGCTGAGTTTGGCGAGCCGCTGCCTGCGGGTACTCGCTGCAGGCGGCGCGGCTCTTTCCTTGGTTTTCCTGGTTGCGGCCATGTTTACCGGCTGGGAGCAAATGCGCACCATCTGGACCGGACTGAAACCGGACGTGCTCGGTTCCGTGGCGATGGTCCTGGTCATCCTTGCTTACCTGCCGACTTTGCTGGTGTGGAGTGCGGCGTGGATTACCGGTCCGGGCATCAGCTTGGGTCAAGGGACAGTGTTTTCTCCCGGCCAAGTCATTGGGGGTGACTTGCCGCCGGTGCCGGTGTTGGCGTGGTTGCCGGACGTGCCGGTAGGGTGGTGGCCTCTGATTTTCCCGGTGGCACTAGCGATTGGCTTGGGTCTTTACCTTGGCGGACGTCATCAGCTCGGACTGGCTGACACCGCGTTGTCTCTGGCCCTGTTCCTGGCGGGATTGCTGCTGGGCGGGCTGCTCATCGTGTGGTTTGTCAGCGGTTCACTAGGGCCGGGCCGTCTGGTGAACGTGGGTCCTCTCGGCTCGACCCTCTACGCGGGGGTGCTGGCTTGGGGGGTGCCTTTCGTGGTGACCGCCCTGCTGAATCATCCGTGGACGCGTGAAGCAACCCGGCGCTTCGCGGTGCGGGTCTCGGGCAAGAATCCGGAGGCCCTTCCCACTGCTAGAATCGACTTATGACGAAGCGAGTCTTAACGCTGCCCGGTAACCGCCCCTCCCGCCTGGTGGTGCTAATTTCCGGGGAAGGTTCTAATCTTCAGGCGCTCTACAAAGCGACCGCGAACCCCGCTTACGGCGCGGAAATAGTGGGGGTCGTTTCCGACCGGGAAACAGCCGGGGGTTTGCAATGGGCACAATCACAAGGGATTCCCACTGCCACGGTTTGTTTGGGGGACTTTCCCGATCGGGAAGCCTGGGATAGCGCGCTGACGGTAGCGGTGCAGTCCTGGGAACCGGATTTAATCGTCAGCGCCGGATTTCTAAAAATTTTGGGTCCGAAATTCTTAGCTCAGTGGCCCTCCCGCGTGGTTAACACCCACAATTCGCTGCTGCCCTCTTTCGTGGGCATTCATGGACCGCGCGATGCGCTGCGAGCCGGAGTGAAACTGGCGGGGGCGACGCTGTTCATTGTCGATCCGGGCATGGACACCGGCCCAATTCTGGCCCAGGTGGCGGTTCCGGTCCACGACGATGACGACCTCGAATCGTTGACTGAGAGAATCAAAGTCGCTGAACGTGCCCAGTTAGTCGACAGCGTCGGCCGGATGGTGCAGCACGGCTGGTGGATCGACGAAGTTCGTGCCGGTTTTGAAAGTGACTAGGATTGAACCGTGAGGCTTCTTTTTGCGGCACCGCGGTTGCGGCTCCCGAGAGAGGCCCGAATAACCGTTGATTTTTAAATACAAACGATGAACCCGATGAAGGAAGGCAAGGCAAGGTGGCGGAAACGACAAATCGGAATAGGGAAACTCAGATTCCCATCAAGCGGGCTTTGATTAGCGTGTGGGACAAAACCGGACTGGAGGAACTGGCGCGGGCTCTGGTCGAAGCCGGTGTGCAAATCATTTCCACCGGCTCCACCGCAAAAAAGATTGCGGCAGCGGGTCTCCCCGTCACCCCGGTAGAAGACGTGACGGGCTTTCCCGAATGCTTGGAAGGGCGGGTAAAAACCCTGCACCCGCACATTCACGCCGGCATCCTCGCAGATCGGCGCAAACCTGACCACGTCAAGCAACTGCAGGACCTGCAGGTCGAGCCGATAGACCTGGTGGTGTGCAACCTTTACCCCTTCGAAGACACGGTAGCCAGCGGTGCCGACTTTGACGCCTGCGTGGAACAGATTGACATCGGCGGGCCTTCCATGGTGCGCGCCGCGGCAAAGAACCACCCCTCGGTGGCGGTCGTGGTGTCACCCTACGCCTACGACACCGTCATCGAAGCAGTCCGGGCAGGTGGCTTTGACCTGCGCGAGCGCCGAATTTTGGCGTCTCAGGCTTTCGCGCATACCGCTGAATATGACGCCGCCATTGCTACCTGGTTTGACGACCAGATTACTCGTTTCGCCATGGAAAGTATCGGCGCGGTGGCGTCGCAAGATGAATCGGATGAAGATTCCGTGATGTCGGAATGGGTGGAGCTCTCTGGGGATCGAATTGCCACCCTGCGTTACGGGGAGAACCCGCATCAGTCCGCGGCTCTTTACGTAGACCTTGAACAGATTGCGGACATGATGGAAGAGAATCCCGACGGGGATTGCAACTGTCCCGCCTGCGCTCACCACCCCGAGCTGGACGATATCGAGGCTTGCGACCGAGCCGGTTCGGACCCCCAGTCCAAGCCGGCTCCCGGCATCGCCAACGCGATTCAGCTGCATGGCAAAGCAATGTCGTTCAACAACTACACGGACGGGGACGCGGCGATACGCGCAGCTTATGACCACGCGGAGCCTTGCGTGGCGATTATCAAACACGCCAATCCTTGCGGCATTGCGGTAGCCGCTGATGTCGCTACCGCGCATCGCAAAGCCCACGCCTGTGACCCGGTCAGTGCCTTCGGCGGTGTTATCGCGGTGAACCGTCCGGTGACGGTGGAGTTGGCGAAACAGATTGCCCCGATATTTACCGAGGTAGTGCTGGCTCCGTCCTATGAGCCGGGGGCAGTGAAAGCCTTGGCAGCAAAGAAGAACCTGCGCGTGCTGCGTGTCACCCCGCCAGCCCGAGGGGCCCTGGAAGTGCGCCAGGTCAGCGGGGGATACCTGGCTCAGCAGCGTGATGACGTGGCGGAGCCGGGGGACCGTTCCAGCGGGTGGACCAAGGTGTGCGGTCCTGACGTTGACGAAGCGACCCTGCACGACCTGGAGTTTGCTTGGCAGACAATCCGCGCCACGAAGTCTAACGCCATTCTCTTGGCGCATGACGGGGCGACGGTCGGCATCGGCATGGGCCAGGTCAACCGAGTGGATTCCTGCAAACTGGCGGTGGAACGTGCCAACACCCTGGGCGGACGTGAAACCGGAGATGCCGCCGCGAGTCAAAGCGATGTGGCCGGAGGCGCTCGTGCCGAGGATTTGGCGGTGGCGGCTCCACCCGAGCGAGCCCGCGGAGCGGTCGCGGCTTCCGACGCGTTCTTCCCCTTTGCCGATGGGCCGCAAATCCTCATTAACGCGGGGGTGAAAGCCATCGTGCAGCCCGGCGGTTCTATCCGTGACCAGGAAACCATTGATGTGTGTGAAAAGGCCGGGGTCACGATGTTCACCACCGGGGTGCGTCACTTCTTCCACTAGAAGCACTGGCGGGAGCGGTGATTTGGTGATTGCCGGTCTCGCCGCCCCCTCCCGATTACTGTAACCGACCCAGAAACCATCAAGGGAAACTGTTGAACACCCCTGACTCCCAAAACTCCGAACCCGCCGTGCCGGACTGGCAGGCACTGGATTCAGTGACACCTGACCAGCCCGTCTTGGTGCCTGACTCGGGTCCGCATCCGTTCGATGCCCCCAGCCGTGTCCAAGTGCTGCTGTTAGGGGCCGCGGTAGTGGTCCTGTTGGTGTTGTCCGTAGTCGGATGGTGGCAAGCGGCGGTTTGGGGCCTGGTTGTGGCGCTGCTGGCGCTGGCGGTGTTTCGCCTGACTAACCGTCACGCATGGACCAGGGCGCGGGGAACTATCTTTGATGTGACGGTACTGGTTGCAGCGGCAACGGGGATTACCCTGGTGATGCTGGTATTGCCGGAATGAACTGCGATAACTCGATAGCGGGAAAATTTAGAAAGTTGGTAAGCTAACCCTATGGCTGATGAGAGACGAAACAATCGAGATGAGATTACCACGCGGGCACAAAATCCAATGGACAAGCCCGGATGGGTGGAAGTGGACGGCGAGCGGTTTTGGCATTGCCCGCGGTTGTTTACTGCCGAGACGCACCAAACTTTACCTTGGACTCTAGAGGATCGGGTGCGTCGCCTGCCCAACGCGAAACTGTTAGACCGCAAGACCGAGCTCGGCGGGTGGCGGTCAATGACGGCTGTGGAGTTCAACGAGGACGTTCACTCGGTGGCGCGTGGCTTGATTGGGATGGGCTTGCAGCCCGGGGATTGCTTCTGCATCATGGGTCACACCTCATATGACTGGATGCTGCTGGAATACGCGGGATTCTGCGCGGGACTGGTGCTGGTTCCCATTTATGAGACGGATTCTGCAGAACAAATCGCGTGGATTCTGGAGGATTCCGACCCCTCTCTGGTGGTGTGCGAAACGAACGCGATGCGTGAGCTGGTCAGCTCGAAACAGGATTGCGGCCGCAGCCTGAAACACGTGTTGTGCCTGGAGGATTCCGCGGTAGTCAGAATCAAAAAGGCCGGTATGGACGTTCCTGATTTCCAGGTTGATGAGCGTTCTCATGCGGTGACCATCGACGATTTGGCCACGATTGTGTATACGTCCGGTACCGCCGGAAAGCCCAAAGGCGTGGAAATCACGCACGGGAACTGGATGGAACTGCTGGCCAACGGCATGAAGTGGATGCCAGAAATCGCGGGGTATCCGTCCTCTCGGCTGCTGGTGTTCCTGCCTCTGGCTCACGTTTTGGCTCAATACCTGCAGTTGATTCAAGTGTGGGGGGCGGGCACCCTGGGTCATGCTCCCAATATCCGCAACCTCATTACTGACCTGCAGGAATTCGCCCCGTCCTATGTGATGGTGGTGCCGCGGGTATTGGAAAAGATTTACAACACGGCTCAGGTTCAAGCCCGAGCGCACCGGATTTCGCGGATCTTGTTCTCTCGGTCGGTAAAGGTCGCCGAAGCGTATTCACGTGCTTTGGATACCGCGGAAGGTCCCAGCCGGCGGCTGCGGACGAAACGTTTGGTGTATTCCCAGTTGGTTTATCGCCGGATTTTGTCGCTGTTTGGACCGAATCTAAAGTTTGTGATCTGCGGCGGGGCACCGTTGAGCGAAGAACTCGGGCACTTTTTCCGCGGCATTGGGATGCCGGTACTAGAAGGCTACGGATTGACCGAAACCTGTGCGCCGCTGTGTTTCAACAACATTAAGAATTACCGTATCGGCACGGTCGGTCCCGCCGTGGCATCTACTGACCTTAAGATTTCCCCCACCGGCGAGCTGCTGGCAAAGAGCCCGGCCATCTTCCACCGCTACCACAATAATCCGGAACAAACTGAGGCCGCTTTTGAAAATGGCTGGTTTAAGACCGGCGATTTGGCGACTATTGACCAGGACGGTTTCGTCAGAATTACCGGGCGCGCCAAGGACATTATCGTCACTGCCGGGGGCAAGAACGTGGCTCCTTCCGTGCTGGAGGATCCGCTGCGTCAGTATGCCCTGATTAACGAAGTGTTGGTGGTAGGCGAGGGGATGCCTTTCGTGTCCGCCCTGATTACCCTGGATGCGGATATGTTGCCGACCTGGCTAAAGAACCACGGTATGCCTACGATGGACGCGCTGACTGCCTCCAAAGACCCCCAGGTTCTCCAGGCGATTTCTCGAGCCGTGGAGCGAGTCAACGCCCGCGTGTCCCGCGCCGAATCCATCCGTAAGTTCAAGGTTTTGCCGACCGCCTTTACTGTTGAGAACGGTCTGCTGACCCCGTCTATGAAGGTGAAGCGCAAGGAAGCCGCCGCGGCGTTTGCTGCCGAAATTGAGGAACTTTACGCTGACAAGCTGGTGAAGTAAGGCCGCTGGGTCTTCGCGGGAAACCAATCGCAACTCCGGGGGAAACTTTCCTGGAAATTTATCTCGATATCGAGTAAAATTTCGGTGGTGGCGATAAGCCCGGAAAATTGACCTCTACAAGGAGTAAAAATGGCGAAGATCAAAGTGGAAAATCCGGTTGTCGAACTCGATGGCGATGAGATGACCCGCATTATTTGGCAACAGATTCGCGAAAAACTCATTTTGCCTTACCTGGATGTGGACCTGAAGTACTACGACCTGGGTATCGAAAATCGCGACAAGACTGAGGATCAGGTCACTGTCGATTCCGCCAATGCCATTAAGAAGTACGGTGTGGGCGTGAAGTGCGCGACCATCACCCCTGATGAGGCCCGCGTGGAGGAATTCGGACTAAAGAAAATGTGGAAGTCCCCCAACGGCACTATCCGCAATATTCTGGGCGGGGTCATTTTCCGCGAACCCATCATCATGCAAAACGTCCCCCGATTGGTGAAGGGCTGGGACAAGCCGATTGTGGTGGCGCGTCACGCGTTCGGCGACCAGTACAAGGCGACTGACTTTAAGGTTCCCGGTGCCGGTAAGGTGATGTTGAGCTGGGTGCCTGATGATGGTTCCGCCCCGATTGAGCACGAGGTTATTCACATGCCCGAAGCGGGCGGCGTCACCATGGGCATGTACAACTTTAACGATTCCATCCGGGATTTCGCCCACGCCTGCTTTAACTACGCTCTGGTCCGGAAGTACCCGGTTTACCTGTCCACGAAGAACACGATTCTCAAAGCGTATGACGGCCAGTTCAAAGACATTTTCGCCGAGGTCTACGAATCCGAATTCAAGGCCAAGTTTGAGGCGGTCGGTTTGCTCTATGAGCATCGGTTGATTGACGACATGGTCGCCAGTTCTCTCAAGTGGGAGGGCGGCTATCTGTGGGCTTGCAAGAACTATGACGGTGACGTGCAGTCTGACACGGTGGCGCAGGGCTTTGGCTCGCTGGGGTTGATGACATCCGTGCTGATGACCCCGGATGGGCGCACGGTTGAGGCCGAGGCGGCTCACGGCACGGTGACGCGCCACTACCGGGCTTGGCAGCGCGGGGAAAAGACTTCCACCAACCCGATTGCCTCTATCTATGCCTGGACGCGCGGGCTGGCGCATCGCGGCAAGCTCGATAACACTCCGGCGGTCATTGAGTTCGCCGAGACGCTCGAGGATGTCATTGTGAAGACTGTCGAGGGTGGTCAGATGACCAAGGATCTGGCGCTGTTGGTCGGCGGGGACACCCCGTGGCTGACCAGCGACGACTTCATGAATGCGTTGGATGAGAACCTGCAGGCTCGCTTGAGCTAGCAGTCTCCTGAGGGAATTCCGCGGGCTTCCGCGGAATTCCCCATTTTTAGAGTGATTTTGCTACGGTCCGGTTTTGCTCCGGTAGCCTGAAGTTCTTTGTGGTGGGCTCTCCTCCCCATTTCGAGATTTGCCTGGTTCCCCGGTCTGAGGACGGATTTGCAGGTTACTACCCAGGTATGAGGTTCCGGGGGCCGGTGCGGAGCCGCATTTGCTTATGCTTACTAAGCAAATGAAATCACTATGCTTACGCTAAAACATTTCGACAGGAGGGAATCTATTGTCATTCGTAGGAAGATCCTGGCGTTACGTCGCCCGGAAACGAATCAAAACCATCATCATTTTCGCTATTTTCCTGGCGATGTCTACGGTGCTGATGTCCGCTAACGCGGTGTCCCGCGCTACTGACGCCACTGCGGCGGAAATCGATGCGAAAACCGGGCAGGGCTTCGTGTTGGGGAACAATACCCAGTTCAACACCGGCACCCCGCGAGGTGCCGGGAACGTGAAGCCCGCGGATATCAAAAAAATCGCCGGGATGGACGGGGTGGAAAACTACGTCGCCCGCCAGAACGTCACCGCTGACCTGGTGGACGCCAAAGCCCAAAAACTCGACCGTCAAGACTATGACGAAACGAAAGAAGCCCAGTTCGGCAACGCCGTGAACGTGTGGGGAGTCAACGACACCAAGATGGACAATAACTTCCGCTCCGGGGCGTTAAAGCTGGTGGCGGGCCGCCACCTGAACGCCCAGGACAAAAACAAATCCATCATCAACGAGGACTTGGCGAAAGCCAATCACCTGACTATCGGCAGCAAACTGAAACTCAAGGGCAACCCTTATGACGCCGATAACCAAAACCATTCGACTAATGAAGTCACCACCGAAATCGTCGGACTTGTGTCCGGATCGAACGCGGACCGGGCGGTATCACGTAACGAGCTGTTCTCTAACACCGTGTTCACCGACCTGGACACCACCCGGACTCTGTACAACGTCACGCCCGCGACCGAAATCTATCAAGACGCGAACTTCTTCGTGAAAAAGGGCGCCAACTTTGACGACGTGGTGAAAGCCGCCTCCACCAAAGACATCGACTGGCGCAGCTACCAGCTGACCCGTTCCACCCAATATCTCGCTGGTATCACCGGTGCGATTGACGGGATCCGCAGCGTCATGCGCACCACTACAGTCGCTACCTTTGTGCTGGCCGGGGCCATTTTGGCGCTGGTGCTGTGCCTGTGGCTCAACGAACGCAAGAAAGAGACGGGAACCCTGCTGTCGATGGGGGTGACGAAAGCGAGCATTATGGCACAGTACGCCCTGGAGCTAATCTTTATTGCCATTCCTGCTTTCGTCCTGTCTTACTTTGGGGCGGGAATGCTGGCGCAGGGCATGGGTACCTCCGTGCTGTCCTCGGTCAATCACCAAGCCGCCCAAGAAATGGCGAAGGCTGGCCAGTTCGGGGCAGATATGGAATCTTCGGCGTCCATGAAGACGCTAGAGAAACTCACTGTTGACCTGAGCCTGGCCTCCGCTACTCAGGTTGCGGTTATGGTGCTGGTGCTGATTGCGATTGTCGTGGTCATTGCGTCCCTGCCGATGCTGCGCAAGAGCCCGCGTGCCCTGTTGGTGGATAACAAATGAACGGGGTGTGGTCACGATCTTGGCGTTCGGTCGTCCGTCGGCCGCGGCGCAGCCTGCTGATGGTGGCGATTATCACCTTGGTGTTTACCGCCCTTGTGGCTCAATCCGGGGTGAAATCCACCATGTTGAGTGTGCGTGATGCCATCAGTTCCAACGTTTTGGCGGGATTCACCGCTACCAGCCAAACCGGTCCGCTCCCGGACCAGACCCGCAAACAACTCGCGGAACTGCCGGGGGTGAAACGTCACGCCTATGAAGGTGAAGCGTGGGCGAAACCGGAGAACGCGACACTGGTCAGCGCCGCCGGTGGGATTCAGTTGGATCCCGAGTTCGGTGGGGATTTGATGGGAATCAAAGGCACCAGCGATTCGTCGCTGAACCCGGAGTTCTTGGGGAAAATCTATACCCTGGAACAGGGCTCTCACATCGGTAAACCTGGTGTCGAGGCAATGATTCACCGCGACTTTGCCCAGAAAAATTCTCTACACCTGGGAGACACCCTGGAACTGCGCCACGAAAACACCGTGGTGCGGCTAAAGATTGGGGGGATTTATTCCGGGAAAGCCGAAAACCGCACCGGGATGCCTTCGGGAAACTCCGAAAACCAGGTGTTTACGAACCTTGATGCCCTGCAAAAGCTCGGCGGTCAGGTCAGCACGGCACGTTACTTTACCGAACGGGCTGACCAGTTGCCCCAGGTCCTGAAAGCGGCCCAGGCCACGGCCCCAAAGCTGAGCCTGGAAAATAACTCGGCGCAGTTCGCCGATGTACTCCAAGCCATTTCCGGGGTCGACCAGATGCTGGGAATGCTGCTGTGGGGATTCTGCCTGGCGGGAGCCCTGGTTTTGGCTCTGGTGGCGACGTTCTGGGTGCGTTCGCGACTGCCCGAGATTGGCATCCTGCTGTCCCTGGGCAAGACGAAACTGGAAGTCGGGTTGCAGTTCCTCCTGGAGGCGGTCCTGTTCGGAGCCATCGGCGCCGTGTTGGCAGTCATCCTGGGACGGCTGTTGTCAAACAGTTTGGGTCAGCTGGTGCTGGCCAAAGCCGGAAATGAGACGTTAGCGGCGTTAGCGCCCGCCAGCGGAATCGCGGGGAATGCGATGTCCCTGGGCCTTGGTTTCCTGGTCATCATCATCGCGCTGGGGATGGCGCTGTTTCCCATCATGCGTCAAACCCCGAAAACTATTCTTTCCAAGCTGAGTTAAGGAGAAAAAATGAGCATTTTACAGTTGGATCAAATCGATTACACCTACAAAGGGGCGGGGGCAAAAGTCCTGGACAACGTCAACTATGAGTTTGAGAAGGGCAAGTTCTATGCCATTCTGGGAGCCTCCGGGGCCGGCAAATCCACCATGTTGAGTTTGTTAGCCGGGCTGGATGCCCCGACCGCGGGCACGGTCCGTTTCGACGGGGAGGACATCGCAAATAAGGGCTATTCCTACCATCGCAAGCACCAGATTTCCCTGGTGTTTCAAAACTACAACCTCATCGACTACCTGACCCCGCTAGAGAACCTGCGCCTGGTCAACTCGAAAGCCAGCACGGACATGTTGGAAAAGCTGGGCTTGGATGCGAAAGAAGCGAAACGCAACGTCCTGTTGCTTTCCGGCGGCCAGCAACAGCGGGTCGCCATCGGGCGCGCCCTGGTGTCACAAGCGCCGGTCATTTTGGCTGACGAACCGACCGGCAACCTGGACGAAACGACCGCCGCGGGAGTGACCGAAATCCTCCAGAAGGCCGCTCACGAGGAAGGTAAGTGCGTCATCGTGGTAACCCACTCGAAAGAGCTGGCCCGCAACGCCGACGTGACCCTGCGGCTGCAGCGGCGCAAACTCGTGGAGCTGTAAAAGTTCTTGCCTCCGGTGAGTGACTCGCCGGAGGCAAAACTATATTTAGAAGCTGATAACACCAAACGTTTTCAGCACGCTGGTGATAAAGATCGCCACCAGCAGGATAGGAGCGATGTATTTAATCATCACGCTCCACAGCCGCGAGTGCTTGAAGTCCCCGGAGACACGCACCTCGTCGATGAGGACTTCAGGTTTGCGTATCCACCCAAAGAACAGGCACATCAGCAATCCGCCCAGAGGCATCATCACCGAGCTGGTCAGGAAGTCCAGGAAGTCCAGTATGGTCGAACCGGCCCCGAGAGGCTGGATAAAGGACAGTGAACTGTAGCCCAGGGTCACGATGATTCCCGTAGCGCTCAGCACTATAACGGTGACTAACAGCGCCTTGCGCCGTTTCCATTCCAAGGTGTCTTGCAAGATGGACACACAGGCCTCCACCAGGGAAATCATGCTGGTCAGGGCCGCAAACATGACCAGCAGGAAAAACACGAAACCGATGACGGTGGCGATGCCACCAAACTTTTCAAACACCTTCGGGATAACCAAGAACATCAGAGACGGCCCCGAATTCTTGGCCACCTCGTCAGCGGAACCCAGGGTCGCGAACGTAGCGGGGATAATCATCAGCCCCGCTAACAGGCTGATCCCCAGCGTTGTGGTGGTCGTTTGGAAAGCCGAGGACGTAATGGAGACGTCCTTTTTCATGTAAGACCCGTAAGTAACCATCGTCGCCGCGGCCAGCGACAAACCAAAGAACGTTTGGCCCAGGGCGGCGATGAGCAGCTCTAGTGAAAACTTGGAAAAATCGGGGACCACGAAGTATTTCAGGCCCTCCAGCGCGCCGGGCTGGGTCAAAGTAAAGATGCCAATCAACAGCGAAACCAGAATCAACGCCGGCATCATAATCAGGTTGGCCCGTTCCACCCCGCCGTTGACTCCCAGCGCTACTATGATGAACGAAATCGCTCCGAACAGCAGCATGAACGCCACGGACTGCGGACCGTCAGAGATAAACGCCCCGAAGCTCTCGCCCCCGTCAGCCAGCTCTTTTGTCATGCCAGCCGCGTAGGCGAACATATAGTGGGTCACCCAACCGCCCACCACCCCGTAAAACGAGGCGATGACGAAAGGAACCGCGGCGATAAACACGCCGATGAACCGGTATTTTTTCCCGAAAGAAGCAAAGGCAGCAATGATGGACTCGCCCGTTTTTCGCCCTAGTGAAATCTCCAAAATTAGCAGTGAAACGCCGAGGGTCAGCATAAAGATAAAGAACACGAAGATAAACGTGCCCCCGCCGTAGTGCGCCGCCAGGTAAGGGAAACGCCAGATTGTGCCCAGTCCGACCGCTGAACCGGCTGCCGCGAGGACGAAACCTAGTTTTCCTGACCACGAGGCTCTCTGCTCGGGGACCACACTGACATCTACCAAAATAATCTTCCTTTTTGTTCTCTCGATTTTGCGGTGGGGACAGCCGGAGGCATTTCGGTTATTAAACTCACCGCAGGTTCTCTCCGCAGAAAATCTTACATTCCAAAACCGGAAAGACCGTATTTCGGGTTTTGTCCGGGATGTGCTCGAGGTACGGTCAGGGGTGCGTCAGTCCGGTAATCAGGGCGGCGTGTCACGTATTGATACGCTAACTTGCAGGGGATATGCCCGATTTGTAGGATAATCGAAAAATTGTTATCTGAAAGTAAGGTCAATCAATGCAGCGCGTAGCAATCAACGGTTATGGCAATTTGGGACGCGGCGTCGAAAAAGCTCTGGGGCTCGCCTCGGATTTAGAGCTGGCGGTAGTGTTTACCCGCCGTGATCCCCAGTCGGTGAAAACTCTTGGTGCTCCGGTGGCCAGCGTGGAGGATATGCCTGATTACGCCGATGACATCGATGTTTGCATTAACTGCGGCGGCTCTGCCACGGATTTGATGGAACAGGGGGTCGCGACCAGCCGGTGGTTTCACACCGTGGATTCTTTTGACACCCACGCGCGCATTCCTGAATATTTTTCCCGCATTGATGCGGCGGCTCAGGTCGCGGGACATTGCGCCATCATCAGCTGCGGCTGGGATCCGGGGCTGTTTTCGATGTTGCGTGTGCTGGGGGATGCCGTTTTGCCTTCAGGGCGCACCACTACCTTTTGGGGACGTGGGGTGTCACAAGGGCACTCCGATGCGATTCGCCGCCTGGATGGGGTAGTGGATGCCCGCCAATACACTGTTCCGGTCCCCGATACCGTGGCGGCGGTGCAGGCGGGGCATACCGGGGAACTTAGCGCTCGCCAGATGCATACCCGCGAGTGTTTCGTGGTGGCCGAGCCGGGGGCGGATACCGCCCGGATTGAAGCGGAAATCAAAGCCATGCCCAACTATTTCGCCGACTATGACACGACCGTGACTTTCATTACCGCGGCGGAGATGGAGCAAAACCACAGCGGGATGCCACACGCCGGCCGGGTCATTCGCACCGGCTGCACTTCGCCGGAGGTCCGGCAATCCTTGACGTTTAGCCTGGAACTTGATTCCAACCCCGAGTTCACCGGCTCCGTGCTGGTCGCAGCGGCGCGGGCGTGCGCCCGGAAAGCCGCCCGAGGCGAAACTGGAGCGTTCACCATGCTGGACGTGACCCTCAGCGATCTGTCTTCCCGCGATCCGGGGGAGCTACGCCGCGAAATGCTGTAGGGCAAGTACCCGGTGCCGACCCGCCCTAGTGCGCCCTGCCAGGGCTAAATCCGTGGTGTTTTTGTGACCGTTGTGAAACAAGTGAATCCAAAGGGGAAAACACCGCGAAAAATTCGAGAATTGTTTGCTAACTCGCTGACAAATGCGCTAAATTTGCGTAGTCTCTAATGGAGGATTTCACCAAAGTGAAATCGACGATCTATCCGAAAGGAATCACATGTCTGTGAATCGTACTGAACTTGTTGCTGAGATTGCTAAGAAGGCTGGCCTGTCCAAGACCGAAGCTGACGGTGCGCTGTCCGCCTTCCAGGAAATCCTGATTGACTCCCTTAAGAAGGGTGAAACCGTCAAGGTGACTGGTTTGATGAACGTGGAGCGCGTTTCTCGTGCTGCCCGCACCGGCCGCAACCCCCGCACCGGCGAAGAAATCAAGATCCCCGCTGGCTACGGCGTTAAGATTTCTGCTGGCTCCACCCTTAAGAAGGCTGTGTCCAACAAGTAATCGACTAATCTCGTACAAAAGCGGCCGCCCCAGTGGCGGCCGGCTTTGTTTTTATACGAGTTTTCTGTTGGGTGGTGGTTTGAAATCTGCGATTAAATCGGGGTTGGTGGTTATATAGACCAGCAACCCCGATTTAAACGCAAATTAGCAACAACCGGGGTTGTGTCCCGCGAGTTGCCAGGGCGGTTACAATGGTGGCATGAGCGAAACAACTGCGGGCCAACCCCTGACTCAAGGCGGCACGGCGGTGCTGGAACGCACCGAAACCGAGCTGAAACGCAACCCTGGCGACAACGAACGTTACGCCCACTACGTGCGCAAAGACCGGATTACCGCCTCAGCGGTGACCGGCCAGGCCGTCATCGCCCTGTGCGGCAAAGTCTGGGTTCCGATGCGTGACCCGAAGAATTTCCCGATTTGTCCGGCATGCAAAGAAATCATGAAATCCATGAATGGGGACCACAACGGTCAACCAGGCTGGCCTTTCTTTGGCGGCTCTGACAGTTAGAGATCCACGTATTCCGTGGGGATAGCCACTTCGCCCTCGCTGAGGCGCCACGCCTGATAAGGCAGCTCATTACGGGCCTCGATATGGCGTTGCTGGGCGCGTTGCAGGGCGTCGGGGCCGATCCAAGATTTGTCGATAGCCCCGCCGACCACGAAGTCCTGTTGCAGCGGGCGGGCATCGCGGCTCGCCAAGTATTCCGCGGCGGCCTCCCGGTTCGGGGCCGTCACCAGCAGCTCGGTAGTGGCGGTATGATCCTCGATGGCACGTCCCGCCCACTTCAGTCCACCCCGAGTCGATTTCTCAGCCGACTGTTTTGCCACAGATTCCAGATTTCCGTTTGCGTCCTCGCGGGCGACCAGTTTGTAAACCAGGGCGGCAGTCGGGATTCCCGAACCGGTCACCAGTTTGGTGCCCACCCCGTAGGAATCGACCGGAGCCGCTCCCAAACCGGCGATAGCGTATTCGTCCAGGTCGTTGGTGACCGTAATCTTGGTGGAAGTCGCTCCCAAATCATCGAGCTGTTGGCGGACTTTAAACGCCCCCGCCACCAGGTCGCCCGAATCCAAACGGACCGCGCCCAGCTCCCCGCCGGCGGCTCTAGCAATCCGCACCGCTTTCTCGACTGCTGCGGTCACGTTGTACGTGTCTACTAGCAGTGTGGTGTCCGGACCCATCGACTCAATCTGAGCGGTGAAAGCGGCTTCTTCATCCTCGAACAGCAGGGTAAAGGCGTGGGCAGCGGTGCCGATTGCGCGAATCCCGTACCGTTTTCCGGCCTCCAAGTCAGAGGTGCCTTGAAAACCGCCAATTTGGGCGGCGCGAGCGGCGGAAACGGCTGCCCGCTCATGCACCCGGCGCGCGCCCATGTCCAGGCAGGGCCGACCGTGGGCGGCGATGGTCATCCGGGACGCCGCAGATGCTACCGCGCAGTCGAAGTTGAGAATCGACAGCAGGTAGGTTTCCAACAGGCAGGCTTCGGCAAAAGTCCCGCGCACCGTCAAAATCGGCGAGTTCACCATGAATACTTCGCCTTCGGGATAGCCGAAAATGTCGCCGGAGAACTCGTAATTTTCCAGGAACTTAATCGTCGTCGGCCCGACTATTTTGTTATCAGACAGGTACTTCAGTTGGGAGTCGTCGAAACGAAACCGCTTGAGCCCCTCCAAAATCCGCGCCACTCCAGCCATCACCAGGAAACGCCGGGAGGAGGGAAAACGCCGGGTAAAAATCTCGAACACGCATTGGCGCTGCCCCATCCCGTGTTCCAAAGCGGAGTCAACCATGGTCAGCTCATACATATCGGTCAGCAGAGAAGTCGTTTCGCGCGTATTCATAGGTATAACTATAGTCGTGCCCGCCGGGTTTTCCGTTTTCGCCCAGAAGCTCCCTGGCCCTCAGCGCCTTTGATGTGCCGCGAGGGTAGGTCCAGCCAGAATCTGTTAATCCCGGCCAGCGGCGGCGAGAGCCGGTAGCATAAAGCTATGAGCAAGGATGATGCTGCTTCTCGAAAAAACGTAGTTCCCCGAGTGTCAAACTCGCATAAGCTCGGTAGCGGCCGGGTGACCAGGGTCGTTGTCGCCCTCCTGGTGGTGCTGCTCCTGGCCGGTTTGGTAGGTCTGCTGGTGCTCTAGGATAGCCCCGGCGTTTTTGCTTCGGGGCGCGGTAATCCTGCGCGCCTGGGAGAAAACCTTTAACCTTAAAACGTGAGTATTGTCGAACCCGGTACCGAATACGCTCCGTCCTCGGTCGCCCAGCTGGACCGGGTGCTTCCCGGTCAGTGGAACACGGTGGTGTGGAATGATGCCGTGAACCTGATGAGCTATGTGACGTGGGTGTTCAAAACCTATTTCGGGTACTCGCACGAGCGTGCTGAGCGGCTGATGAAGGAAGTTCACTTTAACGGTCGGGCGGTAGTCAGTGCCGGAACCCGTGAACAAATGGAGGCCGATGTGCTGGCCATGAGCGAATACGGTCTTTGGGCGACGCTCGAACAGGAAGCCGATTGAGGGGAGCCGGATACGATGCGTGCATTTGCAGCGCTGAACGCGCCTTCAGAAGGGTGGTTCAGCAGGGTTGAACCGCATGAGGCGGCCTTGCTAGCGGGGATTTTCGAGGAACTGGCTGACGCAATGGAGGCCGAAGAAAAGCGCGACGTCCTGGACATGATGGGGGTGGACCTGGATCCGAGCTCCCCGAAAGAGCACACTCTCATGTTTGAGAAGCTCCTGGGCGTGGACACGGTATCTTCTATCTCGTCCCGTCCTGAAATGCACGGCGCGAGCGAGGACTCGGAGACGGAACCTGAACAGCCCCGCGAACACACTTCTGAACCCGCCGCTCCCCAGCGAGGAAACACTGGCTTTGAACCGAACTCACGGGGCATGACCGACGACCAAACCTTGGCGGCGCTGGACTTTGACCCCCTGGGTCCGCGTCCGTGCCCGGCAAACCCCTACATTGCGGCAATCTTGCGCCCGATGAGCCAAGATCCGGAAGAAGCGGCGGAACTGCGCGCCTTGACCACCCCGGACTTGGCGGCGAAAAAGGCTGCCTCCATGCGAGTCGTCGCTGATAGTCTGCGGTGGGCCGCCAACGGCGACGGTGCGGTGGTGGTGAAACCGGAGACGTTGAAAGTGTGGGTTACCGCCATCAACGATGCGCGACTGGCTCTGGGGTGGTCCTTAGACATCGATAACGACACTAGGGCCGAAGAAGTCGAGCTGATGGCTGAATCTGACCCGGAGGCAGGGGTTTACACGGCTTACGAAATCACCATAGCCAGCATCTATAATGCTTTGTCATGGTGGCTGGAAACGCTGATGCATGCCGTTGACGGTTGAAACACAAAGGATTTGATAGTGAATAACGCACCCATTGGGATTTTTGATTCCGGGCTGGGCGGGCTGACCGTGGCTCGTTCCATCATCGACCAGTTACCCGGAGAATCTGTGATTTATATCGGGGATACCGCTAACAGTCCCTACGGCACTAAACCCGTGGAACGAGTCAAAGAACTATCCCTGAACGTCATGGACAAACTCGTGGAACGTGGGGTAAAAATGCTGGTTATCGCCTGTAACACGGCTTCGGCTACGGCGGTATTTGCGGCGCGTTCAAAGTATGATGCCCTGGGGATTCCCGTCCTGGAGGTCATTTCACCCGCCGTGCATCGCGCGGTTTCCGCCACGCGAAACGGACGCATCGGGGTCATCGCTACCCACACCACTATTGAAACGGAAACCTATCAACGCGCCCTGCACGCTTATCAACAAGCGCAGGTCAGTGCGAAAGCCTGCCCGGCATTCGTGGATTTTGTGGAACGCGGTATCACCTCGGGGCCAGAGTTGTTAGCGGTGGCGCGAGAATACCTCGAACCGATACGCGACGCGGGGGTGGACACTCTGGTGCTGGGCTGCACCCACTATCCGCTGCTCTCCGGCGTCATCAGCTACGTTATGGGACCGGAGGTGACCCTGGTGTCCTCGGCGGAAGAAACCGCCCATGACGTCTATCGTCAGCTGTTGGACAAAGACTGGTTGAACACTGAAGACTGCGCGGGCACACCAAACCCCCGCTACCAGTTCTTGGCAACGGGGGACACACAAACCTTCACGCGGCTGGCTCGCAGATTCTTGGGACCAGAGGTCACCGCGGTCGAGCGCGTGTGAGAATCAGATTACTGACCCTTAGGCGTAAACGTCGAGACCGCCTTGCGGATTCATGACCTTCAGTGCAGCGGCTGCCGTAGCAGCTTTTGTCGCGGTGGCTGTCTGAGCGGCAACCGCGGTCACCATCAGGGCTTTCATCGTTTCTGCGTCCATAATCGGCGCAGCACCAGAAATCGGGTTCATGGCTCCATCCTTTCCTTAGTACGTTGGATAGCCGTCACAGCATGACATCGAGGTTCGAATTCGATGACTTGTAGGTGTGGGGCAGATCCGCGTGGGTCGGTTGCGAGGCGCCAACGACGGGCTTGAACTCAGCAACATTGCCGTTCAACGCACCGTGAGTACCAGTAGCCGCAGCCTCGGTTTTCGAGGTGTTCGAGATGGGTTCTGGCTTGTCTGCTTTCGCGCTCGGCTCCGGGGCAGGGCGCGTGAAAGCCTGATTCGTCAATGCGGGGTTCAGAGCCCCGACTACATCAGTTGAAAGCATTTTTTCCTCCTGAAACTCTGGCGAAGTTAAACAACTCCGCGAGGGCAATCCTTTGCCCTCACTAATTATTGTGCCATTTCGCCCCGCGAAAGGCTAGACTTCGGGGAAAAATCAAAGAAAAATTCCCCATCCTTTCAGGCGATTTTCAGACTTTGTCAGGACAATTGGGATAATTGTGGTTTTTTGTGTTCCGCAGCGGGGCGCTTTCCCCGACTTCGCGGCGCAATCACAGGGTGATTCGGGTGCGGACTCCCAGTATGGCTTCGAGCTGTGGAGCTATCTGAATGAAGGCTTTGGCTCGGTGCGAAATAGTGTTCTTGGTCTCCTGGCTCAGTTCGCCATTGGTGACATCCTGGCCGTCCGCCATAAAAATCGGGTCGTATCCGAAACCGTTTTTGCCCTTCGGCTCCCGCACTAAGCGTCCACCCATAACCCCGTTTCCCAGGTATGTTCCCCCTCCCGGGACCAACAGCACCGCGGCACAGATGAATGCCGCCGTGCGATAGCCATCATCGATGTCCTGCAGCTGGTTCAACAGCAGTTCCAGGTTGGCCCGGTCGTCCCCGTGGTGTCCGCACCATCGAGCCGAAAAAATTCCGGGGGCGCCGCCCAAAATGTCCACGCTCAACCCGGAATCGTCAGCCAGAATCGGCACGTCCACCAGGCTGGCTAGGGCCCGCGCCTTAATCAGGGCGTTGGCAGAAAAAGAGGTACCGTCCTCGCGTGGTTCAGGAGCCCCCAGCGTACCTGAGGCGACGATTCCCCCCGGGTGCAGGCTCGGCACCAAGGGACGCAAAATCTCCTCCACTTCCCGAACCTTGTGGGCATTGCCCGTAGCCATCACCACCTGTGCCTCCGGCGGCACTTTCAGTTTCTGAGCGTCCTTATCCCGTAAATCCGGCACAGAAGTCAAAATACTCACGCGATTACTCCATCTGTTAGCGTCAATACCGCACCGGGTGCACTGTCTACTGCCGCGCGCTGCAATCTGGTCAAATCATGGCAACCGGCCTGGGCCAAATCCAGTAAAGCGTCCAGTTCGGTGCGGCTAAACGGCGCGCCCTCCGCGGTTCCCTGTACCTCCACCAGAGTTCCTGAGCCGGTCATCACCACATTCATGTCGGTTTCGGCACGGGAATCTTCCTCGTAGGGCAGATCCAGGCGCGGCGTGGAATCAATGATCCCCACGGAAATGGCACAAACCGAGTCGCGTGTGGGATTGCCGGGAATAAAACCGTTGTCCCTACCCACGGCGATGGCGCGCTGCAAGGCAATCCAAGCCCCGGTAATCGAGGCGGTGCGAGTGCCCCCATCGGCTTGCAAAACATCGCAGTCTATCGCAATCGTGTTCTCACCCAACGCGGTGTAATCCACCGAAGCACGCAGCGCCCGTCCAATGAGCCGGGAAATCTCTGAGGTGCGCCCGCTGATTTTCCCCTTGACCGACTCGCGGGTATTGCGAGTATCGGTAGCGCGGGGGAGCATGGCGTACTCAGCCGTGACCCAGCCCAAACCGGAGTCCTTGCGCCACCGGGGAACCCCTTCCGTCAAGCTGGCCGAACACAACACTCGGGTGTTTCCGCAAGATACCAACACGCACCCTTCCGGGGCACTGACCCAATCCATGTGTAGAGTCACTTTGCGGAGCTGGTCCGCCCGACGGCCGTCTGCACGCTCAATCATCTCAGTCATAATCCCAGTCTATTATTTCTGAGTCGGGAGAGTGCATTGGGGCAGCTCAGAGGTCTTTCCATCGCGTATCTTTTGCACCACGTCCAGCGCTTCGGAAAATGTCCCGATTTTCGCTACCGTCAGTCCTTTCGGGATGTTGCCCACAACTTCGTTGCAGTTCTCTGACGGCGCCAGGAAAAACTTGGCTCCGTCAGCCTTTGCTCCCGCCATCTTTTGCTCAATTCCGCTGATGGGGCCGACTTTACCGGCCAGGTCGATAGTCCCGGTCCCGGCAATGACCGATTTCCCGGTCAGGTGTTCGGGCGTGAGCTGCTCCACTATCCCCAGGGCAAACATGGTGCCCGCGGAAGGTCCGCCCACGTCTTTAAGGTGAAAAGTGATGTCCAGAGGAACGTCCACGTCCGAAGCTAAATAGATGCTGAGCTGCGAGCCCTTCCCGATTTTGCCGTTCGCTTTCCTGACCGGAGCGGTTTTCATGCTCACCGTCTGGGCTTCACCGTTGCGGATGATACCGAGTTCAACAGTGTCGCCGCTCGGCACTGTGTCCAAGAACTTGCGCAAGTCCTCAACAGTGTGGACCTTCAGCGGGGTTTGACCGGGACGGGCAATGGTTTGCACCACGTCTTTCTTACGCAAAATGCCGGCCGCAGGCGAGTCTTTGGCAATCTCGGCGACGGACCAGGTGATGTTCACGTCATACCCCAAGGATTCCAGCGCCACCGCTTCGGCGGAGAGTTGGGATTGGTCCATCTGTTGCACCCCGAGCTTCTTAATGTCTTTGCTGGAGACATTGCGGGGATAGACCATTTCTTCGGGCAAGATGGTGGTATTTGGGCTAAACGCCGCCACAATCAGGTCCCAACCGCTGACCATAGAGCCGGGTCCCCCCAGGGAGGAAACCGTGGTCATGCGCAGTTCTCCGTTGTTGTCTGGATAGGTTTTCGCGCCTTTCACCTCGATGAGGGGGGTTTGCTTATCGTCCTTGCCCAGCACGTCAAAGGTCGGTCCCGGATAGTTGATGACCACAGGATAGGAATAGAGGAACAGAAAATACCCGCCCAGGACGATGAGGGCAAAGCTCAGGACCCAACGGCTCAAAGACCATCGGGAACGGGTGCGGGCGGGCGCGTCAGCAGGGACTTCTGGCGGCGAATCAGTTTTGGATTCGAGCGTCAGTGAATCTTCGGGGGCAGGCGTATCCGCTCCCTTATCCAGCGCATCGGTGTTCATCACGGATACTATAGTCTCATGGATGAAAGTGAGATGCCTGACTGGGCCGAAATGCTGCGCCAGGTCTTTGGCGAGGAAAAAGCCCGTGAGATGGAGGAAAAGCTCCGTTCCGGCACCCCGTTCTCGGCGTTTTCCGGAGGGGAGGGTATTTTTGCTTTCCCGTTGCAGTCCCTACTGTCCAGCTCCGATGAGCCGGTGAACTGGGACTTGGCGCGTATGACTGCCCTGGGGCGTCTGGGCGGGGCAACCCGGGTGGTGACTGCCGCTGATGCCGACCGGGTGCGTCAAGCCCTGTCTCAAGCTAATTTGCGCCTAGACCCGGTCACTTCGCTCACTCCGCCGCCTGCCAGCTATACCGCCTTATCCGCACCGAAGTGGCTGGATGCCTCGTCCGAAGTCTGGAAAATCTTGGTTACCCCGGTGGCTGCCAAAACGTCTGAGTCCATGAAACAGGCGCTGTCTGCGCATATTGCCGACGGCGACTTACACATCGAGATTTCTTCCGGCCCGCCCGAACTACAACAGCTGATGGGGCTATTTTCCAAGGACGGCGACCCGGCATCGCTGAACCTGGATTCCCTGCTGGGGGTTTTGAGTTCAAACCTGTTCGGGCTGCAGTTTGGCCAGGCTTGGGGGAGCTTGGCGGCCGAGAGCTTTGGTTCGACCGACATCGGGCTTCCGGTTGCAGAGGTGAATCAAGCGGCAATAGTGCTGGAAAACGTGGAAAAGTTCGCTGCCGACATCAGCCTGGAAGTCGAGCCGGTGCTGGCCTTCCTAGCGACTCGCGAGGCCGCCTATGTGCGGCTTTATCACGCCGTGCCGTGGCTGCGGATGCATGTCACCAAGGCGATTGAGGACTACGCCAGGGATATCAGCTTCGATTTGCAAGCGATGGAATCGGCCCTGCAGGGCCTGGACCCGATGGATCAAGACGCCCTGCACAAACTCATCGCGCAAGGTGTGCTGACTCCCAGTCAGACCAATAACCAAACCGCCGCAAAACAAAGCCTGGAGACCCTGCTGGCGATTATGGAGGGCTGGGTCGATATGGTGACCACGCGTTGTTTGGCCGGGACGTTACCTCAGATGGGAGCCTTGCGAGAGATGATGAATCGGCGCCGCGCCACTGGAGGACCGGCCGAAAAAGCGTTCGCCGCCCTCATCGGCTTGGAACTGCGACCCAAACGGTTGCGTGAAGCCAGCGCCTTGTGGTCCAAACTGGTGGCCAAGCTCGGCGAAGCCGGTGCGGAAGGCTTGTGGGATCACCCGGACCTGCTGCCGGAGGAAAGTGACTTTGATGCCCCGGACGAGTTCGTGGCGCGCCTGGCAGGAGAAGGCCCGAAAGACCCGCTGGAAGCTGATTTGGAGGCTATGCTGCAAGGGACTTTGGGATACGCCAAAGGGTTGGAGCCCGGCATTGATTCGGAAGGTGATGCGGAGGTGTCACAAGACCGTCCCGATGCCGATTCGCCCGACGGTTCCGGTCAACCGGGGACAGGTCCGGACAGTCCGGAAAATCCCACTCCTGGCGCCTAATCAGGCGGCTGTAACCGCGCGGGCTCGCTTCGCAAACGCCGGCTCCGGGGGAACATCAAGCTCGACCGGAAGGTAACTGCAGTCGCATTCCGGGTGAGCCTCGAAGTGACGCGTGGTGACGATTCCGTCCACCGAGATACGCGTGACATCACCGGGGTGTAGAGCGCGGCAATCTAAGAATGCCAAGGCTTGCGCCGCTGCAATCGCCGCACCCGCGCCGGCCAATGCGGTTTCCACCCGCGGAAACGCTGCCCAATGCAGGTTCGCGGCGCGTTCTGCCAGGTGTGCCACTTCGGTGGCCTGGTGCAGGGCGATACAGGACGTGCACGGGGTCAAACCGGGCACAACCAGCGGCCCGACCTCGACAAAATCATGACCTGCCACCACTGCCAGAAATGGTTGATTGGCCTGCAGCGCTTTTTGTGCCGCCACCGGGTCGGGAATGCCCCAGCTGAACTGTAACGCCAAGTCAGCTGGGATGCGCCGGGTCGTGATCGCGGCGTGTCGCAGGCGCTGTTCTACCAGGTCTTTCGTGGTGTGCCGCGTGTCAAGGGAGGTTTCCAAGTCCGGTTCGGGGCTGCGGGTGGTGGCGGGGACTTGAATCTTGCCGATACCGGCGGCGCTCAGTTCTAAAGCCAACAGTTGAGCCATGCGGTCGGCCCGATTGAGAGAAACGCTCAGTTCCTGGCGATTCCGGTAGGCGCGACGCATCTTGGCGCCCCCCGCTCGTGACCAAAAACCGTCGTCGGGTCCGCCGTGCAGACGGGGACTGCGCAACTGCAGCAGCTCGACGTCAACCAAGGCTCGCAGGATTTCCGAGACTCTGGTCAGGGGAATACGGCAGGCTTTGGCAAAGTCGGATAAGTCCGGGCGGGTACAGCCCGCCACCAGGCGTTGCAGCAGCTGGAACTCCTTTTCAGAACACTGCGGAAAACAAAACATAGTTTCCAGCCCGGCGCACAGCTCGACTGAGCCATCGGGTAGCTTAACCAAGTGAATACCCTCATTTAGTTTCATAATCTCTCACCTCTATTCAAAGCATCTCAAACAATATATAATAAACTCAAATAGCAATTTGGTGCTTGTGGATAACTTCGTATCCGCGCTGGACAGGACCCCGGTTTCGTGCGGTGTCATCCTGTGTGGGAAACTTGGGGGAGCAATGAAACGCGGAATCGAGGGGAGGTAACCGTGAATGGTAAACGTTACGCTGCGTCGCCCAGTGCGGAACTGAGCGCCGCCGAACTGCTGGATGAACTGGACGAACAGCAGCGCGAGGTTGCTCAGCACCAGCACGGGGCACTGTGTGTGCTGGCGGGGGCGGGCACCGGAAAAACCCGGGCGATTACCTATCGCATCGCCTACGGGGTGCGCAGCGGGCAGGTCGATCCCGAAAACGTGTTAGCGCTGACGTTTACCCAAAAAGCCGCGGCAGAGATGAAAACCCGACTGGAAGGCCTGGGGGTGGGACAGGTCTGGGCGCGCACCTTCCACTCCGCGGCGCTGGCGCAGGTCAAGCACTTTTGGCCGCAGGTCATGGGCGGAACCATGCCGACCCTGACCGGACTGAAAGCGACCCTGGTGACGGCAGCGGGGATGCGATTGGGGCTGAACCTCGGAAAAGCGCAGGTACGGGCGCTAGCCGGGGAAATCGAGTGGGCGAAGGTGTCGCTGGTGGACCCGCCGCATTACGCCGCGGCGGCGCGGGCGGCAGGGCGCGAAGCCGTAGCCGATTTGAGTACCGAGCGGGTTGCGGAGCTGCTGGACGCCTATGAGGATGCGAAAATAGCCGCAGAACAGCTGGATTTTGAAGATATTTTGCTGCTGTGCGCGGGCATGATGGACGAGCGTGAGGACGTAGCGCGGACAATCCGCAACCAGTACCGCTATTTCGTGGTGGACGAATATCAGGACGTCTCCCCGCTACAGAACTACCTGTTGATGAGCTGGTTGGGACGCCGCCGCGACCTGGCGGTGGTGGGGGACGCGGCGCAAACCATCTACTCTTTTGCTGGCGCCACCCCGGAATACTTGACCGAGTTCACCCAGACCTATCCCGAAGCGAAAGTCGTGGAACTGATCCGGGACTATCGCTCCACTCCCCAGATTGTGAACTTGGCGAATCAGGTTCTATCTCAGGCAAAAGGGGCGGACGGCAAGTCCCTGGGCGGTACCGTCCGGCTGGTGTCTCAACGCGAAGCCGGCCCGGCGGTGTCTTGGTTCGCGGCGCCAGACGACGAAACTGAGGCCAAGGAAATTGCGCGCCGCATTCAAGACCTGCTGACGGAGGGCCTGAAACCCAGCCAGATTGCGGTGCTGTTCCGCACCAACGCCCAAGCCGCGCTGTTCGGGGTGGCTTTGGGGGCGAAACGAATTCCTTTCGTCATCAAGGACCGAGTCACGAATCTCGCGGGAGGAACCGCTGACAGCGGGACAGACACCGGGGATGACGAACCTGGCGGCGTGACCTTAGTTTCCCTGCACTCGGCGAAAGGGCTCGAGTGGGAAGCGGTGTTTCTGGCGGGAGCCAGCGAAGGGCTGCTACCCATCAGCTTGGCCAAAACCGCCGCTGCCATCGAGGAAGAACGCCGCCTGTGCTATGTCGGGGTGACGCGGGCGCGCAGCCGGCTCATCGTGTCTTTTGCGAAAGCCCGCCGCGACGGAGCCGCCCAAGAACGCGAGGCGTGCCGTTTCCTGGCGCCGTTTTGGCCTCGCCGCAGTGAAATGCTGCGGCGTTCCGGTAGGCACTAGACCGGGTTTGGTCAGCGTTAGTGCAGGTCAAGAGGCAGAGTTCGGGTCGCTGTTGATGCCGTTGGTGATGAGTTGCAGCAAATCCGCGACCAAGGCCGGACCCTGTTCAATGTGCTCCGGGTCGGTGTCGAAGTGCGGGTGAACAATCGACCAGGCTTCGGTGCGGGTGGCGGCAACGACAAAACGAGACCGTTCCTGACCTGCCGTTTTTTTCTCTAGGAAGGCTTGCCGTTCCTGGGGGTCAGCGGGGGCATCAGCCATATCTTCGGCGGTCACCATGGCGTCCGTTTCGTAGAGTACGGCCACGCCTTCGATTTCATCGCTCCACACCACGCGTCCCAGCTGGGCTAAGAAATCCAAACCATCGTCATGGGGCAGCTGGAAAGGTAGTGCCGTCAACGATTCGGGGTCTGACGCGGCGGTTTCGTGCATGGCGGCGACCAGCTCATCCGGGGCGTGTCCCGTCAACATATTGGCGGCCTCCCCGGTCTTGTGCAAAGTAAAGAGTTGACCGGTTTGCAGCTCTGTCAGCGGCTCGGCGTGGGCATCAATCTCCCATACCACCCGCACGATCGCGGGAATCTCAGCCGGGACGGGAACCTGTTCAGACGCAGAGGGCGTGGGTTCATCCCCGGCAGGGTTCGGGTGGGCGTCCCCATCGGGGGTAAAGGACATGCCCATTACCGTTCCGGCAGGAAAATTCGTCAAAGGGTTGCTTGGTTCACTCATGATTTCTATTATCTCATCAAAAGTTGAAACTTCGGGGAACCAGCTAGGCGAGCGGGGACTGGGGGTAAAAACTTCCCGAATGGAAGAACACCGGGGTTTTGTGGAAAGATGACACCTGAGTACAAATTCGAAACTGAGGTGTTAAGTGAGTACAGGGCATCCCTCTAACGGTTCGTTCTTTGGCAATATTTTCGCTGGTCCTCCGGGAGGTGCCTCGCGTGGTCCGGGCGGAATGCAGCCGCCCCGTATGCCGCGTCCCGCCGCAGGTGGGGGGAATTCTGGCGCACAGGGCGGAAACAAGACCTTGGGGATAGTCATCGCGATTATCGCGGTCCTGATTGCCGTGGTGGGCGTCATGTCCAAAGTTTGGGCGGAACTGGCTTGGTATCAGCAGCTGGGGCGGATTTCCGTGGTGTTGACGGCTTGGGGTTGGCGCATTGGCCTGGTGGTTGTGGGGATGTTGCTGGCGGCCGTGGTGACCTGGGTGAACTTGCTGATTGCAGCGAAGGCGAGCCCCGATGCCTCGCAGCGCAGCAAAGCTAAGAAACGCCGCGGCGCGGAACGCAAGATTCAGCGTGAGGGCGACAAAACTGCCTCGGACGCCGCTAAACAGGAAAAACCGGACCAGCAAAGTGACGAAACGCTCTATCCTGGGGAAAAGTCGGCAGGCAGTAAAGGCGCCGACAAGCCCTCCGATTCGGAAAAGATTATTGATCTGGATGCCGAGTTCGACACGGTCTTTGACACGGCGGATTTGGAAGAAGAATTCCGGCGTGCCACTCGCCGCTCCGAGCGTCCCGCGGTGGCAGCCCTGCACGATACTTTGCAGCCGTGGCGCAAGTTCCTGATTGTGGTATTACCGCTGGTGGTGGGCCTGATGGTGGCCACCCCGTTGATTTCGCAGTGGGAGCTGTTCGCCGCGTGGTTCCACCGGAATGACTTTGGGGTCAAGGATCCCATTTTCGCCAAGGATTCGTCATTCTTTGTGTTCTCGCTGCCGGTGTTTTCTGAGCTGACCACCCTGCTGTTCTACGTGGTGGTGACCGCTGGGCTGTTTACGTTGGCTCGCTACTACCTGCAGGGCAACCTGTCCACGAAGATTGCTGAGATTCCCAACCGCACCCGGATTCACATCTCGGTTTTGCTGGCAATCTTGGCTGCTATCATCGGCCTGCGCTACTACCTGGATCGGTTCGTGCTGCTGCTGGGAATGCACGATAAGTTTTCGGGGGCGTCCTACACCGATATTCATGCTGTCCTGCCGGCCAAGAACATTTTGGTGGGGATTTCCCTGGTCATCGCCGTGTTGTTCATCATCGGGGCGTTTCGGAAGTCTTGGGTCATTCCCGCCACCGGGGTCGGCGTCATGGTGCTGTCCTCGCTGCTGGTGGGTGGCCTTTATCCGTGGCTGGTGCAGCGGTTCCAAGTCGATCCGTCCGCGCAGGAACTCGAAGCGCCCTACATCGCCCACAACATCAAAGCGACTCGTGACGCGTTCGGAATCGCTGACGTAAAGGAAGAAACCTATAAGGCGACCACGGAGGCTACTGCCGGCCAGCTCCGCTCGGATAGCGAGTCTACCGCCTCGATTCGTCTGCTGGACCCTTCGGTCGTGTCCCGCACTTTTGGCCAGATGGAACAGAATAGGCAGTACTACCGATTCGCCTCCAACCTGGCGGTGGATCGCTACGTCATTGACGGCAAGCCGCAAGACACCGTGATTGCGGTGCGTGAGCTGGATACGAACCAGTTGGGTGATTCTCAAAAGTCTTGGGTCAATCAGCACACGGTGTTCACCCACGGTTTCGGGGTCGTCGCCGCTTACGGTTCCAAAGTCGAAGGGGACGGCTCCCCGGCCTTCTGGGAAAAAGGTATCCCCTCTCAAGGCGAGCTGGGCGAATATGAGCCGCGGATTTACTTCGGCCAGTTCTCGCCGGACTATTCCATCGTGGGGGCGCCAAAGGGCGCGCCGAAACGGGAGTTTGATTATCCCTCCGACGTCACTCAGGACAAGGGCGTGAACAACACTTTTGCGGGTCAAGGCGGGCCGAGCGTGGGTAACTTGTGGGAGAGGCTCATGTATGCCCTCAAGTTCCGTTCCTCTGAGATTTTCTTTTCTCAACAGGTCAATAACTCCTCGCAAATCCTGTTCTACCGTTCCCCCGAACAGCGCGTGGCGAAAGTCGCCCCTTACCTGACCTTGGATTCGCGGGCGTATCCCGCGGTTGTGGACATGGACGGCGACCCGAAAACGCCGAAACGGGTGGTGTGGATTGTTGACGGTTACACGACCTCGAACTCTTACCCGTATTCAAACCACATGGATTTGAACGCCTCCATTTCCGATTCGCGCAACATCGGCTCCGGCTACCAAGTCATGAACAGCGTGAACTACATGCGCAACTCTGTGAAAGCCGTGGTTGACGCCTATGACGGTTCGGTTCACCTGTACCAGTGGGACGCGAAAGACCCCATCGTCAACGCTTGGGGCAAAGTGTTCCCCGGCCAGATTGAGCCGCTGAGCTCGGTTTCCGGCGATTTGATGGCGCACTTTAAGTATCCCGAGGACCTGTTCAAGGTGCAGCGAAACCTCATCGCGCGCTACCACACGACCGATCCGCGTTCGTTCTATTCCGGTTCGGATTTCTGGAAACTGCCCGATGACCCGACTCACGAGGGTTCGCAAACCGTCCTGTCGGCGCTGCAGCCTCCCTACTACTTGACCATGAAAGCTCCCGGTCAGGAATCGACCGAGTTCTCGCTGTACTCGACCTACATTCCCTACGGCCAGTCGGACCGAAACGTGTTGACCGGGTATTTGACGGTGGACTCGGAAACGGGGTCAGAGCCCGGCAAGGTGCGAGACGGGTACGGCAAGCTGCGGCTGCTGTCCCTGCCTTCGGACCTGGCGGTTCCTGGTCCGGGCCAAGTGTCCAACAAGTTCAAGACCACCGATACGGTTTCGCAGACCTTGAACCTGCTGTCCCAGCAGTCTACCGAGGTCGTTCGCGGCAACTTGCTGACTTTGCCGGTCGGCGGGGGGCTGCTCTATGTGCAGCCGGTCTATGTCCAGGCCCAATCCGGTACCACCTATCCGTTGCTGCGCTTCGTGTTGACGTCGTTCGGTGACAAGATTGGATTCGCCCCGACTCTGCAGGCTTCCCTCGACCAGCTTTTCGGCGGAGACGCCGGGGTGCAGACTTCCGAAAATGAGGTACCGGCAGCAGGTGCTGAGGGCAATGGCGAGAACCCGGCCGAACCGAGTTTGACGCCGCAACAGCAGCTCCAGGCGGCTCTGCAGGGCGCACGCAAGGCGATGGATGACGCGGATGCGGCCATGAAAGCGGGCGATTGGGAAGCCTACGGCAAGGCGCAGACCGAGCTGAAGCAACAGCTGCAACAGGCCTTGACTTTCGGCGGCGGGCTGCCGGAGGCTCCTGACGCGACCCAGCCGGCGAATCCCGGCGACACGCCCAACGTCCAGCCGACTACCCAGCCCAGCGGCGCAGCGACCCCGGCGGCTAGCCCCAAGGTGAAAGCCGCTGCGGCCAGTCCCAAGACGAAATCCACCGCGGCAGCCAGCGCCCGTCCGCAACCACGGAAATCCGCTAGCTGACGCGGTAAGTCCCGGCCGCGGGAAACCGCCAGCCGAGGTGGACAGTGCCGGGCAGAGGAAACGCCAGCGGACCCGGGAAGTGCCGCAACGGGCTTGTGACCCCGACCCAAGACGCCCTCCAAGTTGAGGTAAAACCTCAGAACTGGTAAAGTGTACGGGTCGCTTGACGCGGGGTGGAGCAGCTCGGTAGCTCGCCGGGCTCATAACCCGGAGGTCGTCGGTTCAAATCCGGCCCCCGCTACTGTTCCACGGTCCCTGGAAGCATTCGCTTCCAGGGACTTTGCTATTTCTACGGTGTCTTCGGGCATGAGTTCTGAGAGTGGAACGTCCAGCATAGCGGCGGTCTTTGCCAGCTCAGTTGCGGTCCAAGGAACTTTGCCAGAAATCTTGCGTGACACACTTGCCTGAGTGAGATTTAACACACTTGCAAGCTGGGGTTGCCGAGTGTCACGGCGGTACATCCAAAATCGAACTAACTCGCCTATGCGCTCGTCGATTGTCTGTTCTAGTGGGGGGGCAGCTACTGCGATTCTCATGTTGCCATTCTTGCATATCAATACATACGATGCAAATAAACACGCTTGACAAATCATTATTTGAAGCATACATTAGGGGGGTAAATATACACCACACGTATTGAGGTGAGGAATGGGCGAACTGGTAAGTACCGTGCGAGCTGCGAAAATGCTGGGAATGTCAGCACAAACGGTTCGGCGCTGGATTCAGGACGGCGCGCTTGCACATATCGTTACGCCGGGCGGTCGCTATTTCATACCAATAGAGGAGCTACAGCGGATTACGACGGTAATCCCGGCCACTAATGCTGAAGTGGTCGATGATGTTGAAACCGAGTCTGACAATGCGGCGTTTCCTCCGGAGTTGTTTTAGGGGGTGGCTCGGTGAGTATTCAGGCGATGACATGGGTATGGGGGCTGGATGAGCTGCCGCCTTCTGAAACTCTGGTGTTGCTGGCACTGGCCGATCAAGCCAACGATGAAGGTTTTTGCTGGCCGACTCAGGAGACGATTGCGCGTAAGGCGCGTTGTTCGGTCCGTAGCGTGAAGCGGGCGATTGAGTCTTTGAAGCGTGCGGAGCTGTTACGTATCGAGCATAGGAATACTGCCGGGGGGCGAAAATCGAATATCTATCACCTTAACGTTGGTGCTGAGTTTTCGTTGGGAATAAACCAAAGGGCCAATTTGGCACTTAGCGAAACAGAGCCTGTGGATAACTCGGACGAAAACGGGACTTTTTGTTGCGATTCCTCCAAAGGGTCAAATTGGCACTTGGGCTTCGACGAAGATAGCCCAGGGGACACGGGTGGCACCTGGGCTCCTTTAAATGAACCATCAATTAAATCCATACCAACCACTGAACCTTACGTCATGTGCGACCAGGGTGGTTTGGTTGGTGTGGATGGGTTGGAAAAATCTTTGTCCGAGGGGGCGGGGGAGGTGGCTCCGGATTGGGGGTTGATTCGGGCTTGTTTGCCCTCGGTGATGATGGGGGTTTTACCGGATTCGGCGGCGCAGGTGGTGTCGGGGTTGCTGCACGAAGCGTTGGGCGCGGGGTGGAGTGAGCGTGAGATTCTGAAGCGTTTAGCGGCTAATGCTTTTCCCTCTGAGGTGCGTAACGGTGCAGGGCTGGTGATTTATCGTTTGCGTGATGTGTTGGCGGCTCCGGTGCCGGGCAGTGTGGCTCCGGTGGTGGCGCAGAAGCAGCGTAAGCGTGATGAGTGGGGTCGGGCGGAGGTTGCAGCGATTCTTGAAGGGCGGTCAAAGCTTGATTTGACTGCTCAGGAGAATGTTTTGTCTACGTTTTTGTGTGGCCATTTCGGGTGTATGCCGGATCAGTCTGAGGCGAGTGTTATTACTGCCAAGTTGGGTGAGATTACCGAGGCTTTGTATGCCAAGGCTGATGCTGAGCGGGTGAAGCGTCGGGTACGAGAGGTGAGAGTTGGTGTTCCTTGATGTGTTGCCGAAGTTTTTGGCTTGCCTCGTTTCCAAAACGTTTATCGACGGTTCGGGATTTCGCATTGCGGGAAAGTCAAAGATTTCGGTTCCGGGGTGGGTGCTAGATTCACAATTGCGGGGCGTTTGGCCTCGTTTGGTTAGGAATCTAGCACCCAGGGAAGGGAAATAACGGAAGGAAAAATCATGATTATTAAGAAAGTCGCAGCTGCGGGGTTTGCTGGGTTGCTGTTGGTGGCTGGCCTGGCTGGTTGTGCTCAGCAGTCTCAAGAGGAAAAGGCGTTGAAAACTTTGGAAGATGCTGGGCTGTACAAGGAAAAGGACTATGGGAAGGCTACTCCGAAAGACTATGACGCGGCATATGAAAAGCTCGTTGCTGCCGATAAGGAGTTGAAGCAGTTGGTTGAGGAGGCTACTCAGCTAAAGACCGAATGTGAGGCATTGCAGTATCAAGCCTATAGCGCTTCTGCTTGCCACGAGTTGCTGTACTGGAAACCTATGTCACGGCTAGAACCTAAGACCGATATAACCGGGGAAACTCCCGAGGAGATTGCTTCGGTTATTGATTCTGTCGGTTATATGCAGAGGGAGTTCTCGCGCGATATTGAGAAGTTGAATACAGATATGGATGCCGTTAGGCAAGAAATGGCTGAGATGAGCCGATGATGGTTTTCCCCGTCCCAGGGAGGGGGCAGGGTTTGTTGGTTCCGACCGGATTCCAGGATGGTGTGTTCGGTCGGGAATGAATGAAAGGTTTTGAACGATGAGTAAGAATGCTAAACATCGTGTTGAAACACATTATCTGGCAAAGATTGGTGCGGGTGCGGCTGCGGCTGGGTGCGCGTCAGTCTTGGCGATGGGGATGCCTATGGCGGCAATGGCTGCACCGGGTGACCCGGTTACGCCAAAGTCGGATTCTTCTTCGACCCAGCCGGTTACACCGGCTCCTGAGGATCCGGGTACGACCCCGGTGACACCTGACCCGGTAACACCGGGCAAAGTCACTCCTGCTGAGCCTGTGCAGCCTGCTGAGCCTGTGCAGCCTGCCGAGCCTGTGCAGCCTGCCGAGCCGGTTAAGCCCGCTGAGCCGGTTAAGCCTGCGGAACCTGTGCAGCCTGCCGAGCCGGTTAAGCCCGCTGAGCCTGTGCAGCCTGCCGAGCCGGTTAAGCCCGCCGAGCCGGTTAAGCCCGCTGAGCCTGTGCAGCCTGCGGAGCCGGTGGTTCCGGCGCATCCTTCTGTTCCGGTGGTGGTTCCTCAGATTCCGGTTACGCCGAGTTCTTCTGGGTTGGGGTTGCCGTCTTTCCGTGTGGTTCCTCTAACGCCGGTGGGTCCCAAGTCGAAAGCATCGTTGCCTGAGGATATTGTGTTGCGTCCAAGTGTGACTGCTCCTGCGCCTTTGGTGGCTGGGGTTAGCGAGGCTGCACCGAAGACCCCGGGTAAGGCTGTCTACGGGCGTGCTGGCAAGGCTGGCGTGGCCAGCAAGTCCGGCAAGGCTGGCATTGCCAGCACGGCTGGTAAGCAGGACGTTGTTCCTGAGTTGGCTCATACTGGGTCGGTTGCTGAGACTGCTGCCGTGTGGTCTGCTGCATTTATGGCTGTGGGTGTCGTGCTGATGTTGCGCGCTCGTCGTTTGACGAAAGGAGAGTGAGCATGGGAGGCGGTGACATGCTTGGCCAGGCTCTTCAGCTGTTTACTAAATTCGCTATCATCGGTGGAGGTTTGTGGACAGTGTGGGGCGTTATAAATCTTGCGGGTGGCCTGAAAGACCAGAATGGACCGCAAACTCAGTCAGGGATGTGGCAGGCGATTGGTGGCGGCATGATTGTGGCCGCTGCTGCCCTGTTTTCCGCCGTGGCGATTTAGAGGTTCCTTGATATGGCTTTGGAAGTCAAGGTATTCCGGGAAATCACTGATTATCAGGCCAAAGTGATTTTCGGGCTGTCGTGGCGGCAGGCCGGCACACTGCTAGTGGCGATTCCTGTACTGGGTGGAGTGTATGCGGGGTTTTTCCTTGCGGGCCTCCAAGACCTGGGGGTTGTCGTTGTGTCGGTGTTGATGGTGCCTGCCGCCGCGTTTGGCTGGGTGCGTCCGATGGGTATTCCTTTCGAGAAATATGTGGGTTATTTTTGGGCGTTTCGCCAAGGCCGGAAGTTCTTTACTTTCTCAAAGGTTGACTTGAAAGATTTGGATGGTGAAAAGCGAAATGAAGACGAAATCAAAGAGGCCAAAGCGCTCCCTAGGCGGGGACGCAGGGCACGCAAGAAGTTCGCGGCGTTCGAGTCAACGAACTGAGAGGGGTCGTAGCGGTAAGTTACATCGCCCTAAAGTATCTGTACAGTCAAAGATTCAGTACGAGGCGTTGGCCGAGTCTGGGTTGTGTTGGCTGGGTGGTAATAGGTACTCGGTGACGTTGAGACTGTCCGATATTGATTACCAGTTGGCCACGCAAGACGTACAGGAAGGCATTATTGAGAAGTATGCCCACTTCTTAAACTCTCATCTGTCTGGTCAGCACGTCCAGGTTACGGTGCTTAACCGGGTGTTGAATAAGGAAAGGCTGGCTCGTGACGTGCAGTTGTCCCCGCGTGGGGATGGGTATGATGCGCAGCGAGGCGAGTATAACGATTTGATTGTGCAGCGTCTACAGAATGGGCGCAACAACGTGATTACCGAGAAATATGTGACATTAACGGTGGAGGCTCCGACTTTGGAGGAGGCGAAGACGGTGCTTTCTCGTATCGCGGCGGAGGACGCGGCTGCTTTGCATGAGGTTGGTGGGTGTCACGCCGTCCAGTTGAATGGTGAGGAACGGGCGCGGCTCTTGCAGCATTTCCTTCGTCCGGGTGCAGAGACTGATTTCAAGTATGAGGAGTTGCTAGCTCAGGCAGCCACCACCAAGGACTTCGTTTCGCCCTGGTCGATTGACACGTCTAGCCGGGAATATATCGGGTTAGGTTCTGTGCGGACCAGCTATTGGCAGGTTTTGGTATTGCGGAAGCTACCTCCGTGGATGAGCGACCGAGTATTGAAAGAGCTGTCTGAAATCCCGGTAGATTTGACGGTGAGCCTGCATATTGACCCGCTGGATCAGTCCGAGGGGCTGAAGCTTGTGAAACGTCAGATTGCGTCTATGGATATGCAGCGTGGCACTGAGCAGCGAAAACTTATCAAGCAGGGATTGACCTATGACCTGCTACCTCATGAGCTGCAAGCCTCGTATGACGAGGCGGTGGATTTGCGTACCCAGCTCGAACAATCGAACGAAAAGCTGTTCGAAACCACGATTGTGGTGGGTGTGGCCGGGGAAACGGTTGAGGAAATGCATGAGAACGTGAAACGGGTCATGCGTGTGGCCGGTAAACACTCTTGCCAGCTGGAAGTGTTGCGTTATATGCAGCTTGACGCGCTTAACGCGCTGCTGCCGTTGGGTGTGTGCAAGTTACCGATTTCTAGGATGCTGACAACTGCGGTAGCGGCGGTCATGGTGCCGTTCACGACCCAGGAAATCATGCAACCGGGCGGACTTTTTTACGGGATTAATGCTTTGAGTAAGAACCTGATTGTGGCCGACCGGCGGGAAGGCATGAACTCTAACGGTTTCATCTTGGGTACGACCGGCTCGGGTAAGTCACAGTTCGCCAAGTTTGAAATGGAGCAGCTGTTCCTGCGTCGTCCTAACGACGAGATCCTGATTATCGACCCGGAGCGGGAGTATCCGCCTCTTGCTGCTGAGTTGGGTGCGACCAGGGTGGTTATCTCGGCTGGAAGTCAGGACTGTCTAAACCCGCTGGATTTGGATAAAACCACGAAACGTGAGGAGGGTAATCCTGTCAATGAAAAATGCACTTTTGTCACGTCTATCTGCGAAGTGCTGCTGGGTGGTAATGATGGGCTGAGTGCCGCGAAACGCTCCATTATTGACCGTGCGGCGCAAAAAATTTACCGCGCCTATTGGGCAGACCCTACCGCGATGCCCCCGACCCTGGCGACATTGTATGAGCAGTTGCGTCAGGAGCCGGAAGATGACGCGAGGGAGATAGCGACCGGTTTGGAGCTTTATGCTTCCGGGTCGGCTGCCGGGTTTGCTCAGCAAACAAATGTAGACCGGGCTAACCGGGTCACTGTTTATGACATTGCCGACCTATCTAAGGATCTGCAAACATTCGGGATGATGGTGGTGCTGGAGGAAATCTGGGCGCGGATTGTGAAAAACAAGGCCGAAGGCCGACGCACCTGGCTGTATATTGACGAGTTCCACCTGCTTTTCGCTAACGAGTATGCGGCTTCTTATACGCAAGGGATTTATAAGCGGGTGCGTAAATATGGTGCTGCTGCGACGGGTATCACCCAGAACATTGAGGAGCTGCTGGCTAACGAACGTGCAAGGCTGATGCTTTCCAACTCTGACGGTCTGTTTCTGTTGAACCAGCAGTCTACGGATGCTGATGCTTTGACCGACTTGTTGAAGCTGTCAGTGCAGCAGCGGGGATACTTCACTAACGTTCAGCCTGGCTGTGGGCTTTTCAAGACGGGCGAAGCGGTCGTGCCGTTCGATAACACGATGGATACCAATTCGCACCTGTACAAGGTGTTCTCAACGAAATTCGAGGAAACTTATGTTGGATGATGATTTGCGTGAAGAAAATCTATACCTGATTGCTTCGGGTCAAGACCCCTCGGAAGAGCTGCTGGAGGAAATCCGGAAGCATCCGGCTTGCTATCCCAAGCTGGATGCCTGGGCGGAGTACGTGGAAAAAACCGGCACGAAAATCGAGCCGCCACCACCGCCAGCTATGAAAGCACCTGTTGAAGTTGAGGATCCGAGTGTAGATGACGTGACTGCCCCACCACCGGAGCCGACGGGACACAAGAGGGGATTGTTGCGTAGTAAGAATGTCGAGAGTGGGGCGCCTCTGCCGGTAAAGAACCAACGGATGATATTCGCGGTTGCTGGTATTGCAGGAGTTCTTCTCGTCGGGGCTGTTATCAGCGTGGTTGTTCTGCAAGCAGGTTCCGGTAATGCTAAGGCTGCTCCCACACCGGCTAAGACGGTCACGGCTCAGCCGGTCATTGAGAAGGCACTGACCGTTAGCGGGGATGGGTTTGTGTGCAGCGCTAAGGGGAAAACGGTAACTTGCCTGGGCCAAAATAATCTTGGCCAGCTGGGGGACGGAGGCCCTTCAACGAACCACACGGGCAAAATTAGTCTCGTGAAGCCGGTAAAACTGCTGAGCAGTGGCGCAGATTTCGTGTGCGCGTCCTCAGGCAAGGGCGTGACCTGTTGGGGCGACAACCGTTGGAAACAGTCAGGGGATAACGTGAATCCCACAATCGCACCGACAGAGGTTTCAGCTTTGCACGGTAAAACGGTTGTGTCCCTGGCTTCTGGGGAGCTGCATACCTGCGCAATCACCTCAGAAAAGAAGCTTTACTGTTGGGGTAGTGGTTTCTCCGGCCAGCTGGGGGACGGCAAGGAAGGCGAAAAGGCATCAGGCGTTAAAGAGATGCCTTTGCCGGAGGGCCAAATACCTCTCAGTGTTACGTCTTCGCGGTTCGGGTCATGCGTGACCATGAAATCTGGCAAGACGTTTTGTTGGGGTTCGAATGAGGGGAATCGTATAGCGGAAGGTGAGGCGCAGTACCTTGGCATGACCGAGATGGGGGTCGAGAACGATGCCGACTCAGGTACGCAAAACTAGCGTTTATCATTCCACCGCCGATACACGGTTTTTTAACGAGAGTAATGTGCGTCACGGTATCAGGGTTGATACTCGCCAGTCCGGGCATCTCTCTTTTGGGTCGGGGTTTTCCTTGCATCGTGCCCAAGGTAAAGCCTTTGGGCGACAGGTTTTTAATAAAGGGTTCAGAGGAAAAAGGTTTGGGATTAAACCAAGTAGAAGTAGGGGATTGCGGGTCTGGAATGAGGCAAATAATCCTGGCAAGCTTGCGGGCGTTGGCACCAGGTTTCTGTCTGAGAACGCTACAGATGATTCCACCGAGGCTCTAGGGCGAGCTATCGAGGCCGAAACGGGCCGAGCTAGCATCGCCGGTGTGAGAAAAGTCGGGGGTAGCAAGGTAGGAAAAGTTTCTGGCTATGTGGTGAAACAGTCTCGGAACAGAGCCGAGAGACTCACTGTTCATGCAGGCAAACAGGGAGCGTCCCTAGCTATGCGTTCAGCTGCTCTGGCGGCACGCACAGCGGCGCGAGTGATTCAGGCGGTGGCGGCGGTATTGAGCGCAACCGTGAGCATTATTTCTTCCTTGCCGATTGTTTTAGCCGTGTTGGCAATTGTGGTCGTGGTGGTGGCGATCATTTCGTTCATATTCCCTAGTGCAGGCGCGGTTTCAGCGGCTTCGAGCTTGTGCGGAGGCGACGAAACGCAAATATCGGCGGCGTCCTTTCCGGATGGAACAACAGGTGCAAATATTAGCGATTCCGTTCCTGCGGGGGACAGTAGCGTGTTTGACGGACATTTTCAGCCCCCTCTAAAAGGGGCGTTAACAGTCAGCTCAGGATTTAATCCCGCCAGGCGCAACCCGGTTGATGGGGTTGTCAGATCTCACGATGGAGTCGACCTTCCTGCGCCGGGTGGAACGCCTATCTATGCGGCAGGGCCGGGGAAAGTCGTTAATGCTGGCAACGGTGGTACTTGTGGGAATTGGGTCAGGATTCAGCATCCGAGCGTGGGCGGCACCACATATTTGACCCAGTATTGTCATATGTCTGTGGTAGAGGCGTATGTCGGTCAGCAGGTCTTAGCTGGCCAAGAAATCGGTAAAGTCGGTTCTACGGGTCGCAGTACCGGTAATCATTTGCATTTCGGGCTAAAAGTTAACGGCAAATATGTCAATCCCTATCCTGTGATAGCCAACGGGACTATTCCCACCACTTACGCAGCAGCTATCGGCTCGGAAGCGTGTTCCGCTGCTTACGGGGGCCTGTCCCCGTCGAACGGCAAAGCAATGAGTAAAAAATTTCCACCGGAATCTATGACTGTGCCGGACAAGCGTATTTCCGGGGCAAAAATTACCCCGCGTTTGGCCAAACTTAGAGACGCGCTCATGGCGCAACCCAACCTTATCGGTAAAGCTAGAAACGACTTCCAATGCTGGGACGCACACCCTCAGAACCCGTCATCAGACCATAGCCGAGGTAGGGCCTGTGACCTGCCATTTGTGTGGTATGAACAGGCTACCGGGAAAGACCTGGCCGACGGGAACAACATTGCCCGCTGGCTCATTGCCCACCAAGAGGAATACGGGGTGAAATATGTGATTTGGCAAGCCCAGATTTACTATTCGTCAACCGGCAAATGGCAACCATACGCGAACAGCGGGTCAGTTATTGACGGACATCGTGACCATGTTCATGTTTCCGTCTATTGAGGGAGGATAAACCATGTTTCCAGGCAGTGATGCTCTCGCACAGGGCTTGTACACCATGTTTAAGTTCATTTTCAGCCCTGACCTGGCGGGAGGAATTACAGACCTTCAAAAAACCATTGCGACGTTTAACGTCGCTGCCTACGGGCTTGCGGGTGATATTAACTCGACCATAATCAAACCGATAGCGGCAGTAGTTTTAGCCATTATCCTAGTTTTAGAACTGGCCAGAATTTCCTCTAGGTTTGACGGGGATCAAAAGCTTGCCGTGCAGCAGGTGGCCACGGCCATGATTAAAGCTGTTCTGGTCATTATTGCTATCCAGAATGTGGATTTGATTCTGGGGGCAATCAACCAGGTAGGAGACAATGCCATTAGTGCTGTTGCCGCGCCTGGGTCGGTATCGAGCAGTCAAAGCTACCCCTCTGTGCAGGAACTTAAGGAGGCCGATTTGCCCTCTCAGCTGTTTACAGGTGGGCTGCTGATAATCCCGTGGCTCCTAGCTTTAATTGCTGGAATCATCCTCAAGGTCATTGTGTTTGTGCGGTTCGCGGAAATCTATGTGCTCTCCGCTGCTGCCACCTTGCCTCTAGTTTTCATGGCTCACCCAGAGACGAAAAGCATCGCGGTGGGATACTTGAAAAAATATGCTGCCGCAGTTCTGCAAGGCCTAATGATTATTATCATGGTCAAAGTGTTTGCAGAGTTCAAAAAAGCCGGTCTTGGTGGGGGAGGCTCAAGTATCTCCGGGAGTGACTTACTTGGTACCACGCTAAACGCGGTACCCAACATGGCTCTGAGTTCAGTCGTGTTCCTGTTCCTCATCATCGCTTCGGGCAGGCTCGCTCGTGCTCTGGTCGGTGAGTAAAGATTCTCCTGGCGCACCAGGCTCCCAATCAACCTCAATATCCCCGTCTTCTTCAGCCAGCAAGGCTGGCATTGCGGGCATTGCCAGCGAGGCTGGCATGGTGGGCGTGTAGGTGTAGTTTTCGGTGAAGCTAGGGGCTGGTAGCTTCCTGGAGCGGAAAGGTCGCACACCGCGCAAAATGTAGATGCATTCGCCCCCTGGCAGTCGGCCTAGCTCGTCAGCTGTGAGTAGTTCACGTCCGAGTTTGCGTTGGGATTGAGAGAATGAACCGGTACGGCCTTTAGACTGGCTGGTTTCCTCGCTCATGATGGTTTGTTTCCCGAGTACTTTAGAAATGTATTCGGTGGTGGATTTCTCGTTACCGCCCAGGAATAGCAGACTATCGCAGTTTCCCACGATGGTTTCCCAGTCGTCTTTGTACATCGCTTTGCCTTGGGAATAGTTTTGCATGATGATTGCGGTCGAGATACCGCGACTGCGCATGACCGCGATTTTACGTTCAAAGCTGGGCATTTTGCCGATGTTAGCGAACTCGTCCATGAAACATTGCACCTGGAATTTGAGTCTGCCGGTTTCGTTGTGGTCAGCCAGGTACAGGTTCGTCTCGAATAGCTGCTCATAAAAAATTGATGCTATGAAGTTGAAGGCGGCGTGAGTGTCGGGAATGACCAGGAACAGGGCAGTTTTCTCGGTTCCGATTTTGTCCAGCCCTATCGTGTCTGCGGCCAAGAGTTTGCGCATCTGTGCCATGTGTAGCGGAGCCATGCGCACGCCTAGCGAGATAATGACAGATTTTTTCGTTTCTCCCGCGCCTTGCAGGTAGGTGTTGTATTGGGCGGCGGCGAAACGCAGCCCATCGATTCCGGATACCGCCTCGCTGCCCCAATCTGTGGGGTCAGCATCATATTCCGCAATCTTTTCGTTTACGGCCTCAAAAATGAGGTCGATGTCGCTTTCAGCGTTTTCGTCTTCCTCGCTGGCTTGCATCCGAGCCAATAGATCCACCACGTCCACTAGGGAGCCTTCCCCGCCTTGAGTGAAATAGACATAAGAAATCAGTGCGTTGAGTAAGGCGCGTTCGGCCTTTTCCCAAAATCCGTCTCCGCTGGTGGGTTTTTGGCCGTTCGTGTTCGTAATAAAGTTTTCGGTCAGGACCGTGCAGTCCACTTCGGCCTGGTGGGGGTTGAAGTAGGCGAGGGGGTTGAATTTGTCGGACTGGGCAAAATCTACCAGGTTGAAAACTCGGATACGGTACCCGGCATTTTTTAGGCTCTGTCCGGTGAGGCGTAACAGTTCACCTTTCGGGTCGGTGATAGCGAAAGAGGTGTTGGCTTGAGCGAGGTTCGGCATCACAAAATAGCGTGACTTGCCCGAACCTGAGGAACCAATCACCAGGGCATTAAGATTGCGCTGTGTTTGGCTTGAATCGAGACTTAGCCCTTCCGTGCGGGTAAAAAGAAGCTGGTTGCGGGGATTCTTATCAGCAAACTGTTTCATCTCGGAGGGCTTGGCCCACTGGGCTGAGCCGTGTTCTTCCCCAACGCGTTGGCTCATTTTCCCCACATTGTGATATGCCCAGACCAGAAACATTAGCACTATTGCGCCGAGCCCTGCTCCGAGGTCGGCCGTGTCCATTGACACGTGCAGAGGGGAGTGAAAGTCGTCCAGGACGTGATCTTGGACGAACGTTAGACCTTTATTCCAAGTGGTGCGGACTTGAAACGCTATCTTGTTGGCTGCCCAGAATGCGGCCAGCCCAAGAAAAGCGATAAACACTCTACGAGCTGTATTCACGGTTGTATTCTCCTTGTCTCTTGTGTTGCGTGCTGCGTCTGTGGGCTGCTGCGTGTGCCTCGATTTTCGCGTTGGCTAGCTCGGCCAAGGATTTCGCTAGTTCTTGGCGTGTCTGCGGCGGTTTCCGGCTCTCCCGACCGTCCTGGCTGGCATTGCTGTCATCGCTGGCAAGGCTGGCAATGCCGGTGTTGCTGGCGGGTGTCTTGGCCTGTATCGTCTGTGTGTTCGCGTCTTCGAGCGGTGCCGGACGTTCTTCCAGGACAACAGGCGGATGGTTCTTGACCCAGGTCAGAAATTCTGCCAACTCGGTTGGGGTATTTGTTGCCAGAATCAGGTTCGGTGTGGACAGCATCGCTGCCTGATTCTGGTCAAGCCCCAGGCGGCGCAGAGCGGGATCAATCTGACCAGGGTCGTTTTGTTCGACTTCCAGAGTAAAACCGAAATTTCCTAATTCTCGCCTGGCCAACACTTCCGCCTTGGCCGTGCGGGTGAGGATGTGAATCCTAGTAGTCATTAGCCTGCGCCCATTCCTCATAAATATCGAACGCTACATGCTCAGCAGCCAGGTAAGGGAACCCGTCTTTCGCGGTCATTTCTCCCATACACAAAACTTTCATGCCTGTAGCGATACGCTCTGAATGCAGGAAACGCGCCAACCCGCCCTCGGTCCAAACCAGCGTGTTCACCGGGTCATATCCCGGTAAATCTGCTTTCACACTAAAAGTCAGCAAGTTATCGCTTTCACGAACCGCGCCGACAATCTCCCCATATATTGCGGCTCTCATTACCTTGCTCCCTTCTTTCTCCGGGATTCTCCGCGCCCTGGCCTGTCTTGCCTGCCAAGTGCGGTGGTGCAGTTGTATCTTTCGTTCAGCTCACGAAAAAAAGCGTCCTTTGCCTGGCTAGTATCGACCTCTTGATTTCCCGGCCTGTACTGGCGTACTATTCCGTTAAGACTCTCGTATGACCGTAGCGATTGTAGCTGCGCCCCCAGCGAGAGTTTTTCCAATCTCTTGGCAAAGACAAACAGTATTTTTTCCTCTTTTAGTCCACGATTTAGATACTGTGAGATTCCGTCTTTGCCGTAGATGCTCAAAATATTGTTTTCGTAGCCAATCATTGTTCCTTCTCAAAGTTTCACAGCCGGTTTAGGTGTGACACCCTTTGTGGCCTTCGCTGTGCGTGTTTTCTTTTTCGCTGGGGCTTTTGCTTTGGCTTCTTTTTTATCTTGAGCGCGTTTTTCTATGTCTTTTTTCAGGTCTTGGCGGGTTTGTGGTTTGCTCAGCTTCGCTTGTACCTGTTTGAGCGCGTGCTTCATGGTGTCCGCGTCCTTACCCTGAATTTGCACATAATAGTTGCCGTCTTGGGCTTTATCTATGGCAAAATCGACCCCGCGTTTCTTCAATTCGTGCTGTATTCCCTTCAACATTTCGGGTGGGATTTCTATGGCGTGTAGCCCGTCGTTCGTTTTTCGCTGTAGCGCTTTCACGGTCATTTTTCCGTGCTCTGGTTGCCCTGGAAGTCCTGGAATTTTCTCTATTGCTTTTGTGGCTGCTTTCAGCGAAGTGGTCACGGTTTTATGTGTGAGCTTTGTGCCAGCGTTGAAAGCAACCCGGACTCCTTGCTGGCTGACATCAATCAGAATACGCTCAACCTTTTCTCCGGCTTCGTCTGTGAGTTGGCTCATTTCTATCTCCTATCGAATCTTCTTCTGTTTCCGGTTGTCTTTTTCTTGTTCCTTGATTGCCGTGCGTAGTACCCGGGCTTTTCTGGTCGCGTTTTCAACTTCGATGTCTTCGCCCAGATATGGGGCTTGTAAGTCGTCTCGACGTTGTTTATCAATCAGTGCGCTTTCCAGCTGTTTCAGGGTGGTTGCCAGTTCTTCTCGTAGCCCGGAAATGAATGCCTGTTTATCCGGTGCTTTTTCGTATTCGAGACGCAGCCCGTCTAGGGCGGCTTCTTCTCTCACGTCCTCGATTTTCTTAGCGATGACTGCCCGGTATCGCTCCCGAGCGGTGTTGCTGTCTAACCCGATAGGAACTGTGGTGCGTGCCGGTGCTGACTGGCGGACAGGATCAAGACGGGAAAACCAGTTGTAGAGTTCCGCTGCTGTGGTAGGTTCGGCAAGCTGACCGAAGGAGTCAGTCATGCGTCCTTCCCAGTTGTCTGGGAGGTACATCCGGAAGTGTGTCCCGTGGTCGTTTATCTGATGATTGAACACAACGATGTAACGTTTACGCCTATGCCCTGGCACCTGCACTCGATAGCGTTGCTCATCTAGCACTTTCACCATTGAAGGCTGCACTATGTATTCCGAAAGGTTCTGCCTCCCAAGCCGAGACATGAGAGCTGACTCGCTGTATGCCACGCCCAAAGTCCTCCCGCGAATCTCACGCTTTAGGATTTGGGGGGCTCGAAACATGAGCTGGCCACCCTGAAAAAAAGTGCGGATACCCATCTCATTAAGATTGTCTGTGAAGGCTTCCCACGAATAGGAATTGCGCACCGCTTCGTCGATAAACAGTTCGAGTTGCGCTTTTTTTGAGCGACCGTGTGCGCGCGCATGAATCTCACCAGGTTTCAAATTCTCGCCGGGATTTTCGATAATGGACAATCCGTGTTTGCGGCATAGCTCGTCTGATATTTCTCTTATCTCAAAGTATCTTCGCTTCGGACAGCGGAAGTGTTTGAGGGTGTTTCGGTTCACGGAATGAAAAATGATGTGGTTGTGGATGTGGTCTTTGTCCACGTGGGTTGCCACCACGTAATCGTATTCTCCGTGTGTAATGGCTTCGACGAGTTCCACGCCGATGTCGTGTGCTAGGTTCTGTGTTACTTCGCCGGGTTTGAAGGATTGGATAACATGAAATGCCAACACCGTGCCGTATCGACCGACAGCGTGAGCGTTCTCGGCCTTTTCGTGAATCTCACGAAAAGGAATGTAAAGAGAATCTGCAATCCACGGGATGCCGCAGTTAGATGAAGTGAGGATGCCGCCGTTGGTTTTCTTCGGGTCAACAACGTATTCAAGCGCTGCTTTCAGCGTTGAGCGTATCTGGCCAATCTTCGTTACCGCCATCTTTGTCATCCTCCAAGCGTTTGATAACTGCATGGACTTCTGACATGAGCCGGAAAGTTTCTTCAACCATTGCATAGGTGGCAATATCGTTAGTATTTGCCTGCCTGGCAATTTGGTTGATGTTGTTTCCTATCGGCGCGATTTGCCTAGTAACTGTTTCTGATAGCGCACGCGACGTAGAAACTCTGACCTTACCATTTGTCAGAAGTACCCGAGCAAATCGAGAGAAATTAGTTTGCTCGACGGCGTGCATCCGCGACGCTATCATGTCCCACTCCCCTGGGGACACATACGTTTCACGGCGCATATGTCGCCCGTTCCTCCCGGCATCTCGTGGATCAACCACGGTGCCTCCTTAAAGGGTCTGGGTATTTATTTATACCCAGCAAGCATACCAGAGAAACGGGCAGTGTGTCTACGACACGCTGCACCCGTTTCGCTATGCTCGCTACCAAAATAAAATATGAGAATACGGCAAGTTTTACTTGTCCTTTTTAGCCGTTCAGAGCAGCATCGCTGCTCCGAACCTGCGCCCAGGAAAACCTGGGCGCAATAGACGGAGGCGCGCTACGCGCGCCCGTTCCTTTTCTGCTAAGATTGAACTTGCGAAATCTTGAACCGTCGGGTTAGGACAATCCGATGGAAAACCAAACAAAAAAGGCTCGGCGTACCGCCGACCAAATCCTCTTTGCTGAACAGGAAAAGCTTGAGCAAAAGAAACGCGCCCTGCGCTCTTTTGAAAAGCTACTTTCCCGATTCGAGAAAATCTCAACCGAGATCATCGAGGCTCGTGATGAACTCGAAGCAGCGGGGATGGCCCGCGCCAACATCATCGACGCTTTCCAGCTTGACCCCGTAGCCACCAAGCTACTAAAAACCACAACCAAGAAAACCACCCCAGCCAAGACCGAAACGGAAACCGTACCCGAAGCAAACACAGCGACCGAGACTAATCCTGACTGGCAAGACAACTGAAGGAGGTGAAATGTATGGCACTGGAACTTGAAAAAATCTTTCCTGATCTCTTTACCGGAATGACCGCTGAGGAAATACAACGCGAAAATGACCTCTGGGCTAACCAATGGTTGGAAGGCTGGCAACCGGATAGGGAACAAGTGAAGCTCGGCCTGATGCGTCGCCACGGTGAACTCACTATGGACGAATTCATTAAAGCGGTCGTTAAGGACGCAGAGGAAAAATATTCATGAGATTCTTCTCTGACCCTTGGGACAGCTACTTCATCCGTGACACCCGAAAAAATCTGATTCCAACGTTAAAAAACAAGTTGGGTATCCACGACTTCTACATCCTGAGCAAAGCTGAGTACGCGATTACTTATGAGCGAATGTCGGAGATACTTTTTGATGACCGTCACGACTATAAGACTTTCGACGCGAGTCACATCAAGACAATCCATGCCCACCTCTTTCAAGACATCTACAAATGGGCTGGACAATACCGCACGGTCGAAATATCGAAAAGGAATAACGGAACTATCCATAGTTTTGCTCCTAAAAAGCTCATCGATACCTACCTAGAGCGCGTATCCGAAACAGTCAAGACCACGGACTGGGCACACATTTCTCGCCAGGCTTTTGTGGAACAAATCTCAAAGGTGTTTGCCTACCTCAACCAGGCACACCCATTTCGAGAAGGCAACGGAAGAACCGCTCGTGTTTTCCTAATGCAAGTAGCGGAACTCTCACCCTTCGAACTAAGAATTTCCCGCATAGACGATAAGAAAGAGTGGAACCTGGCATCAGCCGAATCCGCACCTCCTCCTGGAACCTTCGAGCCACGTCCCGAAGCCATGCACAAAATCATGGAAGGATACACTTTCCAGCGAGAAATTCCTGGACAAAATCTTCAAACTCCCGACATTGAAACAAAACCCCCGCAGACAAGACAGGACTTGGCAGAGTCAGTATCCGAACGGGTAAAAACGAAAATCCAGGCTCGACAATCCAAAACGGAATCACAACCTAGGCGGGATAGAAAACCACCCCAGCCAAGACCGAAACGGAAGCCATAGCCGAAGCACACACAACGACCGAGACTAATCCTGACTGGCAAGACAACTGAAGGAGGTGATGAACATGGCACTTTTTTTGGAAAAACTCTACCCAGACTTGTTTGAAGGACTAACGCTAGAACAAGTGGAGCGGCTAAACAACTCATGGGCAGCGCAATGGCATGAGGGATGGGAGCCTAACCGTGCTCAAGTGGAACTGTCCGTCCGTCGAGAACGAGGCGAAGTTTCCCGAGATGGATACATTGAAGCGGTTGTAACCGGCGCGCTGCATCAACGCGTACCCGAGGCGAACCGCATAGTTCGCAACGACTAGACACGGCACTCCATGAAGTGTTCTACAAGGTGAGCTAGAATTAAAGGACTATGGCTCAGTTAGGTGCAGCTCTCATAGCTATCACCAAAGGTCACAAGAAGGGATGAGGAACACGTCATGGCATACACGCCCCTGCCGATAAAAGAAGTACTGTTGAGTGACATTTGTCTTGACTTGGAAAATTATCGGGTGCCAACTCCGAGTGCCGATGACGCAGATGCGCTCAAATATTTGTTCGTGTCTGAGGACGTGATGGAGATTGCTGAGAAAATATTACGAAACGGGTACTTTGACAACGAGGTGCCCGTCGTCTATCCCGACCCGCAAAACAAAGGCACCTACGTCGTAGTAGAAGGAAACAGGAGAGTCAGTGCACTTAAGGCTTTGAATAATCCGTCAGTTGTTCCGTCCCACCAAGAAAAGCTGGATAAACTTCTCAACCAGTTTCAGGAAGAAGCGGAGGATCTTCCGTCTGAAATCAGAGTAATGGTATCACCCAGTAAGAAGGAAGTAGCAGCATATATAGCCAGTCTCCACACCGGCAAATCCAAACGAGCATGGAGCCTAGACCAACAAGCTAACTACTACTACTCGCTGTTAGACGATACAACGACAGTTGAAATGTTGAAAGCAAAATATCCAGGGATAGATGTCGTCAGATTCATCAAAATGGCGGTGATGAGGAGGTTCATCAGAAACGTACCATTTACTGATTCGAGGGTGAAAGAATACGCATCAAGCACAGACCTCTCCATGTCGGTATTTGAGTACGCCTACAGCAAGAAAGCTATTGCATCAACTATAGGTGTATCTTTTAGCAAAGACGGACTACTAGAACCTGTAGACCAAACAATTGAGGAAATAGCCCGAAAACTTCCTGAAGCTAAAATCAAATCCCTCCAATTTTTGCTAACAAAGTTCATGAACAAGGAGTTGACCACTCGTTCAAAAGAATTTAAAGCCGATGGAGAATCGGAGTGCCCCGAGTTCTACGCACTGCTAAAAGGGGAAACGGTAACCACGCCTGAGCCACAGGCAGATGCCCCATCCCTGCCAGATGACTCCTCATTAGCACCTGAGAATAAGGCGGATACACAGGGGAGTAATGTCAAATCGACGACGAGCAGTAAACCACCAAGACGTCAACAAGATGCAGACACTCTCAACCTTAACGATATTGATTTCAATTTACTTTCGCTGAACATGAAATCTCGATTCGAGGAACTAGGGCGCATTAACATCAAGAATTTTCCAATAGCAACTTCAATTCTTATGAGATCAGCACTCGAAACAATTATAAAACTCTATTTGGATTCAAAAGACGATAAATCCTTGAAACAAGATAAAACCCTCGCAGGAGACTTACTTGATTTACAAAAAGAATTCGGCAACACAAAAGGCATTAAAAACGAAATCAATGTCCTCGTTGACCAAAATCCGAAAAAAGATGGGTCGGTAGGATGGTTTAACGCCATCACACATGACAAAAATTTTCCGGTTAGCAAAGAAGAAGTGTTTATAGCATGGGGAAAGGTTTGCCCCGTCATAGTCTTCCTACTCAAGCAGATTGAGCAGAACAAGAGTCAAGCTGTCGCATCACCGCAGCAACCTTAGCAGAGGCAACGAGGAGTTCCTCAGCGCGAGTTTTTCGATTCGCGGAATAAGAAAGTTCCAGCAGCCCTTGCGGATAGTCGCGGTATAGAGCCTTGATTAGCGAGGAATCGTCGTATGTTATCAGCCAGTGGGGCGGATCTAATTCCTTAATGATGTTCGATAGGGCTATGTGGTCACGTCCGTCAAACGAGTTCAAATACAGTTTCGCGCCAGCTTTTACGTACGGAGGATCAATGTACATGAACGTATCCGTCCTGTCTGCATATTTCCTAATCACAGTTCTGCCATCATTGGCCGTTACCACTATCCGGTCACGAAAATCATCTAGAGCAGACACTCTCTCGATGAGTGTTTTCCGGTTGAATCTCGCGTCAATCTTGTAGCGCCCCTCCTGCTGAATTCCACCGATTACGCCACCAGTAAGAATCCCAGACCTGTTCGTACGGTTAAGGTAGAAGAACGCGAACCCAAGCTCGAATCCAATCCTAGCGCCTGGATCACGGTAAATATCACGCTGCCGCTTCCATTCCTCTATAGTCAACGGAACCTTTGCGATTTGCTCCAACATCCGATTATTTTCAGCGGTAACAGCCTTCCAGAAAGAATAAACTGCTGGATCTATATCATTAATCACTAACTGATCTATTATCCCCTCACGTAACAGCGCGATACCCGCACCAGCACCTCCAGCATACGGCTCCACATAACAACAAATTTGACTGTCAAGCGTCTTAATCAGGTCAGTGAACAGACCAGCCAAAGACGCCTTACCGCCCGGATACCGCAACGGAGACAAAGCACCATAGCGGCGAGACCCCACAGTTCGCAAATCACATTTTTGCACGTTTATCCCTTCGCTCGGAAAGAAGCTACCCGACACCGAGTTGAGCAATAGAGGGCATCACTCCTACCCAAAAAAGAATCCCCACACCAAACACAGCTCCGCCACGCACCCCTGCGCCGCAACCGTTCCCTACGCAAATCACTGCCCAGAACACACAACTGCGCCTCTGAAAGAGTAGACATATCCATGTAACAGATAGTAACCGTTACAAATAGCGCAGTCAACCCAAATAACGGAAATACTCTGCTTTGCCAGCATTGCCAGCAACGTCGGTGACATCGGCAGAGGATGAGTCCACGGTAAACTGGCTCAAAACTGGTAAAATAGACTCGGAGGGAAGGAGCAAATATGATTCGCAACGACTATGAGGATTATTCAGACACAGTGCTTTACGACGTGTTCTACGAGGCGGGAACCATGCTCGGCGGGTGGCTTTTCTCCCTAGAACGCAAGGCGCGCGAAAACGGGGATTACAGAACGGCGAGGCTCTACGAGAATGAGCGACTCTCAATGAGTGTTGACCGTGATTCTGTTGATCCTTTTGACCGTGAGACTCAAATAGCTTGGATTAAAAAATGGGACACTCGCCGTGCTGAAATTGACAATAATCCGCTAGCAATGGCGATGTGATGGACTCGAAACTTCTTCAATCACTATGGAATGAATCAATTAAGCCGCAGGTTTTTGGAAATACAACGCAAAGCGAAAATCCGACCACTGTTTTTCTTGGCGGGCAACCTGGCGCAGGTAAAACCAAGGGTCAGGCAATAATTAAAAGGCAGTTCGGCTCAAAGCGTATTGCTCAGATAGTGGGAGACGATTTCAGATTATTTCATCCCGATTACCGGCATCTATTGGAAACTGACCCGCTTCGTATGCCAGAAGTGACGGCTCCCGCAGCGGGAGCCTGGGTGAGAATGAGTGTTCAATATGCTCACGAAAATCAGATTTCTTGCATTATCGAGGGCACTTGGCGTAACCCTGACACTGTTCTAAACACCGCTAGCGAGGCCAAGGCTCTCGGTAGGGCAACGCGCGCCGTACTGGTTGCTGTCCCGCCCGCGCTTTCCTTAACCGGAATCGCGGAGCGGTTCTATCGCGATATGCTCGGAGGTAAGCCCGCGCGGTGGACTCCTCCCACCGCCCACGACGAGACAATAAAGAATCTCACGAACACGGTGCGCTTGATTCTCACCCCTGAAAACGCCCAATCTCTTATGGACGAGGTTACCATCACTAATCGTCAAGGCGAGCTACTTTACAGCGGAGTCCCGCGCCAGGCTGCGGTGCAAGTGTTTGTTGAAAACTTTGAGCGCAAACTCGCCTTGCCAGAAGCACGCTTGATAACAGACACGCTTCCGGTGCTGGAAGCAGGACACCACCGGTTCACCGCTAACAATCTGTCGGCCGCCAAAGTCATAGATCGAATCCGTCAGAGTATCGGTGAAGCTCCCCAATGGGAGGCGCAGATAAAACCTCAAACAAGGAAGGATCTAGGCTCCTCCATCAAAGAGCGGTCAAAAGCAAAAATGGAAGCCTGCCAGTCGGGACAGCGCGAGGACAAGAGCCTTGGCAAGCCCACGAAGCCTCAACGCGACAAGCACGGTCAGCGATGAACTGGCTCAAAACTGGTAGAATTGAATACGAGGGGAAGAACATACAATCGGAGGTGCGTGCGATGACGGATGTTATGCCTTGGAGTTTCACAATTGAATTTGACCCTGAGAAGGCTGCGCGTAACGGTTACGAAGTTGATGCCCTGTATGACTGTGTGGATGAGAATGTGCAGCGCTACGGTCTAACTCGCCTGGCTCGTGGCACATGGAAAGCCAACGAAGATAACCAGGTAGAGTCTCAATGCATGTCGTTACTGCTGCTTAGTGATCAGAAATGGGTTATGCAGAATGTGCGCTCAATTACAGCCTATGAACGCGGTACCGACCCCATCGACATAATTGCAAGTCTAAGGAAACGCAACCCAGAACGCGTCTATGACTAGGCTGTTAGCTGTAATGGATGAGCAAAATCGGAGGCTGCGATTCGCGTTCCATTTCGACCTAGCCGAAGCCAGGTTGAAGGCACACTATCCATCACAATCAGCTTCCGGGTATAAACAGGTCTGGGCAAAATCGGTACGGTAGAATGTTCTTATCACTGTGGAAGTCGATTTTCGTGAGGTGATTGTGATGGCAGATGTTATGCCTTGGAGTTTTACAATCGAATTTGACGCCGAGAAGGCCGCGCGTAACGGTTACGATGTTGACACCCTGTACGAGTATGTGGATAAGAATGTGCAGCAGTACGGTCTGACTCGGCTGGCGCGTGGCACGTGGAAGGCTAAAGAGGACGAGAAAGTAGAATCTCAATGCCTCTCGCTTTCCCTACTGTCCAGACAAAAATGGGTGATGCAAAACATACGCTCCCTTACTGCATACGAGCGCGGCACCGACCCCATCGACTACATAGAAATCGTCCAAGAGCTTTTCCCTGAACGAATCTACGCATAAAACCAATACCGACATGGCCGAAAAAACTCAGTTCCGTTTCGCATTCCACTTCGACCTAGCCGAAGCCAAGTTGAAGGAACGCTATCCATCGGAGTCGGCTACTGGATACAAACAGGCCTGGGCGGATATTCGCTCATTCTTAGAATCTAACGGCTTCACACACACTCAATATTCAGGCTATGAATCCATAGGGAGCCTAACCTACGCGAAGGCTTACGGTGTGTTGGAAAAATTGCAAAAGAATTTTTCGTGGTTCCTACCTTGTGCGCAAGGTGCGACACTGACTGAAATCGGTGAGCGCTATGATGTGTTGGAGCATTTTAGGGCGCAGACAGTAAATAAGCAGCTTCCAATGCCTGAAAACGCTCTAAAGAATGACACGCCTAATGCTCCGCAGACCCGCGAGGATGTTGCCAAGAGTATCGCGGAAGCGGTTAAGGCGAAACTTGAGGAAAGAGAGCCGAAAGGTACACCGTCACCTGACCGGGGTAAAAAGCGTCCTTCAAGATAAAATCTTTCCCATTCAAACGTCCTAAAACTTGTCCCCACGTTCGTAACCTCGCAGTGAGGTGAGGTACTGCACCGAGTTCGGAAGACACTACCTACCCTCACGATTGGCTGGGGTAGATTCATTTTTGCGCTGGGGGAGTTTGAGGGGGTGCCGCGCTTGGCACCCCCTCAAAACACAATAGGAATCATCTACCGAATCCTCGCTTAGGAGGCTTCCGCTCCCCGATACTCTTTTCGGGAAGTGTCCCGTTCTTAGCCTCTAGCCGAGCTTTCAGGCTATCCGCGAGATCTTGCCTAGTTTGCGGTTTGAACTCTTGACTTTTCCCCCGCTGCGGTGGTATATTATTACTAAGGCTTGAGAACGTCCCGAGCAATTGTAGCGCGGATAACGGCTCGAGCCTTTTAAGTTGTTTGGCATCATAGGCGATAATCGCCCCTTGGCTATTGGCTCTTCGTAGGAAGTTGACCGCATCTGAACGCCCGTAGTAGCTCACTAAGAAATTACTTTTAAGACGCTCCCCCTTATAGTTAGCGTGACCGTTGAGATTAATGACCGCAATCAATGGAAGTCGATCGTTATCAACCTGGGGAAGCATACAGACAACTCTTGAAGGTTGGGTAAGGCTCCGCATCACCACAGCGGGAGTTTCAAGAAGTATTGGCATTTCTCTGACGATTTGTTTAGATAGCCCATGTCTCCTTGAATCTGTCGGTGTTTTCGGAAGGATTGCATAACGAAGATGACTTTGCGTATAAAACATTGGCAAATCAGGCATTCCTAGATTCTGAAGGTAAACCGGCGTGTGAGCGCGAACTAGCAGAGCATCGTGCTCTGATAGTTCACCTCGAAGCGATTTATCAATCTGCTCGGCAAAACGTATTGCGTCTTGGCTAGCGTGGGGTATTTCCGGCATTCTTGCTCCTTGGCGACAATTATATTAGCTAAAGGGCTGGTCACGTTTCACATGTGCCAGCCCTTTAGCCGTATGGTTCAATTTTAGTGGTGCAGCTTGTTAGCTTTCCTCTCTGGCCGGTCTCGCTGTGGCGTTTCCTGTTTTGGATTTGGCTTATCCATAGGTTTGCCGAATCTTTCCTCATAGATTTTTGCTAGGGCTTCGTCTACCTGGTCGGCAGGCATTGTTTCTACAGCCTGCTTAATCTTGTCTGGACGGAAGCCGCTCCATTGATCTCCCTCACCGGTGCGTACAATCGGGGCTTGCATCAGTCCATCTGCTTTGAACGCCTCGATTGCTTCAGGGCTGAGCGTGGTCAAGTCCACAAGCTTGAACTTGACCCCGGCTTTCTGTAAGGCTCGTGCGGTCATTTTGCATCCCATACAGTTGGGTGCGGAATATATTGTTAAAACCTCAGCATCAGTCATTGTCTGTATCCTTCTTTTCGTTGGGCGGGTTGGTAAATTTCGCGGTTTGTATCCCGTTTTCGTTCTGGATGATTTCAGCGACTATGACTTTTTCCTTGCTGGTCTTTCCTTTACGGCTAACTTTCACGGTTTTGCCGGTTTCTAGTCCTTTGCCACGGATTGCCCACTCGTCGCCTTCCAGGCGGGTGAAAACGATACGACCGTCATTCACTAGGTCGTCTGGGCTGGTGCGCGGCCACTCGAATGTTGCGGTTTGTATCCCGTCCTCGTTCACGTCCAAAATCTTCGTGACGATAACTTCCTTTGTGCCGCCATCTTTTACGCTAACGGTGGCGGTTTCTCCCTCTGCCAAGTTCATGCCGGTAACAACGTAGTCGCCGTTATCAAGGCCGTGGAAGTACACTTGGCCGTCCGAGTAGTCAATATCCGGGTGTGGTTCAACCACCCAGTCAAACTCGGCGGTCATTATGCCGTCGTCTTCGCTCAAGATTTTCCCGACAATCACCTGGCGCACGGTGCCGTTTTTGGAAGTGACTTCAACCTGTTCACCTGGAAGCAGCGTGCTGCCAACAATGGCGAAAGTGTCATCATCAAGTTTCCGGAAAAACACGCCGCCTTCATCAAGTGCGCCGGATTCAAATTCATCATTCATTACTGTTCTCCTTAATTTGTGTTAGGCATTATCCCTGTCGGGATACTGCCGGTTTCGATTGGTTGATAATGCTTGCCGCCGTTGTAAGCGGCTTCGGATTGAATCACGGCACTTTCTAGGCTTGCCGCTGCCCAGGCAGACAGTGAGCCGGAAAAACCGTTAGTGAGGTCGCGCAGGTATGCGGCGCGTACCCGCCCCATCAGCTCACCACTCAACCGAATAGTGAACTTTGTGTCAGTCTTGCCAGCGGTGCTGGTATGGCTGGCGTGGCTGGCAACGTCGGTGTTGCTGGTGTTGCCAGCATTGCCAGCATTGCCAGCAATTACGGGGTCTGTTACTGCGGCCTTGCGCAGTCCGGCCAGTGCAGCAGGATCAGGTGTCTTCATGCGTCCTCCAAATGTTTTGCGAGTTCGGTAATGACTGCGGTCGTTTGCTCGTCGCTTGCCGGGATTGGCTCGTGACGAGTAGCAGCGGCGGCTATGGCTTCCCGCTCCGGTATTGAGACATCAAAAAGGTAGGTGCCGAAATATTCGCGGAGCTTGTCTGCCCAGGCGCGCCGGTCGGTACGGTCTGGCCGGTAGGCATTCAGCACGATTCCTGCCAGGGTCAAGCGTGGATTGTAGTGGCTGCGGATTGTGGCAATGGTAGATACCATTTCACTCACACCGTCTACCGACGTTTCTCTTGCCTGGGTAACAATCAACGCCTTATCAGCCGCCACAAGCGCGTTAGTGGTCAGCATCCCGATAGCGGGCGGGCAGTCAATCACAATGTGGCCGTAGTCCCCGGCTAGTTCTTCGGTCACGGTCGCAAGGCGCGTCTCTCGTCCGAGCGACGTGTCCGATTCCCGCGAAGCCAGCAGTCTATCGGCGGGAAGTAAATCAAGGCTCCACGATTCTTTGATATTTAGGATTGCTCCACGAGCGACTGACCCAGCCGAGCCAGTTGCCACCGCAGCCAAAACGTCATTAAGGGTGAAATCTCCCGGTTTTATCTCAACGCCTAACGTGGTGGTCGCGTTGCCCTGCGGGTCGCAGTCCACCAACAGATTCGGCTTGCCTGTCGGGCTTTTCATTCTGACGGCGAGATTCGTGGCGAGCGTGGTTTTTCCCACCCCACCTTTCTGATTACAGATAGCCAGTATCATCAGACGGTGCTCCTTCCGCTCATTACACGGTCAAGCTCTGCCAGTTCTGCCTCAAGGATTGGCTGAAGTCCTCGGACTTCATTCAGTCGGGCTTCCCGGTAGAGTGCAAACAACTCCGGGTTTTCGCCTTTATCCAGTTGCCAGCCGCAGGCGTAGCAGCAGGCTTCCCAAGTGTTCACTTCAACGTCACGGCTTCCGCAGTGAGGGCATTTCTTTACAAATGCTTCTTGTGTTGATTCATTCATCTGTTTTCTCCTTACTTTTTGTTGTATTCGGACTCAATAAACTCCGTGAGCTGCCTGCGCAATATGCGCAGTTGCTCTGTGGCCATTTCGACACGCCAGGTTTCGATTCCCTCGGGCAAATTGGCGCTGTGCGCGATATTGATAAGTTGGGCATCTTTCAACGCGCTCAGAGCAGCCTCAAGATAAGCACCCAGCCGCAGCCGTTCCTCTGTGACAGATTTGCCAGCAATGCGGGCGTGGCTGGCATGGGTGGCATTGCCATCCCTGCCAGCGTTGCTGGACTTGCTGGCAATAGGTTCGTGACTCATCGTGTTCCCTTCCTCACGGTTGTTAGTGGATTATCTGGGCGCTGTTGGCGGCTCGGCGCATCGCGTCCGAAGGTGGCTCAACATAGCGTTGCGTGGTAGATACGGACGCATGGCCAAGGAGGCGCTGCACCGCCACCAGGTCACGATCACCTGCATAAGCATGAGTACCGAAACGATGACGAAGTGTGTGCATAGTCCACGGGGACGGCAACAAACTCGCGCCCAGCTTAGAAATCCACCGCGGTGTAACATGACCTCCATCTGCGCCGGGAAACACCCAGCCTGTTCCTGGCTCAGCCAGGTCACGGATTGCAGCGGCCAGGCCGTCAGTAATCGGTACAACACGCTGCTTATTGCCTTTCCCATGCACTACAAGGGAATATCCCAGTAAGTCCTCGGTAATGTCGCCAGCATTCACCCGCGCGACCTCACCTGAGCGCAGCCCAGCCAGTGCAGCCAGCTCTAGCGCTAAACGGTGGCGGGGAGTGCAGCCAGCGAGGGCTTCGGCCAGGAGATTGTCAGGAATAGGGCGAGGCATCGGCGAACCGCGCTTTACTGTAGGCAAAACAAGTGCAGGATTCTCATACCTATAGATGCGGCTGTACCAAGCGAAAAATTGTTTCAAAGAGGCGTAATAGCTGTGGCGTGTTTCCGATTGCCATGGCTTTGCTGAAACATATTCCAGGAGCATCTCTGGTGTAACTTTTGACGGCGCGCACTCAAGACCCCTCGCAGTCGTGCGAACGTGCTGCAAACGGGTTCTGATTGTTTCAGGAGAGAGAGAACGGGCGCGCAAAGTCTTCTCCCATTCACTTAGCGGTTTTTGCCAGCCACGTGGGACTGGCCAAGGTTTTAGTGTGTTCATGCATAGATAATGACCAGCACCGTTGCTGGTCGCGAAAGCAAAGCGCCACAATAAAACGCAGCTCGATATACTTCAGGAAAAGATTTCTGCCGAAAACAGAAATTAACCCGGAGGTCGTCGGTTCAAATCCGGCCCCCGCTACTAAATAAATACCCCCTGAACTGCCTCTTTGCTCGGTTCAGGGGGTTTCTTTTTGCTGAAAAATACGGTCCAGAAAACGGGGGATTTTGTGCCCGCTGCCGGGCGTGTCGGGCGTTACCGGGTGGCGGTATGAGAAATCGGGGATTAAATCGGGACAGGTGGTTATATAGATCACCACCCCCTTAAACAACACCTGGGACTAAACCACCAGACACACAATTTGTCCTTTAACCCAAAATATCCCCTCGGGGCTTTACCATCACCACAGGAGATAACGGGAATGCCAAGCAAACCCAAACGTCCCTGCTCGGCACCAGATTGTCCCGAACTAACCTACGAAAGGTTCTGCCAGATCCACGCCAAAAAGGTAGACAAAAACTACCGCAAGTACCAGCGTGATCCAAAGATTAACCGCCGCTACGGCGCACGCTGGCCCAAGATTCGCGCCGCATACATCGCGCAACATCCTTTGTGTGAAGACTGCCAAGCTCAAGGAAAGATAACGCCGGTGGCCGAAGTCCACCACGTCCTACCCTTAGACCATGGTGGCAGCCACGACTTTTCTAACCTGCGCAGCCTGTGCAAACCCTGCCACTCCAGGCAGAGCGCGTTAGACGGTGACAGATGGAGGCAAGCCCTTCAGGCCTACGCCTACTAGATTTTTTGAAAACCCCGGCATAACCACTATTCACTTCCCCACCCTAAAAATATTGACCTTGTTCCCACGCCAAATTACGGGACAAGTCGAGGATTCGGTTAGGGGTTGGGGCCCTCGAATCTCTACAGCCTTGGCGAAGGTCAGCGGGTGGGGCCCTCCGTGTGCAAAAAGTTGGAATCAAACAAGGTATTAACCCCGTCCGCGCCTTTCTGATATCGCCCAAGGCGAGGTAAACCCCGCCAGAAAGCGGTAAAGGAGGCGAGAGACAAGCATGGCGAAAGACGGAACACTGCGCGGCGGACGCAGAGCAGGCTCAGGTGCGAAGCCCACACCTGCGTTTGAGAAGATCACCGAAGGCAAAGACGCACGCGTCCTCCACATCGCGTCGCTCGACCCACCAGATTTGGAAGCGGGCGGGGATCTTGAAGGTAGCGTGATGCCAGAACCTTCGGCTTATTTGGCGGCTGTGCAGCGTGATGGTAACCCTTTGGGTGCTGATGTGATCTACCGCGACACCTGGAACTGGCTCAAGGAGCGCGGCTGCGAAAAACTCGTAGCTCCACGGTTGATTGAGGCTTATGCGCAGAATTTTGCTCGGTTCATTCAATGCGAAGAAGCAATCTCCGATTTTGGCCTGTTGGGTAAGCATCCGACCACGGGGGCGGCTATCGCGTCCCCATTCGTGGCCATGTCTCAGTCGTTTAGCAAGCAGGCGAATACGCTCTGGTACGAGATTTTCGATGTGGTCAAAGCCAACTCGCTGGTGGACTACTCGGGGCCGACTCCTGCGGATAACGTGATGGAACGGCTACTTCAGGCACGCTCATAGTTATTGGCGTAGTGCGGGCGCGATGTGGGCGTAGATGACGACCACTGTAATCAAGGCGATACAGACGGCGAAGGGTGCCAGCGGGTTCCACCCGTAAAGGGCGGTCGAAGCCAGCGGGGCAATCGCGTACGCCAACCCATTATTAGCGTTGATGATGCCAGCCACTGCGCCTTGTTCATCTGCACTCATCTTTAAGGTTGGGCCAGTGTTGTACCCGGGCATCGCCAGTCCCATACCTACTCCCAGCACGATACACCCGACAACCAGTAAAGCGTGCGAGGAGGTAGGCCAAATGAGCATAGTTGCAACTAGTGTAATGGTCAGACCAGTACGTAAAAGCTTCGCTGCTCCCCACCCTGTCTTTGGAGCAATCACCGCTTGGGCAATGATCATGGTCACGCCCATGACGGTCAGGTAAATCGCGGAAATACCTGCGGTCGCAGTTGCCGACAGGGCGAAGCGGTCTTGGACAGTGAATCCAAAAATCGTAGCAACAGAAGAAAACACAAGAAACATCACCAGACCAGTTGCTAGCCAGGGAGCTACACGCGGATCAGTGAAGCGAATCCGTTGAGGCTTTGCAAAAAGTTGCCCTTGGCTTTGAGGTGCGAAACTCACCAAGAGAACAACCAGACCAATCACCATCACAACGGGCATGACCGCCAAGGGCAAGAGCAGGCCACCAGCAGCGGCTAACACACCTCCAGTAACACCTCCAACAATGGAGGCCATCCCTTGAGCCGCTCCAATCATGCCCAGTGCTTTTACCCGCCCGTTCTCGCTGGCAGTATGCGTGACCAGGTGGGCTTGCGCGGTCGGGGCGATCGCTGAAATCCCTCCGCCATAGAGCAAACCACGAGTGATCACAACACCAAAAACTAGTCCGACACCGCCAACTACCTGGTTCATCCCCAGGTAGGAGACAATACCGAAGGCGCTCAAAGCGATGATCGCGATCACAAGCCCGGCAGCGAGTACACATTTAGCGCCGATACGTTGGGAAGCTCGCCCCCAATAAGCACTCAAGCTCGCTAGTACAATCGCTGCCAAAGAGATAGTGGCGCCAATATGCCATTCCCGCAATCCCATCTGTCGTGACAGTGGCGCGATGATCGGATTGAGAATCATTTGCCCCATAAAGGCGAGAAAAACGATTCCCACTACCAGGTTCGCTTGCGCTCCTGGATCAATAGAACTCTGTGCCGGCTTATTACTACGAGGGTCAGGCATCACTACACTCCATTACTAGAACACTGTTTCACTTAGGGATATTGTAGAATGGTGTTCTAGTAAGGGTCAAGGAACAAGTTAGGGTCACCTTATGAACACGGTGCTAACGGGGCGAAGGGCTGGGCTATCACGCGAGCTGATTGTCAAACAAGCTGTACAGTTAAGCGCGATCAGTGGCGTTGAGGGATGGTCAGTACGGGACATTGCCCGTGAACTGGGCGTGGTTCCCTCAGTGATTTATCATTATTTTCCAAACAAGGAAGCCATTTGTGATGCTGTTGTAGACCGGGTATGTGTCGGGATTGAAGTTCCCGACCCGGACCTTGAATGGAAAGCCTGGTTTCGAGCTATGGCTCACAATCTACGCCCCGCACTGTTAGCATATCCAGGGATTACCGATAGGTTCGCGCGGGGTAAGTTCACCGAACAGTTTTTGCCGATGATCGATGGAGCCTGGGCCAAACTACAAGAAGCTGGGTTTGGTGACAATTCGCCTGTGGCCTACACAATTATCGCGAACTCGATCATCCACACGATCGGAGCGAGAAACCTGCGCGCATCCAATCAAATCCAGCCTCGCCACAACCTGCACGAAATGCTTGTCAGGCTTGAGCCTATGATGGCTCAATCTGTTGGACTGACCAGTATTGTCAACTCTTACCTGGAGCCTCTCTCACACCCTGATGAAGAAGAAGCGATGTCCGAGGAATACTACGACCTCGTCATCGATGTAATCCTAGACGGCATCGAACACACCCTACTGCCTTAACTCTGACCCACTTCTCAATCATCGTCTTAGTGAGCGCCCGCACAGCTGGCGCTCACTTTTTTATTCCCACCCCATATCAATTTAGGGGTAAAGGACAAATTGTGTGTTTTTTGGGCGGGTTTTTTGTTGGGGTGGCGGCTTAAGGTCTGGTTTTAAGTTTGGTATTTCATGCTTGAGGGTATGAGTAGACTTAAATGCCCGTTTTGTGGTGGAGCGTTAAAGCGTAATGGTAGGACTAGCTTCGGGCGGCAGCGTTGGCGTTGCGGGGGTTGTGGGAGGTCTGAAACCAGGCGTATTGATAACTCGGCTAAAGAGTTGCAGGTTTTCTTGTCTTGGCTGTTGTCCAAGCATCTGCAGAAAGACATGCCGGGAGCCGGACGTACGTTTCGTCGTAGAAACACTAAATTCTGGCAGATTTGGCCTTTTTCACCGATTGTTGATGAAGTCCATGATGTCGTGTTCGTTGACGGGATACATTTAGGACGCAAGGCTGTTGTCCTTATCGCTTGCACTAAGACGCATGTGTTGGGCTGGTATGTGGCGCGTAGTGAGAACAGTAATGCGTGGGCTGCTTTTGATGAGCCGTATCGCGCCCCCACTCTTGGTGGTTAGCGATGGTGGTAGTGGTTTCAGGAAAGCTAAAGCCGCCATCTGGCCTACTACCCAGGTTCAGCGCTGTACTTTCCACGCATACAACCAGGTAAAACGTTACACGACAATGAATCCTAGGCTTCCAGCGGGTAGGGAACTGTTGCGTGTGGGAACGGATCTGTTGCGTGTAGGCGATGTGGATGCGTCACTATCCTGGCTGACAGAATTCAATGACTGGTGTGTTAAATGGCAAGACTTCCTAGACGAGCAAACTATTGATGCACACGGAAACATTACGTTCACCCACGAAAAACTCATAAACGCGAGGAATTGCCTAATCCGGCTAATCAAGTCAGGAAACCTGTTCACCTACCTTGATTCCGGCCTTGTTGAATCATCCCTGACAAGCCTGCCAGCAATGAATAACCAGATAGAAGGCGCAGTAAACGCACAACTGAGAGAAATACTAAGAAACCATTGAGGAATGCGACTAACCAGACGCATCAAAGCCATTTTCTGGTGGTGCTACACACACAGTGAAAACCCTGCCCCACCAGCAGAAATACTAAGAATAATGCCCACAGACGGACAACTAGAACAGCTATACCACGACCAAGAACAAACCCATCAAACCCAAAGAAACCTCCCCGGATAGGGCGACGCAATCACCTGGAACGAACTCCACCACACCACCCCCTTAAACAACACCTGGGACTAAACCACCAGACACACAATTTGTCCTTTACCCCACGTGTCGGGCGTTACCGGGTGGCGGTATGAGAAATCGGGAATTGAACCGGGCCAGATGGTTAGACCACCAACCCCGATTTAATCGCGAATTTCATTCACTGGCCCGGTGGGCTTGCGTACCGCCAGGGTGGCGATAGCTGTGGTGATGGGGACGCTGGCGATGAGGGCGGAGCCGGACGCCAAAATTTGCAAGGCTTGGGCGGCGAGGGCCTCCGTCGTGAAGAGGTCGCTGAGCGAGCGTTCAAAGAACAAAACTATCAGCATCACCGTAGAGAGTGCCGCGCCAGTGTAGGCAAAAACAATGGTGTAAATCGTCGAAGCGATGTGGTCTCGGCCGATGCGCATAGCGCTTTGATAGATTTCGCGGCGGGTGTAGGTCGGGGCGGCCAATCTCAGTTCCCACACCGCCGAGGCTTGGGTGATGGTCACGTCGTTGAGCACGCCCAGCCCCGCCAAGATAGTGGCCGCGACGAACAGCTGGCTCATGTTGAGGTGCGGAATGGCAGCCGACAAGTCAAAGGAGGTTTCGTCGATGTAACCCGAAATGTGCGCGCTTTTCACCGCGATGGCACCCAGCAAAGCCGAAAGCCCCAAACCGCACACGGTGCCCAGCAGGGCGGATGCGGTCCGCATAGATATGCCGTGAGCAACGTGAATGACGATGAGCATGATGGCACACGATCCGACCACCCCGACCCAGATACCGGGCCGTCCGCTGGCCAGGGAAGGCAGCATAAAGTACACAATCACCACGGTCGCGAAAGCCAGTCCCACCAGCGAAAGCGCTCCTTTGACGCGGGCGACCGCCAGAACTACCACGGCGAACAGGACGGCAAAGAGGATAATTGGCAGGTCGTGGGGGACACCGGTGAAAGTGTAGGTGGAAGTGCCGGGTTTTTCCCCTGGTGAGCGCATGACCTGAATGGTGTCGCCGGGAGCTAGGCTCGAATGCGCGCCGGGTCCGACCGCTTCCAGGGTGGTGATTTGGTCGGAATCCGGTCCGCTGGTTAGGCGTACCGTCAGGCGAACGCAGTCGTCCAGGTGGCTTTGGACGTCAGAAGGGGCGATGTCGGTGTCTCGACACTTCGACTCCAGTTTCACGATGTTGGCGCGTTCGTAGGAAACTCCTGGAGCGGTCGCGAAACTGAAGTTCATCTGGCGGACTTCCTGCAGATGATGCCAATCGGGCCAGAGCCAAACCACTCCCGCCAAGGTCAAGACCGTAATCACGCCCAGGGCAACCATCATTGCCAGGCGCGAGGCGGGCGAAGTCGTCGAGGCCTCTTGAGTCCGAGAAATCCGAGAAATCGAGTGAGAATGAGACACAAACAGCAAGTATATCCGTGCCAGTCGCAGCCATGCTGGGTGAAATGACCCGCCTTTTACGATGATTCGGGGTGTGCCCCGAACCAAGGCGCGGTTGCGGTTTCCCGGCGATTGAGCCTATTCGAGAGTGGTGAAGGCAATAGACCCGTAGGGGGAGTGCGAACTCCCGCTCTGCTGACCGGTCTCCCACATCACGGCAATCCGGTCGCCTAGCGTGGCGCATACGGAGTAGGCGGCGGGGCCTGGGTCAATGACGTGGGGCTCACCCCAGCTAATCTCAGCGGGGTCGAGAGGGCTCGTGGCTGGCTCCGGGAGGGCTCCCAGTCGGACAACCAAGTTCCTGCGAGAAGACCAGTCTTGCAATTGGTCGTGGCTCTTTCCACGAGACGGGTCCAAATCCTGGTCGGGGTGTACCTCCGGAGACTCCTCGGGCGGGTCGAGGCTGGTGAGGACCAGTGTTCCGTGATACATGGCTAATCCTGCATTGCAACCGGGATCCTCAACCTGCAAGGTCCGCATCGTCAAAGTTTGCCCGCCATCGGTTGAGAGCGCCCACAAGCGTTGCGGATAAGCGCGGGAGCTCATCAAAATATCTCCGTGGGGAAGTTCCAACAGCTTGCTTTCGTCCCCGCCAAGCAAGGTCCCGCCACGTTGCCAGGTGGCTCCGCCGTCATCAGAAAACACGATGAGGGCTTTGATGTCTGGGGAGTTTACCCGACGTTCCACCATCGGCAAAAGGATCCGTCCCCGGTGCGAGCCAGTTGTGAGCTGAATGCCATTTCCGGATGCAAAGAAGAGGTTCCCAGTCTCCTCAGTCCACAGCTGCGCGGTGATGTCTCGATGTACCCAGGTTTCTGTGTCCTCACTCGAACAGACGTAAAGTTTCCAATTACTTCCTGCAGCGGCATCATCCCAGAAATTCATTCCCTGACTTGCCACGTAACCGCAAAGTACCCCTCCATTATGCAGGGCCACCGGGCAAGCATCGCCAAAGCCCCATCCGTCACGGGCTGAAATCAACGGAACATAGGGTGTCCAGGAAATCCCCAAGTCATCACTAGAGCAGGTCAGTACGGAGATGGGGCCGGGAAGGTCATGGAAGTCGGGCCGGGCATCAAAGAATGCCAGCAAGCGATGTGGATGCACCGAATCCGCGGAGGTGAGCGCGAGGGCAGGAATACGGAAGAGTGCTTCGCCATACTGGGGAAATTGCCTGCGGGCGGATACTTTGATCATCACGGTTAGGATACTGCGAAGTTTCAGCGGGAAACCGATTATTGCGCCCGAGAGATTTTTCACCACGCGAAAACTGTGGCCTAGCGTGTACCAGATTCTAAGGCTGCGAATAATCGACTTTCCGACTGTAACGGAGGGCGTTTTGGTGATGCTAATCTAAACATACCGTCATGCAGAAAGCAGGAAGTTATGTCTGACCCAATGCCGCCCGCACCGATTCCGTCTGAATCCAACCCCACGCCGCCCCCACGTCCAGAGGCGTATGCGGCCGCAAAGAGCCGTAATGTACCGTTGATTGGCATCATAGTTGTGTTGGCACTGTTATTGGTCGCCGGGATGATTTTGTTGGTGGCGTTGCTCGGGAAGGGTTCCACCGGAGGCGAGGGGGCTGCCGGGACGTCCTCGACTGCAGGAAAGACCGCGACAGTCCAGAAGGGAGCCCCGCAGGATTCGCAGGCTCAAAAAATGGCGGGGCCGGCCGGTGCGGCGGGGACTAAGCAGCCCGCAAGGGGTAAGTCTGCGGATCAGAAAGCCAAGGCTATTGCGGCGGCCAAAGCCCAAGGCAAGCAGGTGTTTGAAGGTACCATCCGGATTTTGAGTCACGCGGAGTTGACCGGTTTGCAAGGCATCTCAGATCCAAATCCCGACTACAGCGGGAATTTTAAGTATGAAAAGTACGCGATTCTGGTGTTCGATAGGACACAAACAGTGACTGGCATGAGCGGGGATGGAACCGGCACGCAAACTGGTTCGGCGAAGCTGCTCTGTGTGGGTGCATATTATCCGGGCGTAGATAGCGTTGATACCACCCCAGAGTGGGTTCCTTACAACGGCAAAAGGGTCGTTGTTGCGGGAACTGCAGAAGATATGGGATGGCCTTCGGATACAAGCCTGCCGCTGGGGGAGCCCAGAGGTGGTGGAGACGTGATTTTTTCGGAGTGATTCGGGGCGGTCGGTTCGCAACTTGCCGTGGCAAATGTTATTCTCAATAGTCTCGTGTTTGCGTTTCACGCAAACCTTTAGGACCTATAGCTCAGTTGGCTAGAGCGCCACGTTTACACCGTGGATGTCGGGGGTTCGAGTCCCTCTGGGTCCACAAGACAACCGAAATCGCAGTTCAGGGGATTATTGATGGCGGGGATTGGGTAAAGTCATTTATCAGAAAACCCGCGATTGGGGCGCTGAAAGTCCGGGGTGCTGATTTGCCTTGCAAAAACTGCTTTTAAGCTAAATTAAATGTTGCGACCCTTGCGGGTCTGTCTCACTTCGGTACTGATGAAAGAAATTCCATGGAAACAACTGGTCAATCCGAACAATCTGGTCAGATTATCCCAGATACTAAAGCGATAGACACTGTCCAGTCCCCTGGCGAGGTCTCTGATGCTGGTCATGATGCTGCCAAGACAACGGAAGAAGCGCAGACCGGAAAGAGCCCGGATGATGCATCGGTGAAGGCAGAAACAAAAACTGCACCGAAGAAAAAGTCGCATACATTACGGAACTTCATGATTGTACTGCTGGTTTTGCTGCTGGTTGCCGGTGGCGCCGCAGCCGGAGCGTGGTTCTACCTCAGCCAGAAGGGGGACACGTTGCTCACCGATCGGACAGTCAAGATTCCGCAGAGTCAACCAGTTGCGAAAACGATAGAGCACGAAGGTGCAGTCGACTCGATGGTGTTCTCAAATAAAAAGGATGTTGTCATTTATTGGGATGAGGACTTTGTCGTCACGGCTGTAGACCCCCAAACGAACGAAACAGTGTGGAGCAAGAGGATTCCCTGTACCAGGTCCGACTGCAAAATATACTCTCTCAATAATGAGGCATTTTATATGCATGACTTCTACTGGGATGAAGAAAACAAAAATGTATTAGATGATTTTATCAAGGTATATGACGCTTTCGACGGTAGCCTGTTAGCTCAAAAAGAGTTTTCATCAGAAGTATTTGTGTATGCAGATGAACAGGGTCGTCTCTATGTGTCGAGCAGCCATTCATTCATGGCATTCAGCGGTGCTTATTCATTTGATAAAAAGAATTGGGAAAATGCTGTAGAAAAAGTTGAAGAAGGGCAATTGCCAATAATTTGGGCAGATGAAAAATATGTTGCAGCTGATTGTCGTCTCTTTGATGCGAAAACCGGGAAAGAACTGACAAAACTTACCAAGAGTAATCCGAAAGATAAGAAACTTAGGTTGATAACTGTAAACGACGGGTTATTCTTGCGATACGTCTGGGGCGAAAAGGACAGCGATAACATCCTAGAATTACTAGATGACATGGGTAAGATTGTGTGGTCGAAGCGTGCTTATTTCCTCTCGTTCAATGACAAGTATGTTTATGTAAGCACTTATCAAAAGGATAAAGATACGTGGAGTATCCAGCAATTGGATTTACGCACTGGCGAATTTGTTAAAAATATTAAATCTAAAGGTAAAATAAGCGAGTTAACGGTAGGTAATGATGGTTATCTAACTGTTGTTTCCGATACTCTTAATTCTTATAACGATAAAGGGAAACACCTTTGGACTTACAAACTGCCTAATGCTAGCAAAGATAAACTCCTATATTCATTCAATCATATATATATTCGTGATGAATCCGGAATAATTACCACCATACTGTTAGAACCCGACTCAACAGCCAGCCCTTCTCCTAAACAAAAGTAGCGTGGGTGTTCCCCTCATCGCGGTGGAACATTCACTCACTAGTTACAACCAGCGCTCCTTGGCTCTATCCACGCAGTTACATTGCCACGCTTGCGCGTTGTGCTTAGCCTCGCGATAGAGTAAACCCCGTGCGAGTGGAGAATTTACTGCCCCGAGGGCTGGTGTCTTACCAGGAAGCGGACCGGATTCAGCGCGACACCTGGGCGCGGGTGCGGGACGGGGAACTGGACCACACCCTCATCTTGGGGCAGTTCGAACCGACCTATACCGCCGGACGCAACACCCACGACAGTGACCTCATCAACAAAGACTTGCCGGTCATTCGCACCGACCGAGCCGGGTCGCTCACCTGGCACGGGCCGGGTCAGCTGGTGGTCTATCCGGTGGTGAGGCTGCGCGAGCCGGTGGACCTGATTGCCTACATTCGCGCGGTGGAAGGCGCGGTCATCGACGCGGTTCGCGACACTTGGGGCTTGGACGTTGAGATCGTGAAAGGCCGCGCGGGAGTGTGGTTGCGCTACCGAGACGCCGCGGGGCGCACCGCCGCCGAGCGGGGGACGGGACGCGACCGCAAACTGTGCGCCATCGGCTTGAAAGTCGTGCAAAACGCGACCCTGCACGGGCTGGCGCTCAACATTCACCCGGATTTCAACCGCGCGTTTACGGGCATCATTCCCTGCGGGCTAAACGATGCCGGGGTCACCTCCCTGTTCGAGGAGGGGATCGAGACGGACTTCGACACCGCCGCAAAAGTCCTGGTGGACCAGCTCACCGCGAAACTCACCCCCCTGCTGGCTCCGTTTTCAAAAATTAGGGACCGAAGACCCTGACGTGAGCCGTCGAAGTGGTCTAGCATTTAGCTTATGAACACAAAGAAGTCTTCAGCTCGTAAACCCTTTGGCCGTCCCAGCAAAGATACCTATGACGTCATCGTCGTTGGTTCCGGAGCTGCCGGCCTGTCTGCTTCTCTGACCGCCGCGAGGCGTGGTCTGAAAGTTTTGATGGTCGAAAAAAGCGACCAGTGGGGAGGTTCGACCTCCAAATCCGCCGGCATGGTGTGGGTACCCGGAAACAATGTTTTCGCCCGACTCGGAGGCTCGGATTCCACTGACCTGGGCCGCCAATACATGAAAGCAACGGTGGGGGACTGCACCAGCGATGAAATGATTGACACCTTCCTGGAGGAAGGCAAGAAGTGTATGGACTTCCTCACCGCTTCGTGCCCCTATCTGGAGTTTAGGCGGATGGAAGGCTACCCCGACTATTGGCTGGACGCCCCGGGCGCGGCCAAAACCGGGCGCGGCGTCGAAGCGGGCGCTTTCGATACCCGCCTGTTGGGACCGTGGGAGAAAACGCACGTCAAGGCGTACTTCCGTCCGATGTCTCCGGTGGATATGAACTCCTATGATTCGGCCGATTTGCTGCTGGCCATGACCGACCTGCGCCCCTGGGTGCGAGGCATGAAACTGTTGTGGCGCAACCTGAAACACTTTGCCAAAGGCGAGCGCCCACTCACTATGGGCGCGGGCTTGACCGCTGCCATTATGTACTCCGTCCTGCGTGAGGGAGTGGAAGTGAAACTGCAAAACGCCCTGGTTGACTTCCTCACCGAGGGCGGCGATGCAGGCAAGAAAGGCAAAGGGGAGGAGCGCGTGACCGGCGTCGTACTGGAACACAACGGCACCCGGTACCAAATCAACGCGACCCACGGCGTCATCCTGGCTTGTGGCGGCTTTGAACGCAACGAGGCGATGCGGCAAAAGTACCAGCGCCACCCCATCACCGGCACCTGGACCGTAGGTGTGGAAGGCAACACGGGCGACGGTATCGAACTGGGCATGAAACATGGCGCGGCCATCGACAACATGGCTGATGCCATCTGGTCGCCGGTCATTAAACTGCCGCGCACCGAAGGGTTCCAGCCCATCGTGATTGAGGACGAGGAACGCTTCATCATTCCCGACCGCTCCCTGCCGCACACCCTCATGGTCAACGGCAAGGGCAAGCGGTTCATGAACGAAGCCCTGCCCTATTGCGCGGCCGGTCAAGGCCTGTACGGCGGCATCTTTGGAAAAGGCGAGGGCGACGCCGAAAACATGCCGGCATGGCTGATTTTCGATCAGCAGTTCCGTAACAAATACTTCTTTGCCTACGGTCACATGCCCCGCGTGGAACTGCCCGACCTCTATTACGAATCCGGCGCTCTGGTGCGCCGTGACACCCTGGATGAGCTGGCCGAAGCTATCGACGTGCCGCCAGACGCCCTAGCCGAGACGATTGAGCGGTTCAACGGTTTCGCTGACCGCGGCATCGACGAGGACTTCCATCGTGGCGAAAACGAACACGACAAGTTCTATGCCAACCGCTACCATCACCCGAACCCCTCGCTGGGACGCTTGGAGAAGGGTCCGTTCTATGCCACCCAGGTGTACCCCGGTGACATCGGCACGGCTGGCGGTTTGGTCATCGACACCAAAGCCCGCGTCACTCGTGAGGACGGCAGTGTTATCCCCGGCCTGATGGCGGCCGGCAACACGACCAAGTCGGTCATCGGCCACACCTACACGGCCGGAGGCACCTCCATCGGGGCCGCGCTGGTCTTTGGTTACATCGCCGCTAACACCGCTGCTGACGAGGCTTTCGCCGACAATCCGGTGTTCGTAGCGCGCTAGCCCGACCGGGCCAACAAGACTTTCCGGGAACTTCACCGCGTGGTGAGGTTCCCGGATTGTTTTGTCGCGTGTGTACTGTCGCGGGAACGGTGGTGAGGCCGGTGGAAAACGTGGGTAAAATGAACAGAGAATGTCCCCAAACCGACTGAGGGAGAGCCACTATGTCCACGCTGGAGTCCGCGCAGCATCGAAAACCGTTGCGCCTGGAAGTGGCCAACGCGCGCCAACCTCGTGAGAACCATCCGCGCTGGCTGCGGGTGGTGGCAAAGGCCGGGCCGGAATACCAGGAAATGCGTTCCCTCATGCAGGGGGCGGGGCTGCACACGGTTTGCGCCGAAGCGGGATGCCCCAACATTTTTGAATGTTGGGAAGACCGGGAGGCGACTTTCCTCATTGGCGGGGCCGTGTGTACGCGCCGGTGCGGGTTTTGCGACGTGGCTTCGGGCAAACCGGAGGGCTACGACCGTGACGAGCCGCGCCGCCTCGCGGAAACGGTCAAGCATCTGGGGCTGAAATATGTGACGGTCACCGGAGTGTCTCGCGATGACCTGGAAAACGGGGCGTCGTGGCTTTATGCCGAGTCGGTACGCCAGATTCGCTCACTCTGTCCTGAGACCGGAGTGGAACTGCTGGTCGATGATTTTCAAGGCAAAACTGCGGCCCTGGAGGAAGTTTTTGCGAGCGTTCCTCAAGTCTTTGGCCACAACTTGGAAACGGTGGCGCGCCTGATGCACACGGTGCGTCCCGCATTCACCTACGCGCGCTCCCTGGACGTCATCACCCAAGCCAAACAATTCGGGCTCATCACGAAGTCGAACCTGATGCTGGGGCTGGGCGAAGAACCCGAGGAAATCGAAGCGACCATGCGCGATATGCTGAACGCGGGGGTAGATATCTTAACCCTGACCCAATACTTGCGCCCCTCTGAGCGGTATCTGCCGGTGGCGCGCTGGGTCAAGCCCGAAGAATTTGTGCAGCTCAAGGAGCTGGCGTTGGACATGGGGTTCGCTGCGTGTATGTCGGGGCCGCTGGTGCGTTCTTCGTACCGTGCCGGCAAGCTCTGGGCCCAGGCGATGCGGCACTACGAGCGTTTCATTCCGCCCCAGTTCGCGCATCTGGAACAGGACCGTCCCCCGGCTCGTCAGGAAGCCGAAGCGGTCCTGGAACGGGAAAAACAGCGGCAATCGCGCGCCTGAGTGCGCGGGTGTTTCGGGGGTTATTGGAACAGCGTCAAAAGGCCTTGCCGGTCAGGTTTGCCGTTCGAGTTTAGCGGGATATGGCTAACCAGGCGCAAGGCTCGGGGGAGTTCCGCTTTCGTCAGGTAAGGGCGAGCGAAGTCTTGGAGTTGTTCCAAGCTGAGCGGTTCCGCGTTTTCGGTTGTGTCGGGGGTTTGCACCACCACCGCGGCCACGATTTCACCCCAAGTCGGGTCGGGAACCCCGACGACCCGCGCTTCTGACACCCCCGGGTGACGCGAGAGTACCGCGGCGACCCGCTGGGAAAAGACCTTTTCTCCGCCGGAGTTGATTGTGTCGGTCAGGCGTCCCACCAGGTGAAGGAAGCCGTCATTATCAAAAAATCCCAAATCCCCGGTCCGTAACCAGCCTGTTTGCGGGTCAATGAGGGCGGCGTTCAGTTCCGGATTGTGGAAGTATTCTCGCGTCACGCTGGGGCCGCGGCATTCCAGCTGGCCAATCACCCCAGGTTCGACCGGCTTTTCCGCACTGTCAACAGCGCGCAGCTCAATATGCGGAAACGCCCGGCCTACCGCCAGTTCACGCCCCGCCATGACGTCCGTGGTCAGGGCGGCTCCCGACGCGCTTTGCTCGGTCATGCCCCAAATGTTGATGGGATTCCACCCCAAGCCAATCATGTCAGCGGCCAGCTGTTCATCCCACGGCGCGCCGCCCACCAGGGCTTTTGTGAACCGAGAGGTGTCTATCGGCCGCCCGGATTGTGCTGCCTGCCGGACCTCGCGCACCAGCATCCGGTACATGGTCGGTACCGCGAACATCATCTGGACACGATACTTCTCGATAGCGGCGAGGACAGTGGCCGCAGTGAACTTCTCAAAAATGACGACGGTGCCGCCGTGGGAAAAAATATCCGTCGTCGTGCCGTTGAACCCGCCGATATGCGACAGGGGAGCTGTGACCGCCTCGACGGTGGCCGGAGAATACTCGAACACTTCGCGGAAATTCGTGCAGCCCCACCACATGTTTTTGTACGTCAGCAGGGTGCCTTTCGGGTGAGCGGAGGTGCCGGAGGTATAGATAATCGCGCCGGGTACATCGTCTCCGCATTCGGGCAGGTCGTCCAGCATTTTGGTGGCCGCGAGCGCCAACGTCACGGGTGGGGTTGAGTCGTCGTGCGGCGCTAGGCAATCCTCCAGGTCAGAGTACGTCACAAGGCGGGGGCGCGGGCCCGCGGTGGGGTCGCAGTCCGACAGTTTTTTGTGCTGGGCGGGGTCGCAAATGATGATTTTCGGGTCGCAATGCGCCAGGATTTTTGCCAACTCCGGGGCAGGGAGGTTTTGATCCAACGGTACAGTAATCGCCGGAATGGCCGCGGCGGCCACGAAAGTCAGCAGGTGCCACGGGGAGTTTTTCCCGATGACAACCACGCGCTCGCCGGGCGCAACGCCCCAAGACCGGAACTGGAGTGCCAGCTGGGTGGCGCGTGCCAGCGTCTGAGCCACATTCCAAGTCAGCGGGGCAAAACTGGGTTCAGCGATGGTCTCGGCGCTGACTCCCTGGGGAATCCAAATCATCGAAGTGCGCCCAGGGTGCCGCAAAGCGGCTGCTTGCAGGAATTTCATCGGGGAATAATCGACCACTGTTCTAGGTTACCAACGGGGGCAAATCGAAGTTCGCTAGGATGAGAGTATGCAAAATACCGGATTGACCGTTGGTGAAATTTGTGAGTGGATGGACGCGCGTTTTGCGCCCGAGCTGCAGGAAGATTGGGATCGGGTCGGGTTGATTTGCGGGGATCGGGGCGACCCGGTGACGCGGATTCTGCTCGCAGTGGACCCGGTCGAGCCGGTCGTGGACGAGGCTCTCGAGTGGGGGGCCCAGATGGTCATTACGCATCACCCCCTGTTCCTGCGCGGCACTTCTTTTGTGTCCACGGATACTGCCAAAGGCCGGGTGGTACATCGCTTGATTCGTGGCGGGGCAGCCCTGTTTAACGCCCACACCAACGCAGACTCGGCGCGTGATGGGGTCGCGGACGCTCTGGCCCAAGCAGCGGGACTCGACCCACAGACCTGGCGACCGCTGCAGCCCGCCCTCGCCGACACGTCCTTGGGCATCGGACGAGTCGGCCCGGTCACGCCCACCACGGTGGGGGAGGTCGCCAGCCGCCTAGCGAACCTATTGCCTGATTCACCAGCAGGTTTACTGGTGGCGGGTGACTTTGACCGTGCAGTCAAGACGGTGGCGGTCAGTGGCGGGTCGGGTCAATCCCTGTTGCCTGCAGCCTTAGATGCCGGCGCGGATGTGTTCGTAACCGCCGATTTGCGCCACCACCCGGCGCTGGATTTTCTAGAGATGGACGGAGCACCCGCCCTCATCATGCCGTCGCATTGGGCCAGTGAATGGTTGTGGCTGCCTCGCTTAGAAACCGCGTTGAACCTGTGGGCCGGTGAAATCGGGAAACCGCTGGAAACGAAAATCAGCACGGTCATTTCCGAACCCTGGGACGCCTATATCTCCACCGTTACCAACGATGAGACTGAGCCGGACGATGCCGGCTGCGGTTCGATAAACTAATACCTGAAATCAAGCTACGATTTAGAAAAGACCCCGAGAATCTGCAAGGAAGAAGTCAATGAAAGCTGCGCCCGAAGACCAAGAAAAACTTTTGGACCTGCAGGTCCTGGATCGAAAGATTGCCGGTTTGAAACACTCTCTGGCCAGCATTCCGGCCGCGGCGCGCCTGGCACAAATCAAGGCTGAGCAAGACGAGTTGCGCACCGGGCTGGCTTTGGCGACTTCTGCTCGCAACGACTTGAACCGGGCTTTGAAGCAAGCCGAAGGGGAAGTCAGCAAAGTTCAGGAGCGGGCGAAAACTCAACGTGAACGCTTGGACTCGGGCCAGTTGAGTCCCAAAGAGATGGAACGTATTCAAGCCGAACTCGCTCAGCTGGCGACGCGCCAGGGCGAACTGGAAGATAGCGCCCTGGACGCGTTGGACGCGCTGGAACGCGCTAGTGAAAAAGTGAAACTGGTGGAAAACCGCCGGGCGGAACTGGCTGTTGAGTTCGACGAAGCACAAGCCGAAGCGGGCAGCGCTGCCGGCGAACTGCAGCAAGAGCTGACCGGCCAGCAAACCCAGCGAGACGAACTGGCCGCCACCCTCCCGGACGACTTGCTGCAGGAATACGAAACTTGCAAGCGGGCGACCGGGGGAATCGGGGTAGTAGCGGTCAGCGGAAACCAGTCGGTCGGGATGGATTTGGAATTTTCGATGGCGGAAATCTCGCGTTTAAACATCGCGGCTCCCGACGATGTCATCGTCAGCGAGGACCACGAAGTCATTTTGGTGCGTAAGTAGTACAATAATCGGGCGGAAAAGTCGGGCAGGTAGTCGCGGGCGAGTCATTCGATGAGCCTGAGGAAAGTCCGGACTCCACAGGGCAGGGTGATGGCTAACGGCCACCCGGGGTGACCCGCGGGACAGTGCCACAGAAAGCGAAACCGCCCCACCGGGCTTGTGCACGGTGAGGTAAGGGTGAAAAGGCGAGGTAAGAGCTCACCGCGCGGCTGGTGACAGTCGTGGCAGGGTAAACCCCACCCGGAGCAAGGCCAAGCAGCAGGCTGGGCGGCCCGTTCAAAGCCTGCGGGTAGGCTGCTAGAGAGGTCGGGTAACCGGCCTTCCAGAGAAATGGCTACCGGCGCGCGGCGGCAACAATGCGCGTTACAGAATCCGGCTTACGCCCGGCTTTTCCGCTCAAATCAGCCGGTTCGCAACGCTGGGGGCACCAGCGGGGGCGGCAGCCTCGCCGGGTAGTGGCAGTTTCGAGTTCGACGGCAATGCTAAATGCAAAACGCTCCGGGACGCCGCAGCATCCCGGAGCGAAACAGCAGTTTGCTTGGTTTACACCCCAGCGGCCAGCGCGGCAGCCCCCGCGATACCAGCCTGGTTACGTAGCTGAGCGGGGATAATCGGGGTTTTCAGGTCCAGCAAGGGCAGGAACTTTTCATGCTGGCGGGACACGCCGCCGCCAACCACGAACAAATCGGGGCTGAACAGCATCTCCAGCTGCGAATAGTATTTTTGCAGACGCTTGGACCACTGCTTAAAGGACAGTTTCTTGGCTGACTTTACGCCAGAAGAAGCGCGGCTCTCCGCGTCTTTACCATCAATCTCAATATGTCCCAGCTCGCTGTTAGGAACCAGAATCCCGTTATAAATGAGCGCGGTGCCAATTCCGGTACCCAAGGTGGTGACAATGACCAGGCCGGGCACATCGCGCGCCGCACCGTAACGGACTTCTGCGTAACCCGCAGCATCGGCATCATTGACACACTTGACCATGTGACCGGTGTACTTGCGCAACAGGACGCGGACGTCAATACCAGCCCACCCCTGGTCAAGATTAGCAATAAACGGGACCAAATCATTCTTAACCGGAGCCGGAATCGTCAGGCCCAACGGCATGTCTTCGGGAACGCCCTTTTCCTCAATGATTTTACGGCACACTTCCGCTACGGCTTGGGGGGTCGAGTGTGCGGGAGTTTTAATTCTCAGACGATCGCCAATGAAATCGCCAGTTTCCAAATCTACATAAGCGCCTTTAATACCGGAGCCGCCAACATCAATGCCAAATCCAGTTGCCACAAAAGTCCCTTTCGCGTGGGGATAAACTTGAAAATTACTCTATGGCAAATCCCGTGAGTTCACCAAATCTCAGCCCTGTCCCAGCGAGACATCGGCAACTGCCGATTAAGCCAGCCAACTAAAGAAAAACTATCAATCCTGATGGTTGCTGGGCCAGGTGAGAATCTCTCCGCCGTCCTCGCGCACCACGAGGGTGTGTTCGAACTGGGCGGTGCGTCCCCGGTCGCGGGTCACCACGGTCCAGCCGTCCCGCCACTGTTCCCAAGCGATTGAGCCCATAGTCAGCATCGGTTCAATGGTGAAAACCATGCCTTCTTCCATAATCGTGTTGTAGCGGGGGGAATCGTAGTGCGGAATAACCAGCCCGCTGTGGAAGGCCTCGCCGACACCGTGGCCGGTGAAATCCTGCACCACTCCGTATTCAAAACGGCTGGCATAGGACTCGATAATCCGCCCGATAACGTTGATGGAACGTCCCGGTTTACAGACCTTAATGGCGCGCATCATAGCTTCCTTGGTGCAGTCGATAAGCTGCTGGGACTCGGGGTCAATCTCACCGACCGGGAACATGGCACACGTATCGCCGTGAACCCCGTCCTTGTAAGCGGTGATGTCCAGGTTGATGATGTCGCCTTCCTCCAGCGGTCGGTCGTCCGGGATTCCATGGCAGATACATTCATTGACCGAGGTACAGATAGATTTGCGAAATCCCATATAGCCCAGGCAAGACGGGTAGGCGCCGTGATCGCAAATGAACTCGTGCGCCACCCGGTCCAGAGTATCGGTGGTCACGCCGGGAGCGATGTACTTGGCGGTTTCCACGATGGCGTCAGCCGCGATACGTCCGGCTTGGCGGATTTTTTCAATCGTTTCCTCGCTCTTAACATCGGAGGCCGTGACTCGTTCCGGTCCGTCGTGGAACATATATTCCGGGCGGTCAATGTGGGAGGGGACGGGTAAGGTGGCGGAAATGCGTCCCGGTTTCAGGTTTCCCAAGGGCGCGCGGCGGGCCAGTTCGTCAGTTCGAGTTTTTTTGTGTAACACGTTAGCCATTCTTTCGATTCAAAAGTTCTCAGATCGCCTCTCAGGGACGACCTAGTTTTCATGGTAGTTTTCCGGGGCGGGGAAAGTCCCGTTCACCACGGCATCACGGTAGCTTTGGGCGGCGTGTTTCAGCTCCGCCCCCACCTGACCGAACACTTGGGCGAACGAGGGTTTCCAGTCCTGCATTCCCGCCATGTCAGTCCACACCAGGACCTGCCCGGCAGCGTCCGGGCCAGCGCCGATACCGATAATTGGAACGCTGAGCTGGTCAATGGCGGCGCGAGTGGTCGCGGCGGGAACCATCTCAAACACAATCGAGAATGCTCCCGCGTCTTGTAAGGCTAGTGCGTCCTCTATCAAGGCCGGAGCGGCATCGGCGCGCCCCTGCATGCGTTTGCCGCCCAAGTGGTTTTCAGATTGCGGGGTGAAACCGAGATGTCCCATCACGTTGATGCCCGCATCCACGATGGCTTTGACCTGGGGTAGGATACGACGTCCCCCCTCCAGTTTCACCGCGGCAGCTCCGGCGCGCACCAGCGCGACCGCAGTATCCACGGCTTGGGCGGGACTGGACTCGTAAGACCCAAAAGGCATATCCGCCACAATCAAAGCTCGGGAAGCTCCTGCTGCGACCGCGGAGGTGGCGCGAACCATATCGTCCAGGGTCACCCCGACAGTGGAGGACATTCCCAACATAGTGGTCCCGTAAGAATCGCCGACCAAAATCATGTCAATCCCGGCCGAATCAATAATCCGCGCGGTAATTGCGTCGTAGGCGGTCAGCATCGTCAGCGGCCGCCCGGCAGCAAAGTACTGCTGGACATGCTGGACACGAAACGGCTTTCCGGGTTTGGGGCCAATGTCTGGATTGTCTTTGATCATAGTCACTCCTTGAGTCTGTTCCTATACATCCTATGACTTTGCCGGGAACAATAGTTGCTCAGGTAGGATTTCCCTCAGCATCAGATGCCTAAACGTTTTAAGATATTGACAGACTGGGTACAGTCACCAGCAAGTATTAGAAAGGCGAAAACACATGGGTTGCACGACGATTTTGGTTGGGAAAAAGGCTTCGGCGGACGGGTCGACGATTATGGCCCGAACCGACGACTCGGGACACGGGTCTTTTGAAGCGAAACGATTTGAGGTCATCGCGCCTGAGGACCTGCCAAAAACCTACCGTTCGGTCCTGTCCCACGTCGAAATCCCCCTGCCGGAAACCGGTTTGCGCTACACCCGTTTCCCCGATGCTGACACGCACAAAGGCCTGTGGGCAGGCGCGGGAATCAACTCGGCTCGCGTTTCGATGACCGCCACCGAGACGCTGACCTCGAACGAGCGCGTGCTGGGCGCCGACCCGCTGGTTGAGCTGCGCGAAGCCCAAGGTGAGGAGGGCCAGGACGGTTTCGTGCCGGAGCAGCCCGGCGGTATCGGTGAAGAAGACATGGTGGTGTTGGTGCTGCCCTACATCAAGACGGCTCGTGAAGGCGTGCTGCGTTTGGGGGAGTTGCTGCAGCAGTACGGCACTTACGAGATGAACGGCATTGGTTTTGCCGATAACGACGACGTGTGGTGGCTCGAGACGGTAGGGGGACATCACTGGTTGGCGCGTCGCCTGCCGGAGGAATGCTATGCCGTCATCGCTAACCAGTTCAGCCTGGACGACTTCGATTTTGACGATGCCCTCGGGGAGGGACGCGATTACCTGTGCTCGCCGGATTTGCGGGATTTCGTGGTGGACAACCACCTGGATACCGCGCAAACCGACGGCCAGCCGGTCCAGCGGTTCAATCCTCGCCTGGCTTTCGGGTCGCGATCGGACTCGGATCACACCTACAACACGCCGCGAGTGTGGGCGTTGCAGCGGTTCCTCAATCCTACGGACGTATCTCGGTTTGGTTTCCACGGGGATTCCCGCCCGGATTCAGACGAATTGGATTGGTGCCTGATTCCAGAACGCCTCATCACTATGGAGGACGTGAAATACACCCAGTCTTACCACTATCAAGGCACCCCGTTTAATCCTTACGCGAGGGCGGAACAAGCTCTGATAGGCGGCGCTGACCAGCGCGGTATGTATCGCCCGATTGGAATCAACCGTACCAATTTCGTGGCTGCCCTCCAGATTCGCCCGGAAAAACCCGCGACCACCACCGGACTGAACTGGATAGCCTACGGGGCAATGCCGTTCAACGCCCTGGTGCCGTTCTATGCCAACGTGCGGCACACCCCGGAGTATCTGGAGGCAACGACCCAGCGGGTCACGACCGAACATCACTATTGGGCGAATCGGATTATCGCCGCCCTGGTGGACGCCCACTATCATCAGACGATTCCGCACGTGGAGCGTTACCAGCAAAAGGTCGTGGCGGCGGCTTTGCAGATTGTGGCGCGTACCGACCGGGCGGTGGCTGAGTTGGGGGAGGGCGCGGCGAATAACATGGAAGACTCCCGCGTTTACGAACTGCTGGAGGCCGCTAATGCCGAGATTGCTGACCTGTTGAAGCGGGAAACGGACGACCTGCTGGATAAGGTCCTGTTTGATGCCAGCCTCAATATGCACAATTCGTTCTCGCGTGATGATGCCTGAGCTGGCGGGACGTTTCAGATGAGGAGCCGAAGTTGAAAAAGGCGATAGTCATTTATAACCCCGCGAAGGTCGGGGACGAGGACGAGTTTACAGCCGGTTTGAACGCGGCGGCGCAAAAGCACGATTTCGCTGTGGAATACCTCACTACCAGCGTTGATGACCCCGGTTTCGCGATGGCTGCACAGGCTCGAGAGATGCGTCCTGACCTGGTCATCGCCGCGGGCGGGGACGGCACCGTGCGCGTGGTCAGCACCGAGATGCGTCACAGCGAGATTCCGGTGGCGGTATTGCCGGCGGGGACCACGAATCTGTTGGCGCGAAACCTCAACGTGCCTCTGGATATGAAAGCCGCCATGGAACTGGCGTTCACGGGGCAAAAAGTCTCGATGGACATCGTGAAGGTGCATAACGATACTTCCCGTAAACCTTGGTATTTCACGGGTATGGCGGGGATTGGGATAGACGCGGAAGTCATGCATCACGTGGATGAGGGGCTGAAAAAGGTGGTCGGTCCCGTGGCCTACGTCATGTCCTTTTTCAAGCAGGTCAACAACTCGGTGCATCGGTGTCGGTTCCGCATTGACGGCAAGCAGGTTCTGAAACGCAACGTGATTATTTTCATGGTCGGCAACACCTCCGAGCTGACCGGTGGAATCCAGCTGTTTCCCGACGCCACTCCCTTTGACGGTTCCCTAGATTTGCTGATTGGGGCTCCGCAGGGGGTCGGCGGCTGGTGGCGCGTGGTTAAGAACGTGGTTTTGAGGCTGGGGCGGCGGCGCAGCACGCTGGAGTATTTCAGCGGCAAACGCTTCGAAGTTCTGTTGCATAAGCCGGCGGTGTGGGAGATGGACGGCGACCCCGAAGCGGCGGCGCGGCACTGGGTTTTCCAGGTCGTTCCGCAAGCCATCACGGTTGTTGCCGGGGAGCCCGGTCCCCTAGAGCGGATACGGTCGAGAATTCGTTAGAATGGCGCGGAAAACTCGGTGTTGCGCGAGGATTTGCCACCCAAAACGCGAGGATTTGCCACCGCGCTGAGCGCCGGAAACCATTACAGCGCTGCTGCCGCAAAAACCAATACTGAAATTGCCACTTCGGTCAGCCCGATGACTCGTGGCCGCCAAGGCCGGCCGCGGCGGCGTGCCTGCCAGGGAAACCAAATCGAGCGTGCCAATGTCACCAGCCAAGCCACTGCGACCAGAGGCGATACCCAAGACAGTCCAGAAAAAAACAGCGCAGCGGCAAAACCTAGGGCGTGCGAAACTATCGAAATGACCAGGAAGCGCTGGTTACCACGCTGCCGAAAAATCGTCTTGACGTAGGGAACTGAAGCTGCGTAATAGGCTGTGAGCTGCACTGCTACCGCGACTGCAGCTGGCCAACCCCGTAAAACAGTGGATAACGCGTGTCCGCCCAGAGCGGACGCCTCGTGAACCCCGTACATCGCGTCCTGACCCATCCGCAAAGCCGCGGCCATCAAGCCGCAGTGATAGGCAACCAAGGTCATCAGTCCCGCCGCGAGGATAATCGTCAGACGCGCCCCCAGACCGCGTTCCCGTCCGAGGCGCACCTCAACAGCCCAAATCCCGATGAGGATAGCGAAAGCCGGAATCCACCAGCAGAGTAGCGGCAGCACCGCCAGAACTCCTATTCCCAGCACCCCAACCAGAATCCCGTAAATGAAAACGGGGTACTGTAAGGATTTCTTCCGAGGATTCTTAATGAGACGTAGCGCTGAAAATACAAAGAAGAAACCGATCATCCAAGCGGAAAGCAGCAGTGCATGCTGCCACGCCCATCCGCCCAGCGCAGCTCCGAATAGTGCCGGAACGGTGACAATGAACCAAGCCCCATGCTGATTGGGCAGCCAAGTGCGTAAAACAGACCTGACTTTCCGGTTTTCACGAGCGGGGGGTAGGGTCATGACCTCGAGTTTAGGCTTATTCTGGGAGGAATTACGAAAAAACTGTCTGGCTGTCTAGCTGTCCATCAACTGATCGAGCAGGGCACCGACCTGAGCGGAGTTGTCTTCCATAGTCTCCAGATGCTTTTTCATCAGTTCGCTGTCGCCTGCCAAAAAGGCCTCGACCGCGGCTTTACCAGAAACGTGGGTAGCTTCGTGAACGCCCTCCAACTGCTGGAAACAGGGCTGTCCTGAGTAATCGAGGTGACCGCGGCCCTCGTAGTACCACTTGCCCAGGCGGCAGGTGTGCGAGGAGGAAATCCCCTCCGGATTCGGCTCGGAAATCCCCGTAATCTGACGATAAATCCCCAACTTAAAGATGAAGTGGTCGAGTTTCACCACCGAAACAAAAGAATCCGTAGTCACATGCGCAATCGAGTCGGCCATCGAGGAAACTTTGTCTCCCACCGCATTCGCCGTCTGACTGGATTTTTCTTCGAATTCTTTGGATTCGTCAATAGCCTCCGTGATGTTTTCCAGGGCGCTGGCAGTGCCCTCGGTGATGGAAGTAACCAAGGCGCCAATTTCCTGCGTGGCACTGGCGGTCCGTTCTGCCAGAGTGCGCACTTCCCCTGCCACCACGGCGAAACCACGGCCAGCCTCACCTGCGCGTGCCGCTTCAATGGTGGCGTTCAGAGCCAGCAAATTTGTTTGCGAAGCGATACCTTCGATTTGCTGCACAAAGTTATGAATCGACTCGGAAGCCTTGGACAAGGCCTCCATGTTCCCGCCCATATCCTGCAGCTTTTTCAAAATGTCCCCGGCACCGTTGGCCATGTCGTGCAAATCGCGGGTTGATTCCGCCACGATTCGACGGGTTTCCGCGGTATCGGCGGAATCCGCGTCCAATTCGGACACGATCTTGCCCAGGGAATCGCGGACGTTTTCCGCCGATCCGAAGCATCGCGCCAGAGGGTCATGAGTACTCTGGGTGAAGGCCTGTTTTTGGCTCAGTTCACTGAGAGCGGTTTCTTGAGATTCTTTCTCAGCCTGAAGCTCGGTGAGCTCAGCGTGGAGGCGTTCAATCTCTGCCTGTAAGTGTTGCGTTTCCATTGCGGTTTTGGCTTTTTTCACTTTGGTATCCTTGACTAAAAAAATTCTGGAAAAACAGTAAATAATTTATCTCACCAGGCGTCCTTCCTGTATCCTTTTCGCCGGTTTTTTCCTTTCCGGCGCACAATTTATTCGTCCGCCCCCAGAGCGGCGAGGAATCAATGGCGGCATTGAAAAACCTTGATTACCGGGCGGGCTGGCATTTCGACTAAAGTTGAAGGGGTTTTGAGCTGGCTAGGAGTCAAGGAAATCGAGGAAAAATGAGTGAAAACGTGTTGAGTCCGCTGGACACAGAGGGTTTGGAACGGGAAGTCGCCGCGGCTTTACAAGACATCGCGGCGGCAACCGATGTGGAGTCGCTGAAAGCGGTGCGTTCCCGTTACAACGGCGACAAAGCGCCCTTGACCCTAGCAAAGAAACTTATCGGGAAACTCGATCCTCAGGATAAAGCCACCGCGGGTCAGAACTTGGGGGCTGCCCAAGGGCGGGTCCGGGCGGCTCTGGACGCCAAACAGATTGAACTGCAGGAGGCCGCGCAAGAGGCAGCTTTGGAGGCGGAAACCGTGGATGTGAGCGTGTTGTCCTCGCGTCACCCGCTGGGATCGCGCCACCCGCTGATGGTGCTGGAAGAGGAAGTCGCGGACTTTTTCGTGTCTCTGGGGTGGGACATCGCGGCCGGCCCCCAGGTCGAACACGAGTGGTTCAACTTTGATGCGTTGAACTTCGATGCTGATCACCCGGCACGTCAGATGCAAGACACTCTCTATGTCGATTCCACTTCCGTGGGTGGCAGCGCGGAAAACCCCGCCAACCTAGTGTTGCGCACGCACACCTCCCCGGTGCAGGCACGTCTGTTGACGACCCGCGAGCTGCCGATTTACGTGGCTATTCCCGGCAAAGTCTTTCGCGCTGACGAACTTGACCCCACCCACTCTCCGGTGTTTAACCAGGTGGAGGGCTTGGCGGTGGATCAGGGTCTAACGATGGCGGACTTGAAGGGGACCTTGGATCACTTTGCCCGCGCCATGTTCGGCCCGGAGGCGAAAACCCGCTTCAGACCGTCTTTCTTCCCCTTCACCGAACCTTCCGCGGAGGTGGACCTGTGGTTCCCGCAAAAGAAAGGCGGCCCCGGCTGGATTGAGTGGGGCGGTTGCGGCATGGTGAATCCGAATGTGCTGCGTGCCTGCGGGATTGACACCGAGGTTTATCAGGGATTTGCTTTCGGAATGGGCATTGAGCGCACGCTGATGCTGCGCCACGGCATAGAGGATATGCACGACATCGTGGAAGGCGACGTGAGGTTCTCAGATCAGTTCGGCGTGAATGGAAAGGGGCGCTAAAAATGGCTTTTGTTTCGATTGAATGGTTGCGGCGGTGGACGGAAGTTCCCGCGGACACCAGCGCGTCCCAACTCGCAAAAGACCTGGTAAAGGTCGGTCTGGAAGAGGAAGCGATCCACACTTCCGGGGTGACGGGTCCACTGGTGTGCGGTCGGGTGGCCTCGATGGTTCCCGAAACAGCCTCCAACGGTAAAACCGTCAACTACTGCCGGGTAGACGTGGGTGAGGAATTCAACGATGCGCCCGGCACCGGCAAGGAGCCCTCCGACATTCCCAGTCGCTCCATTATTTGCGGGGCACACAACTTCAAGGAGGGCGATCACGTGGTGGTTTCCCTGCCGGGAGCCGTACTGCCCGGCGATTTCGCCATCGCCACCCGGAAAACTTACGGACATATTTCGGATGGCATGATTTGTTCAGCCCGTGAGTTGGGTTTAGGCGAGGAATTCGATGGCATCATCGTTTTGGAGGAATATCTGGGCGAGCGCGGCGTAGAAATTCCCGCTCCCGGAACCGATATGCTGCCCATCTTGGGACTGAACCAGGAACTGCTGGAAATCAACATCACCCCCGACCGCGGCTACTGTTTCTCGATGCGCGGAGTGGGCCGTGAATACAGCCACTCCACGGGCGCAAAGTTTACCGACTGGGGCTTGGCTGAAAACCTGAAAAACGGCTTGCCCGCAGCCAATGATTCCGGCTTCCCCGTCGAAATCGAGGACGCGGCCCCGATTCGCGGCCATGTGGGGTGCGACCGGTTTGTGGCGCGGATAGTGCGCGGACTGAATCCGAGCGCGCCTACGCCGCAGTGGATGGTGGCGCGGCTGGAATCGGCGGGGATGCGTTCCATTTCCTTGCCGGTCGACGTGACGAACTACGTCATGTTGGACCTGGGCCAGCCCATGCACGCTTATGACCTGGACAAAGTGACCGGTCCCATCGTGGTGCGCCGAGCTCGCCAAGGCGAACAACACACTACCTTGGACGACGTAGAACGCACTTTGGACGCTGAGGATCTGTTGATTACTGACTGCCAAGGCGGTCACGGCGCGCGAGTACTTGGCATCGCTGGAGTGATGGGCGGTGCGGAAACGGAGATGACCGAAACCTCCACGAATGTCCTGTTGGAAGCGGCGCATTTTGACGCGGTGTCCGTGGCTCGTTCGGCGCGCCGTCACAAGCTGCCGTCCGAGGCTTCAAAGCGTTTCGAGCGCGGTTCCGACCCCGAACTTCCGCCGGTGGCGGCCCAGTACGCGGCCGAGTTACTGGTGGAATACGGCGGTGGCACCATTGACGCGGGGGTCACCGACGTCAACGACGTAAAGCCCCAACCGACCGTGACCTTGCCTTTTGCGGCCGCAACTCAACTCATCGGGGTGGACTATGCGCCCGAGCGGGTGGAGGAACTCTTGCGTGCCATTGGCTGTTGCGTTACCAAGTCCAGCGATGACACGTTCGCGGTCGTGCCTCCCTCGTGGCGTCCCGATTTGGTAGGTGGTCCCGCCCATCTCATTGAAGAGATTGCCCGGTTGGACGGCTACGACAAGATTCCTTCCGTGGTGCCGGTCGGTCCTGCCAAGATTGGTAACCCGGCGCCGCTGCGAACCCGTCGTGAGGTCAGCGACACGTTGGCCGAAGCGGGCTTGACCGAAGTCATGACTTATCCCTTCTTGGGCAGTGAACACGATTTGATGGGGCTGCCGGCCGACGACCCGCGCCGCAACACCGTCAAGCTGGCCAACCCGCTGGCTGATGATGCCCCCGCACTGCGCAGTTCTCTGCTGGATACCTTGCTGAACACGGCTTCGCGCAATGTGTCTCGCGGCAATCCGCGGGTGGCGATTTTTGAGTTGGACCAGGTCGTCAGTGCGCAGGGAGTCGTTCCGGCGTCGATTCCCGGAGTGGAGGAAAAGCCCAGCGACGAGGTCATGCAGGCGCTGCGAGCAGGAGTGCCGAAGCAACCCTGGCACGTGGCGGCGGTGCTGGCGGGAAACGCTATGGAAGCCAGCCCTCACGATGCGGCGCGCTCCTGGGATTGGGCGGACGCCATAGAGTTGGCGATTCGCGTAGCGGTTTCGCAAGGTTTGGCGGTGCGTCCCGAAGCCTTGGGTGCTGGGGGACAAGCCACGGTCGCCGCGCCTTTCCATCCCGGACGGGTCGCGCAAATTCGCGTGGGGGCGCTCACCGGCGGGAAGGTGTTGGGTTCCGCCGGTGAACTGCACCCCAAGGTGTGCCAAAACTTCGGCCTGCCGCCCCGGACTTGTGCATTTGAACTGGATTTGGACGCGATTGAAAAGGCCCGCCCCAAGGACGCGTTCCAGCTACGTCCCGTCTCGACTTTCCCGGCCGCCAAGGAAGATTTGGCGTTTGTCGTGAAGCAAGACGTTCCCGCGCTGAAGGTCTATAACGCCATCGCGAAGGCCGGTGAAGGGCTAGTTGAGGAACTGCGCTTGTTCGATGTGTTTGAGAATGCGGAACAGCTGGGGGAGGGGCGGAAATCCCTGGCGTTTGCGCTGCGACTGCGTGCCGCTGACCATACGCTGAGCCCTCAGGAAATCAAGGAAACCCGCAACCGCATCATCAAGAAGGTCGAGAAAACCTGCCAGGCGACCCTGCGCTAGGCGCCTCGGGTCAATCAGCCCCTGCCGGTGCGGGGGGTGGGGCAACTAAGGAGTAAGCGTGGCAAACCAGAGTTCACGAGGTCGAAAGCGCTTCCTCATCGGAGCGATTCTGGTTCTGGTCCTGGTGCTGGCGGGCGGTGCCGCGTTCCTATTGTGGAACGGGAACGCGAAAAGTTCGTGGCGCCTGGACAGCGCTTGGACCGGCCAGAACCTGAATCATCCGGGGCCGGTTGGGGAACAGATGCTGGCGGGTGCCGTAGCCTACCTCGATACCGCGCCGAAATATGATGGTTCCAAAGTGTATCCCGGAGGGGTGCCAAATGACGGCACCGGGGTGTGTACCGACGTGGTGTGGTACGCCGCCAAAGCGGCGGGAATGGACTTGCGCGACCTGGTTGATGCGGATCGGCGGGCTGACCCGCAGGCTTACGCCGCCACGGCTCCGGAGGGCGAGACTCCCAATCCAGACATTGATTACCGCCGCGTGCGCAATCTCATCGTCTATTTCGACCGTCACGCCCAGAGCCTCACCACCGACACAACGGACGTGGCGTCTTGGCAGCCCGGAGACATCGTGGTGTGGAAAGAACACGTGGCGGTTATCTCAGATAGGCGCAACGCCCAGGGCTTGCCCTATGTTTTACACCACGAAGGAAACGGAATCTGGTCTCGCTATGAGGCGGACGCTTTTCGGCAACGTGGGGAAGTATGGCGGCACTATCGGCTGGAATCTTTAGGTGCGCAACTCGCCGGGCACTAGCCTGCCGGAGCGGTTTTTCGGTCATCTCACGCCAATACCCAGACCTTTTAGCATAAATATGCAACTCTATGAATAAACATGTATAGTTGGTGGTATGACAGAGGTTTCAGGTAAAAAAGTCAAAGTCGCGGTGGCAGGAGCTTCCGGTTTCGCCGGCGGTGAGTTGCTGCGATTACTGTTGAATCACCCCCAGGTGGAAATCGGAGCCTTGACGGCGGCGTCCTCGGCAGGCGAGCCGTTAGGAAAGCATCACCCACATCTGTTCCCATTGGCACAACGAGTGCTGCAGCCCACAGATGTAGAGAATCTGACGGGACACGATGTCATTTTCTTAGGGCTGCCCCACGGGGCTTCGGGCCAGGTGACGCGTGATTTGCGTGATGCCGGGGTGAAGTCCCTGCTCATCGACTGCGGGGCGGATCACCGTTTGACCGACCCGGCCGCGTGGCGGGACTACTACCATTCGGAACCCGAAGAACCTTGGGCGTATTCGCTGCCGGAGCTGTTGCACGCCAATGAAAGTGCGGCACAGGCACAGCGTGCCGCATTGCGTCAGGCTTCGGAGATTGCGGTACCGGGGTGCAACGTGACCGCGGTGACTCTGGCGCTGCTGCCGGCGGTGTGGGCAGGACTGGTGGATACGTCTGACATCGTGGCGAACCTCGCGGTGGGCTATTCCGGGGCTGGCAAAGCCATGAAATCTCACTTGATGGCCGTGGCGGCGTTCGGCAACGCCCAAGGCTATGCTATGGCTGGCGTACACCGGCATATCCCCGAAATCGCTCAGAATTTCCGAGTCGCCGGCGCCAGCGAAGTCAAGCTCAGCTTCACTCCCGTATTGGTTCCCATGAATCGCGGCATTCTCGCTACCGTTACCGCGCCCTTGCTGGGGACTGGAGACCCGAGCGAACTACGCCGCGTCTATCACGAAGTTTGCGACAACGAACCCCTATTGGAATTCCTTCCCGAGGGTAGTTGGCCCACCGTGTCGCTGGTGAGCGGTTGCGCCAAAGCGGCCATCCAAGTGGCGGTGGACGAACGTGCTGGTAAAGTTGTGGCGCAATGCGCTATCGATAACTTGGGCAAGGGCACCGCGGCGGGAGCCATTCAGGGCATGAACTTGGCATTGGGCTTCCCGGAGCTGACCGGGGTTCCTACCGTTTCGACGGCACCCTAGACCAGATTAGGCGCCTCGGATTTCCGCTGGGGAGTTCCGAACCACGCAAAATACCCAACCGACTACGCTGCGCCTGCTATGATTTTGTCGAGCGTCCGTTCAGCCTGTGTCGCTACCGAACTAATTTTAAGAGCAAAGGTGTGTTACTTATGTCCAATCCTCAATACGGCATGCAGCCTCAGCCGCAACAGCCGCAGTCCCAACCCCAGCAGTACCAGCAGATGCCCTACGGCGTCAATGCCGGTTCTCCGGGGCAATATCGTGAAGTCAGCAAGATTCTCTACGTGTTGATGTGTTTCTTTTTCGGCAACCTGGGTGTGCACCGTTTCCTGCGTGGTCAAGTCGGTCTTGGTATCCTGATGATTCTCACCCTCGGTTGTGTTGGAATTTGGACTCTGGTTGACTTCATCATTAGTTTGGTCAAACTGGGTTCATATCAGGGTGACAACTTCCTGTTCGATCAAAATGGCGCCTGGGTTTCCTAACCCTGCGTAAACCGCGAACGTTTGGCTCGGATCCTCATGGATTCGAGCCAACATGTTTTTACGGATTTCAGCACGGTTTTGTAAAACTATTCATATTGGCGTATATTTATTACCTGTAAGTGTGGAAAACAGGAGGTAGGCAGTGAGCGTTACTTATCCCCGTGGTTTCAAAGCCGCCGGTGCCCATGTGGGCCTGCGCGGCAAACTACACCCGGATATGGCCATCGTGAGGAATCTGGGTCCAGATTCTACCGTGGCGGGAGTGTTTACTTCCAATCGTGTGTTTGCTGCTCCGGTGGGCTGGGACCGGAAAGTCGTTGCGGGCGGCCAGGCTCAAGCGGTAGTCATCAACTCGGCGGTTGCCAACGCTTGTACCGGTGAACAGGGGGATCGGGACGCCGCCGCGATGGCAGCGCATCTGGGTCAGGTCCTGGGCGTGGCTGAAAATGAATGTTTGGTGTGCTCCACCGGAATTATCGGACGCGCTCTAGACATGCCAAAGATGACCGCCGGCATTGACACAGTCGCCGCTAAACTGCGTGCGGACGGAGGCGACGAGGCGGCCGAAGCTATCCTCACCACCGACACAAAGTCGAAAACAGCCACCCACGAAAGCTCTTCCGGGTGGAAAATCGGCGGCATGGCGAAAGGAGCCGGAATGTTGGCTCCCGCCCTGGCGACCATGATTGTGGTTATCACCACCGACGCAGTTTGGGACAGCACCGCCCTACAGACGATGCTGTCCGACACAGTTGAAAAAACGTTCAACCGCCTCGACTCGGACGGCTGTATGTCTACCAACGACACCGTGCTGCTGCTGGCATCTGGTGCCTCCGGGGTCAAGCCCGACCCGGACGAGTTCGCCGCCGGCCTTTTGCAAGTCTGTAAAAGCCTGGCCCTGCAGCTGTTGGGAGACGCCGAGGGAGCCCACCACGATATTGAGATTCGAGTGACCGGGGCTGCCAGCGAAGCGGGCGCCCTCGAGGCCGCCCGGACGATTTCGCGGTCCAACTTGGTGAAAACTGCCGTGTACGGCAACGATCCGAACTGGGGGCGTATCCTGTCCCAGCTGGGTACGGTACCGGAAGACGTCTTGCCTTTCGACCCGGCTCGCGTGGATGTTTCCATCAACGGTGTGAAAGTCTGTAAAAACGGGGGGATTGGTGAGGACCCCTACCTGGCTGACATGAGTCCGCGAGAGTGCCACATCTTGGTAGAGTTGCACGCCGGTCAGGAAGAGGCTCACCTGTGGACCAGTGACTTGACCCACGAATACGTGCATATCAACGGGGATTACACCACGTAACCAACCCTGGCGGGGACAATTCCCAGCCTAACGACACGGTCCAGGACTGAACATTGGAAGGAACACGAATGATTACGCCGATACAAAAGACCGAAGTGTTGCTGGAGGCCATGCCGTGGCTGCGCAGCTACCGCGGCGCTACTGTCGTCATCAAATACGGCGGTAACGCGATGGTCAACGAGGATTTGCGTCGTGCTTTCGCCGCTGACATTCAGTTCCTGCACCAGGTCGGTTTGCGGACGGTCGTGGTACACGGCGGGGGGCCGCAGATTACGGAAATGCTGGATCGTCTGGGCTTAGAGGCGCCTTTCATCAACGGCTACCGGGTGACAACTCCGGAAGTCATGGAGGTCGTGCGCATGGTCTTAACCGGCAAGGTTCAGCGTGAGCTTGTGGGCTTGCTAAACGTGGAAGAATCTCTGGCAATTGGTCTCACCGGTGAGGACGCCGGCCTGTTTGGGGCGCGGAAACGCCAATGCGAACCTGGCAGCGACCTGGGACTGGTCGGGGATATCGTCAATGTTCACCCCCGTGCGGTCGTGGATATGCTGGAACGGGGCAACATTCCGGTCATTTCCTCCATCGCGCCTTCCGTTGACGACCCTAACGTCGTGTTGAACGTCAACGCCGATGCGGTTGCGGCGGCCTTGGCTATCGGCTTAAAGGCACGCAAGCTCATTATCCTCACTGATGTCGAGGGACTTTATCGGGACATTGACAACCCGGCCTCCCTCATTAGGTTCTTGACTGCCAGCGAATTGGCACGCATGCTGCCAACCATTAAATCTGGAATGGTACCCAAAATGCAGGCCTGTCTCGATGCCGTGCAGGGCGGCGTGTCTCGAGCGACTATCATTGACGGTCGCCTAGCTCACTCCATGCTCCTCGAAATCGTGACTGACCAAGGAACCGGTACCGAAGTCATTCCCGATAATCTCCGTCCGTCGCGCCCTCATGACGGTGAGCCTCTGCCGACGATACAGTTCCGATGAGCCTTGTCCCATACCTCTGAACCAGCCTAGTGAAAGAAGCAAAAATGGACGTCAAAGAGTGGATTTCGCGCTACGAAAACTCGATTATGAATACTTTCGGAACCCCGAAAACCGTGTTGACGCGCGGGGCGGGCTGCTTCGTGTGGGACGAGGACGGACATCAATACCTCGACTTGTTGGGCGGCATCGCAGTCAATGCCCTGGGACACGGACACCCGAATATCGTCACCGCTTTGCACGAACAGGTCGAAACGTTAGGTCACGTCAGCAACTATTTCGCGACCCAACCTCAGATTGAGGCCGCAGAGCGGATTTTGTCCATCGTTGAGCCCGGAGGAGCTCCGCAGGGTTCCCGCGTGTTCTTTACGAATTCTGGTACCGAAGCGCTGGAGGCGGCGTTTAAGTTGGCGCGGGCGCGCGGAGGAGCTGCTCGCACCAGGTTCCTCGCGTTGGAAAACTCTTTCCACGGCCGTACCATGGGGGCACTGTCACTGACCTACAAATCGATTTTCCGCGATCCTTTCCTGCCGATGCCCGCCGAAGTTGATTTCCTGCCTTACAACATAGCTGCTCTGGAACGTGCCTTTGACGGGGAGCGGGGAGAGTCTATCGCGGCTCTGTTCATCGAGCCGATTCAAGGCGAAGCCGGGGTGCGTCCGATTTCTGACGATTTCCTCAAGGTCGCGCGCGAAGTGACGGCTCGTGCCGGTGCCCTGCTGGTTTTGGATGAAGTGCAAACCGGCATGGGGCGGACAGGAACCTGGATGGCTCACCATACGGCGGGAATCGTTCCGGACGTGGTGACGTTGGCAAAAGGGCTGGGTGCCGGGTTCCCGGTCGGGGCTTGTGTGGCTCTTAACGCTGAGGCGGCAAGCGTGTTAAAGCCGGGGATGCACGGTTCAACTTTTGCGGGAAATCCGCTGGCGGGAGCCTCCGTGCTGGCGATGATTAACACGGTTGAAGAGGAAGGCTTGCTGTCTAACGTACAAAACGTAGGGGAAATCTGGAAACGCGAAATCCTCGCACTGGAACACCCCCTCATCAGCGAAGTTAGAGGACGGGGCTTGCTGCTGGGAATCGGGTTGCGCAATCCTCTGGCCAAACCGCTGGCAGATGAACTGTTCAAAGCCGGATTCATCGTCAACGCCCCGGATACGTTCACCATTCGTCTGGCGCCGCCGCTTATCATCAACCCGTCTCAGACCCGCATGTTTACCCAAGCGCTACCGGAAATCTTGGACCGGGTGCAGCGCCAGGCAGACGAAGAAATACGACTCGGAGTCCCTCGTGTCTGAAAACCTGGTAGTGCAATCCAAAATTGCTCGCCACAGTGCTATTTCGCGGCTGTTGGCGGATAACGTGGTGCGCTCTCAAGGGGCTTTGCAAATTCTGCTGGAAAACGCCGGGTTCTCGGTCACACAAGCGACGCTATCGCGCGACCTCGAAGAGCTAGCGGCTACCAAAGTGCGCGATGAGAAAGGGGAGCTACGCTACGTTTTGGGCGGCGTGCGCACTGCCGCAGATATGCCGTTGCAGCTGCCGGGAACGTTGGAACGCTGGTGCGCCCCGCTTTTGATTCAGGCAACTCAGGCCATGAATCAGGTGGTGTTGCGCACTCCGCCAGCCACAGCCGGCACCCTAGCGTCGGTCATTGACAAGGAAAACCTGGAACACGTGTTGGGCTGCCTGGCAGGGGACAATACCATTTTGGTCATCTGCGATAGCGTGGAATCCGCCAAAGAACTGCGCGATAAGCTGCGAGGCCTGGCCAAGCGCTAGACCTACATATTTTTCCCCCAGATTTAAAACCTCAAGAACACAATTTTTAGACCTATTTTTTGTAAATGAGAAAGAGAGAAAACAATGACTGAACGGGTAGTGCTGGCTTATTCCGGCGGTTTGGACACTTCGGTGGCGATTGGCTGGATGAAAGACAAGCTCGGTGTGGACACGATTGCGGTGTCGGTGGATGTGGGCCAAGGCGGCGAGGATATGGATGTGATCCGCCAACGCGCTCTTGATTGCGGGGCGGTGGAAGCCTACATCGCTGATGCCAAAGACGAGTTCGCCACCGAATACTGTATGCCCTCTCTACAAACCAACGGCCTGTACCAAGGCCAATATCCCCTGGTTTCGGCGCTGTCCCGCCCGCTCATCGCCAAACACCTGGTGATGGCCGCCAAACAGTTCGGTGCCACTACCATGGCTCACGGCTGCACCGGAAAGGGCAATGATCAGGTTCGTTTCGAGGTGTCATTTACCTCGCTGGCGCCGGACTTGAAATGTGTGTCGCCGATTCGTGATTTGTCCCTGCAGCGCGATGTGTCGATTGCCTACGCGGAGGAACATCACCTGCCCATCGAAGCGACGAAACACAACCCCTTCTCGATTGACCAAAACTTGTGGGGCAGGGCCATTGAAACCGGCTTCTTAGAGGACCTGTGGAACGCCCCCACCAAAGATGTGTACAACTACACCGATGATCCGGCATTCGCGGGAATTCCCGATGAAGTAATCATTACTTTTGAAAAGGGCATTCCCGTGGCGATTGATGGGGTAAAAATGACTCCGCTACAGGTCATCCAAGAGATGAACCGGCGTGCCGGTGCCCAGGGGATTGGGCGTATTGATGTGGTGGAGGATCGTCTGATTGGGATTAAATCGCACGAAATCTATGAAGCTCCCGGCGCGATGGCCCTGATTACTGCCCATCAAGCCTTGGAAGCCGTGACCCTGGAGCGGATGCAGTTGCGTTACAAGCGTCAGATGGTGGAGCCGGCGTGGTCTGATTTGGTTTACGAGGCCCAATGGAATTCGCCTCTCAAGAAATCCTTGGACGCGTTTGTGGCGCACACTCAAGAATACGTGTCTGGCGACATTCGGATGGTCATGCACGCCGGGCGGGCGGTGGTCAATGGGCGCCGTTCCGAGGCTTCCCTCTACGATTTCAAACTGGCGACCTACGATTCCGGGGATTCATTTAACCAGGACGCGGCGCGCGGTTTCATTGAACTGTACGGATTGCAGTCCAAGCTGGCCGCGGCGCGTGATGAAAGGTACGGCAAGGGCATCACGCTGCAGGCCTCTCATCTCTAAAGATCAGCACAGCGTCCCAGTTTTCCGGGCCGCAGCCTCGCCACAGTTCCCCGGCAGCCGAGCCAATCGGTTTGGCTGCCGGTGGTACTGTGGCGTTGAGAGAAAAGGAGTACACATGAGTGAAAAGTTGGCCCTGTGGGGCGGAAGATTCCAGGGCGGGCCTGCCCAAGCGTTGGCGGCGCTGTCGGTGTCCACCCAGTTTGATTGGCGTCTAGCAGATTACGACTTACAGGGCTCTTTGGCTCATGCCCAAGCGTTGCGGGCGGCGGGACTGCTGACTGAGTCGGAATACGCCGACTTGAGCGCCGCCTTGCGCCGTCTGCGGGCGGACGTGGCTGACGGAACTTTCACTTTTTCCCCCGATGACGAGGATGTTCATACCGCCCTGGAACGCGGATTGCTGCAAGAGAACTACGCCGGGCCGGAACTGGGCGGAAAACTGCGGGCGGGACGCTCCCGCAACGACCAGATTGCCACCCTGGTACGGATGTACCTGCGCGACGCCGCCACCCACATGCAAGGGCTGATAACGGCACTTTGCCAGGCAATTTTGTCCCAGGCCGACCGTGCCGGAACCCATATCATGCCCGGTCGCACGCATATGCAGCATGCCCAGCCGGTATTGGTGGCGCACCAGCTGATGGCTCACTTTTGGCCCCAGCTGCGCAACTTGGAGCGTTTGCGGGACTGGGAAAAGCGCAATGACGCCTCCCCTTACGGGGGTGGAGCCTTGGCAGGCAATACGTTGGGGCTAGACCCGGAACTGGTCGCCCGTGAGCTGGGTTTTTCCCAGGTGTGTCCGAACTCTATTGACGCCACGGCTTCACGAGATGGGGTGGTGGAGTTTCTCTATGTCCTCACCCAGGTGGCGGTGGATATGTCGCGATTGGCAGAAGAAATCATTATCTGGAACACCGCCGAGTTCGGCTACGTCACTTTGGATGATTCCTATTCGACCGGGTCCAGCATTATGCCGCAAAAGAAGAACCCGGATGTGGCTGAACTGGCTCGCGGCAAAGCGGGACGTCTGCTAGGCGACTTGACGGGATTGCTGGCCACGATGAAAGGTTTGCCGCTGGCTTACGACCGGGACCTGCAGGAGGACAAAGAGCCGGTGTTTGACGCTATCGACACCCTGGAAGTCCTGCTACCGGCGGTGACCGGAATGGTGGACACCATGACCCTGCACTATGAGCGCCTGGAAACCCTGTCTATTGCCGGTTTCTCCTTGGCCACCGATGTGGCTGAATGGCTGGTGAAACGCGGTATGCCCTTCCGTCATGCGCACGAGGTGTCGGGAGCCTGTGTTGCGTTGGCAGAAGGACGGGGCGTTGGGTTGGAGGACCTCAGCGATGCTGATTTCTCGGGGGTCGACCCGTTGCTGACCCCTGAGGTTCGCGACGTCCTGACCGCTGCCGGTTCGGTTCGGGCCCGCCGCGGGGTGGGAGGCACCGCCCCGGAGCGCGTAGCTGAACAGATTGCGGCGGCCCGCCAGCAATTACAAGCGTTCCAGCGCTAACGCGGCCCGAAGGGGTGGTGCAGTGCCGCCCGGGGAGAGGCCAGCGGCACCCCGCTTACCGTTCATGTTGTGTAGACAAACTAAACTTTAATGTACATAAAATGTAAATCGAGGTATAATAAAGACATCGAGCGGACATCTGTGATGACCGGATTCGAGAGGTGGGCTCAGGCTCACCCAGACGTGTACAGAACGATAGTAAAGGAGGTGCAACGGTTATGAGTAGCATACTGAACTGGCTAAAGACCGCCCCAAAAACTTTCACCAGCGTGAAGGTTGTTTCCGGCGAGGCGCCCCGGATGTGCGCAGACACTGTGATGGCGAAAGCCTATCGAGTGAATATGGCGCACGAAATTTTGGCTGACCGTTAAGGGGGACGGAAACCAAAAAAACGCAACGATGCAAGCGGACGAAGATGTCCGCTTTTTTGTTGCCTAAAATCCGGCGTGCCGGGACTGGACCGCGAGTGCCGTCTAGTTCGTCAGCCGCGGAGTCTCGCAAACAAAGCCTTTGAATCCGTGATTGCAATAGCCGTGAGGGTGGTGAAACAGGTACGCCTGATGATATGGCTCCGCAAGCCAAAACTCGCCGGCTGCGGCCAGGCTGAGAATCTCGGTTGTAATCGGCCCTCGACCGGCTTGGGCAAGAGTTTTCCCGAAAGTTTGCCGGGATTGCTCAGCCAGCTGGCGCTGTTCTTCGGTAGTGTAAACAATCATCGAACGGTACTGACTGCCTCGATCGTTGCCTTGCCGCTCGCCCTGAGTGGGGTCGTGGTTTTCCCAAAACACTTTCAGCAGGTCTCCCGCACTCGTGCGGGTCGGGTCGTAGACTATGCGGGTAGTTTCGGCGTGCCCAGTTTGACCTGTACAGACATCTTCATAAGTGGGGTGCGGCCAGCGACCTCCCAGATAGCCTACCGCCGTGTTGATAACCCCGGGCTGGCTCCAGTAAATACGTTCCACTCCCCAAAAACATCCCATCGCTACGTAAAGAACCTCGTGAGGGAGGGGCCACGGCCCGGTGAGAGAGGTCTGAAGCACGGGGTGAATATCGGTCAGGGCGGTCCCGGTATCGTTTTGAAAACCAAAATCCATAATCCTAGTGTGACACTGTGCACCGGGATTGTCCTGTGCGAGGTTTCTCTGCCGGCCACAGAGTTATTAGACTCGAAAGCGTGTTTCAGCCGATAGTGGTCGCAGCAGCGATCGTAGACGACCTCAGTCAACCAACGCAGGTGCTGGGGGCGCAGCGCTCTTATCCCGAACAGTGGCGGGGTTTCTATGAGTTTCCCGGCGGCAAAACTGAACCCGGAGAAACTCCTGAACAGGCTCTGCGCCGGGAGTTGCGTGAGGAACTATCAGCGGAAATTATCGTGGGGGAGCGTTTGGAGGAAACCTGGCCCGCTCACGGAGGATTTCAGATGCATGTGTATCTGTGCGCTCTCGCGCCGCACAGCGTGGCACAGGTCGGAGCGGCACACCTGTCCCTGCGTTGGGTCGACCTCCAACATTCTGAGAGTTTGCCCTGGTTGCCCGCTGATTATCCGATTCTGGCCGCGATTGCGCAGCATTTCGGCATTACCCAGGACTAAACGGCACGTTATGGTGCCTCGTGCCTCTCGGGTATCTTCGGGCGCGGCGTGAGCTCACCCGGTTTCGAGGTTTGGGCTCACAAGGGAGCTGCGGCGGTATGGTGCGAAAAGATAGGTTTTTCTTTTGCCCGGTTAAGCTGGGGTATTAGTGCGTCAGGTCAGGAAAGTGGTAGTTTAGACCCCGTGTAAAAAGCTGTTAGCCCTACCGAGGGCGGCAAAAACTGAAACTATTTGTATAGAGAAGGCGAGAAATCCTTGTCCAATCAGCCTGCGGCCGCTGCGACAAATAATGCCGGAGCCCAGTCCGCTCATCCTTACCGCGAGTTAACTTTCCGAGCCATTGTTGTCGGCGGATTAATCACCCTGATTTTCACCGCCGCTAACGCTTACCTCGGGTTGAAAGTTGGCTTAACCTTTGCCACTTCCATCCCGGCTGCCGTGATTTCCATGGCTATCCTGCGTTACTTCCATGATCACACGGTCGTGGAAAACAATATCGTCCAGACCATCGCTTCGGCGGCCGGGACGCTTTCAGCTATCATTTTTGTGGTTCCCGGCCTGGTCATGGTGGGATACTGGTCCGGCTTCCCCTACTGGGAGACCACAGCCGTGTGCATGGTCGGCGGCATTCTCGGCGTGATGTATTCGATTCCGCTGCGTCGCGCCCTAGTGACCGGCTCCGACCTGCCCTATCCGGAGGGGGTAGCGGCCGCGGAAGTGTTGAAAGTGGGGGACGAAAACGGTTCCGCCGAGGAAAATCATCGCGGCCTGCTGGTGATTATCTGGGGCGGCTTAGCGTCCGCGGGAATGGCACTGCTCACGGCGTTAAAAGCCGCCGCGGGGTCCTTGAGCATGAACTTTCGGATTGGCGCCGGAGGCACCATGATTGGTGGTTCGTTGTCTCTGGCCTTGATGGGGGTAGGACACCTGGTCGGTCCCGCGGTCGGCATCGCGATGCTGGTCGGTTTGCTACTTTCCTATGGCATTCTGCTGCCGATTCTGACCCAGGGCCAGGTCGCCGGTCAGGATCTCGGTGATGTGGTTAGCACGGTTTTCGCCCACGATGTACGGATGATTGGTGCTGGAGCTATGGCGGTGGCTGCAGTATGGACCCTGCTAAAGATTATTGGTCCCATCTTGCGCGGTATCGCTGATTCTTTGAAATCCTCGAAACTGCGTGAAACCGGAAACCAAGTTCCCTTGACGGAACAGGACATTCCTTTCAAGTACGTGGCTGCCATTACCTTGCTGTCCATGATTCCCATTGGTTTGCTGCTGTGGAACTTCCTTCGAGATTCGCCCATCTCGCACCATCTGGTGGCGCTCATCATTTTGAGCATTCTGTTTGTGCTGGTTCTGGGCTTACTGATCGCCAGTATCTGTGGCTATATGGCGGGTCTGATTGGGGCCTCGAATTCTCCTATCTCTGGAGTGGGCATCATCGTGATTATTGCGGCTTCGCTGTTGATTCTGTTGGTGACCGGCAACACCAGCCAGACTCACCCCACCGAACTGACCGCCTACGCGCTGTTTACGACCGCTATCGTCTTTGGCATCGCCACCATCTCGAACGACAACCTGCAGGACTTGAAAACCGGCCAGCTGGTCGGAGCAACCCCGTGGAAACAGCAGGTGGCGCTCATCATCGGGGTTATATTCGGCTCCCTCGTGATTCCTCCGGTCCTGCAGCTGCTGATGACCAGCTTTGGCTTCTCCGGGATGGAGGGCGTGGATGAGACTACCGCTCTGCAAGCTCCGCAAGCGACCCTGCTGTCTACCATCGCCAAGGGAATTTTTGGCGGGGACATGAACTGGCAGTTGTTCGGTCTGGGGGCTTTGATTGGTGTTGTCATCGTCATCGTTGATGAAATCATGGGTCGCGTCAGCCGTTTCAACCTGGCTCCGCTCGCCGTGGGTATGGGCATGTACCTAAACATTACGACCACCCTGGTTATCTCTCTGGGCGCCCTGGTGGGCTGGATTTACAACCGTTGGGCGTTGCGTCAAGAAAAGGCAGAACAGTCCAAGCGTCTGGGAGTACTGCTCGCTACCGGCATGATTGTGGGTGATTCACTGTTTGGGATTCTCAACGCCGGCATCATCGGAGCTACCAGTAACGCTGACGCCTTGGGGATTGTTCCCGATTCTTTTGCGCCGGTCGCAAAAGTCGTGGGAGTGGTCGTTTTTGTGGGTCTGTTGGCGGTCAGCTATCGCTGGGTGATGAAGAAATCCGGTGAGTCCGAGTCGGCATCAGCCTCAGAAATCAACGATTCTTCCCAAAGTGAAGCCTAACCGGTCTGGGTGGGTTTACGGAAAGGAACAGACGCAATGGCAGAAACCGCCGCTAGGAGAGTACCGTACTTGGATAAAGCCTTTCCCGAAGTCGCTGCTGCCATGGAGGAAGTGACTCGCAGGCTTAAGCCCGTTTACGAGCAGGTCGGTCTACCGGCTAGTCTGATTGAACTCGTTTGCCTACGTGCCAGTCAAATGAATAGGTGTGGGACTTGCCTTTCTGTCCATGTGCCGCGGGCGCTACAAGCTGGCGTATCTCAACTGCAGATTGATGTGTTGCCCAGTTGGAGGGAAGACACGGAATTGTTTACGCCTCAGGAAAAGGCCGCACTGGAGCTGACTGAGCACATCACCAGGCTCCCTGAAGGAGTGCGCAACTCCAGCGTGGGGGAGCGTGCGCAGACATTCTTTACCGAAGCCCAGGTGGCTGCTCTCGAATGGTGCGCCATCATGATCAATGCGAACAACCGGATTTCAATTGCTTCGCATCACCCGATTCGCAAGTATCCGCAGGTATCCAGTTAGGAGAAAAAATGCTGCCTTTTCCAGCAATAGTCCCAGTGAAGCCCGAGGAGCTTTCACCTTTCGAAAAATTTAATCAACTTGTAGCCAATGCCCTCGGTACCGTCTACGGCATGAGCGTTGGCTATGTGCTGATTGTGATCCTGCTCGGTTTCGGAATCTACGCGACAATTCGCACCGGTGCCGTCCAGTTCACCATGTTTTCTAAAATGTGGAAGACCGTCATGGGTTCCCGGAAAGGCTCCCATGGAGGCATCAGCTCTTTCCAGGCTTTTGCGGTGGGTTTGGCTGACCGTGTCGGCACCGGCAACATCGCCGGGGTGGCTATCGCGATTACCTTGGGCGGCGCCGGTTCCATCTTTTGGATGTGGATTGTCGCCTTGGTTGGTATGGCGAGCGCTTTCATCGAGGCGACCTTGGCCCAGATGTTCAAGGTCCGCAACCCCGATGGAACTTTCCGCGGCGGCCCTGCTTTCTACATTGAGCGCGGTCTCGGTTCGCGTACCTGGGGTTCCGTCTTCGCGGTTTTGCTCATTTTCACCTACGCTTTCACCTTCCAGCTGATTCAGGCCAATACCCTGGCTGGCTTAGCAAAAGCGAACTTCGGAATGCCTACCTACGCCACCGGGCTGTTGCTGGTAGCCATCACCGCCCCGTTCTTCATTGCCGGGATTCGTTCGGTAGCGCGTATCGCTGAATATCTGGCTCCGCTGATGGCAGTCATTTACATGACGTTGGCACTGATTGTCATCATCGAGAATATCGGACAACTCGGTACAGTTTTCGCCATGATTTTCCAGGGCGCTTTCGGTGCGAGCTCGGTAGCAGGTGGAACTCTAGGCGGGCTCTTTGCGGCTCTGATGAACGGCACGAAGCGCGGCTTGTTCTCAAATGAAGCCGGTATGGGTTCCGCCCCGAACGCGGCTGCGACCGCCACCGTGTCCCACCCGGTCAAGCAGGGAATGATTCAGTCCCTTGGTGTATTCGTGGACACCATTCTGGTCTGCAGCGCTACCGCTTTCATCGTGCTGCTCGGAGGGGTCTATGATCCGAATGCGGCTGAACAGCCCTCTGACGGCGCGGCCCTCACGGTTGATTCCCTGGCTGCTTTGGGTCCCTGGACTAAGCCGATTATCCTCATCGTCATCTTTATGTTCGTTTACTCGACTTTGCTGGGTAACTTTAGCTATTCCGAAGGCAACATCAAATACCTGCTGGGCATCGAAAACAACGCGTGGATTGTCAAGGCGATTTCCATCATCGCGGTGTTCCTGGGCTCAGTGCTCTCCTTGGAAATGGTGTGGAACTTGGGCGACTGGACCGCGGCGTTGATGGCCATCATGAACTTGGTGGCTTGCACCCTGCTGTTCAAGTGGGCTCTGGGTGCCCTCAAGGATTACCAGCACCAACTGGAAACGAAGAGCGAGGACGAAATCCAGTTCTGTTCCACTGACAATAAGTTCCTTCCCGGTGAGCTTCCCACCGATATTTGGACTAAAGAAGCTATCGCGCAGGGACACAATATTTCCAGTGACCCGACTTCGTGGGAACACGGAGATTAATCTGAAATCAAGTTGGCCCCAGGAACCGCGATGTTCCTGGGGCCAACTGTATCCCCCCTCGCACGGAGTCGCTACCGTCCCGCAAGCATTCGGCCTTTTCGTATGCGCGCGGCAAACCCGGTAGCATAGAGGGGCGTGAAAACGCGATGACAACGAACTATTGAAGGAAGTAAACGTGAGCGATCTGATTGACGAACTGACTTGGCGGGGCCTGATTAAGCAACACACCGATTTGGACGCGTTGCGCCGGGCTTTGAACGAAGGTCCGCTCACGTTCTATTGCGGCTTTGACCCGACCGCGGCATCCCTGCATCACGGACACTTGGTGCAGCTCATTATGATGCGGCATCTGCAGCTGGCGGGACATCATCCCATCGCGCTGGTTGGGGGAGCGACCGGTTTGATTGGCGACCCGCGTATGACTTCGGAGCGCCAGCTGCAGGACAAGGAAACGGTGGCGGGCTGGGCGGACCGTCTGCAGCACCAAATCGAGCGTTTCCTCGATTTCGAGGGCGATAATCCGGCGCGAATGGTCAACAATCTGGAGTGGACCGCGCCTTTGTCCGCGATTGATTTGCTGCGCGATCTGGGCAAGAACTTCCGGATGGGTACCATGCTGTCCAAGGACGCCGTGGCGCGGCGACTCAAGAGCGAAGAAGGCATTTCTTTTACAGAATTTTCCTACCAAATCCTGCAAGCCAATGATTACCTGCAGCTGTACCGCAAATACGGAGTCACCTTGGAAACCGGAGGCAACGACCAGTGGGGCAATCTGGTCGGGGGCATGGACCTGATTCGTAAGGTTGAAGGCAAAGATGTCCACGTGATGACGACGCCTCTGATTACGAAATCAGACGGCACCAAGTTCGGCAAATCCGAAGGCGGGGCTATTTGGCTCGATCCGGAAATGTTCAGCCCCTACGCGTTCTACCAGTTCTGGTTGAACACAGAGGATGCCGACGTAGTCAACCTGCTGAAAGTCTTTACTTTCCTGAGCCGCGAGGAAATCGAGGCGTTGGAAACCGAAACACAGCAAAACCCCGGGAAGCGCGCTGCCCAACGAGCTTTGGCCGAAGCCGTGACCACCCTGGTGCACGGGGCGGATCAGACCGAGCGGGTGAAGGCCGCTTCGACAGCGCTGTTCGGACGCGGCGACCTGCGCGAGGTAGACGGGAAAACCCTGGTAGCGGCCACTGCGGATCTGCCGCGGACTCAGGCTGTGCTGGGAGAAACCAATATTTTGCATCTGTTGGTGGATTCGGGGTTGGAAAAGGGCATTGGGGCGGCAAAACGTACTGTCGCCTCCGGGGGTGCGTACCTGAATAACGAAAAGGTTGAGGACGAAAGTCGGGTCGTTACCGCCGCAGATGTGCTGCCAGGCGGGGTTGTCTTGTTCCGGAAGGGCAAACGGCAGCTCGGCGTAGCCGTTACGGAATGAAGGCAATGACGGTTTTTTCCTGAACGGCGTTCACCTTTCGTAGATGAGTAATCTGTCCTAAGATGGATGTATATCCCAATGGTGTGATACTGAACTGTCTAAGGAGACTACGATGTCCGATACGGAAACTACGACGATTTATCCTTCTGCCCAAGCCGAAGCCCAAGCTCGTCAGATGCATCAGCGCTGTGAGGCTTCTTTCCGTAGCTTGGTGCCAAATCTAGAACGGGTGGTGGGGTTGCCGGAAGGTCGCCCGTTGCGGGCAGTCAAGTCCCCGTTTACCGGCATAGATGCTTTCGGAGTCCCCCAGGCCACTCTGGCAGACTTGGACCAGGCCATCGTGCGTGCCCGCAACGCGGGGCGGCGCTGGGGCAAGGCTCCTGCCGCCACTCGGGCACGGTTTCTGTACAAACTTCATGACCTGCTGTGGCAGCACATGGACGAGATTCTCGACGTGATTCAGTGGGAAACCGGCAAGTCCCGCTACCACGCCTATGACGAGATTCAGGATATTGCCCTGAACTGCCGCTACTACGCGCGCACTCTCTCTCATGCGGTTCGCGATGAGCGCCGCCGCGGGGCGTTTCCCGGCGTGACGCGGACTTTCGTAATGTATGAGCCCAAGGGAGTTGTGGGGGTAATCGCGCCGTGGAACTACCCGCTGTCGATGGGGATTACGGACGCTATCGCGGCTTTGGCTGCTGGTAATGCCATTGTGACCAAGCCGGATTCCAACACTCCGCTGTCGGTGGTGGTCGGCAAAGCCCTGATGGTCGAGGCCGGGTTGGATCCTGATTTGTTCATTTTGGTGCCCGGACGTGGCTCCGAGCTGGGAACCCCGCTCATTCAGCAAGTCGACTACATGATGTTTACCGGTTCCACCGCTACGGGACGGATTATTGCCAAGCAATCGGGCGAAAACCTGATTGGGGTTTCGGCTGAACTGGGCGGCAAGAACCCGATGATAGTGCTGGAGGACGCAAGGGTTGACGACGCGGTGGCAGGCTTGGTGCGGTCTGCCTACGCCAATACTGGTCAGCTTTGTGTTTCCATTGAGCGTCTCTATGTCCAAGACTCGATTTATGACGAGTTCAAAGCCAAGCTCATCAAGCGTATCAACGATATGAAGGTTGAGGTTTCCTTTGATTGGGAGGCCGATATGGGGGTTCTAGTTTCCGACCACCAGCTCGAAACGATTGATACCCAAGTTCAGGACGCTCTGAGCAAGGGCGCCGTAGCCCTGGCCGGTGGCCATGCACTGCCCGAAATTAGCTACACAGCTTATGCGCCCACCCTTCTGGAAGGTGTCGAGGAGGGAATGACCCTGTTCGATCATGAGACGTTTGGTCCCGTAGTTTCTCTGTATCGTTTCCATACCGATGAACAGGCCATCGCCCTGGCCAATGACACGAATTACGGCTTGAACGCCTCGGTTTGGGGCAAGCCGGCTCACGCTGTGGCGGTGGCACGTCGGATTGAGGCGGGCACGGTCAATGTCAACGAGGGGTTCACCGCCGCTTGGGGTTCCACCGATGCTCCTATGGGTGGCTGGAAAGATTCTGGTCTGGGGCGTCGCCACGGTATCGAGGGCATCCATAAATACATGGAATCGCGTACGATTGCCGTGCAAAACCGCGCGGTTCCTATCGCTCCGGTTATGGGATTAAGCCAGGAACAATACGTCGCGGTCTTAAAATTCGCCCTGAAAGCTATGCGGCGGCTGCATCTCTAGGGACACATTTTCCTCTTCGCGACGGGTTCGGAATCGTGCCGAAGTAACATTCGGTGTGACCGGACCCGCCGGCGTTTGGGGGCCGGAACGTTTAGCGGGGGATGTAGTAGCGTACCCGCCAGGTAGCGTCCCCGGACTTCGGGCGCCAGTTTTCGTCCGAACGAGTCAGATCCAGTTGCCAGCGAACCGGATCGATGACCGGGGCATAAGCCACCGTGCTCATTGGAGGCACCATCGCGGTCATGTCCAGCTGGGTGACTACCAATAAATCCGCCAGTCCCAGCTCCATGACTTCGCGATACACTTTCGCTCCGCCGGTAATCCACACCTGGGGGGTGTTGGCGCACAGTTCCAACGCTTCGTTGAGGCTGTGAGCTACCTCGACATCAGGGGCGGTGAACTCACGAGACCCGGTGAGGACGATATTGCGCCGACCGGGCAGTGCCTGTCCCAGGGAGAGGAACGAGGCGCGTCCCATAATCACTGGATTACCCATAGTGGTGTCTTTGAAATGCTTGAAGTCCGCGGGGACGTGCCACAGCATTTTGCCGCCAGCACCCAACACTTGTGCCTTGTCCTCAGCCCAAATCATCCCGAGGACACCGATACCGTGTCCGGCGCGGGATTCAGTCAGTGAGCCCTCCGGGATGGGGGTCGGGTCAGGAGAGACTGGCGGAGTCCATCCGTAGGGATTGTGTACCGGTTTATTTGCGCCAGGATTCAAGCCGACCATGCTGCCTCTCACATCAGACCGCTACGGGAGCGGAAATCTTGGGGTGGTGTTGATAATTCGCCAGACGAATCATGTCAAAAGTGTAGCCGTCAATGGAGTCGGCTCTATCCAGTTCCAAAGTGGGGAAGGGGTAAGGCTCGCGGGACAGTTGTTGAGTGACCTGGTCCACGTGGTTGGCATAGATGTGGCAGTCTCCGCCGGTCCACACGAGTTCGCCGACCTGTAAATCAGACTGTTGAGCCAGCATATGGGTCAGCAAAGCGTAGGAGGCGATGTTGAAAGGCACCCCCAGGAACATATCCGCCGAACGCTGGTAAATCTGCAGGGAGAGCCGGCCTTGCCCGACCCAGCATTGAAAGAAAGCGTGGCAGGGAGCCAGCGCCATCTGATCCAACTCCGAAACGTTCCAGGCCGACACCAGCATACGCCGGGAAGATGGGTCGTTCTTCAGGGTATCGAGCAGGTTTTTCACCTGATCTACCGGACCGGCCGCGGTGGGCCAGGCACGCCACTGGTGGCCGTAGATGGGGCCCAAATCACCAGATTCGTCTGCCCACTCGTCCCAGATATGGATATTGTTTTCCTTTAGCCAGCGGTTGTTCGTTCCCCCCTGTAAGAACCACAGCAGTTCGCCGACCACGCCGTGCCAGTACAGACTCTTGGTCGTGATGGCGGGGAAGCCTTGCGAGAGGTCATAGCGCAGCTGGCGCCCGAAAATCGAGCGGGTTCCCGTGCCGGTACGGTCGGGTTTTTCCACGCCGTGGGACATAATGTCGGCTAACAAGTCCTCGTATTGGTGGTCGGTGATGGTCATATCTTCCCTTCTTAAACACGCTGAAGGCGGTATAAAACCACTGTATCAGGGACCCCTACAGCAAAAATTCGTCCGCCTTGACGGTCTCTTTAGCGAAGGCGTTTTCAATGGTCTTTATCACGGCTCGCTCTACCCCCGCCGCAAAAAAATGAAACGCGCAGGTGGCTTCGCCTTCCAGCGTGACTTCGGTGCCGGACTGAGGAGTCGGCTGAGATCTCGCCGCCATAGTGGTCGAAAACTTTACCGGAACACCCGCCATTGATCCGCTCATAGTGCCGTTCTCAATCCACCCGGACTGATCCAAATCCCAGACTTCCACCACTTTTAGGTTCAGCCCGGAATTGAGCTTATCTACCAGCTGATCTAGGTATTCAGTAGAAATCGATACGGTTGAAGACACCCGGATGCGGTTGTCGATCAGACTCAAATCGACTTGAGCGTTATTGTCAAAATCGGCCCAACGTTTCTTGTAGTATTCCGGGTTTTTCAACATCGCGGTGACTTGGGCGCGAGAACCGGGATAGACCAGGGTATGGGTAAATTTCATGTCGGGTTTCTCCTGAAGTTTCAATTACCTCTATATTCTAAATGCAGGTTGCTCAAAACACAGCCCAACGCATAACCTGAGAAGGTGTCGACGTTTAAACGCTCCCTGGGGGAACCCCCATTCCAGGCATTGACCGAAGATGCTGTAGAACAGCTGTATCGTTTGGTGTCGGATTGGCAAATCATCTCTGACCTGTCCCAAGCCGATTTGTTGCTGTGGCTGCCCAACCGTTATGACGGCATGTCTTGCGCGGCTCACTGCCGTCCGGCTACCGGGCCTACGGTTCACCTCGATGACGTGATTGGGCTGAACTTGCCTGCCACTCGTCTGCCCCTGCTGGAACAGGTCCAGTTAAAAGGCGAGATTATCGAGAACCCCGTACGCCGTTGGACGGGGATGAACACGGTATCCGAGGTGCTGGTGCCCGTGCCTTTTGCGGGACGAAACATTGGAGTCCTGGCGATTGAAACCAACCTGGCTTTCCAGGTCGGCGAGATTGGTGGCGAGGGTTGGTTTAAAGCGGTTTCCCGGACACTGTGGAAGATGGTGGCGGCCGGAGACTTTCCTTTTGAGGTCACTCCGACTACCGGTAAGCACGGCAATCCCCGGGTGGCCGATGGGGCTTTGATGCTGGATACTGAGGGGCTGGTAGAACATTGTTCACCGAACGGGATTTCTGCTTTTAAACGGCTTGGTTTTCACAACCAGCTCCATGGCACGAAACTTAGCGACTCCGTCTTGCCGCTGTTGGAAAAAGGCGCCGTCATCGATGAGGATTTGTCAACGGTGCTGCGGGGACGATCTTCTGCCTTGGCCGAGATTGACGTGCGCGGAGTGGATTTGACCATTCGTTCGCTACCGCTGGTCGAGGAAGGGGAACGGATTGGAGCCCTGCTGCTGTGCCGTGATGTGACCGAAAAACGCCATCGTGAAAAGGAACTGTTGAGCAAAGATGCCACCATTCGCGAAGTGCATCACCGGGTGAAAAACAACCTCCAAACGGTCAGTGCTCTGTTGCGCCTGCAAGCTCGCCGTTCGGATAACGCGGTGGTTCAAGAGGAATTGTCTCAGGCGGAACGGCGAATTTCGATTATCGCGATGGTGCACGAGGCGCTGTCACATACGGTTGATGAGACCGTGTCTTTTGACGACACGTTCCGTAAGCTACTGGCTTTGGTGGCGACCGCGGCCTCTTCGGACCACTTTGTGGAGACGCGTTTCTTGGGCAGCTTTGGGACGCTGGGGGCGGACGCGGCCTCCGCCCTCGGGTTGGTGCTTACTGAGCTGGTGACCAACGCGATTGAACACGGTTTGGAAGGTCGTGGCGGGGTGGTAGAGGTCGAGGCCCACCGGGACGACCACAACGAGACTTTGGTGGTGACGGTGACCGACGATGGACACGGCCTCACCGGCAAATCGGTCGGCTCAGGCTTGGGCACTCAGATTGTCCAGACTTTGGTCAAAACCGAATTGGTCGGGACGGTGCAGTGGGAAAACCGAGAGCCTCCCGCGAGCGGTACGATTGTGCGCCTCACCGCTACCAAGCTGTAAGCTTGCAGCTTCCGGTCGCCTGCTGGAGCTGGTAAAAAACCGTGGTGGTGAGCTACCTAATGCGCTCACCACCAGCGGGGTCTTTCCTGGGTTTGACGTCCCCAGAGGCGTGTAACTTAGAGGCTCGAGGCGCGGCGCGCACGGGCATTGCGGGCATTGCGACGCTTCAAAGAACGGCGCTCATCCTCGCTGGTGCCGCCCCAGACACCGGCATCTTGGTTGTTGTCCAGAGCCCACTTCAGGCAAATGTCCACAACCTGGCAGGTCGCGCACACGGCCTTAGCTTCTTCAATCTGAGCCAATGCCGGGCCGGTGTTTCCTACGGGGAAGAAAAGTTCAGGATCTACGTTTAAGCAAGCTGCTTGATCGCGCCAGTCCATAATTGCTCCTTAGAGTTCGGTGCAAAAGATTCGGTTAGGGATTTGTAAAACTTTTGCGTGGAATAAATTCGACTTAACAAGGGTGACATCATTCCAGCGCATTTTCAAGAGATGTAAATGAAGAATTTTTCAAAAATCAGGTGATATGTGTCACATTAGCACTTGGAGGGATTAGCGCGCCCACTTCGGAGCCTGTCTGATAAATCGCTGGAAATTCGCCAATAACCTGGAGTTTTCGAACGAAATCCATCTCTATATCGAGGTAATTTGCCGCCCGGTGTCTGGCTTCGATGGTGTTTCCTAAATGGGTTAGCGTTACTTTCCGATTGGTAAAATTTGGTAATGAGAGGGTTAAATTTCCCCGCATAAGCCCAGTTGAACGCAATTCTAGGAATGTTAGGTCAAACTTCAGGCTACTCTCAATACACTCCCGTAAAATATTCAGGTTAGGGGTGTTATGTTCAGAATTGGACACAATGACAAAGGTATCCCGGTCAATGTGTTCAAGTTCAAAATCTTCTGCCTCAATCACCCGATAACCGAGACGACGATATTCTCGTTTCAATTGAGCCACCAGGGGACGCATCTCGGCGAGGTCGTCCACTACCCAGTGACGCCGCGCGGGCGAAAGGCTCAGCCAATCACGGCGCGATGAGGACCAGCCTAACGTAACAAGCTGGGCGGCGCGGGGCATTTCTCGATGGGAAAACACTTTCGGCAGATCTGTTAAGACAATTGCCTCACCGCTCGGGGTCGTGGGTTTGCCGTCAGGAGAGCCCGTACCAGGCATGATGCCAGCCATTTCAACTAAACCCTCACAGTTGGGCAGACCGATTTGGGCGGTGGCACACATGTTGCCGATTTGCCACACCCCGCGGCCGGGCGTAACTACGGCAGGCAAAGTCTCGCTCAGTCGCCCGCGCACTCCGTTTGATTCAATGCCGGCAGAATGCAAATCCACCGTATCGCGTGGGCACAGCACAAACTTTTCCCCAGCCAAGGCTCCCCAAGCCGTATGCCCAGCGCCCAACGGAGCCGTGAAAGCCAGCAAATAGCCTCCCGACCCATTTTCGCTCAGCAACGTTTCTAGGCGCTTGACCCCTTGGCCTGGATAGAGCCGTTCCAGCTCGTCAGCCAGTAAATCCGCGCGGTCAATAGCCACCGCGGTCCCTTCTAAACCACTGTCAGTCGCTAAGGATATGAATTGATCGAGTTTCCACAAGTCTTTCGGGGAGAATACGGTGAGAATGCGTTGGAGCGGGGAGGCCAACGGTTCGCGCAGTCCGCTCCATCGGTTCCAGAACGCCGACGGGTTGGGGGTGATGACTATCACCGAGCGATTTTGCCCCAGCCACGTCGTGGTCAGGGTGGCTAGGGCGGTAGTCCGTCCGCTGCCGGGATTGCCGAAAATCCCCAAGCTCGTTTGGGGCAAACGCCAGCTTTGGCGAGCCTGGTGGGGAAAGTCCAGCAGGGCGAAGCTGCCGGGGGGACACGGCGCGGCCAGGGGTAAATCGGGACACCAGATTTCCGGTAGGGGTGCATTTTCGCAGCCTCGCTCCCAGGCTTGGCGAACCTGATCCACACAGTGGCGTACCCAGTCGGCTTTTCCGCACCAGGCGGCTTGTGCCACGCCGGAGGTGAGCCCCTCCCAATACAGACGCCCCGGAATGGGCGGGAGGCTCGCCGCCCGCGTATCGCTGAGTATCTCGGTCGAGTCTTGGGGAGAACGAACCCGCAGAGCTATCCGCAGGTTGGTATTAGCCAGAATCTGACCGTTAACCACCCCACCGGGCTTTTGCGTAGCCAAAATCAGGTGCAGTCCCAGCGAACGTCCGTGCGTAGCCAGGCGAATCAGGTTTTCCAAAGTTTCGGGATGATCCGTGGCTAGGGCGCGAAATTCATCCACCACGATGAGGACTCTAGGCAGCCGTTGTCCCGTGAGATGGTGATAGTGCTCCAGGTCGCGGGCTTTAACCCGGGACAGAACCGTCTCGCGCTGCTTCAGGAATGCCTCCAGGGACGCCAGGGCGCGAGAGGTGAGTTGCGGCGTCAAGTCCGTCAATACGCCGTGAGTGTGGGGCAGCGCTCCCAGCGCCTCGAATGCTGCCCCGCCCTTGTAATCAAGCAAAATAAACCGTAAATCGCGGGGAGAATAGTGCAAAGCCAGTGCCATCAACCACGTGGTCAGCAGCTCCGATTTCCCGGCCCCGGTCGTGCCCGCCACCAGGGCATGAGGTCCTTCTTTCACCAAATCAACCAGCCACGGACGTTCTGCAGTGCTCACCCCGAGCTGAGCGCACAAGCCTGGGGGAGGTGTCTGCCAGCTTTGGGCGATCGCTTCGGGACTGGTCTGCCCCCACTGGCTGACATCAACCAAATCGGGCAGGCTTTCGGCGGGGGGTATGGCGGTCAAGCTAAGGCGCTGCGGATTGTCCCCCAGGGCCTCCAGGAGAGAGCCGAACCAGGCGGCCGTGATAACGCGGCGGCGTGGGGGCGGGTTGAGGATACGTTGCGCCCACGGTGGTGGCGTATCGGCGGTGATGGTCATTCCGACTTCGTCCGTCTCCAAATGCGGGGTCTCACCGGGGTCAAACACGCGAATCACCAGGGTTTGCGGTGCGGTCTGGCCCGGTTCTTCGCGAGGTTTGATTCCACGCCACGGGTCGGGATTCTTTTCGCTGAGCCGAGCTTGACCAAACAGGATAGCCTGGGCGATGACCCACCGGGCTTGATCCGCGCCTTTTGCTCCGGTGAAACACAGTGTTTCCCCCGGTTGAATCTGCAGGACACGCTGACGCATTTTTCGACCCGAAAACACCCGAATCGCGGTGACCTTTTGCGAGGGTATCGCCAGCGGGGTGGCGGAGGCGAGCCACAGCTTTTCCGGATTCGGTACTGCCAGCGCCCGTCGGATGAACACCACCAGGGCAATTGCGCCGGCAATGCCCAGGATCACCAGCAGGCGCCACCCCAGGAAAGCCCCCAAACCCAACATGAGCAGCAGCGGCAGGAACATAAACAAAGCGGTACGTCCTGCAAACTGTCGCGGCGCCGGGGGAGGAGTCAAACGAAGGTCGGGCGGACGGTGGCTTAGGCGCAAGATGGTGGCCCCAAGTTTTAGGCGCGCACCGGGCTTGAGGCGGCAGGCCCGACGTATCCGGTGGGTCCAGGGCAACGTTTTCCACATTTTGTACACAGGCGCGGAACCGGGAAACGGCAAAGCGCGCAAAGTTGTTTTCGACGGCTCCAGGTGCAGATTTTGACGCGAGATTTGCGGGTCGCTCAGCCCGCTCAGTCTGCCAAAAATCCCTGGAATCGCCGGCAATGCTTGGCCTGAATCGGGTCCTTTGACAACGACCCAGAGCAGCGGAGATGTCAGAGCCGCCCGTGGTTGCAAAAAATGTTCCATACCCTCAAGTTAGGGACCACAACCAATTTTCGCAAACGGTTATCCACAGGCTGTGGATAACCGTAGGTGAGGACTTGTTGATAACCCTCAAAAAGTTGTGCAAAACCTGTTTAGAGCGCAGCTCTGACCCAGAGAACCAGGATAGTAACCGGAAGAACCTAAACCAGGAAAATCAGTGAGTTTGGTAGCAAATCTGGGCAGCGACCTGTTGCGCCTGAGCCTCATCACGCAGCAGAGTAATAATTTCCAAAGCAAAGTCGATGGAGGAGCCCAGCGCCCGCGCGGTGATAATCCGGCCATCGCGAATCAAGCCGGTGTCGTTATAGTCGGCATTCCCCAGGCCGTCTTGGAAACCGGGATAGACAGTGGCTTTGTGCCCATCGAGCAAGCCCAGCGCCCCCAACACGGTCGGCCCGGCGCACACCGCCGCCAGACTCCCCTGGTGCGAACGTAGAATCTGGGACAGTTTGGCTGATGCCTTGAGATTATTTACCCCGAGCTTGCCGCCGGGAATAATCAGGACTGTTTCGCCGCTAGGAGCGAAGTTGTTGATGTGTACATCGCAAGTCAGGGGAACCCGGTGCGAACTCACGATGGTTCGCGCTTTTTCATCATCGCCGGCGGCATCGTTGACCGCCACCGTTTGTATCTCGATGCCTCCGCGTCGTAGCAAGTCCACGACCAGTAGGGCTTCACATTCCTCGACACCATCGGCCACAAAAATACTGGCTTCCATTTCGTCTCCTAACCATTGGATTCAGTTTCGTATCCAAGTTTAGCGGTGGGAGGGTTCGCGGGGGGTTTCAGGAGGGAAGCCCCGGTTAATTTCGGGCGACACAGCGACAAATTCTGTGCAAACAGCTCCGGGACGAAACTTCGGATTTTTCGTCTCCGGCTGGCCTTAAGATGGAATCGTGAAGAAACAAACCTCTATCCCTGAGGCTGCTTTAGCCCAACATGCTGACCTGGTGGACCAAATCGAGGCGGCACGCACGGACTACTACGACGAAACTCCTGAAACCGGCGTGACCCGGCTGAGCGATGCGGACTATGACGCCCTGTTCGTACAACTGCAGCTGTTGGAGGCGGCCTACCCCGGCCTAGTGACCCCGGACTCGCCAACGCAAACAGTCGGGGGTGGCGGGCAAACGGCTAGCTCCGAGGGGTTCCCCCCGCATCGCCACCTGCAACAGATGGGGTCTATCGATGACGTTTTCTCTTACGCGGAGGTTGACGCGTGGTGGGCGCGGGTGGACAAGAGCCTCGAGGGTCAGGATTTCTCGATTTCTGCCGAGGTCAAGGTAGATGGGCTGGCCATGAGTTTGACCTACCTTCACGGGACGCTCGCCATCGGGGCTACGCGTGGGGACGGCTTTACCGGCGAGGACGTGACTGAAAACGTGAAAACCATCGCGACTGTGCCAGTGCGTCTGGGTGGTGAAAAAGTGCCGGAACTGGTGGAAATTCGCGGGGAAGTGTACCTGCCGCTGGCGGATTTTGCTGCTATGAATGCGGCGCGCGAACGGGACGGGGAAAAACTGTTTGCTAATCCGCGCAACGCGGCCACCGGATCTTTGAAACAAAAAGATCCCGCCCAGGCCGCTAAACGTCCCCTCGCGTTTCTAGCCCACGGGGTTGGGGAAGTACGTTGGGCTAGCCCCGAAGCGGTAGCGCAGCTAGAGACCCAAGAGGACTTTTATGAGCTATTGGAGTCGTGGGGTTTGCATTCCGTGCGGGAAACCCCCGCCAGCTTGGGGCTACCTCTGGCGGGAATGCACTCCCTCGCCGAGGTTCACGCGGTTTTAGACCAGATGACGGCGCATCGTCACGATTTTGCCCACCAGATTGACGGTGTGGTGCTGAAAGTCGACAGCTTTGCGCAACGGGACGTGCTGGGGTCGACGGCGCGAGCGCCGCGGTGGGCGTGCGCCTACAAGTTTCCCCCCGAAGAGGTCCACACCCGTTTGTTAGGTATCGAGGTGCAGGTGGGGCGCACCGGACGAGTCACACCTTTCGGGGTGATGGAGCGGGTTCTGGTTGACGGCTCCTACGTTTCGCGCGCCACGCTGCATAATGCCAAAGAAGTCGCCCGGAAAGACGTGCGGCCCGGCGACACCGTCGTGTTGCGCAAAGCGGGGGACATCATTCCCGAAATTTTAGGGCCGGTAATGTCCCTTAGACCAGCTGGTTTGCCCCAATGGGTGATGCCCGATACCTGCCCCTCCTGCGGGACCAGGCTCGGAGCGCAAAAGGAAGGTGACATTGACTTACGTTGTCCCAATCAGTCGGGATGTCCGGCACAGATTACCGAGAGGCTCATTCACGTAGGCTCGCGCAACGCCTTGGACATTGAGGGCTTGGGTGAGGAAGGCGCCCTAGCGCTAACCCAGCCGGAGTTCGGGCGCGCCGATGTGGCTGCTGCCCTCGCGGCTGGGGGTCGCTGTGAGCTGGAGGACGGAACCATTGTTGCTGTTCGGCCTGGTCAGGGACTGGGGCTGGAAGCTATCGAGGATCTCTTGCCACCCGTTCAGTCCCCGGTCCTGACTTCAGAAGCGGGTTTGTTTGCTTTGCAGCCTGAGGATTTGCGCGACGTGATGGTGTGGCGCGAGATTCCGGGCACTGACGGTCGGGATTGGCAACAGGTCAGGTTCTTTTGGGCGAAACCAAAACCATTGCCGAAAGCCGCTCAGGAAGCTACCGGACAGCGCTTCGGGCCTCCCGTGGCTGGGAAAGTCGTCCAGACGTTCTTTGAACAGCTACAAGCTGCGAAGTCAAAAGAACTGTGGCGGGTTTTGGTGGCCCTATCCATTCGGCATCTGGGTCCGGTCGCGGCTCGGACCATAGCCCGACAGTTTGCCACAATGTCTGCTATCCGAGCCGCTAGCGTGGAACAGCTCGGTGAAGTCGAGGGAGTAGGCGAGGTTATTGCCGCCTCTATTCATGACTGGTTCACAGTCCCGTGGCATCAAGAAATCGTGGATGCGTGGGAAGCTGCGGGAGTCGGGGCAGTCAGCCAAGCTGAAGCGGCGAGCGGGACCCCTCCGGCTCTAGCGCCGACCTTGTCCGGTCTGACCGTGGTCATCACCGGAAACGTCCCCGGCTACACTCGTGAATCCGCCCAGTTGGCGGTAGAAGCCCGCGGAGGGAAAGCGACCGGTTCGGTATCGAAAAAAACTGACCTGGTCGTGGCCGGTGCTGGAGCGGGGTCAAAACTGGCGAAAGCCCAGGCGCTGGGTATTCCCGTCATCGAATCTGCTGACTTCGAGACTCTGCTGGAAAAGGGCTTGTCGCGAACCTAAGCCACTCCTGCGATTGGAGGCAGTCCGGGGTCGAGGTGTGGACAGCTTGGTTCTGAGTGCGGGGCGAGCCACGGGTAGCCCCCGGCGGATTGCTGACGTGCGGGCGAAATTCCTGAATACCCAGCTCTACAAAACCGAGCCGAGAGGGCGCAACAGACGCTCAATGACCCGATTAACGACGGGTCGTTCCTCCCACTGCTCCAGGGTGAGCTGCCGAGCGTTGGTCAAGTCATTGAGGAACACTTGTTCCATCTGGTCGGCCAGGTCAGTGGAAAAAATCTCCATATTAATTTCATAGTTGCCGGTCATAGACAGACGGTCGATGTTCGCGGTCCCTATCGTGGTCCAGCAGCCATCGGCGGTAGCTGTCTTCGCGTGGACCATAGCCTCCTGGTAGAGCCAGATTTCCACCCCGGCCTCCAACATCGGGGAATAATAGGAGCGAGCCACCCAGTCGGCCGCAATATGGTTGGAAGTTTCCGGCATCAGCACTTTAATATCCACCCCGCGCCACGCTGCCGCAATGAGTTCGTCCAAAATATCCCGATCCGGAATGAAGTAAGCCTGAGTAATCCAAAACCGCTTTCGAGCCTTGTTCAACGCTTTGATATACAGGCCGCGGACAGGGAACAGCAGACGGTTCGGTTCGTTGCGAGCCACTTCGATTTCAGGAATCCACTGGCGGGGCATAAATTGGGGCAGCCTGGGCAGATGCCGGGTTTTATGAGCATTCCAAAAATCGGTGAAAGCGTCGGTCAGTTCCCACACTGACGGGCCGGTCACACGCAGGTGTGTATCGCGCCACTGAGTCGCATAGAGTGAACCGATATTGTACCCACCAATAAATCCGACCTTGTTGTCAACGGTGAGGAGTTTGCGGTGGTCTCGCCCGGTGGAACGCAGCGAGAGAAAGAACGAACGAAACAGCCCGAAGCGCAGAACGTGCAGGTTACGTAGGTGAGGGAAGCGGGTCATGGCGGAGGGAACATTGATATTGCCGAAAGCGTCCCAAATAATGAAGACCTCGACCCCGCGCTTGGCGGCGTCAATCAACGCTTCTTTGAACAAATGTCCGATTTCGTCATTCTTCCAGATGAAAGTCTCAAAGAAGACGTGAGATTGCGCCGAACGGATGGCTTGCAGCATCGCGGTGTATACCTCAATCCCCGAGGTGTAGACCTGCATCTTGTCCTCGGCGAAACTGATTTCGGGCAGTTGAGTTATCGGAAAAGGCTTGACAGTGGACTGACGCCAGGTTCTCAGAGTATCGATAACGACTGTTATCGCCCCGGCAATGAGCTCAAACAGCAGGAACCCACCAAAAATTCGTGCCAACACTTTGGGCAGTTCCTGAGGGGTCTTTACCGCCAGTTCAGAAAGCCTGGTAAAGAAACGGGCGAGTCGACGGAATGCCTCGCCGCGGGGCTTAACATTGCCTTGCTTAAGAATTTCTTGCATTGGGTTTTTTGTTTGTTTCCTCATGCCAACGTTCCTTCCACACTAGAAGTTTAGAGGATAAACCCAACAAAAACAGACGGGAGAACAGTTATCATGGGGGGCAAATCATTCCTTAGCGTGTATTGATGAGGATAAAGTTATGCTCCACGTGCGTCTCACCCCCTGTAGAACCGCGGTCTCGATAGCCGTTGTCTTGACGTTTGGTCTAGCATTGACGTCTGTTGCTCAGCCATCGACGAGTTATGCTGGAACAAATCTCGAGTTAACACGGATTGCTGGCAACTCAAGGATTGAAACTGCAGCCGAGGTAGCCCAGCATTTTTGGCCTAGTCCAAATGTAGTTTTTGTGGCTCGATATGATGTGGCTGCTGATGCTCTAGCTGCTGGTTCTTTAGACGAGGGTCCTATTTTGTTGGCTCGTCCCGATGGGATAGGCAATGATGTCTCTCTCGAGTATCTGCGTTCCAAGCATCCTTCCCAGGTCATTGCGCTCGGGGGACAAGGCGCCGTCCCGGAAACCGTGTTGCAGGAATTTGCGCAAGCAGCTGCAGGAGCATCGACTGCGCGAATCCAAGGGGAAAATCGTCAGGAAACCTCCTTAGAAATCGCCAAACGTTCCGCACAGGGAAAGTGTCCTACAGAGATTTATCTCGCCGGTGCGTTTGGATCGGATGGCCAAGGTTCTCCCGACGCAGTTGCAGCCGGAGCACTGTCCAATCCGCTGCTGTTGGTTTCCGAATCCTCAGGCCTAACCGCAAACCAACGCCAATATGTTGATAGTTGCGTTGCTCAAGGTACTCAAGTTGCTCAGCTTGGGGGCAGGAATTTACATTATCCTGCTGCTTTTTCTCTGGATGGAGCAAATCGCTATGAAACGGCCGCGGCTATTTCCGGCTATGCGCAGTCATCAAGAGTTTGGCAGCCTATGCTTTCCGCCTTTGGTTACGGCGTTTCGGGGGCAAACCAGGGCGAAGCTCCCGCTCGGACCAGAGTCATTGTAGCCAGGGGAGACAATTTCGCAGATGCTATAGTGGCGGGTTCGGTGCCTTTTGCCTCTATCTTGCTGACCAACAGTCAAACTCTTGCCGAAGCTGCCGGAGGAATGCTCCTGGGAAACAGTGCCAATAGTACTGTTTATATTTTTGGAGGCGAGGGGGCGGTAGCTGCCTCGGTGGAACAGGAAATCATCTCTGCTCTACAAGGAAACTGGATTCCCTGGCGTCTTCGCCCCACCATCAGCGAACCGGAGAATTGTCCCGTTACAAAACCGGAATGGGAGTCTCAAGGGCTGCAACACGTTGCTCTAGTCGGGTTGCGCTGCGTGTCTAGAGACATTGGCGGGTTCCGGTGGATTTCCGGCAAGCGCGGCAATCCAAATACGGATTCGGGGGAGCATCCTCGCGGATTGGCCATAGATTTGCCTATTGCCGGGGCTGGCCCCTGGTCAAGTCAAGCCGCCATAGATTACGGGAACCGAATCGTGTCGTATTTCACAGCCAACGGAGAGCTGCTGCACGTGAAATACATCATCTTCCGAAACACGATTTATCAGGCTTCATGGTTTGAAGGCGAGCTGATGAAAGAACCGGAACTTGCCACCAATGTTACGCAAGATCACTTTGACCATGTGCACATTAGTTTCTTTGACCCGGCGGAACTAGAAATGATGGAACAACCCTAAGCAAATAGGGTTAAGCACCGCGCTGCGTTTTTCGCTAGACTCAGTAATATGTCGACTATTGATGCTGATGAAGTGAGGCGCGTCGCTGGCTTGGCCCGAATTGCGCTGACCGAGGAAGAAATCCACAAATTCGCCGCTGAACTGGACGTGATTACTCAGGCGGTAGCGAAAGTCAACGAGGTAGCGAAACCGGACATTCCGGCGACTTCGCACCCAATTCCGCTCACGAACGTGTGGCGTGAGGACGAGGTGGGTCAATGCCTCGACCACGATGAGGTACTTCAGGCCGCCCCGCAACCGGACCGCGGGATGTTCGGCGTGCCCAAGATTATCGGGGAGGAGTAACTTATGAGTAACACAGAACTTTACCTGTTGTCAGCCCACGATTTGGCCGCGAAGCTGGCGGCGAAAGAAGTCACCAGTGAGGAACTGGTGCGAGTGTTTGCCGACCGGATTGAACACCTCGATAAGGACATTCACGCTTTCCTCTTCGTCGATGTGGACGGGGCGCTGCAAACCGCTAAACGGGTGGACGCGGACCGCGCCGCCGGCAAGAAACTGCATCCTTTTGCGGGCGTGCCTATCGCGATTAAAGACAATATGGTGCAGCGGGGCAAGCCCACCACCTGCGCTTCAAAAATCCTGGAAGGTTGGTTGCCGCCCTATGACGCCACCATCGTGCTGAAGCTCCAGGAAGCGGGACTGCCCATCCTGGGCAAAACCAACATGGACGAGTTCGCCATGGGATCGTCTACCGAACACTCGGCTTTCGGCCCGACCCGCAACCCGTGGGATTTGGAGCGGATTCCGGGCGGATCAGGCGGCGGCTCGGCGGCCGCGGTGGGAGCTTTCATGGTGCCGTGGGCGCTGGGTTCTGACACGGGTGGTTCTATCCGCCAGCCCGGAGCTGTCACCGGTACCGTGGGTGCGAAACCGACCTACGGGGCAGTGTCCCGCTACGGTTTGATTGCGATGGGTTCCTCCCTGGACCAGATTGGCCCGGTCACTCGTGACGTGCGCGATGCGGCGGCGCTACAGATGATTATTGGGGGACACGATCCGCTGGATTCCACGTCTTTGGACGAGCCGGTACCGGATATTACCGGAGCATTGGCCGACATTGGCACAGATGCATCCGGTCTGCGTGTCGGGGTCGTCAAGCAACTGCAAGGCGAAGGCTACCAGGCTGGGGTGTTGCAACGTTTCCAACAGGCTGTGGAGCGTCTGGAAGCGGCGGGGGCGAACGTAGTCGAAGTGGATTGCCCCTCCTTTGAGTACGCTTTGGCGGCCTATTACCTGATTATGCCGGCAGAAGTGTCCTCTAACCTGGCTCGTTTTGATGGGGTACGTTACGGCCTGCGGGTGTTGCCGCAGGATGGTGAAGTCACCACCGAACGCATGATGGCGGCGACTCGTGAGGCGGGCTTTGGAGATGAAGTGAAGCGCCGCATTATTTTGGGTACTCACGTTTTGTCAGCAGGCTACTATGACGCTTACTACGGTTCGGCGCAAAAGGTACGTACCCTGCTGCAGCGCGACCTGGCGGCAGCTTTTGAACAGTGTGATGTGCTGCTGACTCCCACCGCTCCGACCACCGCTTTCAAGTTTGGCGACAAGCTCGACGACCCGATGAGTATGTACCTCAACGATGTGGCGACTATTCCCGCCAACTTGGCTGGGATTCCCGGTATTTCGATTCCTGCCGGGGTGGCCGCGGAAGACGGTCTGCCCGTAGGGGTACAGATTCTCGCTCCCGCCCGTGGAGACGTCACCATGTATGAGGTGGCAGCCCGCATGGAAGCCCAACTGGCAAAGTCGAGTGAACCGATGCCGCCCTGCCCGGCCGCGGCATGGAAGGAGGGCGCGAAATGAGCGACAAGTTGATGAGTTATGACAAGGCTACCGAACGTTTCGATCCGGTTTTGGGGTTGGAGGTTCACGTTGAGCTGGGCACGAAAACCAAGATGTTCGACGCGGCGCCCAATACTTTCGGGGGCGAACCGAACACAAACATCACCCCGGTTTCCCTGGGGTTGCCCGGATGCTTGCCGGTGGTCAACAAGCGTGCCGTGGAGTACGCGATTCGGATTGGTCTGGCGCTGAACTGCCAAATCGCCGAATACTGCCGGTTTGCGCGGAAGAACTATTTCTATCCCGACCTAACTAAGGCTTTCCAAACCTCCCAGTATGATGAGCCAATCTGTTATGACGGCTGGCTCGATGTCGAGTTGGAGGACGGTACCGTGTACCGAGTGGAAATCGAGCGTGCCCACATGGAGGAAGACGCCGGCAAGAACACGCATATTGGTGGAGAGGACGGCCGTATCCAAGGTGCGGATCACTCCCTGGTGGATTACAACCGCGCCGGGGTGCCACTGGTAGAAATCGTCACCAAACCCATCATCGGGACCGGGAATCGTGCCCCCGAGGTCGCCGCCGCTTATGTGCGCAGCTTGCGGGATATTTTCCGGGCTATCGGGGTTAGTGAAGCCCGGATGGAGCGCGGCAATGTCCGCGCTGACGTGAACGTGTCCTTGCGCAATAAACCGGAGGATCCGATGGGGACCCGCACGGAAACCAAGAACGTGAACTCCTTTAGAGGGATTGAGAAAACCGTGCGTTACGAAATGCGTCGCCAGGCGGCAATCCTTGCCGAGGGCGGCAAAATCGTCCAGGAAACCCGCCACTACCACGCAGCGGACGGGACGACCTCTTCGGGTCGTGAGAAATCCGATGCCGAGGATTACCGTTACTTCCCTGAACCGGATCTGGTACCTGTGGCGCCGGGCCGGGAGTGGGTGGAGGAAATCCGCCAGAGTCTGCCTGAGCTTCCTGCCGTGAGGCGCAAGCGCCTGCAGGGTGTGTGGGGATTCACTGACATCGAAATGCGCGACATTGTCAACGCCGGCGCGGTGGACCTCATTGAAGAAACGGTTTCAGCCGGAACCGACGCGGGCGGGGCTCGCAAGTGGTGGATGGGCGAAATCGCGCGTTTGGCCAAAGGCGAGGAAAAAGACCTGGAGGAAATGCCGATTACTCCCGCCCAGGTGGCCGAACTGCAACGCCTGGTTGAAGACGGCAAGATTAACGACAAGTTGGCGAAGCAGGTTATCGCCGGTGTTCTGGCCGGAGAGGGTAATCCTGGCGAGGTCGTGAAAGCGCGCGGCTTGGAGGTCGTTTCTGACACGGGCGCTTTGGAAACTGCCGTCAAGCAGGCGATTGCGGACAACCCGGATGTCGTCGAAAAGATTAAAGGTGGCAAGATGGCGGCTATCGGCGCGCTGATGGGCCCGGTTATGAAGGCTACTCGCGGTCAAGCCGATGCGGGAACGGTAAAGTCCCTGATTATGGCCGAACTTGGGTTGTAAACCGGTCTGATTTCCGGCTTAAATGTTTTGTTCCCGAACCGAACGGTCCGGGAACAAAACATTTTTAGAGCTTACTTCTGGGTTTATTTGACGTAGTTCTCGCCCGTGCCGTAGTGCTCAATCACGTAGTCGAGGTCCTTGTCCCCGCGGCCTGACAGGTTCACCAGGATAGATCCCGTCTTGCCTTTGCGGGCTTCCTTGATGGCATAAGCCAGGGCGTGGGAGCTCTCGATGGCGGGGATGATGCCTTCCCAGCGGGAGAGCATGAACAGGGCTTCAATAGCTTCCTCGTCTCGAATGGTCACGTAGTTAACGCGTTCCATATCATGCAGCAGGGAGTGTTCGGGGCCAACCGAGGGATAGTCCAGGCCGGAAGCGTTGGAATAGACCGGCGCGGGATTTCCCTTTTCGTCCGCGAGCATAATCGAATTGAATCCGTGCATTACGCCTTCGCCACCATAGGTAATGGAGGCCGCGTGATCGCCCAAAGCCGTGCCCCGCCCTTGTGGCTCGACCCCAAAAATCTCGACCGGGTCAGCCAGGAACGGCACAAACATCCCAATCGCGTTGGAACCGCCCCCTACACAGGCCATCACCTTGTCCGGCAAGTGCCCGGTCTGCTCCATAAACTGGGCACGTGCCTCCACGCCAACGACCTCCTGGAAATCCCTGACCATGACCGGGAAGGGGTGGGGGCCGGCGGCAGTGCCGATGCAATAGATGGCATCGTGATATTCCTCGGAGTAAGCCATGAAGGCGGCGTCCACGGCCTCTTTCAGGGTTTTAAGCCCGAAGCTGACGGGGACGACGCGTGCGCCCAGTACCTTCATGCGCGCCACGTTCGGAGCTTGCTTGGCGATGTCGACCTCACCCATGTAGATGTCGCATTCCAGGCCGAAGTAGGCGGCGGCGGTGGCGAGGGCCACGCCGTGCTGCCCCGCTCCGGTTTCCGCGATGAGCTTCTTTTTCCCCATGTATTTAGCCAATAGGCCTTCGCCCATGCAGTGATTGAGCTTGTGCGCCCCGGTATGGTTCAGATCCTCGCGTTTGAGATAGATCTGGGTACGTCCCAGTTTCTGGCTCAAACGCTGGCAGTGGTACACCGGGGTGGGACGGCCTTGGAAATCCTTGCGGATGCGACGTAACTCCGCAATGAACTGGGCAGATTGGGCAATAGTGTTATAGGCTTCCGCGTACTCGTCAAAGGCTTTGACCAGCTCCGGGTCCTGCAGGTAGTTGCCGCCGTATTTGCCGAAGTATCCCTTTTCGTCGGGGTATTCCTTGAGGTAGTTGTCAAAATCGCGGTACTTGTTCATCGTTTCCTCCATAATTTTTCAATCCCGTACTGAAACCGATTTGGTCCGATTCGGACCGGTCACAAGATAAAGGTACGCATTTTTTCGCCACAAGTACAGGAGTGTCCACTATTCGAGCATATACGTCTCAGATAATGAACCGATGCCTGTCAGTGTTGATGAAGAGGGTCTCTTGCGCTGAATCCGGGTGCTGGCGGCAGAATCACCTTTAGGTTAAATCTACTTTGCTTAATCGGCTTGATTTAGAATCGCTACGGTTATTTAAAAATATCCATATATGCTTTTTGATATAAGCAATTCGTACGTTTCTATATAAATGAAAGCCTGTGACCTGCGTAAACGTAGGTATTCTGAGTAGGGGTTTACAAGGTTGAAAAAATAGTTGACAGTCTTAATTAAGAAATTATTCATCTGCAGTTACTTATTACGAAAGGATCAAAGATATGAGTACTCAACCAGTAGTTAGCGATTGCGAAGTATCCGATTGCTCTTACAACCACGATGGCTGCCAAGCCACCGCCATGACTATGGGCACCAAGGGTTGCTCAACCTTCATTGCCTTGCCTCAGGTCGGAGGACTCGGTAAGCAAGCCGCAGTTGGGGCTTGCCAGAAATCCGACTGCAGCTTCAATGAGCACTTGGAGTGCCAGGCGCCTTCCGTCAAAGTTGGTGGAAAGACCGGCGAGTGCCTCACCTATCACCAGGCTGCTTAGGCTTACCACCTATAAATCCATAAACCTGTGTGCGCGACCAGACAACGGTTCGCGCGCACAGCTGTTTTTAGGCCTTAATTATTTTGAATAATCGGTATCACCTTGAGCGAGGTGGGGCTACATTAGAATTTCAGTCATGTGTGAAATTCTTGATTTGCGTTCTTTGGCTGCCCGCGAGCTTCCAGCGTTGTGTGAATTCGGCATGAAATCAAAGGTTCCTGCCGGATTTGGTTATCTTGGCCCTGAAGGGGCGGTCATGCCCCAAATGGGGGCTCAACTGTGGATTAACTGCCGAATGACACATATGTTTTCGCTGTTTGCCCTGGCGGGAATCCATCCCGAACAATCCCGCGAACTGGCCGCGCACGGGATTCACGCACTGCGGGAATATTTTGTGGACCGGGAATATGGTGGCTGGTTTTCGTGGATTGACACGGAACTTGATGCGTCGGGGCAGCCTCGCCCCAATCTTGAGAACGGACCCCGTAAGGAAGCCTATGCTCATGCGTTCGTGATTATTGCGGCTAGCTCAGCCACTGTCGCGGAAATTCCCGGGGCGCGCGAACTGCTGGACGAAGCCAGGCGTATCCAGGATGCTTACTGGTGGGACGAATCAGCGGGGAGAGCCCGAGAATCTTACGCTAGGGACTGGACAGAGCTGGAAGACTACCGCGGTGCGAACGCGAATATGCACACTTTGGAGTCGTGCCTGGCAGCTTTCGATGCGACTGCAGACACCGAATACCTGCGGCGGGGTGCGTCCATTGCCACGACAATTATTAATGAGTCAGCGAGGGAATACGACTGGAGAATCCCCGAACATTACACCAGTAACTGGCGCATAGACCCTGATTACAACCGCGATAAGCCGAATGATCCTTTCCGTCCGTGGGGAGCCACGCCGGGTCACGGTTTTGAGTGGGCACGTCTGATCTTGCAGCTCCAGGGCGCAGCCGAGGCTGCTGGGTTAGATTTGAATTTGGATTGGGTTCACGAGGCCGCCGCGGGACTTTACCGTACCGCGCTGGCGGCGTGGGGTAGCGATGGTGCCGATGGAATTCCCTACACGACAGACTTCGAGGGCCGCCCGGTTTCCTCCCAACGGATGCACTGGGTCATTTGCGAAGCTATCGGGGTAAGCCTGGTGATTTCTAAGCTCGCCGCTCGCTTCAGTTCAGATTCCCAACTTCCGCAGTTGGCCCAGCAGTGGGCTGACAAGTTTTGTGTTTACGCGCAAGACAAATTCATTCAGCATCCAGGACAATGGTCCCATGAGCTCGATGTGAATAATCAGCCTGCCTGCGTCACCTGGGTTGGAAAAGCGGACATTTACCATGCGGGACAGGCAATGTTCCTGGTTAACCTGCCGGCACAACCGGGGTTTGCCGCGGCGTTGAAACAGTCAAAATCCGCCTGAAATAGGCTCAGAAATACTTGAAATATCAAAGATGTCTGAGAATTGATACCGATTACACAAATAGGTAGACTTTCGTTCGGCTTGTGAACGTATTCACGCAAGAACTCGGTGTAATTGGCCAGACAGTGAAGTCTAGGAGCAGAAGTGAACGAATCTAAGGATGTAGGCAACATTTTAGAGATGCGCCACATCACCAAGGAATTCCCCGGTGTCAAAGCGCTTGATGATGTTAATTTCCAGGTCAAACAGGGCACTATCCACTCCCTGTGCGGTGAAAACGGTGCCGGTAAATCTACCCTGATGAAAGTGCTGTCTGGAGTATGGCCCCATGGAACCTATCAGGGGGACATCGTCTACCAAGGCGAGGTTCGCCGTTTTAAGAACATCCGAGAGTCGGAAGCAGCCGGGATTGGTATCATCCACCAGGAACTCGCACTGATTCCTGAACTCTCAATTGCCGAAAATATTTTCTTGGGCAACGAAATTAAGCAGGGCGTAGGCATAGATTGGTTCCAGACTAGAAAACGCGCCGTGGAATTACTTCGGGAAGTGGGCCTCGATGATGACCCGGATACCCCCATCAAAGAGATTGGGGTGGGCAAGCAGCAGCTGGTGGAGATAGCCAAGGCTCTGTCCAAGAACGTGAAACTACTGATCCTTGATGAGCCGACTTCCGCACTGAACGAGGAAGAATCGGCCCATCTGTTGGACCTGATGCGCCAGCAGCGTCAAAGCGGTATCAGCCAGATTATGATTTCTCACAAACTCAATGAAATCGCTGCTATTTCTGACGCGATTACCGTGATACGTGACGGAAAAACGATTGAGACTATGGAAGTTAAAGACGGCAACGTCGACGAGGACCGCATCATTCACTCTATGGTGGGTCGGCCTCTGGACAATCGTTTCCCCGACCGTGATCCGCATATTGGCGAAGTGCTGTTTGAGATTAGAGACTGGAGAGTGTATCACCCGGTCAATACCGAGCGGCTCATCTGTAAAAACTCGAATATCCAGGTACGCAGTGGAGAAGTCGTGGGCCTGGCGGGGTTGATGGGTTCGGGGCGTACCGAGCTGGCACGTTCAGTTTTTGGCCATTCCTACGGAATTTTTGAGTCTGGTCAAACGTTCATGGAAGGTAAAGAGATCTTTATGAGGTCGGTTCCAGCAGCTATTGAAGCCGGGCTGGCCTATCTTCCGGAGGACCGAAAGGTGCAGGGGCTAAACCTTCTGGATGACATCAAAGGTGAAGTTATCTCTGCGAAACTAAAGAAAGCTACCGGCAACACACTCGCGATTGATTGGCACACAGTCCGTCAGACGGCTGAGGAGTATCGCCAGAACTTGCGTATCAAGAGCCCGTCAATCGATAACTTCATATCGTCACTTTCCGGTGGAAATATGCAAAAGGTCGTGCTTGCTAAATGGATGTACACCGACCCGAAGGTATTGATTCTGGATGAGCCGACACGTGGGATTGATGTGGGCGCCAAATTTGAGATTTACACGCTCATCGGCAAACTTGCTGCCGCTGGAATCGGTGTCATCGTGATTTCTTCAGAACTTCCGGAGCTACTGGGCATTACAGACCGTATCTATACGATTTTTGAAGGAAAAGTCACCGGTGTATTCGATACGAAAGATGCCGACCAAGAGTCGCTCATGCGTCTCATGAACCCCACAACTTCTAAATCCGGCAGTGCTGCCGCCTAACAGGGAGGAAAATTACCAATGCCAGCATTGAAACAACTACTAGGCGGCAACCTGCGCCAATTGGCTATGGTTATCGTCTTGATTCTGGAAATTCTTTTATTCCAGTTCCTGACGGGCGGCACTGTTCTCTCCGCTCAAAACTTGCAAAACGTCCTTTCTGGAAACACCTACGTGCTGATTCTGGCGATGGGCATGGTGCTGGTGATTATCGCTGGACACATCGACCTGTCAGTTGGTTCGGTGGCGGCCGTAATCGGCATTGTGCTGGCGAAGGTCACGTCTGAGCAGTCCGGAGCGGGGTTGCCTTGGTGGCTTGGCATCGGTGTCGCGCTGATTGTGGGTGTGATTATCGGTAGCTGGCATGGATTCTGGGTTGCCATCGTGGGGGTTCCCGCCTTCGTCGTGACCTTGGGCGGTATGTTGCTGTTCCGCGGGATGAACCAGTTTATTGGCAAGTCCCTGTCGATTCCTGTTCCGGATCAGGTGAAATTCATCGGTGCCGGCTATATGAATTGGCTGCCGCCTATAGCCATAGGTAATTGGATAATTAACTCGGAAACTATCATCTTAGCCATGATTGCCGCTCTCCTGATGGTGTTCATGCGCACCCGCAAGCGTGTCCGTCTGGCGAAGGCTGGAGCAGAGTTGCCCGCTAGCTGGATTTTTGTGGTTCAGGTGGTCTTTACTTGCATTATTATCCTGCTGTTTGGATGGATTTTTGCGACTGGACGACCGGGTACTTCCCTGCCTATCTCTGGCATCATCGTGATTTTGCTGTTCCTGTTCTACAACTTCTTGTCTCGCAACACCCCTCTTGGGCGAGGCATCTACGCCGTGGGCGGTAACCGCGTGGCCGCGGCATTAACCGGTATCTCGGTGAGGAAAGTGAACTTCTTTGTAATGTTCAACTCCTCGGTCCTGGCGGCTATCGCTGCGGTGTGCTTCGTGGGACGTTCCGGAGCATCTACGCCGTTTGATGGCAACTTATGGGAGCTTGATGCCATCGCCTCCGTATTTATCGGTGGCGCTTCAGTCTGGGGCGGTATTGGTACTTTGGGTGGCACCATGGTGGGTGCTTTGGTGATGGCTTTCCTGAACAACGGTTTGCAGCTGCTTGGCGTGGGCACAGACTGGACTCAGATGATTAAAGGTTTGGTGCTGCTTCTTGCCGTAGCCTTTGACGTACTGTCCAAGAAACAGGGCAAGCCTTCGATTATTGGCCTATTCAGTGCCGCTCGCAAACGTAACCAAGCATCGTCCGACACGGCGCTTGTGCCTGAAAATGACTCGAAAAAAGAATCGCCTGAGCAGGAAGCGAAGGCCTAGTTAGTCACAAAGAACTTGGGCAACTGCCCAAACCTGGGGCACCAGGACTCGACACAAAAGTGAGGTAACCATGCAAATAATCAAGAGAATCGCCGTTCTTGGCGCCGCTGGCGCATTAGCGTTCGCACTGTCAGGCTGCGCAGGCAATGCTGGCAACGCTGATAAGTCCGGAGACGACGCCGGGGCAAACAGCTCGACTGGTCTGGATTTGGGCATCTCTATGCCTCAAAAGACCTCTGAGAACTGGGTAGAAGCCGAGAAGTACTTCAACGACCTGTGCAAGAGCGAGGGCCTGAAGTGCTCGGTTCAATTCGCGAACAATGGTGTTTCTGAACAGCAGAACCAGATTGATACGATGCTCACCAATGGAGCGAAGGCTCTAATCATTGGCGCTATTGACGGCACCTCCTTAGGTAATCAGGTGCAGAAGGCTGCCGATGCTGGCGTACCCGTCATTGCTTACGACCGCCTGTTGATGGCAACTGAGAACGTCGACTACTACGTTGCTTACGATAACTTTGGCGTGGGCGTGAAGCAGGGCGAGGCTTTGCTGAAAGGCTTGGAAGCCAAGAAGCCTGGCGGCCCGTGGACCATCGAAGTGGTAGCGGGTTCCAACGATGACTCGAACTCGGCCAAGTTCTTTGACGGAGCCATGTCCGTATTGCAGCCGGAGATTGATGCCGGTAAGGTCACGATTGGTTCTGGTCAGAACACCCAAGCCCAGGCTGCTACCCAAGGCTGGGATCCCAAGAACGCGCAGAGCCGTATGGACGCCATCCTGGCTCAGAATTACCCCGGCGACAAGGTTCCGGACGGTATCCTCTCCCCGAATGACACTCTGGCTCGCGCTGTCCTGTCCTCTTGCGAACAGGCTGGCAAGACCCTCCCGGTCGTGACCGGTCAGGACTCCGAGATTGAGTCTCTGAAGTGGATCATGCAGGGTAAGCAGTACTCCACCATTTCCAAGCCGACCAAGCCGCTGGTGGAAAGCGTTGTGGCTTTGGCCCAGAAGCTCTTGAAGGGCGAAAAGGACGTGAAGGACCTTAACGGCATCGCTGTGGATGACAAGCAGTACGACAACACTAAGAAGATTGTCCCGGCCTTCCTGTTGCCTCCCGTGGTGGCAACGAAGGACAACGCTGCGGAAGTTTACAAGGACGAGCCCACAAAGTTGGAAGCGGTTAACTCTGTGAAGTAGTCCTTTAGTTTAGGATTTTGGCCTGCTAGACCGAGATTCCTACTCTATGTAGATTTGGCTGCGGTCCCGTCGTATCCGGCGGGGCCGCAGCTGTTTAATGACTGTCTGTCCTGCGTGCCATCATTCTTGGTGTAGCCGGCACTGCAAGGCAAGTGGCTCTATCTGTGCGAACGTCTATGGTATGTTATCTTCCGACACGCCCGGGATGTGCAAATAGGGACTCAGATTTGCATCCTCCGAAAGTGACGTGTATAGTTTTATCTGTTGCGCACTTTTGCGGTGAGCAACGCCCCGATTGTTGAAATCTCGGTGAAAACTGGGATGGATCGGTGAGTGGGTTTGTTGGTTTTGATCTCGATAGCGTTTTGTTTTTTGTTTACGCGTTTTTTGGTGCCCTTTTTTTGGGGTGCTTTTGTTAGTGTTTTTGCGGTTTTCTGATTTGATGAGGACCGTGTTTGTCAGGTTTTTCTGGCTCTTTTTGGATGGACTGTTTTTGGTTTGTTTTTTTTGGAGAGTTTGATCCTGGCTCAGGACGAACGCTGGCGGCGTGCTTAACACATGCAAGTCGAACGATGAAGCCGCAGCTTGCTGTGGTGGATTAGTGGCGAACGGGCGAGTAACACGTGAGTAACCTGTCCTTTTCTTTGGGATAACGGCTGGAAACGGCTGCTAATACTGGATATTCAGGCTGCATCGCATGGTGTGGTTTGGAAAGGTTTTTTCTGGGATTGGGTGGGCTCGCGGCCTATCAGCTTGTTGGTGGGGTGATGGCTTACCAAGGCTTTGACGGGTAGCCGGCCTGAGAGGGTGGTCGGTCGCACTGGGACTGAGATACGGCCCAGACTCCTACGGGAGGCAGCAGTGGGGAATATTGCACAATGGACGAAAGTTTGATGCAGCGACGCCGCGTGGAGGGTGTAGGCCTTCGGGTTGTGAACTCCTTTTTCTCGCGAAAAAGGCACAGTTTTGGCTGTGTTGATGGTAGTGGGGGAAGAAGCGCCGGCTAACTACGTGCCAGCAGCCGCGGTAATACGTAGGGCGCGAGCGTTGTCCGGATTTATTGGGCGTAAAGAGCTCGTAGGTGGTTCGTCGCGTCTGTCGTGAAAGCCAGCAGCTTAACTGTTGGTCTGCGGTGGGTACGGGCGGGCTTGAGTGCGGTAGGGGTGACTGGAATTCCTGGTGTAGCGGTGGAATGCGCAGATATCAGGAGGAACACCGATGGCGAAGGCAGGTCACTGGGCCGTTACTGACACTGAGGAGCGAAAGCGTGGGGAGCGAACAGGATTAGATACCCTGGTAGTCCACGCTGTAAACGTTGGGAACTAGGTGTGGGGATGCTATCCTGTGTTTCTGCGCCGTAGCTAACGCATTAAGTTCCCCGCCTGGGGAGTACGGTCGCAAGGCTAAAACTCAAAGGAATTGACGGGGGCCCGCACAAGCGGCGGAGCATGCGGATTAATTCGATGCAACGCGAAGAACCTTACCAAGGCTTGACATACACTGCGATGGTTCCAGAGATGGGCCAGCCTTCGGGGTGGTGTACAGGTGGTGCATGGTTGTCGTCAGCTCGTGTCGTGAGATGTTGGGTTAAGTCCCGCAACGAGCGCAACCCTTGCCTCATGTTGCCAGCGGTTCGGCCGGGGACTCGTGAGGGACTGCCGGGGTTAACTCGGAGGAGGGTGGGGATGACGTCAAATCATCATGCCCCTTATGTCTTGGGCTTCACGCATGCTACAATGGCCAGTACAGAGGGTTGCGATACCGTGAGGTGGGGCTAATCTCTTAAAGCTGGTCTCGGTTCGGATTGGGGTCTGCAACTCGACCCCATGAAGTTGGAGTCGCTAGTAATCGCAGATCAGCATTGCTGCGGTGAATACGTTCTCGGGCCTTGTACACACCGCCCGTCACGTCACGAAAGTTGGTAACACCCGAAGCCCGTGGCTTAACCTTTTTGGGGGGAGCGGTCGAAGGTGGGATTGGCGATTGGGACGAAGTCGTAACAAGGTAGCCGTACCGGAAGGTGCGGCTGGATCACCTCCTTTCTAGGGAGCATTGCCAGGGCATGGCTGTTTTGGTTGTGTTGGTTTTGTGTTTTCTGGTTTTGGGATATGCGCGTGGGCATTGGACATTTCCTGCTGTTTTGGTGGGGGCGCTGTCGGGTTTTGGGCTTATGGGCCTGGCTGGCTGCATTGTCATGGCTGTTTTGGTTGTGTGGTGTGGTTTGGTTGGTTGGTTGTTATTTGTATAGTGGTGCGAGTATCTGTGATGCAAGTTTTTTTGTCTTGTTTTAGTTTGTTCTTCTGGTGGAACCGTGTTTGGTTTGTTGTTTTTTTGGGCGTTCGGTGGATGCCTTGGTACCAGGGGCCGATGAAAGGCGTGGTGGACTGCGATATTCCTCGGGGAGTCGTCGAGCGGGCTTTGATCCGAGGGTGCCTGAATGGGGGAACCCGGCTGGTTTTGTGGCCAGTCACCGTATTCTGAATTGATAGGGGTGCGGGGGGAACGTGGGGAAGTGAAACATCTTAGTACCTGCAGGAGAAGATATTCCGTTAGTAGTGGCGAGCGAAAGCGGATGATGGCTAAACCTAATGAGTGTGATAGCGTACGGGCGTTGCTTGTTGGGTGTTGTGGGGGCGTATGCTGCTTTCCGTATTGGAGCGGGGCCTTTTGTGTTGTGTTTAGTTGAACTGTCTGGGATGGCAGGCCGGAGAGGGTGATAGCCCCGTAGGTGTTTGGCATGATGCTGGGTTGGTGCGTGTCCCCGAGTAGGGGCGGACTCGTGTAATCTGTCTTGAATCTGCAAAGACCTCTTTGTAAGCCTGAATACTTCCTGGTGACCGATAGTGGATAGTACCGTGAGGGAATGGTGAAAAGTACCCCGGGAGGGGAGTGAAATAGTACCTGAAATCGGGCGCTTACAATCCGTCAGAGCCTTGTGGGGTGATGGCGTGCCTATTGAAGAATGAGCCTGCGAGTTATGTTGTGTGGCGAGGTTAACCTGTGTGGGGTAGCCGTAGGGAAATTCCGAGTCTGAATAGGGCGTGGAGTCGCATGATGTAGACCCGAAGCGGGGTGATCTACGCTTGGCCAGGTTGAGGCACGTGTAGAAGCGTGTGGAGGACCGAACCCACCTGGGTTGAAAACCGGGGGGATGAGCTGAGTGTAGGGGTGAAAGGCTAATCAAACTCCGTGATAGCTGGTTCTCCCCGAAATGCATTTAGGTGCAGCGTCGCGTGTTTCTTGGTGGTGGTAGAGCTACTGGTTGACTAATGGGCTGTTTTGGTTACTGAGGTCTGCCAAACTCCGAATGCCGTTCAAGTTAAGCGTGGCAGTGAGACTGTGGGGGATAAGCTCCATTGTCAAAAGGGAAACAGCCCAGATCGTCGACTAAGGCCCCTAAGCGTGCGCTGAGTGGGAAAGGATGTGGAGTCGCGTAGACAACCAGGAGGTTGGCTTAGAAGCAGCCATCCTTGAAAGAGTGCGTAATAGCTCACTGGTCAAGTGGTTCCGCGCCGATAATGTAGCGGGGCTTAAGCGTACCGCCGAAGTCGCGGCATCAGCATATTGCACGGCACATGGTATGTGTGTTAGTGGTGTTGTTGGGTAGGGGAGCGTCCTGCCAGAGTTGAAGTCCGGGGGTGATCTCGGGTGGATTTGGTGGGAGTGAGAATGCAGGCATGAGTAGCGAGTGGAAAGTGAGAATCTTTCCCGCTGGATGACTAAGGGTTCCAGGGCTAGGTTTGTCCGCCCTGGGTGAGTCGGGTCCTAAGGCGAGGCCGTCAGGCGTAGTCGATGGATAACCGGTTGATATTCCGGTACCGGCGAAGGACCGACCGTGACGAGGGGACATGTGCTAACCGATGCTGTTGGCCCTGTATGCTTTCGGGTGTGTGGGGTTTGATGGTCTTGGGGTCCCGTGTTTTAGTAGTCAAGCGTGTTAACAGGGGTGACGCAGTGAGGTAGCTGGCGCGTGTCTTATGGCTTGGCGCGTCTAAGAGTGTGGCCTGGTTCCTAGGTAAATCCGGGGACTGTTTGGGTGAGGCTTGATGGTGAGACCGTTTGGTTGAAGTTCAGTGATCCTGTACTGTCGAGAAAAGCCTCGACGTTAGGTTTTAGCCGCCCGTACCCTAAACCGACACTGGTAGTCAGGTAGAGAATACTAAAGCGGACGGGTTAATCATGGTTAAGGAACTCGGCAAAATACCCCCGTAACTTTGGGAGAAGGGGGACCATCCTGGTGACCGTGCCTCGCGTGCGTGAGCTGGTGGTGGTTGCAATAGCAAGAGGGACGCGACTGTTTATCAAAAACACAGGTGCATGCTAAGCCGTGAGGCGCTGTATATGCACTGACGCCTGCCCGGTGCTGGAAGGTTAAGAGGAACTGTTAGCTTTGGCGAAGCGGTGAATTTAAGCCCCAGTAAACGGCGGTGGTAACTATAACCATCCTAAGGTAGCGAAATTCCTTGTCGGGTAAGTTCCGACCTGCACGAATGGCGTAACGACTTCCCTACTGTCTCGACCGTGAGCCCGGTGAAATTGCATTACGAGTAAAGATGCTCGTTTCGCGCAGCAGGACGGAAAGACCCCGGGACCTTTACTATAGCTTGGTATTGGTGCTCGCTTGCGATTGTGTAGGATAGGTGGGAGACTGTGAAGCTGGCACGCTAGTGTTGGTGGAGTCGTTGTTGAAATACCACTCTGTTGTAAGTGGGTTCCTAACTTTGACCCCTGATCGGGGTTAGGGACAGTGCCTGGTGGGTAGTTTAACTGGGGCGGTTGCCTCCTAAACGGTAACGGAGGCGCTCAAAGGTTCTCTCAGCCTGGTTGGCAATCAGGTGTTGAGTGTAAGTGCACAAGAGGGCTTGACTGTGAGACTGACAGGTCGAGCAGGTACGAAAGTAGGAACTAGTGATCCGGCCATGGCTTGAGGAAGCGTGGTCGCTCAACGGATAAAAGGTACCCCGGGGATAACAGGCTGATCTTGCCCAAGAGTCCATATCGACGGCATGGTTTGGCACCTCGATGTCGGCTCGTCGCATCCTGGGGCTGGAGTTGGTCCCAAGGGTTGGGCTGTTCGCCCATTAAAGCGGTACGCGAGCTGGGTTCAGAACGTCGTGAGACAGTTCGGTCCCTATCCGCTGCGTGCGTTGGAGTTTTGAGGAGGCCTGTCCCTAGTACGAGAGGACCGGGACGGACGAACCTCTGGTGTGCCAGTTGTTCTGCCAAGAGCATGGCTGGTTTGCTACGTTCGGGAGGGATAACCGCTGAAAGCATCTAAGCGGGAAGCCTGCTCCAAGACTAGGACTCCGTGACATTTGTCGTGAGGCCCCCTGTAGACTACGGGGTTGATAGGCCGGGCGTGGAAGCACCGTGAGGTGTGGAGCTTACCGGTACTAATCGGCCGATAACAACAACATACACAGTCCCACCAAAAACGTGGAACAAACAATGAAACGAGTAGAGCAGAAAGACTTTTGCGTCTGGGTATTCGCGACCACTATACAAATAAGAACCAACTAGCCCGGTAACAATGTTTTACCGCGGCTTGTGTTCATGGGTTTGCTAACAGAATATATGGTTAGTGACTAGAGTCCACGATTGTGGCGGCGGTCATAGCAGCAGGGAAACGCCCGGTCCCATCCCGAACCCGGAAGCTAAGCCTGCCCGCGCCGATGGTACTGCACACGCCGGTGTGTGGGAGAGTAGGAAACCGCCGCACTAAAACTTCAAACGTTTCGCCCCCCCCCACACCCGGGGGGCGAAACCCATTTAAACACCCACCCCAACTAGAGAACCCCACCAACACGGTGTAGGTTAGAGGTTGCAGTAGCTAGTTTCAGTTTTATTGGGGGTTGATTTGCCTATGACCGACGACACTTTGCCCCGAGTCGTCCCCTCGAAAGCGACCCGTCACGCAGTGATTTCCCGGCTGCTGCAAGAAAACGTGATTCGCTCCCAACGGGCTTTGCAGAATCACCTCAACGTCCTGGGCTTCAACGTGACGCAAGCGACTCTTTCGCGAGATTTGGAAGAACTATCAGCGACAAAGATTCGTGACCGTGACGGAAACCTGCATTATTCGCTGGTTCCCAGCGAAGGTGCGGCGGGTGGCGCCAAACCGCTAAACGGCAGTCTGGACTATTGGGTGAAACAATTTTTGCTGAAGTCTACCCGTGCTTGCAATCAAGTCATTTTGCGCACCCACCCGGCAGCCGCCTCGCCTCTGGCGTCCATTATCGACAAAGAAAACCTTGATGGAGTCCTGGGCACTATAGCGGGGGATAACACCGTCCTGATTATTTGCCGTGACGAAGAATCCGCCCAAGCACTGCACGAACTTCTGCTCTCTATCTCAGGATTGGGATAACTTTCCCAGAACCGCAACTTCGCAGCTTATCCTGACTAGACTAGCAGTGAGGCTCGCCAATTAATTCTGCGGCTGAGCGTAGTTAGCGGACAAGAGGAACCATAGAACGATGCAGAAAAGCAACTTGAAACTGGTGACAGAGCTGCGCCACGAGCTGCATGCTCACCCTGAACTCTCCGGGCAGGAAGTTGAAACTAAGCGCAGGTTGATGGGCTTTCTAGCCGAACATACCTCCTTTGTCATTCATGACGAAGGCAGTTGGTTTTGGGTTAAGGTTCCGGGAACGGATCCCGCTCAGCCCTCCATCGGTTTCCGCGCAGATTACGATGCACTGCCCATTCCAGAAGATTTGGATTTGCCTTACGCCTCGCAGAATCCTGGGGTGTCGCACAAGTGCGGTCATGATGGGCACAGTTCGTCCCTAGCTGGACTGGCTTTGGAGTTGGAAGGGCGCGACGTGCCCTCTGACGTTTATCTCATCTTTCAACCGGCCGAAGAAACCGGAGCTGGAGGTTTCCCCAGTTCGCGGCTCATTGAACGGGAAGCAATCGACCAGATTTACGCTTTCCACAACTGGAGCGGGATACCCCGCGGCTGCGTGGCTCTGAAACGGGGCGTTTCGCAGTGTGCCTCGCAAGGATTGAGCCTGGAATTTAAAGGTATCACCACGCACGCCAGCAACCCGGAAGCGGGGGTGAATCCCAGCGAAACGATTGCCCAGCTGGTTCTCTACGTTATGGATTTGGCCGGGGTGGCGAGACTCGATAATCGGCATTCCAGTTTCCAGGGTTTCGTGTTGGCCACGGTGGTCGGAATCGAAGTCGGACGCAAAGACTTTGGTATCTCGGCTTCCCACGGTGAACTAAACCTGACCTTGCGTGCCGAAAACGAATCCGACCTGGCCAAGCTAAAGAGCCTGATTTGTGACGAGGCCTCCCACTTGGCGAAACAGACCTCCCTGCTGCTGTCCATAACCGACTGCGACGTTTTTCCTGAGACTTGCAACGATGACGCGGCAATAGACCTGGTTGCTGCCGCCGCGCAGCGTGCGGGGCTGCCGGTGGTGTACCTGGAAAAGCCCTACCGGGCCTCGGAAGACTTCGGACATTACTTGAAGCTCGCCAGCGGGGCGATGGTCTATATCGGCAATGGGCAAGATTGGCCGCCACTGCACACCTCCGCCTATGACTTCCTAGACAGTAACCTGGAAGTCGCCGTGGATTTGTGGCTATCCATTTTAGGATTTTGATATCAGGAAAGGCTTGTATTAAACTTGTACGCGAAGCGCTCGTAGCTCAATGGATAGAGCATCTGACTACGGATCAGAAGGTTGGGGGTTCGAGTCCCTTCGGGCGCGCCAGTCACTGATTTCCGCCGCTTTGGCGCGGTGGGGTTTCCTCGTTTCTTGATTTCTCATTCTGTTCGTGTATGCCAATGTCGGTAATACTGCGTATCCCGTGGTAGAACTTGCCCGGCACAGACTCAAGTACCCCTCAAAGCATGACGAGACGAACAAAAACCTACCCGCCTTGTGCAGCCCGAGCCCGGCGCTTGTGCGGCCTCCCGAAAGTGCGACCACCCCAAAACCGCCTACTGTAACATGAAAATATATGCATTCTCTAAATGCAGAGTACAGGGGGGACAAAGAAGGGTATACGCATAATTATTCAAATTCTGAAATCTCTCGATTTACGTGTGAACTGGTAATACAATGAATTAGTGCGAAAAACAACAGATGTTTTTAAGGCAGTGGCGATGGGGCGCATACCCCGAGAGCGCTGTTTTCGAGACCGCACACTTCACTCCATATAGAAGGGTAAAGAATGAGCAACGACAATGCTGTTGCGGAAACAGAGGAAGTTAAGCTTCCCCTATTCCCGTTGATTGCTTTTGGTATAGGTTCCATGGTTGGAGCGGGTATCTTCGGGATACCGAGCCAGATGGCTGGCAAAGCGGCGCCGGGGCCGCTGTTGATAGGTTGGTTGATTACCGGCATCGGCATGCTGATGCTGGCTTTCGTGTTCCAATCTTTGGCAACGACTCGTCCAGACATCACCGGTGGTGTTTATGGCTACGCCCGGGAAGGTCTGGGCAACTTCGGCGGCTTTATGTCAGCCTGGTCATACTGGTTATCGGCTTGGGCCGGCAACCTCTCTTACATTGCCTTTTTCACGTCAGCTCTGGGCGGATTCGCGGTATTCTCTGGCTTGATGCAAGGAGATTCCGTTTCTATCGCGGGGTTGATTTTCGGTTTGGTCTGCCTGTGGTTGATTCACTTCCTGATTTTGGCCGGTATTCGTACCGCAGCGTTTGTGAACACGATTGTTACCGCGGTTAAGATTATTCCGATTGTTGTCTTTATCATCTGTGCTGCTGTGGCCTTCAAGGTCGGTTTCTTTACGGCTGACTTCTGGGGCAACGTGGTGCAGGTTGGTTCCGAAGGCGAAGAAGCCGGGCTCGGCCCGATTTTGTCTCAGGTCTCCCACATGATGCTGGTTACGGTCTGGGTTTTCATCGGTATCGAAGGTGCTTCGGTGTACTCCACTCGTGCCAAGAAGTCCAGCGATGTGGCTAAGGCTACGGTTATTGCTTTCCTTACCGTGCTGGCATTGCTGGTATTTGTCAACGTCCTGTCCTACGGTTTGATGGCACAGCCCGAGTTGGCTGGACTCGCCGATCCGTCTATGGGCGGTGCGATGGCGGCTGCTGTCGGCCCCTGGGGCGCTGGATTCATCAACATTGCAGTGCTGATCTCCGTGGCTGGCGCTATGCTGACCTGGGTTATGCTGGCCTCCGAGATTCTGTTCGTGCCGGCAGCTGACCACAACATCATGGCAGCCTTTGGCAAGACGAACCGGAAGGGTTCCCCGACAGTTTCTCTGTGGGTGACCAACATTGTGTCTTCCATCGTTTACATAATCATGATTTTGGGCTTTGCTTCGAGCTACACCGACTTGATTACTATCGCGGCTTCGCTGATTATTCCGTGCTACGTCATTTCCGCCGTCTACCAAATCATTCAGACCAAGAAGGGAAACAACGAGGCGGAAGGCGTGAAGTCGTCTAAAGGCTATCGGATGTGCGTCGGCGTCATCGCGACCATCTACACAGCGTGGTTGTTGTGGGCTGGCGGCATCGGGCTGCTGTTCCTCAACGGTTTGCTGTGGTTGATTGGATCTCCGCTGTATTACAAGGGCCGTAAGGAACAGTATCCTGACCAGCCGGCATTCCAAGGCAAGGATAAGATTTTCCTGGGCGTGGCTATAGCTTTCACGGTACTGCTGATTATCTGGGTCATCGTATTCAAGGGTGACTTCATCAGCGCTATGTTCTGGAACGGTCTGTAAAGACTATACCGACAATTGAATCTTGCGTTTTCTTTGGCGATGGCTCGGTGAAGCCACTCGACCGAATCGGGCCATCGCCAAAGAAAGTCTCATGAAAAATAACTTCATATTCACACAGCCTGAGGACCAAAGGGGTTCTCCTGGCCCGGTTCGTACACTTGTATCGATGACCAAAAGTCCTCGCGCCCTTTGGCGAACAGTGTGCGTACCAAACCAACGATTACGTTAGGAAGGAATCAATATGAACAACAAAGTTGGCGTTTACTCTGAGGCAGGGGTTCTGCGTACTGTGATGGTTTGCAGGCCTGATTTGGCTCATAAGCGACTAACTCCTGAAAACTGCTCGGACCTGCTATTCGATGATGTCTTGTGGGTTGAAGAAGCACAGAAGCACCACGATGACTTCGTGGCTCAGATGAAGGCCCGCGACATCGAAGTACTCGATATGCAGGTCATGCTGGGTGAGATTCTGGATGACAAGGAAGCTCGCAAGTTTATCCTGGATCGCCGCGTTGCCGACGACATGGTCAACCCCATTGTTGCCAAGGACTTCCGTGATTACTTCACAGAAATGGACTCCAAGGAACTGGCACGTTACCTCATCGGCGGTATTAACCTCGACGAGATTCCCGATGAAGTCGGCGGCGTGTACAAGAAGGCTGTGACCCCTGACGGGTACAACCTGCACGACTGGATCTTCAATCCGCTCCCCAATACCCAGTTCACTCGTGACAACTCCGCTTGGGTATTCAATGGTGTGTCCCTGAACCCGATGTACTGGCAGGCCCGCCGTCAGGAAACCCTCCTGACCCACGCTATTTACCAGTACCACCCGCGTTTCGCTAACGAGGACTTCAACATCTGGTTCGGCGCTGACCCCGACAAGAAGTGGCACCCCAACACCTTCATCGAAGGTGGCGATGTGATGCCTCTGAAGGACGGCGTGCTGCTGGTCGGCATGGGCGAGCGTACCTCGCTGAACGCCACTACGGAGCTGGCCAAGGAATTGTTCGCCAAGAAGGCTGCTGAGCGCGTCATCGTGGCGCGTATTCCGCGGACTCGTGCGGCAATGCACCTGGACACCATCTTTACGTTCTGCTCCGAGGACGTCGTGAATGCTTACCTGCCTTACATCGACAATACCTGGACCTTCTCGCTGCGTCCTGATGAGTCCAAGTCCAGCGGCATTGATATTCGCCGCGATGGCACGAAGCTGGTCGACACCTTGAACGAGGCGCTGGGCGTGAAGTTCCATGTCAGCCCCACCGGCGGCGACTACTTCAACGTCGAACGCGAACAGTGGAACGACGCGAACAACACTCTGGCTATTGCGCCGGGTGTCGTGATGGGCTACCGCTCCAACATCGAGACCAACAAGAACCTGCGCAATGCTGGTATCGAGGTACTCGAGATTGACGGCGCCGAACTCGGCCGTGGCCGCGGTGGCTCGCGCTGCATGAGCTGCCCGATTGCTCGCGACCCGCTCTACAAGTAGAGCCACTCGTAAGCGGTTATAAGTTTCCCCTCCGGGCTGCCTCGGAGGTTATCAACGGGGCAGCCCACGGGGGGTATGTTTTTTCTGGCCGGCAGCCGTGACCTTTTCGGTGCGGCACCGGCCAGAAATTCGGAGAGATATTCTCCGCACATTACCAATCATCAAGAAAACACCAATTTGAAAGGAAAACCCATGACTGATTTTCACGGTCGTCACTTTTTGAAAGAACTCGATTTTACTCCTGCTGAGTGGTTGGAGTTGTTGGAGTTGGCTGCTGAGCTGAAAGCTGCGAAGAAGGAAGGTCGCGAGGTTCAGTACCTGAAGAACAAGAATATTGCTCTGATTTTTGAAAAGACCTCGACTCGTACTCGCTGCTCTTTTGAGGTTGCTGCTTATGATCAAGGTGCTCATGTTACTTATCTGGATCCGTCCGGTTCTCAGATGGGTCACAAGGAATCTATTGAGGATACTGCTCGAGTGTTGGGTCGTTTTTATGACGGTATTGAATACCGTGGCGATTCTCAGCATAAGGTGGATGTTTTGGCTGAGATGTCGGGCGTGCCGGTGTGGAATGGTTTGACTGATCAGTGGCATCCCACCCAGATGTTGTGTGACATGCTGACCATGCATGAGCAGAGTGGTAAGCCGTACAATGAGATTTCTTTTGCTTATGTTGGCGATTCCCGTTTCAATATGGCTAACTCCCTGTTGATTTCTGGTGTGATGCTGGGGATGGACGTGCGGATTGTGGCGCCGAAGGAGCTGTGGAATACCCCGGAGATTATTGCTAAGGCTGAGGAAATCGCTAAGACTACTGGTGCCAAGATTACCCATACCGAGAGTGTTGATGAGGGTGTGAAGGGCGTCGATTTTGTGTACACGGATATTTGGGTTTCGATGGGTGAGCCGAAGGAAGTTTGGGATGAGCGTATCAAGTTGCTGAAGCCTTACCAGGTGAATGCTGATTTGATGGCTCGGACTGGTAATCCTAATACCAAGTTCCTGCACTGCTTGCCGTCTTTCCATGACCGTCATACCACTATTGGTGAGGATATCTATCAAAAGTATGGTCTGGATGGTATGGAAGTTACTAACGATGTCTTTAATGGTGAGTGTTCTGCGGTGTTCGATCAGGCGGAAAACCGGATGCACACGATTAAGGCCGTTATGGTGGCGACGCTAGGAGAAAAGTAGATATGCGTATTGTTATTGCTTTGGGCGGTAACGCCCTGCTGCGACGCGGGGAGAAACCGGATTCTGCTACGCAGATTGCTAATGTTGAGTTGGCGGTGCAGCAGCTTGCTCCCTTGGCGGAGGAACATGAAGTGGTTATTACCCATGGTAATGGTCCGCAGGTTGGGGTGTTGGCGTTGCAGTCGGCTAATGATAAGAATCTGACTCAGCCTTATGCTTTCGATACTTTGGGTGCACAGACCCAGGGCATGATTGGCTACTGGTTGTTGCAGTCCTTGCAGAATAACCTTCCGGGACGTCAGGTGGCTTCCCTGGTGAACCAGACTCTGGTTTTGGCTGGGGATCCTGCGTTTGATAATCCGACCAAGTTTGTGGGTCAGGTTTATAACAAGGAAGAAGCTGACGAGTTGGCTAAGTCTCGTGGCTGGGTGATGAAGGCTGACGGGGAGTATTTCCGTCGGGTTGTCGGGTCTCCGAAGCCGCAGCGTGTGGTGGAGACTCGTTTGATTCGCCGGATGCTCGATGTTGGTGCTGTCGTGGTTTGCGCGGGCGGTGGCGGTATTCCTGTCATTCGTAATGAGAAGGGCAAACTGCAGGGTGTCGAGGCTGTGATTGATAAGGATTTGACCGCCGCGACCCTGGCAGAGCATCTGGATGCAGATTTCTTGATGATTCTGACTGATGTGCCCGCTGTGATGGAGAACTTTGGTACTCCTGAGCAGAAGGAGATTCATCGCGCTAGTCCCGCTGCGATGCGCGCGGGCGGTTTCCCCGCTGGCTCTATGGGGCCGAAGGTGGAGGCAGCCTGCCGTTTCGTGGAGCTGACCGGCGATGTCGCCGCGATTGGGCAGCTCAGCGATGCGCAAAAGATTATCGCGGGCGAATCCGGCACCATCATTACCCCAGGTGGGAACTATGGTGGACCCGATGACATCAACCAGCACAGCTACAAGAAAATGTAAACATAGAGCGGTAGCTCTATTGCCTTCCGGGACTGCGTTTAATCAACGTATTCCGGCATTCTGTAGATGATGTGTTCGCGGGGAAGCGAGGAGCTTCCCCGCGAATCATTTTTACAGCCAGGCTTCATCATGGAGGGAGCGGCTAGGTCTGAAAGCAGCTGACCGGTCACCGGAGACAGTCGCGGGCAACTACGCCCCGGAATCGCCTTAAATCGGGGATTTTCAAAATGCTTTGCGCCGCGATGTCCGGGATGTTCCTCGAGAATCAAGCCGGGGGCATAATGGTTTTGGTCAGCCGTATTTTGGCGAGCATGGGGAGGACGATGCTAACCGACATGGAGAAAAACGCACTCGAGACGTTTAGACCGCAGGTCCATATGCCTGCAGATTTCGTGAGTTTCTGGAGTAACACGCTACAGGAATCGCGCCAGATTCCAGCACTTGCTCAAATGCAGCGGGTCGATAGCCCGATAGAAACCCTCGAATTCTACGATGTGGCCTTTCCTGGATTTGCCGGTGAAAACATCAAAGGTTGGCTGGCGGGGGCACCTGGATTTACGAAACGTGACAACCAACCCCTTATCGTGGAATACCTCGGCTACGGGGTGGGACGCGGGGTCCCCGGAGAACGCATGTTTTGGCCCTCTGCCGGTTACGTGCATCTGATTATGGACAGCCGCGGTCAGGGCGGAGACTGCGGCACCGGGGGAGCCACCCCAGACCCGCACCCCGCTCCTCCTCATGCCTTCGGATTCTTTACCCTGGGCGTCGAAAATCGCGAAACCTATTACTTTCGTCGTCTCATAACTGACGCTCACCGAGCCATTGACGCTGCCTTGACGCTAAACTTCATCGACCCGCGGCGAATTTTTGTGGCTGGAGCGTCCCAAGGTGGAACCTTGGCGGCCTGCGTCGGAGCGCGGCACGAGGACGTGAGGGCGGTACTGTCGGATTTGGCTTTGGGTAACGTTATGTATGGGGTTGGTCACAATGACCATATGCCATACCGGGAGGTGCAGCGTTATCTGCGAGCCTACCCGGACAGATACGACCAGGTCGAAAACACCCTGTCGTATTTTGATGCCGTAAATTTTGCGCGCCATGCCACGCACCCGGCATATTTCTCAGTGTCACTCAGCGATGAGTACGTGCCACCCGCCTGCACCTACTCAATTTTCAACGAGTGGAGCGGGGATAAAAGCATGGAAGTGTATCCCTTTAACGAACACGACGACCCCAACCTGCACCACCTGTTAAAGCAACACGCCTGGCTGGAGCAGTTTCACTAGTTTTCGATGGTGTCCCAGTCCGGGGCATGCGCTGAAAGTGGAGGCCGCCAATCGGGCGCCGATTGCGGGCCTGCCAGCAGGGCGATCTGGGCATTAACGCCCTTGACTGTGTCCAGGGCGAGTTTGCGCCCCGAGAAAAACCCGATAGCACCGCCGATACCCAGGGGGATAAAACGTCCTGCAACGTGTCCCGAAAGTTTTTTAGAAATCTTTTTCCCGGCAAACTGCGCTAAGGCTTTATTGACCGAGCTCAGGGTCGCGGACGCGTTATCGGCAACTTGCGCACGCGCCCAGTTCCAGATACCGAATCCGGCCTGGTCATAGACCAACTTGCTGGCCTCATCCCCAAGTATCGCCGAGAGAACCAAAGTCTTGCGGGCCTCCAAGTTTTGGGTGGGAATGCCCGAAAGCCGCGCCATCGTCAACACGTAAAGCGCCGTGTTGGCAGCAAATACGCTCAGCTCCACCCCGGTTAAAGCGGCCCCAATAGCCAGCCCGGAGCCGGGAATCGCGGCTCCCGCTCCCACGCCCGCGGAAGCGGTTTGGGAGACCCGCACGTAGCGCCGTGTCACCAGGTTCATCAGCGCGGGCGTGGAAATGCCCGGGTGCTTATCCAGTAGCCGAGCAATCGTCCACTCAATATGCCGTTCCGGTAGGGCCAATACGGCATCCAGCAGGGCATCGGTGTCTTGGGGTAGTTTCTGCATATGACCAATCTATCGCGGTGAGCACAATTTCTCGCGAGGGGGCAGTTTGTCGAGGGACGGTTAGAACAAGGTTCCTTGGATACCCGTGTCCCGGGTATCTAGCGGTGTGGCGGGTGCTGCGGGGCGGGGGGGAGCCGTGTTCACCGCAGGCTGGGGGCGGGTGGCTAAGTTGCGCAGCTCGGGGCTTAAGCCCGGACCGGTGTGGGGGGAAAGTCCCTGCTGATAGGCGGTGGCGGCCTCACGAGCCAGCTGGTCGACTTTCTCGTTCAGGGTGTGTCCGGCGTGGCCTTTTACCCAGCGGAAGTCTACCGTTCGCCCTGCCAGACCCTGATCTAAACGTTTCATTAGGTCATCGTTCAACACCGCTTTGCCGTCAGCCTTGCGCCAGCCCCGACGTTTCCATCCCGGCATCCACTTGGTTACCGAGTTGATGACGTATTGAGAATCACATAGGAAATGAATGTTCAGATCAGGAATGCCAGAGGTTTGCTCCAAAAAATCCACCACTGCCATCAGTTCGCCGCGGTTGTTAGTGGACTTGGCCCAGCCGCCTGCCGCCCAACAATTTTCATCAACGTACCATGCCCATCCGGCTGGTCCGGGGTTGCCCAAGGCAGAACCATCCGCCGCCACTGTGATTTCCATGCTCTCCATCTTAAGGGGAAACAGTTTGAAAACGACACCGAGGCTTGCCCGCTGTCGAACAGGCTGAAGATTTTAACTACCCTGGGTACGTGTAGACTTAATGGTGAAAACAGAATAGTGGATCGATTGTAAAGGAATAGAAAGTGACAGCTTCAGACAATCCTCGCCCTTGGGAAAACTTGGCAGAGGAACCGAACGAAAATTGGCGCGAGCGCAAAGGCGAGTCTCGCGAGAACACAGAGGCAGGCCGCGAGTCACGCGGCGATAAACGAGATAACGAACGCAAAGGCCGCGGGGGTTTCAAAGGCGACCGTAAGGGTGGATACAAGTCAGGCGGCAAGTACGGCCGTGATGATCGCGGCGGAAAACGCGGCGGCTACTCGGGTCGCCCTCGTCGCGATAATGACCGCGACGACCGCGGGGGACGCACCGGTCGCGATGACTGGCGGCGTGATGATCGCGGCGGCAAACGTAACTTTGAACGAGGTGGGGAGCGACGCGACTCGGGACGTTCGGGCTTCCGTTCCTCTGGCTTACAACGCTCCCGCTACGATGATCGGGGGTACAACCGCAGTCATACCGGGTCGGATAAACGCGGTCACGGCACTACGGGACGCTCTCGATACCTGGAAATCCCGGCCTCGATTACTTGGGATATGTTGGATAAAGAGGCTTGGTCCCGGCTCAGTCCGCTACCGAAAGAAACCGCGGAAAACGTGGCTCGGCACTTGGTCATGTCCGCGGAGCTTTTCGACACACAGCCCGAACTCGCTTATGAATATGCCCGGGCGGCCCTGAAAATGGCTTGGCGTATTGACGTAGTTCGCGAAGCTGTCGCTTTGACGGCCTATGCCTGTGGCAAGTACAGCGAAGCGCTGCGCGAAGTGAAAACTGCTCGGCGGATGAGCGGTGTTGAAGTGTTGAAATCGGTGGAAGCGGATTCGGAACGCGGTCTGGGACGTCCCGAAAAAGCGTTGGAAATCATTAAAGCTGTCAAGCCAGGGGACCTGGACCGAACGGAACATTTTGAACTCGCTCTGGTGGAGTCCTCCGCACGGGCAGATTTGGGTGAATACGAGACCGGACTGGCTGTTATTGAAGCAGCATTGGCCCAGGTGGATCCCGATTCAGAGAGCTTTGAATACGGACGGTTGCTCAGTGTGAAGGCTGACCGGCTGCGCGAGCTGGGACGGGATGAGGAAGCTGATGCCGCGCAGGCGCTCATTCCGCGGGAACCGGAGGATGTCGAAATCCTGGATATTCAAGAAGCTGAAGAAGCCGAACAGCGGGCTAACCCAACCACCCTGCAGGGGGCGAACGTACCGCTGGCTCAGCTGTACCCGCTGTTGCTCACCGATTTGGATGGGGTGACCTGGAACGGGTCCCAGCCGGTAGACGGGGTGGGACAAAGCATTTCTGCAGGGCGCGAATTGGGCGGAAAGTTCGTGTTCCTGACCAATAACGCGGCGCGCGTACCGCAGGACGTGGTGGCGAAATTGGCTGCAGCTGGGGTCGAAGCTGAACCTGATGACATCGTGACCTCGGCTCAAGATGGGGCAGCGAAGCTCAGCGAACTGTTAGAACCGGGCGCGAAAGTGCTGTGCGTGGGCGGAGAGGGCGTGCCGCAGGCCGTACAGGCGGCGGGCTTTGAAGTCGTGTCCACGGCGGATCAGGAGCCTGCCGGAGTCTTGCAGGGACTCGGTTTTGAGGTGGGCTGGGCAGAGCTGTCCGAAGCCTGCTACGCCATCGCGAATGGCGCCAAGTGGGTGGCCACAAACATGGATTATGCCCTGCCGACCGAAAAAGGCCGCGGCATTGGCAACGGTTCCCTGGTGGAAGCGGTGCGCCGGGCCACCAAGAGCGAACCAATAGTGTGCGGTAAACCGGAAACCTCCATCTATGATTTAGCGATTAACCGCAGCCAGGACTACCTGATGAACAATGAGGAAATCGCCGCGGAGGTCAAAGCCAACGAAGAAGCCGCTGCCGCTGCGCGAGAGCAAGCCAGGCAGGCTCGTGAAGCGAAAGCGGATCCGGATAGCGAACCCGTAGTTCTCAGCGAAGCGGACCTGGCGAAAGAAAAAGAATTCGACCGGGTGAAAGCGGCGGAACGCAAACACCGGGTTTTGAAGCGACACGCGCTGGCCATCGGCGATCAGCTGGCTACCGATATCGTCGGGGCAAACAACGCCCAAGTGGCGTCTTGCGTGGTACTGACCGGACTCACGCAGCCTCGCGACCTAGTGATGGCTCCGCCAGCCCAAAGGCCCACTTTTGTGGGGTTGGATTTGTCCGACCTGACGGTACCGATTGAACGCCCGGAATTGCGCAATCGCGGCTGGTGGTACACCGAAAACACGCGGGCTCGCGTGAACGGCCACGATATTGAAGTCCGCGGCCTGGGGGTGCTGAGCGAGGACGGCACGGTCGTATCCCTGGGGGAGTTTCGCGCTATTCTGGCAGCCGTCTGGTATGCCAGGGAACAAGGCAATCGGGTGGATTGCCCCGAGTTTAGCGTGGTTCGTGAAGTCGAACGCGACTATGGCGAGGAGGATGACCTGGACCTCGACGAGGCCGATTCAGGCCGCGACGATTCCGCACCGGCAGTGGAACAGGGGACGGCAGATGACGAATAATCAGGTTCCCACTCCTGCCACGTTGAACGCTCAAGACCTGCATGATTACCGGGAAGAAATAGAATCCGCCCATGAGGCGCCCTTGGAATCGCAGTTGGAACTGCTGCAAAAGGTAGCCGCCGACCTGCAGACCGTGTTAAACGGGGATGAGGCGCAGTCAGCAAACCATGGTTAAACGCGCGAGGTTGGACACGGAGCTGGTGCGTCGCCACCTGGCGCCCAGCCGTACCCAAGCGGCACAGATGATTACTGCCGGGCAGGTGTTGGTGGATGGTCAGGAAGCCCTGAAACCCGCCCGACAGGTGGAGTTGAGTTCGGCTATCGTGCTGCGCGACCCTGAAACGGTCCACTACGCGTCTCGGGGCGCTCACAAATTGCTGGGGGCGCTGGACTATCTGGAACTTTATGGACCATCGACTCCGGCGATAGAAGGTGCGGTGTGTCTCGACGCGGGTGCCTCCACGGGAGGATTTACGGACGTCTTACTGCGCCGCGGTGCCGCCAAAGTGTTTGCAGTTGATGTGGGGTACGGCCAACTGGCGTGGAGCTTGCGTAGCGACAGCCGGGTCGTGAATCTGGAACGAACCAACGTGCGCACGCTGGATTCCGCTCTCATCGACCCGCCCGCAGACCTGGTCGTGGGGGATTTGTCTTTTATCTCACTCGGTTTGGTTTTGCCGGCGCTGCAACGTGCCGCCAACCCGCAAGCGCAGTACCTGCTGATGGTGAAACCCCAGTTTGAAATCGGGCGTGAAAACTTGGGACGCGGGGGCGTGGTCAGGAATCCAGACGATCGCGGCCAGACCGTTAAGAACGTTGCGCGCCAGGCTCACGAGGCCGGATTGGCGGTGCTAAACGTGGCTCCTGCTGGGCTGGCCGGTCCCAGCGGGAATGTTGAATACTTCCTCTACCTCACCGCGCAGTCTGCGGCCCGGCAACAAAACCTGCCAGACTTGGAGGGGGAATCGTTGGACACTGCCGTTGGGGAAGCGATTGCCAGAGGGCCTCAGCCAGAGAAGTCTGGGTCCTAATGTCCTGGTGGTGTGAGAAAATTAAGTGAACAGAAGGGAAAGTTATGGAACGCGAAGTTCGGGGCAAGCCGGGTGGCGAGTCGCCGGAGCAGCCGCAAAACTGGGACGACACATGTCAGGACATGGGGGGATACGCGGATTGCTGCGGGGCCAGCGAGGCCGCGCCCACTTGTGAATATCAACCTCCCAGCCCGCAGTTGGTCCAGAAATATGCACGAAAGGCCCAGTCTGGTGAATAAAAAACGAACCATTATGGTGTTTCACCACCATTACCGCCAGCCCGCTATTGTGGCGGCGGCCAGTGTCCGCGGTTACCTGGAAAATGCCGGAATCACCGTGGTGGACCGGACGAGTTCGGAACCGATTGACCTCATCATCGTGCTAGGTGGGGACGGAACCATTTTGGAGGCTGCGAATATCGCCCATCGTCAAGGTGTCCCGGTCATCGGAGTGAATTTGGGGCACGTGGGATTCCTCGCCGAAGCGGAGGAAGAAGAACTCGGTGAACTGTGCGAGCGGGTGGTGCGCGGCGACTACCAGGTAGAACGCCGAATGTGTATTGACGTGGAAGTGCGTCACCCTGACGGTTCGGTGCAATCAGAGTGGGCCGCGAACGACATCGCGGTGTTGAGTACCGATAAAGGCCACCCCGCCCTTTTGGCCTTTGGTGTCGATGGGGAAGCGGTTTCCGAATACGGCGCGGACGGTTTGATTGTGTCGACTCCCACCGGATCTACTGCCTATAACTTTTCGGTTGGCGGCCCGGTGGTGTGGCCTGATGTGCAAGCCTTAGTGCTGTCCCCGCTGGCTGCTCACGGTTTGTTTACCCGTTCCCTGGTGCTGGGGCCGTCATCGGTGCTAGAGATTCAAGTTCTGCCTCAACAGGTGCAGGACTGCGAAGTCTGGGCTGATGGGAGACGTATTTTGCCCGCGCCATTGGGTTCATCCATTCGGGTCACCAAGTCCGCCACGGATATGCAGTTGGCGCGGTTAGTGTCCCTGCCGTTCTCGGCTCGGTTGGTGAAAAAGTTTGGTTTGCCCGTGGGAGGGTGGCGAGGTCGCTAATGCTGGAATCGCTGCGGATTGAGAATTTGGGGACGATTAGCTCCGTTGCCTTGGAGTTTGGTCCGGGGTTTACCGTCATTACCGGCGAGACCGGGGCCGGCAAGACCATGTTGCTGACCTCTCTGGATTGGCTGCTGGGGGCGAAAGTTGAGCCTGCGCTGGTTTCCCACGGGGCCCAAAAAGCCGTGGTGGAAGGCAGTTTCCTGGTGGATGGTGCGGCCGGGGCGGTCGTGGAAGAAGCCGGCGGGGTGGTTGAGGACGGCGTCGCCGAGGTGTCAAGAGTGGTGCCTCTAGATTCTCGTTCCAAGGCTCACCTGGGAGGACGCACGGTTCCTGCCGCTATTTTGGGGGAGTTCGGTGCTAGCTTGGTGTCGGTTCACGGTCAAGCCGCGCAGGGGCGGTTGCGCACTGAGCGAGCCCAGCGCGATGCTTTGGACGCTTATGGAGACGCCGCCCATCAGCGGGCTTTGGAACAATACCTTCAGGATTGGGAGGCTTTGAGCCGCGCCCAAAAGGCTTTTACTGAATGGGAAACCAGCGCTGAAAAGCGCGAACACCGCCGCGAAGTGCTGGAACGATTTTGTGAAGAGTTCGACAGTCTGAGGCCTGAGGACGGCGAATTCACGGAACTTAGTGCCAGCGTCGCGAAACTGTCCAACGTGGAAAGTTTGCGTGAAAACGTCGCGGCGGCGCTGGGGGCGATTGAAAATGAGGCGGATTCCACCCCGGCAGCCACCGATTTGGTCGCCGTGGCCACCCGAGCTCTACAGCGGGCGACGGAAGAGGACCCGAGCTTGCAAGAGGTCGCGCAAAGTGTGAGCGGAGCTGGCTACGCTCTCGATGATGCGGCCCGCGAACTGGGTGTTTATCTGCAAGATTTGAATGCTGACCCGGAGGCGCTCCAGGAGGCGTTAAGCCGGCGGGCCACGTTTACCGATTTGAGTTTACGCTTGGGGGTGGAACCGGAACGTTTGGGCACGTCCTGGCGAGATACCGCTACGGAACTGCAGGGTTTGCAGGGCGGCACGGAGCATTTAGAGCAACTGCGCCTCGAGATGGAATCCGCGGCGCAGGCCGTAGAACAGGCGGGGGCAAAGCTACATGAGGCTCGCGAAAAGACCGCGCGGGCGCTCAGCAAGGCGATTAATGCGGAACTGGTGGATTTGGATATGAAGGACACGCGGGTCACCGTGGAGGTTCGTCAGGGGGAACCGGGCGCCCACGGAGCCGACCGCATTGAGTTCATGCTGCGTCCCCACCCGAAAGCCCCCGTGCTGGCCTTATCCAGCGCGGCCTCCGGTGGGGAGCTTTCCCGTATCATGCTGGCTCTGGAAGTGACCCTGGCGGGCAGAGGCTCCCGGTTATCCCAAACCGGCCAAACCCTCCAGAACTCACAAAGCACCGAGGCACGCGGCACTTTCGTGTTCGACGAAGTTGATGCGGGGATTGGCGGGCAAGCTGGCATCGAGGTGGGGCGGCGGCTGTCGCGTCTGGCTCAGGACTACCAGGTCATCGTGGTGACTCACCTGGCGCAGGTAGCGGCATTTGGAGACTGCCAGGTACAAATCACTAAGAGCGGCGGGCAGAGCCAGATTACAGTTTTAGATCAGGAATCACGGCGCGAGGAGCTGGCGCGGATGATTTCCGGGACGAAGCTCACAAAAACGGCGCTTGCGCACGCCGATGAGTTAATCGAACTGGCTCGTGTGGGACAATCGGAGTCATGATGGCAGTGTTTCGCCGAAAACGTAATCAAAAGACAGGAGCCAGCCTGGGCGGTCTGGTGCGCATCGATACACGTACCAAAAACCTGACAAAACGTCTGAGTGCCGGGGAAGTCGCCGTTATCTCGCACCAGGATTTGGACTGGGTCGCGGCGGAGTCGCTGAAAGCAATCGAACCTGCCGCAGTACTGAACGCGGAAAAGTCCACCTCTGGACGCTACCCCAATCAAGGACCGAAAGTCCTCATTGAGGCGGGAATTCCCCTCATTGACGATTTGGGTTCCGACATTATGAGCCTGAAGGAAGGCCAACGGGTTGAAATCCGGGACAACCAGGTATTTTGTGGCGGGAAACTTGTTGCGGAAGGGGTGCGGCAAACCGAAGAAACGAACGCCGCCAATATGGAGGCGGCGAAGGCTTCTCTGGGAGTGCAGATTGAGGCTTTCACCGCCAACACTATGGAATACCTGAAAAAAGAACGGGATTTGATTCTTGATTCTGTGGGTGTGCCGGATTTGCGGACGAACTTTTCCGGACGCCAGGTTTTGATGGTGGTGCGCGGCTACAACTACAAAGAAGACCTGCTGATGCTAAAGCCTTACATTCGCGAGTATCGTCCCATCCTGATTGGGGTGGACGGCGGAGCGGATGCGCTGTTAGAGAACGGTTTGAAGCCTGACCTGGTGGTTGGCGATATGGACTCCGTGACCGATAAGGCACTGACTTGCGGGGCGGAAATCGTGGTGCACGCCTATCCCAACGGGAAAGCCCCCGGATTGGCTAGGGTACAGGAACTCGGGGTGGAACACGTGGTATTTCCGGCCGCGGGCACGTCCGAGGACATCACGATGCTGTTAGCTGATGAGAAAGGCGCGGAGCTCATCGTCGCCCTGGGTACGCACGCCACCTTGGTGGAATTCTTGGACAAGGGGCGTGCCGGAATGTCCTCAACGTTCTTGACTCGCCTCAAAGTCGGCAGCAAACTCATCGATGCCAAGGGCGTTTCCAAACTTTACCGTCCCCGGATTACGAACTGGCAGATGGGCTTATTGGTTGTGGCCGGTTTGCTGGCAATGCTGGCGGCACTGGGTTCAACTACCGGTGGACAGACCTTCATAGGATTGGTAGCTGCGAATATGGATGCCTGGTGGCATGGCCTGAGGGGCTTGATTGGTTAACGGCGAATTTGTGAAAGTTAGATTGGAAGAAAACTTATGATTGATTTTCGGTATCACCTGGTTTCCCTGGTGGCGGTTTTCTTGGCTCTGGCGGTGGGGATTATCCTCGGCGCCGGCCCGCTGGCTGATCCCATCGGGGATACTTTGACGGGCCAGGTAGACAAGCTCCGTGAAGATCGCAACCAGCTCAATGAGCAACTGACCCAGGCCCAGTCTCAAATCAATGTGCAAGACCAGACGGTAGAACAGTACGCGCCGCGGATATTCAACGGATTCCTGCAAGGCACGGAGGTCGCCCTGGTGGTGTTGCCTGACGCTGAAGCCGAAGACGTGAAAGCCGTGAGCGAAATCGTCACCACGGCGGGCGGCGCTATCAACGCTCAAATCAACCTGCAAGAAAACTTTTTCGCCCCCGCAAAACAGGCTTACCGGGAGGCGCTTTCCGGCCAAATTAGGCAGTATCTGAGCGATACCACCCGCGCCACCACCCCGGAATCCACCCTGGCCGCCGCTATCGGTCAGTTGATTTTCAACGGCCAAAACGATTCGCTTTCGGGAATCCTGACGGTGGAAGAAACCCCCCTCATCCAAGTCGCTAATCCGGCATCCCAGCCGGCTCGCGCCGCGATTATCGTGGGCCCCGGACCGCTGGAGCCACAGAACGAGACACAGCTGAAGGCCTTGGAAAAACGGACCAAGAACCTCATAGAGTTCGCTCAAACTCTCAACACGTTCGCCTCGGGAGTGGTTCTTTACGGGTCGGCGCAGGGCGAGAATGACCTGTTGACCAAGGTGCGGTCAGGTGGAAACCCCGTTCCCACGGTGGATAGTATCGGTACGAAAACTTCGCTCCTTTCCCTGCCTTTTGCTTTGGTGGCCCGCATGAATGGCACCGTCGGAGCCTGGGGGAGCGAACAGAATGCCTCCGCTCTGGTGCCGCCCTTTACGGAAGTCCCCGCTCCACCTGCCCCGGCTGAGGCGCCCGCAGTGCCGCCCGCGGCACCGGCACCCCAGTGAGCACAGGTCAAGCAGTCCAGGAACTAAACCGGAAGGCGAGTTATGCAGATTAACTTCCAGCGCACGAATTTTCACGGCCGGAAAGTGAGCCTGTGGGGTGGGACAGCGGTCAGCGTCCTGTTGCCGGTGGCTCAGATTATTTCGGGACGGGGTAATCGTGCGGCGTTGCGGGTCGCCGTGGCCGCAGCTGGCAGTGGTGCAGCGGGGTTCTTTGACGACATGTCAGACAGTGACACCACCAATAAATCTACGAAAGGTTTGCACGGTCATATTGGGGCTTTGAAGGAGGGCCGGTTAAGTCCCGGCCTGGTTAAAATGCTGGCCCTGATGGCTACGGGAGCTGTGGCAGCTCGACCCCGTCGCGATATTTGGGGCTGGATGATTCAGGCCGGAGTCATTGCCGGAAGCGCAAACCTGATTAATCTGCTGGATCTCAGACCGGGTCGAGCCCTCAAAGTAGCGCTGTTGGGGGGCGCAGCAGGTTTTTTGCCCGCTCCCAGCGGATGCTACTGCGCGCGTCGGCGTATGGCGGCAACGAACTGTGCCGTTATCGCCGCGGCCCTGCCTTTAGACCTGCGCGAAGTCACCATGCTGGGCGACACGGGCGCCAACGCGTTGGGAGCGGCCTTGGGAGCCACATGGTCGCAAGGAAGAACAATCCGCACCAACCTTGTGACCTTGGCTGCAATCGCCGCCCTAACCTTGGCTAGTGAAAAAATCAGTTTCTCGAAAGTCATCGACAGCCACCCGGTGTTGAAAGCCGGGGACGACTGGGGGCGTCTGCCCGCATAGCGGCCGCGGGAAAACGGCGCGTTACGTAAAACAGCTTGAAAGGTGCGTTAGTCGATTTGAGCAAGCGTGAGCAAACTGTCACGAACCCGGTGGCGGCCTTAGCGGGGGCGGCCGGGACCGTAGCGGTGATGACGCTAATCTCCAGAATTTTCGGTTTCGGCCGATGGCTGGCCCAAGCCACCTGGGTCGGAGCGGGTACAGTCGGCAACGCCTACGCTTCGGCGAACCAAATCCCCAACGTGATTTTTGAAGTCGTGGTCGGGGGCGCGTTGGCTTCCATCACCATCCCCCTGTTGGCTCAAGCCATTGCCGGCTCGCTGAAAGACGAAGTGAACCGTCTCGCCTCAGCGCTGTTTACCTGGACATTGACCCTGCTGGTTCCACTGGGTTTGCTGGTTTTCGTGGCCGCCGAGCCCATCGCCACGGTGCTACCCGTTTCTGTGGGTTCCGACATCACTACCCAAAATGCGCTGACCGCGTATTTCCTGCGGGTTTTTGCGCTGCAGATTCCGCTCTATGGGATAGCTGTGGTGCTGGGGGGAATCCTGCAAGCCCACCACCGTTTTGCGTGGCCTGCCCTGATGCCGGCGTTTTCCTCCGTTGTCACCATCGTCGCTTATGCTGCCTACGGCGCTCTCAGTGGCTCCAACCCGACCGCATACACCGCTATCGCCGCCCTGGCTTGGGGAACTACCGCGGGGGTGCTGGTGCTGAGCGTTCCGCTTTTTATTCCCGTCTGGAACGTGGGGGTGCGCCTCAAGTTCGTGTGGAAAATGCCGCGGGAGAAATTTCGTCAGGCCCTCGCTTTGGGAGCCTACGGCATCGGAGCGCTGCTGGCTGCCCAGGGTTACATGCTCGCCACGCTGTTCCTGACCCGGTGGGGTGGGGTGGAAGGCACTATCAATGTTTTTCAGTATTCCCAAGCTATCTACCTGCTGCCCTACGCACTGTTCACCTTCCCGGTGGCGACAGTCGTGTTTCCCCTGATGACCAGGCGTTTTGCGGCCGGGCAGACGGCAAAAGCGGGGGAGTTGGCCACCAGTTCCACCGCGTTGATTGCCGGTCTGTCTCTGTTGGGAGTCGCTGGTCTAATTGCGGTGGCGCCCGGCATGGCAGCCATTTTTGCGTGGAACCGTCCCATTCCGGGACTGGAAATGGCGGTCGTGGCGATGGCTCCCGCCCTGGTGGGCTACGCCCTGCTCTATCACCTGTCACGAGTGTTTATCGCCGTCAACCGGGCGCGGCATTCTTTTTTCGCAGCGCTGCTAGGGTGGGGGATTGCCGCCGTAAGTGGGTGGCTGCTGATTCTCGTTTTGGCCCCTTCGCGCGGTAACGGCGTCGCCACGCTCATTGCTCTGGGTGTCGGCAATGCCTTGGGCATGAGCGCGGCTGGAGTCTACCTGCTGATTGTGTGGGGTCGCCTCCAGGTCGGCTCTCCGGTTCAGGTATTGAAAGCCCTGTTGATTGCTGTTCCGGGAGCAGCTCTGGGTGGAGTCTTGGGACGTCTAGCGTATGCGGGCATCACTGCCCTAGATCTGCCTCTGGGGGTGCTGTGGGCGACTCTCGGGGCTGGTCTGGTAACAGTAGCCTGCGCCTTGCCGGGATTGAAAATCATTGCCACGCCGTTTTGGAAACAAACCCGCGCGGCCCGCCGTGCTCCCGAAACTGTTGAAACAACTGAGAACCTTGGGAAAAACCTACCCCCGCAGAATCCTTTCCCGGCAGAACCTGAAACAGAACGTTTGGAAGAAGGCGAATCGTGAAAATAACCATGGTGATGGGCAAAGCCTCGCACTCGATGGGAACTTTCGTAGCATCGCTATCGAGCACTTTGGCGGCGAAAGGCCACGATGTTCAGATTATTGCCGAACCCACCAGCGCCAAGCTGTATCGTCTCAAGAATGTTCTGCCGCTGTGGATTGTGAAACCGCGCAGACTGTTCCTGATGGGTACGAATTTGCGGCGGTTGCGCCGGGCACGAGACGTGTTCAAGGACTCTGATGTCATTCACGTTCACGGGCTGAAAGCGGCGCTGTATGTCCTGGTACTGACCATGTTTATCCCCAATACTCCGCCGCTTTTAGTATCGCTGTACGAACTGAACGACGAACGCCGCGATACGTTCTGGCGCCAGCTGCTCTTTCGGTGGATGGATAACCGGGCTTCGCTCATTTCGGGCTCGTCGCTGCGCCTGACCGCAAAGATTGACCGACAATCATCGGCAGATACCGACTCAGCGGTATCTTTCCTGGTCAGCCCCAGGGTCGAGAAACTCTTGCAAACCGGAATGCTCAATCGTAAGGAGCGGGTGGGCAACTGGGCCAAGCTGGCGGCCGCGGAACGGCTGCGCAACCGTGGCCAACTGGTGCTGGGGATTGGTCCGATCGAGCAAGAGAAACGTTTTGACCGGTTTGTTCGTGCTATGCAGCGGGTGACTTATCCAGCCACCGGGGTGGTTATCGGGGATGGAGATCCCCAACTGCTAGCGGGTCTGCGCTCCTACGGAAGCGATGCGCAGGTCTCTTTCCTGGGGTGGCGCAAGTCCCTGGACACCTGGTTACAAGCCGCGAGTGTATTGGTCATTACTTCTGAATGGGAGTCGCGGGGTTTCATCGCCCAAGAAGCCATGAGCTTGGGGCTGCCGATTGTGGCTGCCCCGGTCGGGAAATTGCGAGACATCTTGCTGCCTGCGGGGGTAGCGATGGACAGTCAACAGGGTGAGAACCTGCTCGGAGGGGAACAAACCGCGGGACAGTCCCACGATCCGGAACTCGGAATCGGCAGCCTCGTGGTGGATACAGACGATGCCGAGGCGACAGCTCAAGCCATCACGAAACTACTGGCCAACCCCAGCATATGGTACGAAAAACAGGAGTCCGCCCGGCATCGCGCCGCCACCTGGCCGACCACTGACCAGGTCGCCAGCGAATGGCTGGGATTCTATCGGCGCTCCCTGGCAGGGCAAAACCAGATAACAACTAAGAGTAGCCAGATACCACAAACAGGAGAACAAAAATGAGCGATACCCCACCGTGCTTGGAATCACCGGAGGATGAACGAACTGAATTTCCCGTGGTGGATTCTCTGGAAGTGTTTAAGGGCAAAGTTTTTTCCATGCTCACTGAACGGGTTCGCTATGGCGATGGGGTGGCAACACGAGATTTTGTGAAGCATCCGGGGGCGGTCGCCATCGTTCCGCTGCGAGAAGGTGAGGCCAGCGCTTCGGGGGAACCGGAGGTGCTGCTAATCAGCCAATACCGTCACCCGGTGGGCGCGACCTTGTGGGAGATTCCCGCGGGATTGTTGGACATTGCCGGGGAGGATCCGCTGCGTGCGGCGCAGCGGGAGCTGGAGGAGGAAGCCGACTTGAAAGCTACTCGCTGGGACGTGCTGGTGGATTATTTCACCACGCCGGGCGGGTCTTCCGAAGCTCTGCGGGTGTACTTGGCTCGCGATTTGACCCTGATTCCTGCCTCGGAGCGCAGTTTTCAGCGCGAAGCCGAAGAAGCGTTTATGGCGCGGCGCTGGGTAGGGTTGCGACAGGCGGTGGCGGCGATTTTTGCGGGACAGATGCACAATCCTTCCGCGGTCGTCGGGGTTCTGGCTACTGCGCTGGCTCTGGGGTTGCCCGGCGTTTCCTCGGTGTCTTTGCGTCCGGTGTCAGCCCCGTGGTTTCGGAAAACCTCTTCGGAATAGATTCGCCCTCAACCCGTTTAGAAGTCGCTGGCGTTTCAGCCGGCCGCCGCTGCATCGGCCCGGCTGCAAACTGATTTTTGGCACACTGATGTTGCGCAAATTTTCCCAGTAAAACCGCAGTTTGGCTTATTTTGGCAGGTTTTAAGCAATGACTAGCTTGGGAAAATATGCTAGATTTAGGAAAGTCATCGTTGATGTAAAGATTTTAACGAAGGGGGAGCGGGATGCCAGCAATCGTGGATGATCAGGGCACCCGTCAAGTCGTTCTGGACCTCATCATTGAAAAGGGTCCCATTACTGCTTCTGTCTTGGCTAACATCCTCAAACTTACCCCAGCGGCGGTTCGTCGCCACCTCATCTATCTAGAGGAGAGTGGGCAGATTGAGAACCTCGAGTCGACCGGCAAGATTCGCGGCCGCGGGCGTCCGGCACGTCACTATGTGGCGACTGACGCCGGACGCGCCACGCTGCCGGATGGATACTCGCAGATGGCAAATAAGGCGCTGGACTACCTGCAGCAGGTTGCCGGCGACCAAGCTATTGAAGACTTTGCTAATCGGCATTCGCGAGAGGTCGAACGCCGCTATGCTCCGGTGGTTCACGCCGCCGGAGACGACCCGCAAGCCCGGGTCGTGGCCTTGGCGGATGCGCTGGCACAGGACGGTTACGCGGCAACCGTTCGACAAACCGCGCACGGGCTGGCACTGCAGCTGTGTCAAGGATCCTGCCCGGTACAGGACGTCGCCAAGTCCTATCCAAAGCTGTGTGAGGCAGAAACCCAAGCCTTCTCCCGGTTGCTCGATACCCATGTGCAGCGCCTCGCCACCCTTGCGGAGGGGGACCATGCCTGCACCACCTGTGTGCCGCTAACCTTGCGCAAAAATGGGGCTCTGAACAGCATTAATGTGTTGAACGGAGGGAAGCGGAGTCGGGGGGAATAAATCAGTGAGACAGTCTCCCGGCGACTTCTAAAAATCAGGACCCGACCGGGCTGCCTAGACTTAGAGAAAACCTCAAATGAAAGGATAGAGATGAGCGATGCTCTGACTGAGTCAGATCAGAAAAAGCGCGCGGATGATGAGATTATCGAGTCTATTTCCGATAAGTACGAATTCGGCTGGCACGATTCCGATGCCGCCGGACAAGCCGCGAAACGCGGCTTGGATGAGGACGTGGTGCGCTACATCTCCGAGATGAAAGATGAGCCGGAATGGATGCTGAAACTGAGGTTGAAAGCCCTCAAGATTTTTCAGCGCAAACCCATTCCGCACTGGGGTCCCGATTTGCAGTTCCTGGACTTTGACGAGTTTAAGTACTTCGTGCGGGCTGCCGATCAGGTCGCTCAATCCTGGGACGACCTGCCCGAGGACATCAAACAGACCTATGACCGTCTGGGAATTCCCGAAGCGGAACGGCAACGCCTGGTGGACGGGGTGGCAGCCCAGTACGAATCGGAAGTCGTCTATCACCAGATCCGCGAAGACCTCGAGAAACAGGGCGTCATCTTCCTTGACACCGATACGGGGTTGAAAGAATACCCCGAGCTGTTCCAGGAATACTTTGGGCGGGCGGTACCGGCGGGGGACAACAAGTTTGCCGCGCTTAACACGGCGGTGTGGTCCGGTGGTTCGTTTATCTACGTTCCCAAGGGAGTGCAGTGTACGGTTCCCCTGCAGGCCTACTTCCGCATCAACACGGAGAGCATGGGTCAGTTTGAACGAACCCTAATCATTGCTGATGAAGACTCCTACGTGCACTATGTGGAAGGCTGCACCGCCCCGATTTACCAGTCGGATTCCCTGCACGCCGCCATCGTGGAAATCTTTGTGAAAAAGAACGCCCGGGTGCGTTACACGACCATCCAAAACTGGTCGAATAACGTGTTGAACCTGGTGACCCAACGTGCCTTCTGCGAGGAAGGCGCCACGATGGAATGGATTGACGGCAACATCGGCTCGCGCATCAACATGAAGTACCCCTCGGTATACCTGCTGGGCGAGCACGCCCACGGCGAGACATTGTCCATTGCTTTTGCCGGCAAGGGACAGCATCAGGACACCGGCGCAAAAATGCTGCACCGGGCCCCGCACACCTCTTCGCACATTGTCAGCAAATCCATCTCCCGGCAAGGCGGACGTTCCTCATACCGAGGCTTGGTCGACATTGCCGAGAACGCCACCGGTTCCAAGTCCAACGTGCTGTGCGACGCCCTGCTGGTTGATACCATTTCGCGCTCCGACACCTATCCTTATGTGGACGTGCGCAATGACGAGGTCGAAATGGGTCACGAGGCAACCGTTTCCAAAGTGTCCGAGGAACAACTGTTCTACCTGATGAGCCGGGGGCTCACCGAAACGGAAGCGATGGCGACCATCGTACGCGGTTTCGTTGAGCCTATCGCCAAGGAGCTTCCAATGGAATACGCCTTGGAACTGAATCGACTAATCGAACTGCAGATGGAAGGGTCGGTGGGCTAAATGACTGAAGTAACTGTGCCAACAGGCGGTGCGCTGGCCGCTCCGACCCCAACCCGACTGACCTCTACTTCCGTAGGGGATTTTCCGATGCCTACGGGTAAGGAAGAAGCCTGGCGCTTCACCCCGTTATCGCGGTTCTCCAGTTTGCTGGAAGACTCTCTCCAGGGCGGTAGCGCCAAGTTTGCGGTGGACGGTGTGGCTTTGCGTACCGACGAACCAGTCCAACCCGAGGCGGATCTGACTTTGAAACTGTCCGCGGTGGCGGGGTTGTCGCCGCTGGCTGGAGCCCCTTTCGACCGTGCTGGAGTGGTTGGCTGGAATAATATTTCCCAGACCCTGGATGTAGCGGTTACCGGCGCGGTGAGTCGACCGGTCTGGATTGACGTTACCGCTGAGGGGCCAGATACGGTCGGTCACGTGCGGATACATGCGGATAAAGCGTCTCAAGCTACCATCTTGCTGCGTCATCGCGGTGGTGGTTGTCTGAATGAGACGTTGGAAGTGAAAGCGGAGCCGGGCGCGAAACTGGACGTAGTCAGCCTGCAGGCCTGGGATGACACCGCGGTGCATATGGCGACCCAACAGATGACTTTGGGTCAGAATGCCAGTGTCAAGCATGCCAACGTCACCTTGGGAGGCGATTCAGTTCGCATCGCGATGGGAGTGAATCTCCCCGCCGAACGCAGCGACTTGAACCTGCTGGGGCTGTACTTTACCAACGCGGGAAAGCATCAGGAACACCGGCTGTTTATCAAGCACACCGGGCAAAAATCGAAATCTCGAGTGACCTATAAGGGTGCTTTGCAAGGCCAGGAGGCACGCGCCGTGTGGATTGGTGACGTCGGTATCGGGCCGCAGGCTTTCGGGACGGATTCCTACGAACTGAACCGAAACCTGGTGCTGGGCAAAGGGCCTCGCGTGGATTCCGTGCCGAACCTAGAGATTCACAATGGTGAAATCGAAGGCGCTGGACATGCCTCGGCGACCGGCAGATTTGATGATGAACAGCTGTTCTATCTGCAAAGCCGTGGTATCGATGCAGTCAACGCCAAACGACTGGTGGTGCGCGCGTTCTATGCGGAACTATTGAATATGCTAGAAATACCGGAACTGACTGACTATGTATTGGAAACCGTAGATAGTCACCTTAGTGTAGGGAGTTTGCAATGAGTTTTATCAAAGTTGCCAGTATCGATGAAATTGAGCCGGGAACCGGCAAAGAATTTACTGTGGGAGACACCGAAATCGTGGTTTTGCGCAGCGATGAGGGAGATTTCCATGCCATGGCAAAGGAATGTCCTCACGCCGGATTCTCTATGGTGGACGGCATTATTGAGGACGGTTGCGTGGAATGTGTTGCGCACGGGGCGCAGTTCGATTTGGAAACCGGCGCGCCGCAGTCGCCGGCGCACGACCCCCTCAAGATTTACCCCGTCCAAATTGCCGACGGTTCCGTAGCGGTGGATGTGGAAGCATAGCAAAGCCCGTTCGGCACGAAGTTTGCCGAACTGCTGGGAATGGAAAAAGGAAACAGGAGAAAACAGTGTCAGTGTTGGAAGTAAAGAACCTCAAAGCCCAGGTGGAGACCCCGGAAGGGCCGAAAAAGATTTTGAAAGGTGTAAACCTGACCATAAACTCCGGCGAAGTACACGCCATTATGGGACCCAATGGTTCGGGCAAATCGACTCTGAGCTATGTCCTGGCGGGACACCCGAAGTATGAGGTCACTGGCGGTGAAGCCCTGCTGGACGGCAAGAACATTCTGGAGATGAGTGTGGACGAGCGCGCTCGGGCGGGGTTGTTCCTGGCGATGCAGTACCCGGTCGAGGTCCCCGGGGTGAGCGTGTCGAACTTCTTGCGCACCGCAAAAACTTCGGTGGCGGGACAAGCTCCGTCGCTGCGTCAATGGATGAAAGAAGTCAACGGGGCTTTTGACGACTTTAAGATGGAGAAAGAGTTTGCCAGCCGGGATCTGAATGCAGGTTTTTCCGGCGGGGAAAAGAAACGCCTGGAAATCCTGCAGATGCAGCTGCTGGCGCCGCAGTTCGCGATTTTGGACGAAACGGATTCCGGCTTGGATATTGACGCTCTCAAGGTTGTTTCCGAAGGTATCAACCGGGTTCATGAGGCCGCCAATACTGGAATCCTGCTGATTACCCACTATTCCCGGATTTTGCGTTACGTCCACCCCGATTTTGTTCATGTTTTCGTGGACGGGCGCATCAGCAAAGAAGGCGGTCCCGAACTGGCAGACGAACTCGAAGCTGAGGGCTATGACAAGTACCTGGTGGCTCCGACGGCTGCCTAAAGGCGGCGTGAGCGGCGAGGGGAAGGAGTTGTCATGGTAACAGGCCCGGCGGCGACAGATTTCAGCGAGGCGGAGCTAGCCCGCATACGCGCGGATTTCCCGATTCTCAATGTTTTGGGACGCGACGGTCAGCCCATCGACTACCTGGACTCGGGGGCAACCTCGCAAAAGCCGGCGGTCGTGTTGGACGCTCTTGACAACTTTTACCGCCGCCACAACGGGGCAGTACACCGCGGCACTCACCAGCTCGGCGACGAAGCCACGGCCTTGTTTGAAGATGCCCGCCAGGACGTGGCGGACTTCTTGGGCGTGAGTGACCCCGAAGAAATCGTGTGGACCTCGGGAGCGACCGAGGCGCTGAACCTGGTGGCCTACGGGTTTGCCGCCGCCACTTGGGAACGCGCGGGCGGACCTTTTGCCATGCAACCGGGCGATGAAATCGTGTTCACCAGGGCGGAGCACCACGCTAACCTGGTGCCGTGGCAGCTGGTGGCCAAACGCACCGGAGTCGTCACGAAAGTCATCGAGCTGACCCCTGACGGGCGCCTGGACGTGAGCGGCCTGGAGGATGTCATTACGTCGCGCACACGGGTCGTTGCCTTCACACACCTGTCCAATGTGACCGGGGCAGTAACGGACATTGCGCCAATTATTGCCGCTGCTCGGGCGGTCGGGGCCATCGTCGTGATGGATACCTGCCAATCCAGCGCTCACCTACCGCTGGACGTCGATCAGCTTGGGGTCGATTTCGCGTGTTTTTCCGCGCACAAGATGCTCGGCCCCACCGGGGTGGGAGCCCTGTGGGGACGCCGTGAGCTGCTCGAACAGCTGCCGGTGTTCCTCAGTGGCGGTTCCATGATTGAAAACGTGACGGTGGAGGAAACGACTTTCCTGCCGGCACCCTACCGCTTCGAAGCTGGCACTCAACCGGTCGCCCAGATTGTCGGTTGGGCCGCGGCGTGCAAGTACCTGCAGGAACTGGGAATGGAGCGGGTTGCCGCCCACGAACAGGCCCTCACCACTTACGCCCTGCCAAGGCTGGTGGAGATTCCCGGCGTGAAACTGCTCGGTCCCACCGACATGACGCACCGCGCGGGGGTGTTGTCCTTTGAGATGAAGGGAATTCACCCTCACGACCTGGGACAATACTTGGATTCGCAAGGGGTGGCGGTGCGGGTCGGCCATCACTGCGCAATTCCGTTGCATCGGTTCTTTGGGGTGAACGCTTCCACGCGGGCCACGTTTAGCCCCACCACGACTATTGACGAGATTGACCGTTGGCTGCAAGCGCTTCCCCAGGCCGCGAAGTTCTTTGGCGTCACGCCGGCGGATAGTTGAATAGACAGAAGGAACACAAGTGAACGAACTGGAAAACCTGTATCAACAGCTCATCTTGGAGCAGTCTAAGGCTCGGCATGGTGCTGGCCCCCTGCCCGGCTGGGCCGCCAGTTCCCACCAGGTCAATCCGACCTGCGGAGATGAGGTTACGCTGCAGGTGGAAGTGGCTGACGGAAAGTTACGCAACCTGGTGTGGGACGGGCACGGCTGCTCGATTTCGCAGGCCTCCCTGTCGATGATGTGGGAGCTGGTGCAGGGCCAAGACCTGGAAACTGTGCACGGGCTGGAACAGGATTTCAACGAAATGATGCATTCGCGAGGCCAGGGAGTGGACGAAGACCTACTCGATCGTCTGGGCGATGCCTCCAGCTTGGAAGGGGTGTCTCGCTACGTCAATCGCGTGAAATGCGCTCTGCTGGGGTGGATGGCCTTGAAAGATGCGCTGGCCCAAGCTGTGGCGACGGATGGAACCGGCGGCGGCACGCAGGCAGCGTCGCACTGTGACCCGAAAGTGATGAACCGGACTTGTGACCCTGAAACCCCTCAAACGACAAAGGAGTAAACCCATGAGTGAAGAACCCTTGAGTAAAGAGCTATTGGACGAGTTGGGTACACCGAAGACCAGCGCGGCGGTGGAATCAGAGGTCAGCGCCGCACCAGCAGAGTCAGCAACCGTAGTTGACGGGATAGCGGCAGATGTCGTGGCGAATCCCGGCGCGGAGCTCTCCGAACAGCAACGTGCCTTGGTGGAAGAAATCGTGGAGCTCCTGAAGGACGTTATCGACCCGGAACTGGGCATCAACATTGTAGATTTGGGGTTGCTTTATGGGCTGCATCTGGACGGAGATGACCTGGTTATTGATATGACCCTGACCTCTGCCGGCTGTCCGCTGACGGATATGATTGAGCGCCAGTGCCGTTTCGTGCTGGAAGATTTGGTGAAAACCGTATCTATCAACTGGGTGTGGCTGCCGCCGTGGGGTCCGGACAAAATCACCGAGGATGGCCGTGAGCAGCTGCGGGCCCTCGGTTTCAACGTGTGATTTGAGTACAGGCATCTAACTCGGCGTTATCTGGTGGGTACTGCAAATCTGTGCAGTGCGCATCGTTTTTGACGATTTTGGGACAGCTAACGGGATAGCTTGCGCAACAAAGATGTCCCGGCTCTTGTTAGAATTACCCCATGTCCCACCTTTTTACGCCGTTTCGGCTGAAAAAACTCGAAACCCGCAACCGTCTGTGGATGCCGCCGATGTGCCAATTTACCGCCTCTTCCGAGGGGCCGTCCGCGGGTTGGCCTAACGATTGGCACGAAGTTCATTATGGAGCCAGGGCGTCAGGCGGGGTGGGCGCCGTCATCGTGGAAGCGACCGCAGTCAGCCCGGAGGGGCGCATCACCCCCTTTGATTTGATGCTGGACCGGGACGAAAATATTCCGGCTTTTGCCCGGTTGGCCACTCTCATCAAGGAGGGCGGTGCGGCTGCTGGTATCCAGATTTCTCACGCCGGCAGGAAAGCCTCCACGTCTCCTTCCGGCACGCCCCTGGCTCCCGAGGACTCCTCCCTGGGAGGCATCGGCTGGCATACCATTGCGCCCAGCCCGATTCCGTTTACCTCTCGCCACGAGGTTCCTCGTGAAATGACCCCTGCGGATATACGCAAAACTCAAGCGGACTTCGTTTCCGCCATTCGCCGCGCTTTGGCGGCCGGTTTCGATTTTGTGGAACTTCACGGCGCCCACGGTTACCTGTTGAGTCAGTTCATTTCCCCGCTGACTAACCAACGCACCGATGAATACGGCGGGGATTTACAGGGGCGTTTCCGTTTTTGGCGCGAACTGGTCATGGCGATTCGCGGGGAGCTGGGAGAAAACTTCCCGCTCTTGATGCGGATTTCGGCGACGAACTGGGTTCCCAGCGGAGCATTTGGGCTACAGCGCGACGTTACTCTGGAGGACTGGGGTCGGATTGTCCAGGATTTGGCCGCTTTCGGGGTTGACTTTATCGACGTGTCCACCGGCGGGCTGATTGACGGGGTAGAGATTCCGCAGGCGCCGGGTTACCAGGTGAAATACGCCACCGAGATTCAAGACCGGGGGCCCTTGCCCGTTTCGGCTGTCGGCATGATTACCGAACCGGCACAAGCTGAACAGATTTTGGTCAACGGTCAAGCCTCCGTGGTCCAGGTCGGTCGGCCTCTGCTGACTGATCCGTCGCTGCCCCTAGCCTGGGCGGCGCGTTTGGGCGACGAAGCCCCCATTCCCAAGCCTTACATCAGCGGCACTCCGCGCAGCTAACGCCGCCAGCTCCAGGGGACCGCCACCAGAAACTTTTGGAACCGGGATGAGGCTTCCTCCGGGAGCTACTTTGCTTTCGCAATCAGAGCTTGGCCCAGATATGTTACGAATTCCTGTAATTCGGCGCGAGCCTCGTTGGCATCCATGACGGGATTTCTGCCGTCAAAATACACCCGAATTTCTAAGTTGCCGACCCGCTGAAACACCCCGACTTCGGTAGGGGCAATCTGGCCTTCACCGCGGTCCGTGCCGTAAGTCATCATCAAGCCGTCTTGGGCTCCATCAAGCGGATAATCGGCCGCGGCGGTGGTTTGCTGGGAGCTGGCGCCTCCGGGAGCTGTCACCGCATAGGTGGGGCAGGCTTGAGCCAAATCCCGCTGGACTTGAATCGCTTTCTGGGCCTGTGCCACGGACGGGTAGGCCCGCAGTTGAGAACGCACTACCGTAGCGTGATTGTTGAGGTTAGCTTGGGAAAAAGCCGCGGGGATTTCCGGTTTGTCGGTATAGGAGGCGATGAGCTTTTGCTGGCACATTTCGGGTTTGAACGTGGTTTCCCGCAACAAATCCAAGGCTTGATGATCCGCGGAGCGCATCGAAGCGGTCGTTTCTTCGTCATACACTTTCAAGCTGTCGCCCTTAATCCTTAACCCACCCAAAATAATGGCGAGGTTCGGGCCGGAAAACTGTTTCACCATCGTTGGCAGAGAATCCTTTTGCTTGATGTAAGCGCTGTCAGGGTTGTCCAGAGTTTGTTTCGTGCCGGCACATCCGCTCAACGCTACGGCAAGCAGCGCCGCCCCCAAGATGCTGGCAACTGTCTTGTGATAACGCATCAGTTTTCCTCTCTAGTCTGTCTCAAACAGTTTACCGTTTCGTGTGGAGTTGAGAGACCACGGTTTAATCCACCTCAACGAGTTCCAAATACGTTTCGTCCCACAGGTCCTCATCACCATCGGGCAGCAGCAGGACCCGTTGCGGATCCAGCGCTTTCACCGCCCCCGGATCGTGGGTGACCAGGATAACCGCACCCTCATAGGTGGCCAAGGAGTTCAGGATTTCCTCCCGTGAGGCAGGGTCCAGGTTATTGGTCGGTTCGTCCAGCAGCAGCACGTTCGCCCCGCTCACCACCAACGTCGCCAGAGCCAGGCGCGTCTTTTCCCCGCCGGAGAGCACCGCGGTGGGCTTGTCGGCGTCCGCCCCGGAGAACAGGAACTGTCCCAGCAGGGAACGCACCTGGGTGTCGTCAAGTTCCGGAGCGGCTTGGCGCAGATTCTCTACCACGGACAGGGAATCGTCCAAGGTTTCGTGTTCCTGGGCGTAATAGCCGAGCTTCAGTCCGTGACCGGGAACCACCCGCCCAGTGTCGCTGGTCTCTAGGCCAGCCAAGATACGCAACATGGTGGTTTTCCCCGCACCGTTGAACCCTAACACCACCACTTTTGAGCCGCGGTCGATAGCCAACGTCAGGTCGGTAAAGACTTCCAGGGAACCGTAGGTTTTGGAAATGCCCTCTGCAGCTAGGGGAACTTTCCCACAAGGCTGGGGCTGCGGGAAATCGAGTTTGGCGACTTTTTCTTTCGGGCCCTCCGCCTGGGTATTTTCCAGCAGCTGCGCCGCGCGGCGCAGCATCTGTTGGGCCGCTACGGCCTTGGTGGCTTTCGCGTGCAGGCGCTCACCCTGGGCTTGCAGGGCTGCAGCTTTCTTTTCCGCTACCGCCCGCTCCCGTTTCCGCCGCGCCTCATCGTCAGCGCGAGCTTGCAGATAGGCTTTCCAGCCCATGTGGTACACGTCCAACGCGCCGCGCATGGCATCGAGGTACAGAACCTGATTCAAGGTTTCATCCAAAAGTTTCACGTTGTGCGAAATAATCAGGACCCCGCCGGGAAACGTTCGCAGGTAGCTGCGCAACCACACTATGGAATCGTGGTCTAAGTGGTTGGTGGGCTCGTCCAATAGCAGGGTGTCAGCCCCGGAAAACAGCACGCGTGCCAGTTCAACCCGGCGGCGTTGCCCACCGGAGAGCGTCCCCAACGACTGGCGTAACGTTTCGTTAGAAATCCCCAAGTTAGCGGCGATTTGCGCGGCCTCGGAAGCTGCCGCGTAGCCGCCGGACATATGAAACTCCTGATCCAAGCGCACATATTTTTCCATGGCCTTTTGCTGTTTTTCGCCCGACTCACGGCTCATCGCCTCTTCCGCTTTACGGATTCTGGCTTCGATGACATCGAGTCCACGCACGCTCAAGATATGGTCGCGCACGATCTGGTCAGGATCAACTTCCCGAGGATCTTGGGGAAGGTAACCCGGAGTGGCAGACCGGGACACGGTTCCCTCAACCTGAATAGCGTCGGGCAGCCCGGTACCGCTCAGCAGTCTCATCAGGGTGGTTTTACCGGCGCCGTTACGACCCACCAAACCGACCCGCATACCCTTGTTGACCTGGAACGAAGCGTGTTCCATCAGGACACGGTCCGCAATCCGCAAGGTGAGGTCAGTGGCAGTAATCACCCCAAGAGTTTAGTCGGAAAACCGCCAGAACCGAAAACCTGCCCACCCGACCTTGTGACGTGAGATACAACCCCCAAAAATCCGTCTGGCGAACGATTCTCGGGACGAAAAATCACCCCAAAGGGTGAGTGGTGATGTCGGCGGGTGCGATAGCGTTAAAACGCACAAGCCGCTCGACTGGAAGGACAGAAAATGGCTGAAAAGCAATCTATTTTGGGGCGTATTGCCCAAATCACCAAGGCTAATATCAACGCGCTGTTGGACAAGGCAGAGGACCCCGAAAAGCTGCTTGACCAGCTGGTACGTGATTACACCAATGAAATCGCGGAGGCTGAACAGGCGGTGGCGCAAACGATTGGGAATCTGCGTTTAGCGGAACGCGACCGCGATGAGGATCAGCAGGCCGCCACCGAGTGGGGGGCGAAAGCCGCGGCGGCTTCCCGAAAAGCCGATGAACTGCGAGCTGCCGGGAACGCGGCCGAAGCTGACAAGATGGACAACCTGGCGAAGGTCGCCATCACGAAACAGATTAGCTTTGAAAAGGAGGTCGAGGAAGCGGCTCCGATTATTGCTTCCCAGACCGCCACGGTGGATAAACTCAAGTCCGGGCTGAACAAGATGAAGATGCAGCTGGAGGAGTTGAAGTCGAAGCGGGACTCGTTGGTAGCTCGCTCTAAGACCGCGGCCACGCAAACCCAGGTGCAGCAGGCCGTGTCCAAGATTAACATTATGGATCCGACTTCCGAGCTGGGGCGTTTTGAGGAAAAGGTCCGCCGGGCCGAGGCCATGGCGGCCGGTCAGGCCGAGCTGGCGGGGGAGAGCGAATCCCTGGAGGAACAGTTCGCCGCCCTGGATGTGTCCGCGGCAGACGCGGAAGTGGCAGCGCGGCTCAACGCTTTAAAGAACAACGGCTAATGCTTTCGCAAAAGTTGTGGGGCTGGTTGATTGCCAACCGGCCCCACGCTGTTTTTACGTCCTAGGAGACTGACCTCGGGCTCGAGGTTTTGGCACGAGCCAGTTTGGGCGCGAACCGTGCCAAGCTGTAGGCTGCGGCGGTGACGAGGGTCAGTGCTGCCATAATCAGACCCACGGTTCCGGTCGCCACAAGGCAAAGCGTGGAAAGGGCCAGCGCCGGGAGGAGCCACCCAACAGAAAACCCGTGCTTCATGGAAACCGCTACGAAACCAAACGAACCCAGCGCCAGAGCTAGCACGGCCAGCTGGGAGCCCAGGGGTATCGACGGATAGTAAATCGTGGTGTGTTCAGAGGGATAGAACGTTTTGCCGCTCAGGTACAGCTGCCACAGCGCGAACCCGGAATGAGCCACGACTGCGAGACTGAGAAATATGGCAACGAATCGATAGAGAACTAAATTTGCTTTCATCGTTGCACCGCCTTCCAAAACACAGACAACTCAGCAATATTTTATCTTACGGTTCAGATTAGGACCAGGGCGCGGTCGTCTTTTTCGGAGGCACCAGCCGTGCCTGTCATCGGCTTATGGGCCGGTGAGCTATTTCCGGGTGCGAATCCACAGGCGGTCGAATTCCCAAGCGGAGAGTTCCGCGGCGACTTCGCCGTTGCGTTCCATGCTGTGAAGTAAATCTCCAGCTTCGCGCAGCAGCGAAAGCGCCCAGCGGATAGTGGTTTCCCGGTCAGATCCGGCGGAATAAACCAGTTGCACCGCGCATTTTCGCAGGTAGCGAGCCCGCAAGAGCGGTTGTTCGCTGTATAAATCCGCGGCGCAGCCATAGAGACCGGCGGCGCGGATACCTTGCAGGTCGCGCGCCGCCATGTCTGCGGCGATGACCGTAAATTCTTGCTCCAGTTCCAGATTTTCGTGGCTTTGCGCCCAAGCCGACACTTCCTCGGCGTATTCAATGCCCTTCTTGGCGCGCCCCATTCGCGCCAGCGAACGAGCCAGTATCGCTTTAACGCCGATGCGGCGGGTTTCTCCCAGATTTAGCTGGTCAAAGAGTTGGAGGGTTTCGATGCCGTGGACGATGACATCCTGATCCAGGTGCATTTCGGCGTTGAGTTCGGTACGAGTGGCGCTCAGCAGGGCTTGTTGGAGCAGCAGACCCTCTGATTTGGCCTGCTGGGAGAATGTTTTCACTCGCTCCAGCGCCGCGGTGAGGTTTCCGCTGTCCTGATCAAGGCTCAGGCGAAACATGCCAATAGTCATGCGGGCACCTTGCAGGTCAGAAAAAATTCCCGGGTTACCCTCCAAATCGTCAAGGAAAAATTGTGCCTGTTCCCGGTGTCCCTGAGCCAGAAATATTTTCGCTTGTAACAGTGCGGAATCCAGGCGAATTCGTGCGGTACTGCCGGCCGCTTCATCGTGGAGAATTTGGGCAGCTCGTAAATCCCCCAGTTCCAGCAGGCTGGTTGCCAACAGAATCATCGATTCAGACTTTTCCAGCGAATCGGGGACTCTGGTGAGGAACTTAATCAGCTGCGCCGCGGTGTCGGAAGCCTCTGCCGGGGGAATCTGGGGCAAGAGCAGGGCATGGGCTTGCACCAGGGCGTAGGTAGCGCCCTGCAAGTCGTCCAGATGGTGACACCACACCGCGACTTGCTTCCAAGTGGAGGCCGCCGCGCCGTTTTCACCGCGAGCCACCAGCATGTCTGCCCAAAGACGCAAAATATTCAGATTTTCTGTCTCGCTGCGATTGGGGCTAGGGGCGAAAGGCTCGGCTAGAGGGAAAGACTGCAGGGCATAGGCGAGCAGGCGCAAGCTGACGGAGTGGGACGCCGTGGCATATTGGTTGGCTAAATCCGGCAGCAGCAGCGTGGTATCCATCCGATTGACCATTATGCTTCGTCCTCCCTGGGTAAATCTGGCGGCAGCTGGGCACTTTCGTCAGACGCGACCGATGGCTGAGCACCGTCCTCGACCTCGGCCATCCAAGCGCGCAGCTCATTCCACTTGGCGAGTTCCGGGGCGGCGAGGCCGCGTTCTCCTTTCGGGGTGGACATCAACAGGGAGAGGGCTTCATCCATGAGGTCTTTCGCTAAGGACAGTGCGGTACGAGCCTCGAGGGAATTAATATCCGGGGCAGTCTCGAGGTGTTTTAGGGTTTCAGTGTCCGCTCTCGCGGCGGGGGTGTCCACCGTGTGGGGAACTGCACAAGGTTCCTCGGAGGGCTTTTCGCGGGGAGGTTTCAGTCCTACGGTGGCCAAAATGGCTGCAGATTCTTTGCGGAGGAAACGGGCTTGCAGCGAAATTTCGCCTCCGGCGAGTTCGGCGCAAAAACCGTAGAGGTTCGCGGCGCGAGCCTGATCCCCGCTGATTCTGGCGGATTTCGCTCCCATTTCATAGAGCAGAATGGCGGTATCCACGTCCCCGTGCTCCCGTGCTCGGGTGCCGGCGATTTCAGCACAGTTGACGGCCTGAATGTGACGCCCCAAACTGGCCAAACTTTGGACCAAGACGATGTCCAAGGTTCGCACCACCTCGTTGTTGATGCCGAGATCGTGGGCTACGTCCAGAGCCCACGAAGCCAAATCAACTACGATTTCCAGTTTGTTCAATTCTACCAGGGAAGAAATCTGTTCCATCGCCGCGACAACCGCCATATAGGGCAGGTCGTAGTCGCGGCACAGGTCGGTCACAATTCTGAGGTGGTTAGCCGCGTCCACGTGACGGCCGATAGCCCGATACCAGGTCCCCAAGAACTCCCGCACCTCGACTTGCAGAGCCAGGGGATCCTCGGAATCACGCCCTAAGATAAGCTCGCCGAATTCTAAGGCCTCATCAATCTGCCCGCTGCAAGCCAACAGCACGGCGTCAGCCAGGTCCAAACGGGCTTTTAGCGATTCCTTTTCGGGACAGATGACTCGAGCTTGGTCCAGGGTTTCCCTCCCATCGGCGTTGGCTCCGATGAGGGCGAACCCGTGAACCAGATGGGCGAGGGTAGCGGTGGTCAAATCCGGATTTTGCGTCATCGCCGCGGGGTTATCCATCAGCAAATCCACGATGTCTCGCAAATCTTGGCGAATTGCCCCTACGAAAGGAGAGCCGTGTTCGGTGTCATCATCGAGACGGAAAGACCGGTCTACGTGCAGCTGCGCGAGAGCCGCCGCTTGAGACACAATATCGCCCGCCCCCGCGGCTTGGGTGGCGGCGAACTTAAAGATAGCCCGACACGCGCTGACATCCCCCAAAGCGTCCAAGATGGTCGCCCGCAATCGGAGGAACGAAATAGCGTGGTGGGGTGCCACCGCGCTCAACGGAGCATTGGGAAAAGCCCGTAGCATCCGGTCAGCCAGACGCCACGCGTAAGAGCCGGTGGCATCTGTGTACGCTTCACACAGCTCATCCAGAGATTCTGGAACGGGAGGAAGGGCGAAACGTTGCATGAGGAAAGTTTATCCCGCCAACAGGGACAAATCGTCCAATAGCGCGCGAGGTTTGTCCGAAACAGTAGCATCTACGAATTCATCAGCTCGCACCAGCCAGTTGCGCGCCGCGCCCAAATCGTCCAACTGCCAATAGGCTTGCACCAGGTAACACGCCAAACGTAGCGATTGGCGATGATCATCAATTCTTTCAGCAATTTCCAGCAGCAGTTCGCCCGTATCGATAACCGCGTTCCACTTCCCGGCCGCGGCCAGGAACGTCACCCGGTTTGCTCCCAGTACCAAGCGTTCCTTATCAGCAGAGATTGCGGCCGGCAGCTCCGAAAAATCGACCGATTCCTCGAAAGCCCGCAACTGTTTCTCAACCGCGGCGGCCTGTGAAAAGTCCAGCAATCGAAACTCTGGAACGGGTTGGTGCAACCAGGACGGGTCGTCTAGGTCGGGCAGCACCCATTCCGGACTATTTTCGCTCAAGCCCTGTTCAGCGAGCAGATTTTTCACCCCAAAACGGGCGCTCAAAAGGCCTTTTATCGAGGCGAAAGAACACAGTGGGGCTTCGTGCAGGCTCTGGATGACCCGCGTGGACATGGTGTTGTTGGCGTTACGGGAGTCAAAAGCCAGAGCAAGTTTCATGGCGACCGACTCCAGCCGGGCTTGTGCCAGCGCCAGAGTATCTGTCGGATTGAGAGTCTCGAAAGAAAGCCAGCGATTCGACCCGTTGATAGTAAAACCGAGGGGTGGCACTTTTGTGCCCGTCCCGATGAACGCCCCCACGGCTCGGGACAGGAAAGTCGCCGCCGAACGGGTCGCCACCAGCAAATCCCAAGGGTCCTCGGGATTAGAGAACCACTGCGCGTGGGTTTCCAGCAGCTCCAAGCCCTCGGAAATGTTCCAAGTAGCCGCACAAAAACGCAAGTGAGAGGCGATGTCGCCGAGGTATTGGGACGTTTCGGTCTGGTGGCGGTAAGAGCGTTCGTGGGCGCGCCACGCCGCGTCGCCCTCGCCCGCCCAAGACAGCGGCAGCATCAAGAGGGGGTTGATGTCATCCGGTTGAATGCACTGCCAATCTGACTCGGCGCAGCGTTCCAATGCGTCGCGGTACAGAGAGAGGGCTTGGGGGAACTCCGAAGCGTTGACTGCCCAGGCGATGCGGGAACGATAATGGTGTAGCGGACAGTCCGCTTCGTCGCGGACCTCGCGAGGCACCTGCTCCAGAGCGGAAATAATATCGAGAGCTTCGCGAGCGGCTTCCCGGTGGCCTCGTCCCAGTTCCACCTGGTGACGGGTAATCCAGCGGGAACGCAAGGAAATACCCGCTTCAGTCGTGAAATATTCCATCCAAAAAGTCAGGTGCTCGAGTAGTTTCGCGCTCACGCCGGGGTGTCGGGCTGCCAGGGTGGGGATTTGCAGCATCTGTTGGGCAATGACCTGGGTTTGAGTCTGGTTGGGAACCATTTGGCCCTGCGCGACCTGCTGCAACACCCACGACAGAGTGGCTAAGGCAGATTCGGTGTCGCCGGATTCGAGAGCATCCCACACGAGTTCCAAGCGGACGGTTGTTTCCGTTTCGTCCAGGCCGTGTTTTTGAGCCAAAGTCGCCAGTTCCTCCAAGCGGTGCAGGCGCTCTAAACTCAAGGGTTCACCCAGGGCTGTTTCCAGATCATCGCCAATCTGCTTGGCCAGAATCTCTGGATCCACTCCCGGAACGAAACCGTCGGACTCGAAAATGCTCATCAGCACCCATTCTTGCATATTCACGAGTTTCCCCGTCCGGTTTCCCGGTGTGTCACGCGCGCCCGGGCAACACGCGCCGGTATGGTGAGTTTAACCGGATAGTTTAAGGGGGAGTCTGTTGAGCATAACGTTTTCAGATGATGCTTACTCCTTCGACTCCGCATCGGATGATTCTGCCTCTTACAGTGCCGCGGTGCTGGCCACGCAGTTGATGAATGCGGCTTCGATTCCGCCGGGGCTGCCACGCACGAAAGCGACTTTAGACGTGGTGAGTGCGGCGCGTGACGCCGGCTACGATGACTTGCTGGCCGGGGCGGAAATTGAGCTGATTGGCTGCTATTTGGAAGGGCGTAACCCCGGTAAGGCGCTGGAAGCATTTTCCTCGACGTTGACGCGTTTGCTACACCGCCCGGAACTGTATGATTCACGCCAGCTGGAGCAGCTCGCCCGGTACTATCCCGAGGTTATTGAAAGCGCCTGCACTCACCCCGATGTTCCCCTGTCACTGTTGAATCATTTACTGGCAGGTTTGCAGGCTTTCCAAGATAGCCTGGGACCCTCGTCAGCGGCCGGAGACTATTTGCGCCATCGAATGCGGGAGGCGTTAGGGAACCCCGCTAGTGACCGGTACTTTTTGGACCGCGCTATCGACCGGATTACCCCCGCGGATCATCCGGCGCTGGGACGTGCGGTCGATATTTCTCAGGTAGAACTGGCTTGGGAACGCCACCCTGAACAGGCGCTGCAGGTGTCGTGGCGGATGTTGACTCATGAGCTTCCCGGTCCGCAAAAGGCACGACTGCTACGGGTGATGCTGCCCGGGTTGGTCGCCACGGATGCCTGGCAGGTCGCCTGGGAAGCGCACTTGGTGGCTTATGAATATGATCGCGAGGAATCCCGGCTTTCCGAGATTAGCGAACACTTCCGGTTCCTGGGGGTGGCGGGAATGTGGCCGCGCCTGCTCCTGTTGTTGGAGCGGCACCTGGGTTTGATTCGCCATACTCACGATCCGTGGGATTTGTTGGTCGGGATGCGCGCTATCATCGGGGCTTTGGAGTCTTTGGACTGGGCTGGATACGGAAGGTATTCCTTGAAGGTGTCGCTGGCTCCGACTTCGCGTTTCCACGAGATTCCCGCCTTGGTACACCCGACTGTGGCACAGGCTCGCGATTTGCTGGGCCAGGCAGCCGCTACTCTGGCAGCCCGTTATGACGAACGTAACGGCAATGTCGAGGTGTCTTCGTCTTTGGGGCTGCTGGATTCGCATCCCCTTCCCGACGGTCTGTTGCTGCAAGGAACCGAAGGGGACGCGCGGTTCATGGCGCGGCTGCTGCGGGCGCGAGCACTGCTGGAATGCAACCAAGGATTTGACGCTTTGCTGCTGTTGGGAGGGCTGGAACAGACGAATTTCCCCTCCGTGCGGCGCCTGGGTCCCGAGATTCGGATGCTGACATCCCTGGCGCGGATGCAGATGTCGCATGACTCGGCCAGCGCCGCGGAATCATCGGCTGCCGGGTCCCACCCGGAATCCCAATCTGCTTAGCTTTGCCGCAGCCTGGTCAAAAGCGGCGTTAGCGTGGCTGTTCGCCCTGGAGTTTGTGGAGGAACTGGCGAGTGCGCTCCTGAGTGGGGTGGTGAATGAGCTGTTCCGCGGGGCCTTCTTCCAGTACGGTCCCGCCGTCCATGAAAACGGCACGGTCAGCGACCTGGGCGGCGAACTCCATCTCGTGAGTGACAATAACCATCGTCATGCGTTCGTCAGCCAGAGAGCGGATAATAGCTAGGATTTCACCAGTCAGCTCCGGGTCCAGCGCGGAAGTCGGTTCGTCAAAGTACAGCATTCGCGGTTTCAACGCGAGTGCCCGGGCGATGGCCACGCGCTGCTTTTGACCCCCGCTCAGCTCGGAGGGGTAAGCGTTGCCTTTGTCTGCCAGGTTCATGCGATCCAGGAGCTGTTGGGCTTCGGTGCGGACTTCAGCCGGGTTGCGATGCTGCACTTTGATTGGGGCGTCTGTGAGGTTACGCATGACGTTCCAGTGCGGGAACAGGTTGAAATTCTGGAACACCAATCCGTAGTCATGCCGGAACCGTTTTTCATCACCACTGGACGTTTTTTCCCCGTTTTTCATGGTCAGAGCGGTTTCTCCGAAGTATTCGATGCTCCCGGAATCCATGTAATCCAGGAAAGTGGCGCAGCGCAGCAAAGTGGACTTTCCCGAACCGGAAGGGCCCAGAATCGCCAGGACCTCGCCCTGCTCGACCTGTACGCAGACACCCTTCAGGACTTCCAAATCGCCGAAGCTCTTGTGCATGTCTTTAATCGATAGTGCGGTGCTCATGATTCCCTGCTTTGCTGGTGACTGTTTCAGATTTGATACTTGCTGACGCGTTTTTCCAACTTGTTCATGGTCACGGCCACCACCATGTTAAAGACGTAATAGAAAATGCCGGCAGCGACGAAAGGTGCCATGGAAGCGGTGGTGGAGGCGTATTCCCTGGCGATAGAAAACATTTCCAAGAAAGAAATGACCTGGGCTAGGGACGTGTCCTTGACCAGGGTGATGACTTCGTTAGTGATGGAAGGCAGCACCGTGCGAAACATCTGGGGTAACTTGATGGTATAGAAAGTGCGCTGCTGGGAATAGCCCAGGACAAACGCCGCTTCAGTTTGCCCTTGGGGGATAGCCTGGAAACCGCCACGATAGATTTCGGCGAAGTAGGCAGCGTAGTTGATTGAAAAGGCAATGATGGCAGCCCAAAAATTGTAAGACGCGCTGATAGGCACTTTGAACAGGTAATAGGGCCCGAAATAAACGACCATGAGCTGCAGCATCAAGGGAGTGCCGCGCATAATCGAGATATAGAACTGAACTATCCAGTTCAGGGGTTTAAAACGAACCACCCGTCCGGCGTACACCAGTAATCCCAGGGGGAGGGAAATGACCAGCGTCAGCGCGAACAGAATCACGGTCCGACCAAAGCCCAAGGCCAGTTCAGGAAGGAAAGTCCACTCGTTCATGTTGCATTCTAAAACTGAGGAGTTTTCGGTGCCGCTGACCGCTGTCCCGCGCTAAGAGCGACACCGAAAACTCAACTTTGGCTACGTTTACTTGGTGATGACGGCGTTTTCCAAGCCGTACTTCTGGGCCAGTTCCATGAACTTACCGTCCGCAATCATCTCATCCAGGGTGTTTTGCACCTGGTCACGCAGGGCTTCGTTGCCGAGTTTGAAGCCCACGCCGTACTGTTCGGTCTGAACCGGCTTTTCCATGATGGTGAACAGTCCCTTCTTTCGCGTCTCCAGCTGGTAGTTCGCGACACCGATGTCCACGGCCACCGCATCGGCCGCCCCGGCTTCCAGACTCATGAAAGCGTTGTTGTAGTCGGGAACTTTGTTCAGGGCTTTGAACGAAGCGAGCAAATCCTTGTTGGCTTCGTCCTCCAGAGCTGCCAAACCGGAAGAATCAGCCTGCACAATGACGGTCTTGCCCTCCAGAGCCGCGGCGTCTTTCAGGTTGTCAGCACTGCGGGTTACAAAAACAATGGAGTTATCTACATAAGGCTTTGACCAGGTGTACTTGTCCTCGCGGCCGTTCATGGTGAAACCGTTCCACAAGCAGTCCACCGATCCCGAATCGAGTTGCATATCTTTGGCATCCCAGTCAATAGGTTTCTTTTCCAGGGTCCAGTCGTTGCGTTTCGCTACCTCGGCAGCTAAATCCAAGTCGAAACCGGTGTATTCCCCAGTCGTTTCGTCCTTGTAACCGTAAGGCGGGAAGTTCGCGTCAAAGCCGACCACGAACTTGTCGCCCGCGCTTTTCGCGGTGTTGCCCCCTTCGGTGCCGGCGTTGTGAGATGAATCGCCGCCGCAAGCGGTCAAAGAAAAAGCTACGGCGAGGCCTGCCGCCAGGCTGACAATTTTTTTAAAAACCATTGTCTTTCCTTTAGATCGTGAAAATTGCTTTTGCCTTTCGCAGTCTAACAGCGTGGCCGCCGGGAATTAAACTGCGTCAAAAATCTGAAATTCCAAAACACGCCGAAGCGCATCCCGGTTAATTGCGCAACACTCACTAAATTTCTGGCGTCAAAAAGACGGCATTACTTTAACCCTTAAGTTCAAGGTTAAGGTTGGAAGGGGAAAACCATGATGGAACCAGCACCACTGGCAGTCATCCGCGTCGTAGGCGTTGGGGGCGGCGGTGTCAACGCGGTAAACCGGATGATTGAATCAAATCTGCGCGGGGTCGAGTTCATCGCGATTAACACCGATGCACAAGACCTGCTGATGTCGGATGCTGATGTCAAACTTGAGATTGGCAGGGAGTCCACCCGCGGGTTGGGCGCTGGAGCTGATCCCGAAGTTGGCAAAGCGGCAGCATCTGCTCACGAGGAAGATATCCGTGAGGCGCTGCGCGATTCCAACATGGTTTTTGTCACCGCTGGTGAGGGTGGCGGCACCGGCACGGGCGCGGCACCGATTGTGGCCGGTATCGCCCGCGAGCTCGGCGCTTTGACCATCGGTGTGGTTACTCGTCCTTTCCAATTTGAGGGACGTCGTAGAGAACAACAAGCCGATCGAGGTATCGAAGCGCTGCGCGAACAAGTTGATGCCCTCATTGTCATTCCTAACCAACGCCTCTTGGAATCCACGGATGCCAACCTCTCGGTGCTGGAAGCCTTCCGTGCCGCTGACCAGGTCCTGCAATCCTCCGTACAGGGCATCACCGAAATCATCACCATCCCCGGCACCATCAATGTCGATTTCGCTGACGTGACCACCACTTTGAAAGATGCCAAGACCGCGCTGATGGGTATTGGCACCGCTACTGGCCCGGATCGGGCTCTCAGCTCAGTAGAGATGGCGATTTCTTCGCCGCTGCTAGAAAGCTCTATGGACGGAGCTGACCGCGTGCTTATCTTCTTCCAAGGCGGGACGGACCTGGGGATGCAAGAGATGAACGATGCTGCCCAGATGGTTCGCGAACTGGCCGATCCGGACGCTAACGTCATTATCGGTTACGCCCCGAACGAAGAATTTGCTGATGAGATTAAAGTCACGGTTATCGCCGCGGGCTTTGAAGGCAAGGGCGGAAATGCCACCTCCGCGCATGCTACGCAGACGTCATCTGCCGCCCGTGCCACAGCAGCGCGTCCCGCCCCGGCCGCTCCGAGTGCCAAGCCGCCGGCTTCGCCCCGGACTAACGAACCGAGCCAGCAGACCGCACCGCAGCCGAATGCGGAAGCTCCGGCGACGCCGAAGCCCGCCCCGGCAACTGTTGAACCCGCTTCTGAAAAGGAAGAAATCCTTGACGGAATCGAGGCCCGGCTGGCTCAGCACCGCCACGAACCGGCTGCGAAAGTCCCCGAGCTGAAAGCCCCGAAGTTCCCCGCTGGAACCGAGGCGATGGGCACCTTGCGCCCCAAGTCAGAGACGCATCAACCGGAAATCAAACTCACCGGCCTGAACGGAATTCCTGACGCAAAGCGGGAGCCTTTAGCCGTTACCTCCGGGATTCGTCCAGTGTCGCCCGATGCGGCGAGCGTACCGGACTACGTCGATTCCTCCCGGGAACAGCGTGCGCCAGCACTGCGCCTGGAACACGTCTTTGACGACATCGCGGCAGACGATGAACTCGACATTCCGGACTTTTTGAAATAATTCCACTGCGCTCCAGGGGAGATACTGGCGCAGCTCGAAACTTTTTCCTCTCTCCCAAAAGAAACCGTTCCCGTCGTTGACTACCAGTCATCGACGGGGCGGCTTTCGCAATTTTTCGCTCTGATTAGCGACACTCCGTAAAAATTCCCCAATAAACCACCGGTCTTCGCATAGTCTCATTCCAGTTGTCCAAATCACACCGAAACCTAGGGGAGAAATTATGGGTCTGGCGCTGCGTAACGTTTTAGAGAAGGTCGGCTTGCGGGAACCCGACATCGACGATTACGAAGATGAGGAATTCCTCGAAGATGAAGCTCCTTTGGGCGAGCTTCATGAATTTCCCGGTTCCACCGAATCGGAAACTGCTCCGCACACCCACCCGGACGCTCCTGCTGAGGCACCAATCGGCACTATTGACCGGATTAAGACGGCCAAGCCCACCACGTATTCGGATGCCAAAGAAATCGGAGACTACCTGCGCGACAATGTGCCAGTCATCCTCAACCTGGCTTATCTTTCCGCCAAGGAAGCGCAGCGCATGGTGGACTTTGCTTCCGGCTTGACTTACGGTCTGCGCGGTTCTTTTGAGGAAGTTGGCACCCGAGTGTTCCTGCTTTCCCCGCAGAACCTTAAGACTATCGAGGCTAGCCCAAATCGCTCGGCCTCCCTTTTGCAGACTCTGTGACTGCTAATTTTCTTCCATTCTGAGGTTCCCCCATCGCGTCTAGAGGTGGGGGAACCTTGGTCTGTTTAGCCGAGCGCTGTCAGGTAGGATTGTCTGCGTGGATATGGTACGACTCATCGGCTTGGTTATTTACTACGTGATAAACGTCTATGTTTTCATCCTGGTTCTGAGGGTAGTTCTGGACTGGGTCCAGATTTTGGCTAGAGATTGGCGCCCCCGGGGAATTATTTTGGTGTTGGCTAACTTGATTTATGCCTTGACAGATCCACCGGTACGCTTTTTTGGGCGTTTGATACCTCCGCTGCGTATCGGCGGATTGGCGCTTGACATGGGGTTTTTAGTGTTGTTCATCCTCCTGTTCGGACTGCAATGGTTGGTGGTCAGGCTCACTTTTATGGTTTAGACGCCGTTTATCCATTTTCATCGCTCTGGGCAATTAGCAAATTTCCCCTCTTTCGGAGTAAGTTTTAAACCTCAGTATTCACACAAGTAACAAAAAATGTGTAACAATGTCTTTTGTACAAAACGTGCGAATGCCCAAAAGGTTTTGGAAATCGGGGCGCAAGCCCCCTGATACGGACGAGGTGACGAATATGGCGTTGCTCACCACAGATGACATCGTCAACAAGAAGTTTCAGCCCACGAAATTCCGCGAAGGCTATGACCAGGATGAAGTGGACGATTTCTTGGACGAGGTGGTGAATACCCTCGATACCCTGACCAAAGAGCGTGATGCGCTCCGGGCCGAGCTGGATGAAGCAAATCGCAAGATTGCCGAACTGAGCAGCGGTGTGGCGCCAGTGGCAGAAGTAGCTCCCGAGCCGGCCGCTCCGGAACCTACCCCGGTGGAATCTGCTCCGGCTCCTGCAGAGGCCCCCGAGTCGACTTCTGCGGTCTCCATGCTGGATATGGCGCAACGTCTGCACGACGAATACGTGCAAGACGGCCAAAAGAAGGGCGAAGAAATCATTGCCGATGCCCGCGTCGAAGCCGATCGGATTATTGCCGAAGCGGAGCAAGAGCATTCCCGCGTCCTGGCGCAGTTGGAGCAAGAACGCGGCATGTTGGAGCGCAAGATCGAAGAGCTCAAGACTTTCGAATCCGAGTATCGCGCCAAGATGAGCTCGTTCTTGGAAGGCATTCTTTCGGACTTGGCGAGTTCCGCACCGACCAACTAAGTTGTCGTTCAAATCCATCTTTAGTCATCAGCCGACGGGAGATTCCCACCGTTTCTCCCGCTGGCTGATGGTGCTTTTAATCATGGTGGCGGTGGGCGGCATCGACCAGATGACGAAACGTCTGGCCCAGCGTTTCCTGGTTGCCGGTACTGAGCCGCAGCCCCTGCTGGGCTCGTACGTCACTTTGCACCTCACTCACAACCCCGGTGCCGCTTTGTCCATTGGTCAGGGCCAGACCCTGGTCGTGACCATATTTAGCTTGATATTGGTGTTTATATTGACTGTGTTGTCTTTCTCGACACACAGCCGGATGTGGGCTTACACCTTGGCGGTTGTGTCGGGAGGGGGACTGGCGAACCTGGTAGACAGGTTCCAAGGTCCGACGTGGGGTACCGGAGAAGTCGTTGACTTTATCGATTACTTCGGTTGGTTCGTCGGCAATGTGGCTGACATTTTCGTAGTTGTTGGGGTAGCGGTAGTCTTTGTTTTGCTGGTTCGCGGCGTACCGCTGTTTGCCGCTCCTCAATCCGAACCCAAACCGAGGTGCGCCGAAGCGGGTGCAGGTCAGGATGGTCTCGAAAAGGATAAAGATTAGTGAGTCGTTTGTTGCCGGTACCGGAGGGGCTTGCGGGGCTTCGTGCTGACGTGGGATTGTCGCGGCTTTTGGGGCTGTCACGAGCAAAAGCGGGAACTCTGTTGGAATCGGGAGCGGCCACGCAAAACGGCGAGACTCTGAAAAAATCCGATCAACTAACCCCGGGAAGTCTGTTGGAAATCGAAATTCCCGAACCTACCGGCTATGTTCCCGAAGTCACCCGCGTGGAAAACTTGGGAATTTTATATGCAGATGATGATTTGGTGGTGGTGGACAAGCCGGCCGGGGTCGCTGCTCACACCGGCCCCGGTTGGGAGGGGCCTACGGTAGTTGGGGCGCTGCGTGCTGCCGGGATTCCGGTGTCAACTTCCGGTCCGGTGGAACGCGAAGGTATCGTGCATCGTTTAGACGCGGGAACATCGGGAGCGATGGTGGTCGCGAAATCGGAACTCGCCTACGGCAAACTGAAAAACGAGTTTCGCTACCACCGGGTCGAAAAAATTTATACCGCCCTAGCCACGGGAAGGGTAAAACCCCCAGTAGGAACTATTGATGCCCCCATCGGACGGGCGCCGGGGCGTGAGTTTAAGATGGCGGTGGTGTCCGGTGGAAAGCCCGCGGTGACGCACTACGACGTCACCGAGGAACTTTCGGGAGCAACTTTGTTGAAAGTCCAGCTGGAGACGGGACGCACCCACCAGATCCGCGTGCATCTCGCGGCTATCGGGCACCCCTTGGTGGGTGATACAGAATATGGAGCGGATCGGAAAACGGCGACTCGGCTGGGACTGGAGCGGCAATGGTTGCATGCCAGTCGGCTGGCGTTTAAACACCCGCGAACCGGTCTGGAAGTCGCGGTGCAGGCTCCGCTACCAGCTGATTTAGCGGCGGCTTTAGAGCTTTTGCGCCAATAGTCGGGCTGAAAATCTCGACTCGCGTCCCCACCTGGGAGACTAGGGCTGCGGAGCTTCACTAAGCAAAAATCGACTAGGATTAACCCATGCCCAAATCCGATTTCGTCCATCTTCATGTCCACACTGACTACTCGATTTTGGATGGGGCGGCAAAGATTAAGCGGCTGGTCGCCAAAGCGGTAGAAAACCAGCAAAAGGCTGTGGCGATTACCGATCATGGTTACCTGTTCGGGGCTTTTGAGTTTTATCAAGAATGTCGTGATGCCGGGATTAAACCCATTATCGGCTTGGAAGCCTATGTCACTCCGGGAACTTCGCGTTTCGACACCACTAAAGTGCAGTGGGGGACTTTGGAACAGCAAAAGGCCGGTGACGACGTGTCCGCTCGGGGTGCCTATACGCATATGACGCTGTTGTCCCAAACTACCGAGGGAATGCACAACCTGTTCCGGCTGGGCTCGTACGCCTCCCTGGACGGACAGATGGGAAAATGGCCGCGGGCTGACCGGGAACTGTTGGAACGCTACCACGAGGGGCTCATTGGCACGGCAGGCTGTCCCTCCGGGGAGGTCCAGACCCGGTTGCGGTTGGGGCAGTACCAGGAAGCCCGGCGGGCTGCCGGGGAACTGCAGGACATCTTTGGCAAAGACAATTTTTATGTGGAGCTGATGGATCACGGTCTATCCATCGAAAACCGCGTACGCAAAGACTTGCTGCGCTTAGCTCGGGAAATCAACGCACCTGTCATCGCTACCAACGACTCTCACTACGTCTATAAGGAAGACCGGGAAATTCAAGACGCGATGCTGTGCATCAACTCCGGGGATCGGCTGTCCAACCCGGATCGATTCCGCTTTGACGGCACGGATTACTATCTGCGACCCAGCGAAGAAATGCACGAACTGTTTGCGGAAATCCCCGAGGCTCTGGACAATACCCTGTTGATTGCCGAGCAGTGCAACGTTGAATTCCCAGACGTGAAGGAAGGCACCTTCATGCCGGTTTTCCCGGTGCCAGCTGGAGAAGACGAAGTATCCTGGTTCATTAAGGAAGTCGAACGCGGTCTACAGTATCGGTTCCCGAACGGTATCTCCGAGGAAGTCCGCAAACGCGCCGACTACGAGGTTGAGATTATTATCCAAATGGGATTCCCCTCCTACTTCCTGATTGTTTCGGACTACATCCAATGGGCGAAGGACAATGGAATTCGGGTCGGACCGGGGCGCGGTTCCGGCGCTGGCTCCATGGTCGCCTACGCCATGCGCATCACGGATCTGGACCCCATCAAGCACGGGCTGTTGTTTGAACGGTTCCTTAATCCGGAACGGGTGTCCATGCCGGATATCGACGTGGACTTCGACGATCGCCGCCGTCAAGATGTGATTGATTACGTGACCCGCAAATACGGCAAGGACAAAGTGTCCCAGGTCGTGACCTACGGCACGATTAAATCAAAACAAGCCCTTAAGGATGCGGCACGCATTTCGGGCGCGGATTTCTCAAAAGGTGAAAAGCTCACCAAGGCGATGCCGCCGGCGGTCATGGGTAAAGACATCCCGCTGTCCGGCATGTACGATTCGCAGCATCCCCGCTACAAAGAGGCCGAAGAATTCCGCAAAGTCGTCGCTGAAGATCCCTTTAACCGCCAAATTTTTGATCTGGCAGCCGGCGTGGAGGGTATGGTGCGCCAGTGGGGGGTACACGCGTGTGCGGTCATCATGTCGCGGGAAACCTTGACCGACGTCATTCCGATGATGAAACGCCCGCAAGACGGAGCCATGATTACCCAGTTCGACTACCCGACTTGTGAGCACCTGGGTCTGCTAAAGATGGACTTCCTGGGGCTAAAGAACCTCACCATTATTTCCGATGCCCTGGACAACATTAAGATCAACGGGAAAACCCCACCCGACCTTGAGCGTTTGGAAGTTGATGACAAAACGACTTATGAGATGCTGTCCACGGGCGAGACTTTGGGGGTGTTCCAGCTCGATGGCGGGGGAATGCGCACCCTGCTGAAGCAGCTGCGGCCCACCGAGTTCGACGATATTTCCGCTTTGGTGGCACTGTATCGACCCGGACCGATGGGGGCGAATTCCCACACGAACTATGCATTTCGGAAAAACGGGCTGCAAAAGATTGAGCCGATTCATCGTGAGCTGGAAGAACCGCTGAAAGATATCCTCGGCTACACCTACGGTCTGATTATCTACCAGGAACAGGTCATGGCTATCGCCCAAAAGGTCGCCGGGTTCACACTGGGGCAGGCCGATATTTTGCGTAAAGCCATGGGGAAAAAGAAGAAAGACGTACTGGCTGAACAGTACGTGAAGTTCCACGATGGGATGATTGCTAACGGCTACTCGGAGGATTGCTGTAAAACCCTGTGGGATATCCTGGTGCCTTTCGCCGACTATGCGTTCAACAAGTCTCACTCGGCCGCTTACGGTCTGATTGCGTACTGGACTGCCTATCTCAAGGCAAACTTCCCGACCGAATATATGGCGGCCGTGCTGACTACCCAGACGGATAAAGACAAGCTGGGGATGTATTTGAACGAGGTGCGTCGCATGGGGATTCGGGTCTTGCCTCCTGACGTGAACCAGTCCTACGGGGCTTTTGCACCTGACGGAAACGACATTCGTTTCGGACTGGCCTCGATTCGCAACGTCGGAGAAAACGTGGTTGCGGAAATCATCAAGGCGCGGCAGGAAAAAGGCGCCTACACGTCCTTTTCCGACTTCCTGAAAAAAGTTCCGGCGGAAGTCTGTAACAAACGCACCATCGGTTCACTCATTAAGGCCGGAGCATTTGACGCTTTCGGGGCTTCGCGCCGCGCGCTTACCGTGATTCATGAACAGGCAGTGGAAGCGGTGGTGTCCACGAAACGTCAAGAGTCTAACGGACAGTTCGACCTGTTCGCGGCCCTAGAGATGGATGGGGCCGAGGCGGAGGATGATTTGCTGGGTTCAGCCAGCATTGATATTCCCGATCTTCCGGAGTGGCCCAAGAACGAACTGCTCGCGTTTGAACGTGAAATGTTGGGAATGTATGTTTCGGACCACCCGCTCTCAGGGATGAAACGGGTGTTGGAAGGCCTGGCTGAGGACCATATCGTGGATTTGACCTCGGACGAAGGCAAAGGCAATGATTCCCCGGTCAAAATTGCCGGTCTGGTGACAGCGGTTAACGTAAAAATTTCCAAACGTTCCGGCCAACAGTGGGCGATCGCGAAAATCGAGGACATGACCGGCTCTGTGGAAGTGCTGTTCTTTGCGAAAACCTACGAAAACATCGCCGCTGACCTGGTTCAAGACAATATCGTGGTGGTCGGTGGACGGCTGCGCCGCGAGGATGAATCCGTTTCGATTTACGCCAGCGACCTGAGCGTACCGAACTTATCGTTGCATCTGGATCACTTGGACGAAGTTGATTTATTGCTACCCGCTGAGCGCTGCACGACAGAGAATATGCGTGCCTTTGGGGCCCTGCTGGAGCGTTTCCCCGGCCAGGCTCCCGTGCGTCTGCATATTTTGGAGCAAGGGGAGCTGCAGGTTCTGGACTTGGGTCCCGAACGCCTGGTTAACGCCGGCCCGGATTTCTTAGGCGAGCTGCGCGCCATGCTGGGGTATGACTCGATTATCGCCCCGGGAACAAACCCCTTAGAATCCACCGCGGCCGCCGAACTGGCCGAACTGGACCCGAATCCCCCCGTGCCTCCAGATTCCCCGGAGGCCACCCTGTTCGACACCGGCAGCTAGCCGTTTCGCGCTGCGGGTTGTCCCGGTATTCCCTCACGGTTTCACCAGATGGGTCGGCTTGACGCACCGGGTTTGCGGGGTTTCCGGGCTGGTCAGTTAGCTGTTAAGATAAATACCGTGTTCAACGTATTGGATTTTTCAAAAGAAAACGTAGATGCCGCGGTGCTGCGTGAGCGGCTGCCCCGGGCGGCCCTCAATGTCGAGCGGGCAGTGGAGGCGGTGGCGCCCCTAATCGATGCGGTGCGCCGCGAAGGTGCTAAAGCCTTGCGTGACCAAGCCGAGCAGTTTGACCGGGTGCGTCCCCGCCTGTTGCGGGTACCGGCGGCTGAAATTGAGCGAGCTTTACGGGAGCTGGATTCGGGTCTGCGCGACGCGATTGAAACGTCTATTGCCAACAACCGGAAAGGTCACGAGGCGCAGCTGCCACGCCCGGTCGTCACCGAGATTATTCCCGGCGGCACCGTTACGCAACGCTGGATTCCAGTGCGGCGTGTGGGTCTGTACGTTCCGGGCGGGCTCGCGGTCTATCCCAGCTCGGTCATCATGAACGTGGTGGCGGCACAGGTGGCGGGGGTGAGCCAGATTGCTTTGGCCTCCCCGGCGCAGCAGGCTTTCGGTGGCTCGGTACACCCCACCGTGCTGGCGACCTGCGCCTTACTGGGCGTGAACGAAGTCTATGCCATGGGCGGGGCCGGAGCGATTGGTGCGTTTGCTTACGGTGCCAAGGGAGAAACGCCAGACGACGGTCAGGTTTTGGTGGAGCCTGTGGACGTCGTTACCGGTCCGGGCAATATCTATGTTGCGGCCGCGAAACGTGTGGTGTCCAGCGTCTGCGGTATCGACGCGGAAGCCGGTACGACCGAGATTGCCATCATCGCGGACAGCAGCGCCACGCCGAAATTTGTCGCCGCGGATTTAATCAGCCAAGCCGAGCACGACCCGGCCGCCGCCTCGGTCCTCATTACCGACTCGACCGACCTTGTGACCCAGGTGAGAGCGGAACTGGAGCGCCTGGTGCCTCAACGTGACCATCACGAACGTATCGCCACCGCCCTGTCCGGGCCGCAGTCGGGCGCTATTCTCACTCGGGATATCGAACAATCCATTGCCGTGGCTAACGCTTACGGTGCTGAACACCTTGAGATACAAACCGCTGATGCTCGCGAAGTGGCTGCAAAAATTCACAATGCGGGGGCAATCTTTGTCGGCGACTACACCCCGGTGCCGCTGGGGGACTACCTGGCAGGCTCCAACCACGTCTTGCCCACCGGAGGCACCGCCTCCCACGCTTCGGGCCTGAACGTGATGGCATTCCTGAAGTCCGTGCAACAGATTGAATATACCCAACAAGCCGCGGACGCGCTGACCGACCGCCTGGTGGTGTTCAGCCATGCCGAGGACCTGGAAGGCCACGGAGCATCCCTGCTGGCACGTCGGGAAGGTAAGTAAATGAGCGCAACAGACGCCCTCGCCACGCCGGAAGGCTCCGTGCAACTGCCCTTGCGCGAGGACTTGGCAGGGCTCGAACCCTACGGGGCTCCCCAACTGCAGGTGCCGGTGTCCATCAATGTGAACGAAAACCCCTATCCGGTCCCGACTCCCGTGGTAGAAGCGATTACCGCGGCGGTGCGCGAGGCGGCGGGCAGCTTGAATCGTTATCCTGACCGGGATTTTCCGGATCTTCGCCTGGCCTTGAGTGATTATCTGGATCGGGAATCCGGGGTGCGGGTGGCTCCCGAATGGTTGTGGGCCGCGAATGGCTCTAACGAGGTCATGCATCATTTGTTCAGTGCTTTTGGGGGACCGGGACATCCGGCGCTGTCGTCCTCGCCCACGTACTCGATGTATCCCGAATATGCCCGCAACACCCTGACCGAGTTGCTGGACGTGCCGCGGCGGGAGGATTTTTCCGTGGACGTGGCCGCGTTGAAGCAAGCTGTAGCCCGCGCTCACCCGGCGCTGCTGGTGCTGGCTTCCCCCAACAATCCCACGGGAACCCACCTGAGCTCCGCGGACGTGGCTGAAATCCTGAGTTTTACTCGCACCAGCGGACCACACGGGAGCGCGACCCTGGTGGTTATTGACGAAGCCTACGGTGAATTTCGCCGTGACGGGGTACCTTCTGCACTGGAACTGTTGGCGGCGCACCCGCACCTGGTGGTGTCCAGAACTATGTCCAAGGCTTTCGCGATGGCCGGTTTGCGGTTGGGGTACCTGGCAGCCCACCCCCAGATTATTTCCCAGCTCATGCTGGTGCGTTTGCCCTATCACCTGTCGGCTTTGACACAGGCGGCAGCTCTGGCAGCGCTGTCCCAGTCAGATTTGCTGCAAGCTCAGGTGGACAAAATGCGCCACACTCGCGACCGGATGGTGCAAACTCTGCGAGAAATGGGGTTGAGCGTGGCAGAATCGGATACGAACTTTGTTTTCTTTGGAAAGTTCGGCGACCGCCAAAAAGTCTGGCAAGATTTACTTGACCGCGGCGTGTTGATTCGCGTAGTCGGACCCGATGGCTGGTTGCGGGCCAGCGTGGGCACCGAGGAGGAAACCGAGGTGTTTCTCTCCGCCCTGAAGGAGGTATTGCAATGAACGAAACTCGGATGCCCCGGGTGGCGCAGGTCACGCGGGAAACGTCGGAATCGCGAGTAAAAGTGCGGGTGAACCTGGATGGGGCCGGCTCAGCCAACATTCACACCACGGTGCCGTTCTATGACCACATGCTCACCGCTTTGGCACGTCATTCCCTGATTGATTTGGATATTGAAGCCACGGGAGACACCGACATTGATGTCCATCACACGGTGGAGGATACGGCCATAGTTCTGGGTCAGGCGCTACGCGAAGCGTTGGGGGACAAGGCCGGTATCCGCCGTTTCGGTGACGCGTGCGTGCCTCTGGATGAGGCTTTGGCTCACGCCGTGGTGGATTTGGCGGGACGGCCCTACGTTGTTTGCGAGGGGGAACCGGAAGGCCAGCAGTATCACCTCATCGGCGGACACTTCACCGGCTCGCTGACTTATCACGTGTTTGAATCCCTGGCGCTGAATGCCGGTATTTGTCTGCATCTGCGCCTGTTGGCGGGCCGGGACCCGCACCACATCGTGGAGGCCCAATTTAAGGCCTTGGCGCGGGCGTTAAAGGCCGCAGTTGAATATGATCCGCGGGTGGTGGGCGTTCCCTCCACTAAAGGAACTCTGTAGCGTCGGGAAAGGCTAGTGATGAGTGAACCGCAAGAAGCCCGAAATCCTGAGGACAGAGGGGACAAGCCTGGCGATCAGCGGGCCTACGATGCCGAGTTTGCCGACCTCATCGCCAAACTGGGAGATGTTGACTTTGAACCGGAATCCCCGATTTTAGGCTCGGACGAAAAGCTGGATTTACCGGAAGAGTCGGAGCCTCCGCTGGTGAACCGGCGAGCCACCGCGTGTTTCTTAACTCCGGTGGCTTCAGCGGAAGCCTTAGGGGCGCTGTGTGCGTTGAGTGATATTTCGGCCGTGGTGGTGCCTACGGACGCCGGGGCGCTGGTGGTACAAAACCTGGAGCTGACCGAAGAACAGTGGGGAATGGCACTGCTGGTTGAAAGCCTCAATGAGCTGGACTCGGACTTGGATACGGTGGCGTCTACGCTTACTGAGATTATTCGAATGCCGGTGGTGGTGTTTTCTGCCCTGCTGGCTCCCGGCACCGAACAGGAACCCGGAGTGACCGGTCAAGTCCTGGCGGGCCGCTGGGCCAATCAGGCTTTTGAAGTGGACTTGCCGGCCGGCCTGGTCATTGCGCAGATGCCAATGGTCATCGAGGATTTGGTGCTGGGGAGGGTCAATCCGGCAGATGTGGACGGGGCGGTTGATACCGTCGATATGCCCCGCTGGAAAGCGTTGCGGATGCTGGGTAAAGGCATCAAAGATTCCCGCGAGGAACGCCGGCGTCAACATGGTCAGGCAGATTCCTCCGATGACGCGACCTGGGGTGAGGACTCAGAAGGGCGGGGGGACGCCTCATGACCGACCCTAAAGTTGTCGTTCTGGATCACGGATACGGCAATGTGCTTTCCGTCGCGCACGCCCTGGAGCGGGCGGGAGCCCAGGTGTCTCTCTCGGTTGACGCGGCTGAAGTCGCGCAGGCCGACGGTTTGGTCGTTCCCGGAGTGGGAGCCTTCGCAGCGGTAATGCGTTCCCTGCAAGCCTCGTGGGCGCCGTTGATGATTGAACGCCGGCTCGCTGGAGGTCGCCCGGTTCTGGGCATCTGTGTCGGCTTGCAGGTCATGTTTACTTCCGGAGACGAAAACGGGGAAGTCACCGCCGGGCTGGATCAATGGCCCGGAATGGTGACGGCGCTACCGGCGGCGCGTTTACCGCATATGGGCTGGTCAAAAGTGCATGTCCCGGCCCAGTCGCAGCTCTTGGCGGGCCTCGACGGAGAGAGATTCTATTTCGTACACTCTTACGCTTGCCTCAGCGACCCCGCTGAGGCCTTGGGAATGGATGAGGAATCACGGCGGCTGTTCCGCCCCCCGCTGGTGTCTTGGGCACATTACGGCACCGACTTTGTGGCAGCCGTGGAAAACCGAGCCTTGTGCGCCACCCAATTTCACCCGGAAAAGTCCGGACCAGCCGGGGCTCGCGTGTTCTCAAACTGGTTAGAGATGCTCTAAAGTTGGCGAGTCGTAAATCGACCCCGGAAAGGACTTTCATTGACGCAGATGGTGCTGTTACCGGCGATTGACCTGGTGAACGGGAAAGCGACCCGATTGACCGAAGGGAAAGCCGGGACGGAAAAAACCTATGGAGAGCCGGGGGAGGTCGCGGCGGACTTCCTGGCGGCTGGCGCCAAATGGTTGCACCTGGTCGACCTGGATGCGGCATTCGGGCGGGGTTCCAACGCCGACCTAGTGGAGTCGCTAGTGAAAGCCTATCCGGGCTTGAACATTGAGGTCAGCGGGGGATTGCGTGACGATGACTCCCTGTGCCGCATGCTCGATGCCGGAGCGGCGCGGGTAAACCTGGGTACGGCCGCAATCGAAAATCCCCAATGGTGCGCCACGGTCATTGAGCGATTTGGGCAGCGTATCGCAATCGGTTTGGACGTGCGCGGCGAGCGAGTTTATGGACGCGGCTGGGTCAGTGAAGGGCCGCTGTTGGACCAGATTGTGCGGGATTTGGACGCCTTGGGGTGTGCCCGCTACGTGGTGACGGATGTGTCGAAAGACGGCACCTTGACCGGGCCGAACTTGGAACTGCTGGCTCACGTGTGCCAATCCAGTTCGGCAAAAGTTGTGGCGAGCGGGGGTGTGTCTGCCCTGCGCGACCTGCACGCCCTGCGGGACTTGGCGGGGGCCCACCCGAACCTGGAGGGTGTCATTGTTGGCAAAGCCATCTATGAGCAACGTTTCACGGTAGCCGAAGCCTTGGCGAGTCTGGCGGAGTAAAACTGCGGGACTCTGTTTGAAAGCGCGGCAACATTCATGAAACATTTGGCAAAAAATCCCTATTCGTCAGACTGCGGTGATTTACTGCCCGGAACCGGGCGCGCCCTGGAACTGGCAGCTGCCAAAGATGTGGGGGCAGCGCAGGCTGAACTGTTTTCAGCGCTGCAAACGGAACGCCTCATCGTGGAGGCTCCCGTGGCGCTTTCAGGAAACTGCGAATCGCCATCATTTTCGGCCGTTTATGCCCCCTACGGGGCTGCCTTGCCAGTGTATTCCAGCGCGGCACGCTTCGCGGAGTTGATGGATCCGCAACACCATCGACCGCTGCTGGTCAATCCCGCGCGAATAGCTTTGGCGGCGTTGGCTATCGAGGGATTTCTGTGGCTGGATGCCCCGGTGGCGCTGGGTGGCGCTACGGAGGCCAAGCCGTTGGCGCGTGACCCGGAGTGGATTCACGCCTATGCGCCCAGCATCATGCTGGGGCCGCCCGCTTTGAATGCCTTGGCCAGCGGTGACGATTGGCTTCCGGCCTGGGACGATGCTGAACTCGCGACACTGCTCAACTCGCTATCAGCCCATACGGGCGCCGAAATTAAGACCATCGCAGCCGGCCCGGCGGGGGGACTGGTCGTCACAGTCCGCACCCCTGACGACCGTGACGCCGCGAAACTTGCCGTCAAACGCTTTTACAGATCCCTGTTGCGGTCACCAGAAATCCCCCCACGCGCCACTTACGTGCAACTTCTCCCCATTCGCTGACGACCGCCCTTGCTATCCACCCCAGCACCCAGAACTGCGACGTTACCGGAAAGGTCGGCGGGAACGCTGGTGAATCCGACGCGGGACGCTAGTGCTACCAGCGCCCCACCACCCTTGTGAAATACCCTAGGCGTGGGGGATATCGCCCAGCCAGTCCACAACGTGTTGAATCAGGGCTTCATCAAAGACGTCGTCCGAGTGGTGTTCGCCAATCCATTTCTGAATCGAACCGCCGGCTGACGCGTCCATTTTCGTTCGAGCCTCCGCGGGTTTAACCAGAACCTGCCACAGCATGTTCTTGGCTTCTTCCACTGACTTATAAAAGAACGGGTAGTCTGGCGGCACCAGGGCGTGAGCCCAATCGAGGTCTGGAAAAACCCCGATGACTCCCGCGCCCAAGGCTTCTACGTACTCGATGCCGTAGGATTCTTCCTCGGTGGTCGCCAGGAAAGCGGTCGTATGTGCCAGAGCCTCCCAATAGGACTGTCGCGTGGCGGTCAAAGGTCCTACCCAAATCCAGTCGCGATGGGAAAACTTCATGGCGGCTTCGCTGACCAGGTGGGTTTCGTGCAAACGCATCTCTACCCGCAGCGGAATCTGGCGGTGTACCCAGTTGACCACGTCCAAGAAAATATCCGGGCGCTTCTTTGCTGAAAGGTAAATCGAGGGGTAGAGCACTACGGGGACTTCTGTCTCAACCCGCGGACGGACGTGAGCCAGGCGGAACCCCAGGTTGACCCACCCCAGCTGCATCTGTTCGTGCAGCGGTTTCACGGTCCATTTCTCGGCAATCTCCCGGACTTCCATGGCGGTACGTTCCGAGTTCGCAAAAGTGGGGAACAGTGCGCAAGACAGGGCCATCGAGGCAATGCCCTCTACCGTAGTCATTTCGCGTGGAGACCACCACATAAAGTTCATGATGTGCGGTTTTTCCGCCCCCGCGTTGTGCATTTTCTGCCACAGTCGCGGCGAGTCGATGACGTCCATGTTGATGACGGCCGTGTCAGTTGGGTCGAGCATCTCAATCGGAGCCACGCTGAAGTTTTCGGCGCGGCGGGCGGAGCCGCCGATGAGGATGGAGTCGGGGAAGTTGCGCAAAATCCGTCGCACCAGGGTGTCTCCGGCAGAGTGTCCGGACACTCGCCCGGCTTCGTCAACTTGGGCATTTTCCCATTTGATTGCCAGTTTCATGGTTATTCCCCTTTCCTTTCCGCAGCCTGGTCGGGTGGTTGCGGGGGATTGCTTTGCGATGATTCTTCCGTTAGTTCAAGGTCGGGAACTTGATCCAAGAGGTCGGTGTCCGGGCTGTCATCCGTTGGTGAGGAGTCGAGAATCTCGTCTAGCGCGGCCGCGTCAATGGGGGCTTCGATACCGCCGGGACGCGGCATAATCTTCATTGCCGGCCGGGTGACCCGGTCTTTCACGCTGGGGATTCCGTTCAAAGCCGTGTCGACCGGGGGTTCGTGATCGTGCATGGCGTCACGAGAGGCGCCGCGGATACGCATCTGATAGAAACTGCACCACACGAAGTAGGCTGAAGCCACGAAAAAGACCCCGGCGAGGATATGCACTAGGCGTGCCTGACCCTGGTTCGTTAAACTCACCGCTAATTCCACAGCCAACAGGCCAAACAGGGTGGTGAATTTGATAATCGGGTTCAGAGCCACTGAGGACGTGTCCTTGAACGGATCTCCGACCGTATCCCCGACGATGGTTGCATCGTGCAGTTCGGTGCCTTTCATGTGCAAATCGACTTCTACGACCTTCTTTGCGTTGTCCCAAGCCCCGCCGGCGTTAGCCATAAATATGGCTTGGTACAAACCAAAAATAGCGATAGAAATCAAGTAGCCGATGAAAAAGAACGGCTCGACGAACGCGAAAGATAGCGTGGCAAAGAACACTGCCAGGAAGATGAGCAGCATCCCCTGCTGGGCATATTGTGTGCAAATTTCCACGACCGCTCGGCTGTCCTTTTCGGAGGCGCGTTCGTTGCTGGCATCGAGGTGAATATTCTCTTTGATAAACGCCACAGCTCGGTTTGCCCCGGTCGTTACCGCCTGAATGGAAGCTCCGGAGAACCAGTAAATGACGGCGCCCCCGGTAATCAACCCCAGCAGGAACGGGGCGTGAAGCAGTGAAAGATTCCCCACGGCTTGTGCATCTTGCAGACGATCTGTGAGCGTCATGATGATAGAGAAAATCATGGTGGTGGCGCCTACCACGGCGGTACCAATGAGAACCGGCTTTGCCGTGGCTTTAAACGTGTTACCTGCTCCGTCGTTGTCCTCCAGCATGAGTTTCGCGGTGTCCCAAGCGGGTTTGATGGTGAAGTCAGCCATCAACTCGGCTTCGATGTTCTCTACCGATTCGATACGCGACAGTTCATAGACGGATTGAGCGTTGTCGGTGACCGGACCGTAGGAATCAACGGCGATGGTGACCGGACCCATCCCCAAGAAACCAAAAGCTACCAGGCCAAATGCGAATACTGCCGGAGCTGCCATCAGAGATTCCGGTATCAGCAGGGAAATGAGGAAAGCGATTCCCATCAGACCCACAATGGTGATTCCCAGCCAGTATCCGGACATATTGCCGGAAACCATCCCGGACAAAATATTCAGCGAAGCACCACCCTCACGAGAGGATTTCACGGTTTCCCGCACGAAACGCGCTTTTGTGGAGGTAAATACTTTCACCAGTTCGGGAATCAGGGCTCCCGCGAGAGTACCGCAGGTCACGATGGTCGCCAGTTTCAGCCACAGGTGGTTGCCTTGTTCACCCACCACAAAGAAAGTCACCAGGAAAATCAATACGATGCACAGAATCGAAGTCAACCAGACCAGCGTCGTTAACGGGGTTTCAAAGTTCATGCGTTTCGCGTCCCCGTAACGCCCCTTGACCCACAGGGCGTTGATGGCGTAGGCCAGTGCCGCACCGATAATCATCGCCGCGCGTACCGTAAAGATCCACACCAGCAGCAGCGCCTGGATGGAGGGGTCTGGAACTGCCAGAATGACGTAAGTCACCAGAGCCACGCCGGTGACACCGTAGGTCTCAAAGCCGTCGGCGGAAGGGCCCACCGAGTCTCCAGCATTGTCCCCGGTGCAGTCGGCGATGACCCCGGGGTTGCGCGGGTCGTCCTCGTCAATTTTGAACACAATCTTCATGAGGTCCGCGCCGATATCGGCAATCTTGGTAAAGATACCCCCAGCGATACGCAGGGCGGACGCCCCTAGTGACTCCCCGATGGCAAAACCGATGAAACACGAACCTGCCACGTCAGCGGGCAGGAACACCAGAATAACCAGCATCATGAACAGTTCGAGGGAAATCAGCACGGTCCCGATGGACATCCCGGCCTGCAGTGGAATCTGGTGAACGGGGTAGGGCTTGCCACGCAGCGAGGCAAAAGCCGCCCGGGCGTTAGCGAAAGTGTTGACCCGAATACCGAACCAGGCTACGGCAAACGAACCGCCCATCCCCAGCAGGCTGAATAGCACCACAATCCCGACTTTGCCCCAGCTAAAGCCCACTAACACCTTGTAATAGACGAGGATAATGACCGTGATGAAAGCCCACAGCAACAGCAGGAACTTACCTTGTTTCACCAAGTAGGCTTTGCAGGTGGAGTAAATGAGTTCGGCGACGTCCAACATGGATTTATGCACCGGCAGGCTGCGGAGTTTAAAGAACGTCACTATGCCAAACACCAGACCGGCGACGCACACCACCATGCCGAAAATCAGCAAGCTGGTACCGGCTATGCCGTGTATGTTGGCGAGGGACAAATCGGGAAGTATCAGGTTTGCCTCGCCGCCGCCAGGTCCGTCGCTTTGTCTCGCGCTAGTTTGCGGGAGTGCCCCCGCCAGGCTTGCAGCCAGGACCTTTAGGTTAGGAATCATTGGTTAGCCTCGCTTCCATAAGTCTCTACCTCACCCGTAATTTTAGGCGGGATTTTCAGTATTTTTGGGGATTCTAAGGGGGTAGCTTGGGTTACGTCTGACAAAGCCGGCTCTGGCGGTCCCAGAAATGGTCCTTAACAACCAATTGTCATTACTTAATGTCGGGGGCGTAGTGGCTGATGGTACACGTATTCAGAATAATCAAAATTTTGAGAGTTGAATAAACGAAAAATATATGGCTGAACTCCATACTAAACAAACCGTACTACTGTACAATTTTTGGAAATATGGCTAAAGAATGTTTAGGTTCTCGCCGTATGACGGCAAAAAGTCCATTTATCAAGGAGGAACAATGGCAAAGAATATCTCTCGCTCGGCGAAACGTTTTACTATCGCCATGAAGCTGGCTTTGATTACCCTGGTAATGGTGCTGGCTATGGTGCTGATTGCCGTGGTAGGGGTGATTGGCTTGCGCTCTGTCAATGCCGCCACCGCCGAGACTATGGAAGCCTCGGCGCTAAAGGAACCTATTCAAAAAATTTGGCATGCTGAAGTTTATGTACGCATGATGAGTGACTGGGTAGCGCTGGAACTGACGACTAAAGATAAGGATGGCGATAAGGAACGGGTCGATAAACACGATGCCATTATCGAAGAATCCATCCAGGCAATCAGTGAATCCCCGGAATCAAAGTACCTTCCCACCTTCCCGAAATTCGTTGAAACTTATCAAGAGTGGAAGACTCTGCGGGCTAATCATCTGGTTCCTATGGCCTATGCTGTCCAGGACGGCCCGAACTACGCCACGGATTTTGGGTTTACGGTCTAGAGACTTTTGAGAAAGGGCCGCAGGATAACCTCGGTCTCATTAACACTATGGAAGAACAGCTCACCCAGGTTGGCGTGGAAATCGATAAGCGCGTCTCCACGGCAAAAGCGGACGCTGCTCGAGCTCAAACTACTATGTTCCTCGGGGTGGGTGGGGTCGCTCTAATCAGCATCGTCATCGCGATCCTGTTGAGCGTAAATATGACTCGACGCATCGTTAATCCCATTCGCCAAGTTAACCGGGGTCTAGAGGCTTTAGCTGGCGGTAACCTGACTGTACACATGGACATTAAGAGCAACGATGAGGCTGGCGACATGGCTCGTAACATGAACCTGGCCACCGAAAGCCTACGTGGACTGATTGTCGAAACCTACAATGTTTCTGCCAAGGTCAAAGAGTCCTCACAGCGCGTTACCAACACTCTGGACGAGGTCGCGAGCAGCGCATCCCAGGCTAACAGTCTGATTGCGAAAGTCGATAGCAGCTCAGAACATGTCTTTTCTAACGTTTCAACCATTGCAGCCGGTTCGGAACAGATGGGTGCGTCTATCCGCGAGATATCTTCTAACGCTACAGAGGCGGCTTCGGTTGCTCGCAATGCCACACAGGTTGCCGAGCATACGAACAAGGTTGTAGCAAAACTGGGGGAATCTTCACAGGAAATCGGGGAAGTCGTAAAAACCATTACTAAGATTGCAGAGCAGACCAACCTGTTGGCTTTGAACGCCACGATTGAGGCGGCCCGCGCTGGCGATGCGGGGAAAGGCTTCGCGGTTGTGGCCGGTGAAGTGAAGGACCTCGCTGCCGAGACCGGCAGGGCCACGGAGGAAATTTCTACCCGTATTGAGCAAATTCAAACCGATACTACCGGCGCAGTGGAAGCTATCGAAGAAATATCTGAAATTGTCTCTCAAATCTCTGATTTCCAAACTACTATTGCCTCTGCGGTGGAAGAACAAACCGCTACTACGAATGAAATGAGCCGTTCTACTGCAGACGCGGCTTCGATTGCGAACGAAATCAACAGCATGATTACCTCGGTGGCTCAGGGAGGACAAGGAATTTCAGAATCGGTGGAGCATCTTTTAGAGGCGACTTCGGAACTGCGAGCCTTCGCCGATGAACTCGAATGCCACATGAGTGGATTCCAGGTTTAGCACAGCCTTTCGGTCTTTTGCTATATGGGGGGACGCTGCTGCGGCGGCGTCCCCCTGGCTTGAATCTGGCAAAATTCGAATCGGGAGTTCTCTTGCAGTGGAGTGAATCCTGTCTAGGTGTGCAAAGCCAATTGTGCGAAAACCTCGCAGATACGCTAGAATCTAGTCTGTTCGGCTGTATGCCGAAGCAAGCGGAAAGTTTTCCCACCTCCACCCGGTGCAGTTTTCCTTCGGATACGCACGTCTTGGGTTACGGTCTAAAGCGCTCGGCTGTGCTTTGTATGCCACAGACGTGGGGTAACTTTGTGTGTGCTTTGGCTCGCGGCGTGGTTACAAGCAAGGAGTCCTCATTACTGACGTAAGGATTAATGACCAAATTCGGGTGCCAGAAGTGCGCCTGATTGGTGCTAACGGCGAACAAATCGGAGTGGTGGCCACCATGAAGGCTATCACCTTGGCCGATGACGCCGGTCTGGACCTGGTGGAAGTCGCCCCCGAAGCGCATCCTCCGGTGTGCAAACTGATGGATTACGGCAAATACAAGTACGAAGCCGCGCAAAAGGCTCGCGATCAACGCCGGAATCAGGCCAGTACGCAGCTGAAAGAAATCCGCCTGGGACTGAAGATTGACGACCACGACTACGAGGTGAAAAAAGGCCACATTCTGCGTTTCCTCGATGGCGGAGACAAAGTCAAAATCATGATTAAGTTCCGGGGACGGGAACAGAGCCGCCCTGAAATGGGAATCAAACTTTTGGAACGCTTGGCTGAGGATATCGCTGATGACGGTGTCGTTGAGTCTGCCCCCCGGCAGGACGGCCGTTCCATGACTATGGTGATTGGCCCGGTTAAGAAAAAGACTGACGCCATGAGCCAACAGCGCAAGCGCCGCGAGGATGAACGTCAAGCGAAACGTGATGCCAAGGCGGAACGGGCTTTGCGCAATCAGCAACGGGTGGCTCAACAAGCGAACGCTCCGGTTTTGAAACCGCTGACTTTCGATCAGCTCGGCTCGGGCAACCTGGCCGCCGTGGCTTCCCAGGCTTCAGAGTCTCCCGCCGCGAAGCCGGCTGCCAAATCGCCGGCACGAAAGAAACCCGCCAGCCCTACTGCGGCGGAAACCCCGGCACCAGAGGCTAAACCTGCGGCTGATACCGCCCAAGGCGCGGAAGCTGACGCAAAACCGGCCACGCGGAAAGCGCCGGCTCGGAAAACGGCTGCGAAAACCACTGCGGCGGCCGATAAACCTGCTGCCACCAGTGCCAAGGCTCCTGCCCGGAGAACGACTGGCACCACCAAGAAAGCTGCCCCCAAGACAACCGCGGGCAAAACCGATAAACCGGCCACCAAGAAGGCCCCGCTTAAGAAAGAGGAGAAATAATATGCCAAAGAATAAAACCCATTCTGGGACTAAAAAGCGGATTCGTGTTACAGGCTCCGGAAAGCTGATGCGCGAACAGACTAACAAGCGCCACCTGCTGGAACACAAGTCGTCTCGGCGGACCCGTCGCCTCAGCCAGGACCAGGTCGTGGCTCCCGCTGACGTGAAACGCATGAAGAAGCTGTTGGGTAAGTAAAGGAAAAAGGAGATAAATCATGGCACGTGTCAAGCGCGCAGTAAACGCTCACAAGAAACGCCGCACTACTCTGGAACGGGCCGAGGGCTACCGCGGCCAGCGTTCTCGCCTGTACCGTAAGGCTAAGGAACAGGTCACCCACAGTTTTGTGTATAACTACCGCGACCGCAAGGCGCGCAAGGGCGACTTCCGCCGGCTGTGGATCACTCGTATCAATGCGGCTTGCCGCGCCCAGGGCATGACCTACAATCGCTTCATGCAGGGTCTGCGTTTGGCTGGCATTGAAGTCGATCGGCGTATGCTGGCCGAACTGGCAGTTAGCGACATTGCGGCTTTCAACGAATTGGTTAAAGCTGCGCAGGCCGCTCTGCCCAAAGATGTAAACGCTCCCGCGGCTGCCTAAAGCCCGGCGTTTATCAATCGAAAACTCTATGGTGGAACGTCGCGAAATCCTCGACAACCCCGGAAGCGAACGCATCCGGAAGGTGGCGGGGCTTTCGCGGCGTTCCGCGCGTTTGCGTTCGGGTTTAACGCGGGTGGAAGGTCCCCAGGCGGTCACTGAGCTGCTGCATAGTGCCCCTCAGGGAGCGGTGACAGATTTATTTGTGACCGAGGCAGGCGCCGAGACTCGCCCGGAGCTGCTGGATTTTGCTCAGTCCACAGTATCTGCGGGGGGGCTGCATATTCATATTGTTTCCCCGCAGGTTGAGAAGGCACTGAGTGATGCCGCACAAGGGTGGATTGCGGTGGCGCGTTTTGAGGCTTTTCCGTCCGTGCCGGCCTCGCCGGAGGGGACCCTGGCTTTGATTCTGCCCGCTACTCAAGACCCGGGCAACGCGGGGACGCTGATTCGGCTGGCTGATGCCTGTGGGGCCTCAACGGTGTTTATGGGGCAAGACTGTGCCGATGCGACCAGCCCGAAAGTCATTCGCGCTTCGGTGGGCAGTGTGTTCCATGTTCCCACGCCGCGGTTTCAGGATTTAGAAGCCGTGGTGGCGGCTCTGCGAGCTGAAGGGTGGACCATTGTGGGCACGTCCCTATCCGGCGACGTCATGCTAACCCCGGTTACAGCCGCGACCTGGAGCGACAAGAAAGTCGCTTGGGTCATGGGCAATGAAGCACACGGGCTGGACCCAACCGAGGAATCCTGGTGCGATGTGCTCGTGTCCATTCCCATGTTTGGGCGTGCCGAGTCCTTAAACGTGACGTCCGCGGCGACCTTGTGCCTGTGGATGAGCGCAGCAGCGCAGCGGCTGTGACCAGTGGTTTTGCCGGTCGCCGCTAGTGCGAAACGAAAAAACAGGGAAGCCTAGTTCAGTGCTTTCAGAGCCGATTCAAAGTCAGGATCCGTGGTGATTTCGTCGACCAGCTGGGTGTATTTCACCACACCGTTCGGATCAATAATCACGATGGAACGAGCGAACAATCCGGTCATAGGGGAGTCTGCTAGCTGGACACCGTAGTCCTGGCCGAAGTTGGAACGGAACGCCGAAGTCGTGGTGACGTGGTCGATACCTTCCGCGGCGCAAAAACGCCCTAGGGCAAACGGCAGGTCGCGCGAAACACAGACGACTTCCACCCCATCGAGCTTCGCGGCTTCGGCGTTGAAACGCCGTACTGAGGCCGCGCAAACCCCCGTATCAATGGAGGGGAAAATGTTGAGGAGCACTGTCTTGCCGCGGAAATCAGACAGTTTCGCTTCAGACAGGTCCTGTTTGACAGTCACGAAGTCCGGGGCGGGAGAACCCACCGCGGGCAGCGAACCAACAGTATTTACGGGATTACCTTGCAAATGAGTTGTAGCCATACTTTCATCCTAACAGTGTATTTTCCCGGTCAGGTCGAAACCGGAGTGAGACTAAGTGATTGATATTTGCGGTAAATCGGGGTTACTGGCCTATATAACCACCCCTGTTTAATCCCCGATTTCTAACGCCCCGCTCCCGATACGCCCGGAAAAGACCCCTAATTCTGGGACTGGAGTCTAAAAAGGTAGTTGCCTCGGCCGGAAACCGAGGCAACTAGTGTCGAATTTTTCAGAAAGTATTTATATCGCCCCAAAGGGTGCCCATCCAGTGTAGAACTCTATGGAGTCTTTTGCCACCCAGACAATAGCGGCCACGATAATGACCGCCAGAGAACCGTAGACCGCCCAGCCTAGCGCTCGCATCTGCGGCGTTGGCTCAGTGTCGGCGATAACTTCACCGGTTTCATCACGAATGGGATCCCCGGCATGAGCGCGCATTCCCAGGGCATAGAGCATGGGAATCCCGGCTCCAAAAATGAGGGCCAAAGCGGCCACTCGAACGATTGCCCAAGCCATTTCGACAGTCATTGTTCGTCCTTTCCGAGGTTACTTATCCGGCGATTCCGAAGCGGTGGCGGCAACCGTTTTACCCGCGCTGGCGCTGGCCGTGACGGGAACGTTACGTTCGCCCTTCAGATGCTCGTCTGAAAAGAGCACTTCTTCGAGTTCACGATCGAGTTTGCGCAGCTGCTCAATCAGGTCGTCGCGCTGGCGTCTCAGCTCGGTTATCTGGTCAGCTCGCGACTGTGAGGTCACCAGGGCGGCTTCAGCGGCTTTATCCAAGCCCTTTTGCATGATTTCGTCAATGTCCTCACGCAGGTTCGCGTCGACCTCGCGGGTCGGCGCGGTTTGTAGCGAAGAATCAATCGACTCGGCATTCGGATCCCACTCTTCGTTTACGTTGTGAGCACCCACGGAATTCTTCCGCGACCGCAGCACAATGAGAGCGACCATAAACAGCAGGATAGCCAAGTCAATCAGCGCCCCGACTATGGGGTGAGCCCGACCTGCCAACGCGGCAATCCACCAGGTTGCGTAGCCGACCACACCGGCGCAGGGTAGGGTGATGACCCAGGCGGATGCCATCCGCATGGCGACTCCCCAGCGCACGGTAGCGCCCTTCTTGCCCAATCCGGTGCCCAAGATGGCTCCGGTGGTCACGTGGGTGGTGGACAAAGCCATCCCCCCAGCAGCCGAGGTCAGAATGATAGCCGCGGAGGTCGCTTCTGCAGCCATTCCCTGGGGAGGCTCCAGGTCGACCAGACCTTTACCCAAAGTGCGGATAACCCGCCAGCCACCGGAGAGCGTACCCGCTGCAATTGCTACCGCGCAAGCTAGGATGACCAGGACGGGAATGCGATCCTCTGCAGTTGCGTTGCCGGTCGCGATGAGGGCCAGGAAAATTACGCCCATCGTCTTTTGGGCATCGCCCGCGCCGTGAGCCAGTGACACCAGGCAAGCGGTGATGACTTGGCCGTGACGGAAGTGGGAGGCTTTCCGCCCGTTCGGAATCGTGTTCGTAATCCAGTAGACCAGGGCAGTAGCCGTGGCGGACACGCCGGCCGCAATCAAGGGGGAAGCCACGGCAGGAATCACAATCTTGCCCAAGATAGAACCCCATTCCACACCCCCGGCACCCATCGCCGCGAAAGCCGCGCCAATCATGCCGCCGAACAAAGCATGGGAGGAACTGGAAGGCAACCCCAGTAGCCACGTAAATAGGTTCCAGATAATGGCTCCTATCAGGGCGGAAAACACCACCATCAGAAGGTTGATACCTTCGGCCTGGTTGGTGAGGTCATAAGAACTCAAATCGACAATGCCGCTGGCGACTGTGGCGGCGACGTTCACGGAGAGGAACGCCCCGACCATGTTCAAACCGGCAGAAATCGCCACCGCCTGAAAGGGCTTGAGGGCACCGGTCGAGATAGAAGTGGCCATAGCATTGGCGGTGTCGTGGAAGCCGTTAGTGAAATCGAAAGATAGTGCCGTAATGATGACGATTGCAAGCACAATAGTGGCAGTAATTTCCAAAATTAGCATCCTTAGGGTTGTGAGTGTGACTGTCGGAGGCTCAAGCCGTCGTATTAGGCACGCGGCCCGCGCCCGGCAACCAAGAAAACTGTACCTTTCGACTGTTAACTGAACATCGCACGGATGTTAATTGCGTGTAAATTTTGGGCGGATTTTTTGTTAAAAAATCTTTTGGGGAGGCTCACTGCGGTGAACCTCCCCAAAAGTTTATTTTCTGAGCAAATTTTTGCGCACAGCAGGCTTAGAAAACGCCCAGATTTGCTTTGGCTTTGCGGCCGTCAGTCAAGGTGACACCCAAGGTACGGGAATCCAGGTAACGGTCATTGCTGATAGAAACATCTTTCGCCAAGCGGCCCAGCTGAGAAACCTCAATCCAGTTCTGCAAGCGCTTGTCCTTGCCGTTCGCGCTGCCGATGTAGCCATCGCCGAAGTTGAAGTTGGCGAGCAGCATCTCCTGCTGGGGCTTAATCAGGTTGGACATGGTAACGCGGAAGGTGCGCGTGGAGGTAGCGCGATCGAAGCCAAGATCCTCAACCGTAGAACCCTTGAACCGGCCGGTGGTGATGCGACGATCAACGCCCTGCGGGCCGGAAACCTGGTGAACCTTCACCAAGAAAGACACCGTCGGGAACTCGCCGTAGTAGTTTTCGGTTCCCACGTTCTTGACACGCAGCGCTACAGTACCGGCGTAACCGGGTGCCTTAGCGGTAGAAACCGTGAGGAAGGGAGCCAAGTCGAGCTTGCCGTCATTCACGGCGTTCGGATCAACGGGCTTCAGCTCGGTGGAGGCCACGAACTTTTCGGTGGGGTGGGGGTATCCCGCGTCCTGAGAAGCGTTGGTGTCGCCGTTGCCGCCCAGTGCGCCGTCCGGGGTGGCGTACATCTTGACGACAACTTCGTTCTTAACCGGGGCCTTGGAGGTCCAGGCGAAAGCATGGCCCCAAGTTCCGTTAGGCTTGCAAGCCTGCTGAGTGCCGGTCATGGTGATGGTACGGAAGCCGTAGGTGGCTTCACCAGTGTTGCCGGCAGGAACCTGGTAAGGGCCAATCTGTTGGCCAGCGGTGTAGGACAGGGAGTACGAGATGGAGTAGCCAATGGTCTTGGCCAGGGAAGCGGTGATAGAAGCGTTGGGACCTTCACCTGCGGGTGTGTTGGTCGAAGCGGTGGCGCTGACGCCCGCGTTCAAGTCGCTGTGGTAAGAGAAGCTGATGGTCTCGGTTTTGGACAGAGTTTGGGTCAGCGGTACCGAGGCGTTGGTACGGTTGGTGGTGGAAATCGTACCTTTGGGCTCGAAGTTGGTCGAGACTTTGTAGATGACGGTACGCAGGTCCTCACCGGCGTTACACACCGGGTAAGCGTTCAAAACGTTTGCCTTCAGGTAGTTGTTTGCTCGGTAGGTGTTGACCACGGGCAGTTTGTCGTTATTCTGAACGGTTTCCGGAGTGAAGTCCTGGAAGGAGTCGGCGTGTGCCGGAACTAAGAAGGCGCCGCCCAATAAGGCTGCACCCGCCACAGAGGCGAAAATGTGTTTTACTTTCATGTTTTCTCCATACGTAGTTGCTATATTCACCGCTGAATGTTCAGAGCCAGAGACAACCCTGTCGCTGCGCACCCAGCTTACGGAGAGATTATCACCAGGCTACGCTCAGGAAAAATTCAGAAAAATTAGCCCGTTAAATGTTCCGATTAGAGCGAGTAAACCGCTAAATAGTGCGAAAAAATCGGGGTCGAGGGGAGGTGAAATCTGGTTTTTGTACAAAAATTGCCGTGGCGGGGTTTGATCGCCGTTATGGGGCGCAAAATAGGCATTGAACTGGAATTTCATCCAATTTTAGCGGAGTTCAAAAGGTGAATACAACTGTACGAAAACTACTAATTTATTTACAAAATTTATCATTCAGAGCTACGGCCAGAAGCGGGTTTGTACTGACAGCGTGAAAAAACAAAAACCGCGCCAAGGCAGACCTTGACGCGGCATTCAAGAAGTGAATCGGGTTTAGCGACCCGTGTTGCGCACCACTCGATTGGACTTGATGCACTTGGTGCAGACGTTCAAGTGACGGGGGGTACCTTCTACGATGGCACGAACCCGCTGAATGTTCGGATTGAAACGACGCTTGTTACGCCGGTGAGAGTGAGACACGCTCATCCCGAAACCGGGACCTTTTCCACATACATCGCATACCGCTGCCATGTTCATACCTCTGATTTCTTGTAATTCTTCAAAGTCTTTCACGGGCTTTGAACCCGCAGCTCTCAACGAGCAACCTCACTATGATAAGGCAAACTGGGCTGATTCTCAAATCGAACCCCGCTTTGAAAGTAGATTCGTTACGCGTGCCCAAGACACCGGTCGTTCTGAAACACGACGCTGAACCCGCAGACTAGAATGGGACTGCCAGAACGCCGTTGTTCTGGCAAAACGGTGTAGAAATCCTTTTTCCGGGGAACAGATAGGAGCGATGATGGCTGGGCGTATCGAAGAGGACCTGCTGGGGAAACGTGAAATTCCTGACGACGTTTACTACGGGGTGCAAACCCTGCGGGCAATCGAGAATTTCCATATATCGGGTAAAAAAATCCAGGATGTTCCGGAGTTCGTGCGAGCCATGGTCCAGGTCAAAAAGGCAGTGGCGTTAGCGAATGAAGAGTTGCACGTGCTTCCCCACGACATCGCTCGCGCCATTGTGGCCGGCTGCGACGAAGTGCTAGAGAAGGGCCGAGCCATGGATCAGTTCCCCGTGGATGTGTTCCAAGGCGGGGCGGGCACCTCGGTGAACATGAACACCAACGAAGTCGTGGCGAACCTGGCTCTGGAACTGTTGGGCTACGAAAAAGGCCGCTACGACATCATCAACCCTAATGACCATGTGAACAAGAGCCAATCCACCAACGATGCCTATCCCACCGGTTTTCGCGTGGCGGTGTACACCCAGCTTCACGAAGTGGAGCGGGCAGTACGTGAGCTGTCCGATGCTTTTGCCCGCAAAGGCGAAGAATTTAAAGACATTCTTAAGATGGGCCGCACCCAGCTGCAGGACGCCGTCCCCATGACATTGGGTCAGGAATTCAACGGTTTTTCAGTCAACATAGGTGAGGAACTGACGCGTTTGTCCGTTGCGGGGGATTTGCTGTTGGAAATGAACTTGGGGGCGACTGCTATCGGCACCGGTGTAAACACGCCGGAGGGCTATCCAAAGGTTGCGTGCCAAAAGCTCTCGGAAGTGACTGGATACGAGATCGTTCCAGCGACTAACCTGCTGGAAGCCACCTCAGATAACGGCGCTTACCTGGCAGTTCACGCGGTGCTGAAGCGGCTGGCGTCCAAGCTGTCGAAAATTTGTGATGACCTGCGACTGCTTTCCTCAGGGCCGCGCTGTGGTCTGCATGAAATTAACCTTCCCGAGATGCAGCCGGGTTCCTCGATTATGCCCGCCAAAGTCAACCCGGTCATCCCCGAGGTCGTTGACCAGGTTTGTTTTAAGGTCATGGGCAACGACGTCGCCCTCACCCACGCTGCCGCCGCGGGCCAGCTGCAGCTAAACGTCATGGAACCAGCCGCGGCTCAGTGCATGTTTGAATCCATTGAGCTGCTGACCAATGCCATTGACACCTTGCGCACCAAGTGCATTGACGGTATCACCGCCAACCGTGAAGTCTGCGAAGCATATGTGCATAACTCCATCGGAATCGTCACGTATCTCAACGACATCATCGGTCACCATAATGGTGACTTGATTGGGAAAGAAGCCGCGAAGACCGGCAAGTCAGTCAGGGAACTGGTCATTGAAAAAGGCTTGATGACCCCCGCGGAGCTTGACGAAGTACTCAGCTTGGAGTCCCTCATGAGTCCCCACTACACCGGGAAGGTTTGGGGCGATGACGAACGGGGTCTGCCCCAGCGTTGATTCCGTGGTGAGGTTAATTCCCCAGTCTGGTTGGTCCCATTGTCGTTTCGGGTAGCGGCAGTGGGACCGACGTTTATTGCCATCAGACGCAAAACTGGCCAAACCGGAATGGGAACCGGGAAAACCGGGCGGCAGCAGGTAACTTAGGAGGTGACCAGGGAGGAAACAGGTTGGATACCGCGCGACAAAAGTTGGAGACAAAAGACCTTCGCGAATGGTGCGTGCGCACGGGGGAGGTCTTGAATCAGGCGCGGGATTTGCTGGACGACCTCAACACTTTTCCGGTGCCGAATTTCAACACCGGGGCCAATCTGGCGAACTCTTGGGCGGCGGCCACGCGTGCGGCGCAAGCCCTGAGTCCCTCCCTGCGCCCCGCGGAATTTATGGGGGCGCTGAGCCGGGAAGTCGCGAAATTTCCCTACGGATCAGTCGGGATTTTCCTTGCTTCCGGTTTTGCCGCCTGTGCCGAGGCCTGGGGGGATGCGCCCGTGGCGCGTCCGGCCGATTTGCTGATGGCCATCGATGCTATGGACCAGGCGTTCAAGGCAATCAGTGGTTCAGATACTTGGGAATTTGGGTTATCGCGACTCATTTCTACCGTTTCCGAACAGCTTTCGGAACTGGAACTGTTGACTTTGTCACAAGTCGTGGACACGGCTTTGGTTTGTGCGCAGGAAGCTACCATTGATTCCGCTGACGCTCACGGCGGGGTGGGAGACGCCGGTCTGGCGGGGGCCTGCCTGATTTTTGCTTCCTTGGCTGACTTGGCTGCCACAGCTGAAGGCGACGCCGCCACCAATGTTTCCACGGTGCAAGCCATGTTGCGCGATTGGGCTAATCGTTCGCGTATCGTTGCGGAAAGTCTGCGACACACGGTGCCGGGCGGCGAATTTGCCGCCACTTTCCATTTTGAGGCCATGGATATACCTACCGGAAAGCTGCGGGACAGTCTGCGGGCGGCCAGCTCTGAAGTGCTGGTTTGTAAAATTGTAGATGAAATCGGAGTGGGACGTTTCGTAGCGCACGTACACACCCCCTCGCCTCTAGCAGCCCTGCCATATCCGCACGGAGCTGTGCTGATTCATCATCTCGGCCTCCGCCCTGAAACTCTCGAAGGCGACGAAGACCCCCTGACTAAACTCACTGCTGATTTTGACAATGTGGTGGTTTTATCTAACTTTGCCGCCCGTCAGGCCCCGCTCGTGACTCCGGGTCTGCTGGTCCTCAGCGCCGCGCCGGCACTGGTGGAGACCTACGCCAGAGCGGGAGCCACGGTCCTTTTAGGCACGGAAAATCCCGAACAGATTTGTTGGGCCTGGCGCTCCATCCCCAAAGGCCGCGCTACTCTGATCATTCCCACCACCCCTGAAGCGCACGAAATGGCTCTGACAATGCGCGATTCCCTGGACGATACCGAGTGCGCGGACGCTCCTGTGATGGTGGCGGATACCGACGACGAGTTGAGCGCAGCGTGGCTGGTGCAATCATTGCAGGGGAAACGGTTTCGCGGTGCAGCTTCGGAGCAACTGCGCGATTTGGAAACCGCTTGCCGGGATTTGAAAGCCAGCATCCGGGTTGAACCCTTGTCTAATCATGACTTGGACACCCAGATTCGCGACCTTGTCAACGACCTGGGGTCGAACCGGGAACTCCACGCGGTCATCAGTTCCGAAAATGTCAGCACGGACCGGATGAAGTTGCAGCTCGCTTTGGCGAACTACGCGGACATTGAACTTGTCGCCTATTACGGAGGACAGCCCGGCCCCACCTGCATTGGAGTTCGGTTTTGACATCTGTGGTGTGTTTCCCCGCGGTGACCTCCGGTTTTCGAACACTTCCGAATTTTCAGTGAGAGGCTCCCTGATAAGGTGAAACCATGGTGAACTTGCAGACCCCTCTGGAGCGGATAGTTAAGGCGAAATCCGTCGTCTCCAAGTTCGCTCACCTGGGGGTATTAACCTTGGGTGATTTGCTGTGGTACCCGCCGCGGCGAACCTATCGATGGGGGGAACTGACCCGCTTTGACTCGCTGATCCCCGGCGCGGATGTCACAGTTTTTGCGGTGGTGATGGATTCGCGTCTGGGCTGGACTCGCCGCCACGACAAAGCCATGCTCACGGTAACCCTGCAGGACCAGCTGGAAACGGACGCCCTTGACCAGGGAGGATTCCGTCCGGACTTGTGGGGAAAGAGGGTCAACCGCCTGACCGTGCGTTTCTTTGCGAAACACCCCAACGCCTTAAATATGCACGCAAATCGCCTGGAAAAGGGGACTTTAGCGGTTTTTGCCGGACGACTTTCGGGTAAACCGGGCAGCCGGGCCAGCGAAGCCTTCTTGGCTCATCCGGAATACCGGGTGCTGGCTGATTATGACCCGGAAGTCGTAAAGACCCTCTCAACCCGCCCCCAGCCGCTCTATCATGCCACCGCGGGCCTGCCCTCGTGGAAAATTGGGAAAATCATCGACACTCAGCTGCTGATGCTAAATCCCGCGGAGATTCCCGAAGCCATCCCCGACTCGCTGCGCCGCGAGAGAAACCTGCCTGACGCCTACACAGCCTTGCTCGGCTTGCACCACCCGGAAACTGATGCCCAATACCAGGCTGCTGTGGACTATCTGCGGTTCCGTGAGGCATTTACGCTGGGCGCGGCTCTGGCCAAAGCCCGCAACCAGGTCCAAGCCCATCCGGCCTGGTCCTTGCCGGTTTCTCGGGATGTTTCCGCGCCGAGTACGGGTGAGCGGGAACCTGGCGACCTGGTCTCACAAGTCGTGGCAGGGTTGCCTTTCCAGCTCACTGCCGGGCAGTGCCAGGTTTGGGATGAAATCGCGGGGGACATTGCCCGTGAGGTCCCGATGAATCGGCTGTTGCAGGGGGAAGTGGGGTCGGGCAAGACCGTGGTGTCGGCTCTGGCATGTGTCGCTGCGGTACAAAACGGTTTTCAAGCCGCTTTCATGGCTCCCACCGAAGTCCTCGCCCACCAGCATTTTCAGACCCTGAATCGGTTGTTGGGGGCACTGGCGGATCCTCTGGGCGAGCTATCGGGGGCACAGCCCGGCACGGATAGTGTTCCGCTACGTTTGCTGACCGGTTCGACGCCCGCCTCGGAGAAACGAGAAATTGCCGACCGGGGTGCGGCCGGTGAGCCGATGCTGGTGGTGGGAACCCAGGCTCTGCTGACTGAGTCGCTGCAATTGTCTCGCCTGGCCCTGGTAGTGGTTGATGAGCAGCACCGTTTCGGGGTGGAACAACGCGGCGCTCTGCTGGCGAAAGGGGAGCGAGCCCCACATTTCTTGACGATGACCGCTACGCCGATACCGCGAACCGTCGCCATGACGGTGTTTGGGGACTTGGATGTTTCCGTGTTGCGCCAGCTGCCCGCGGGACGCGCGGAGGTCCAGACGTTCCTGGTCAATGAAGCAAATGTGCGGTGGGTCACGCGCGCCTGGAGCCGGGCCGCGGAAGAAATTAAACAGGGAGGGCGAGTCTATGTGCTTTGCCCCAAGATTGCGCCGGACGCCTCGGAACTGGACTCTGCCGACTCAGCTGATCTTCAGAATCCTTCGGAAACCGGGCGGAAAAAGCGAAAAACCACGGCAAAAACCAGTTGGGGTGACGATTTAGCCGGGTTTGGCGAACTCGAAGAGTTGGAGCCTGGCCGGGTCCTGCACACCGTCACTCAGACCGCGGCGCAACTGGCTGAACTGCCCGTATTCAGAGATATTCCGATTGGGGTGGCACATTCCAACCTGGATTCCGGCGCCAAACAACAGGCCGTGGCGGACTTTGCCGCGGGCCGCACCCCGCTGCTGGTGTCCACCACGGTTGTGGAAGTCGGTATGGACGTGCCCGAAGCCTCCATGATGATTATCTTGGATGCCGACCGTTACGGGATTTCACAGCTGCACCAGCTGCGAGGGCGGATTGGCCGCGGTTCACGTCCCGGCGTTTGCCTCGCCATTGCCCCCCTGGATTTCCCGCCCGTTTCGGACAACCTGGCGGATTTGATGGCACAAGCGGGGGAGGGAACGCTGGCTCCGGCCCTGGCGCGCCTGCTGGCGTTTGCGGCGAGCCGGGACGGGTTCGCGCTGGCTGAAGCTGATTTGAGAATCCGCCGGGAGGGCGATGTACTGGGGCAAAGCCAATCGGGCCGCCGTTCCCGGCTAAAGGTGCTTTCCCTGGTCAGTGACGCGGAAGTCATTGCGGCCGCCAAAGCCGCGGCGGCCGCGGTCGTGGCGGAAGATCCCCAGCTCAGCGCGCATCCGGAGTTGGCTCGGTTGGTGTTTGACCTGGGGGAAGGGGCTCAGAATCTCACGAAGTCCTAGGGAGTACAGCTGGCGTGTTTAAACTTGGTAAAATTCCCTCTGTGTGTTCATGGTGGCGGCGTCTGGGAGCATTTATCGCGATGCTGACGGTGACGCTGGCGGCCCTTCCCCAAGCCAGCGCGATACCTGCCGCTGCCCGCGGGACGCTGGCCGCTCCTGGCCTGTGGACGCAGGGTGTCAATGCCGCGGCGCCTTCTCCGGACGCCCCCGGCGTGCTGTTTTTGGGGATGAGCGGTCTGAAGCCCAGCGACCTCGATCTACAGGGCAATCAGCTGGGGGAAATGCTGGTTCCGTTTACGTTTTCAGCACTGAGCACGCGGTCATTTCGGATTTATACCTGTCCCACCGAAGGATGGATGCAGCTGCGGGCTCGCGGCGATGTTGCCGATGAAGAAGGGCGCCGGTTGGCTAAAACTGTAGGGTCGCAATGCCTGGGGATGAAGCTGGTGAAGGGCGATGGCACGGCCGCGCAGACACCGGTTCAGGTCGAACCTGCCGCCGCCACGCCCTTGCCAAAATCTGCAGCTGTCACCTATGCCCAGTTTAAAGGCCGCACCGAAAATATTACTTGGCCCACTCGCGGGATTTTTGCGACGGATGCTTGGGCGGTCGGACGAAATGCAGGAATACCACTGGCGAATCGCCGCGGTCAGGTCGCCCACTGGCTGCCCTTGCCGGTCGTCCCCGAAATGGCGCGAATCAATCCTTCCACGCTCGATTCCCTCTATAACGAGCGTACCGGGGCTGGGGCCAGAGCCGCACTTGCCGCCAAAGCCCAACAGCCCACCTCGCCGCTAGGCAAGACCTTAAAGAATCGGACATATTTGGAATCTGCGTGGCAGAGCATTCTCGCCGCCGCCCCCAGCGATGTTGTGGTGGATTTGGATACGGTTGACACCGCTGTGCTAAATCAGAACACCTACGACACGGCAAAGACCCTGTCCCTACAGCAGCTGTCCGCCATCCTGAGCGCAAATCAGAGCGCGGCGCACCCTCGTCCGGTCATTATCGCTTCTTTGGGGGATTTTGAAGGTGCCAGGTCCCTGCAGCTGCTGGCAGCGCAGACTCCCGGATTGGTGCTGACGGGAGGGGAGTCGGCCGCAGCTTCCGATGCTGGGACTGCTGGCACTGGTGTTCTCTACACTTCCACGACTCGCGCCGACGGCTTAGCAACTCTTGCCGACGTACGCGGTTTAGTGTTGAACGCGCGCACATACCTGGACCCCAAGCTGGTCCCGCCGGCGAATATCACCCTTCCTGAGCTGAGAGTTAACCCGGTCGCTAGCGTCGCCGAGGCTTGTTCCGTGATTACCGAGCAGCAGCGTCACGCCAGCTCCGCCCTGCGCGCCAACTCACGGTGGTACCAGGTCTTTCATCTGCTGTCTTACCTGGCGATTGGGGCGCTGATAATCTGGGCTTTTGCGTCGCGTGGCTCGCGGCGTTTAGCAAACAGCTGGTGGGTGGTACGTCTCCTGGGCCTTATTGCCTTCGCGATGCTACCGGCAGCGCTGATTCTGAACTGGATTCCGTGGTGGAACTTGCCCGGTACCGACTCTACGGTTGGCGCAATCGCGGTAGCCCTGGCCTTGACCGCGGTGATTGCGGTGGCTTTGGTGGGTATTCTGTGGCGTAGCCCGCATGCGGTGTCTATTCTGGCGGGGATTTCATTCTTTATTTTGGCGCTGGACATTGTCCTGGGCTCCGCCCATCAGCGCAACGGATTTATGGGTTCTCTGGTCCTCAGTTCGCGGCGCTACTACGGCATTTCTAACCGGACCTACATCATTCTCATTGTCGGGGCTCTCCTGGCATTACTGCCGGTCCTGCAACGTTTCTGGGGCCAACGCCGGGCCGCCTGGGTCACCGCGGGGCTCGGTGTCGCAGTCCTCTTGATCGATGCATTGCCTGGTTGGGGTGCGGACTTCGGGGGACCTCCGGGAATTATTCTGGCCTTTGGGATAGTCGCCTTGATGGCTGCTGGAGTTCAACCGCGCTGGTGGCACGCCGGTGTCTGGGTGGTGCTCACGCTGGGGGTGATGGGGGCTATCGGCTGGTTCTCCCGCGGTTCAGACAGTCATATCGGGAACTTTTGGTCGAATCTGGGCAGCAGTGAAAGTCAGGAGTTGATTGCCGGAAAAGTCCGCGATGTGCTGCGTTCTTTTGAGAACAACCTCGGGGTCGTCATTCTATTAGCGCTGGTAGTAGTGGCGCTAGTGGTGGCCACAGTGATGGTAAAACGCCGCCAAGTGTCCTGGCCGTGGTGGGTGTCCACCTGGGATCAGCTCACTGACCTGCCTGCCCTGCGCGTCGTGGCTTTGGGTATTTTGTTGGGTATGGCGGTGGCTGTGCCTATCAACGATTCCGGGATGATGATTGTGAAGGAAGCTATCTATCTGGTACTGCCAGCTCTGAGTGCTGTGATTGCACAGCGAGCCATCCAACTCAACCGCAGTCCCGAGCCTGGTGCAAATAAGTGACCAGGGTATCCCCGTAGTTCTTCGTGCCATCGGCTTGCAGTCCCGAAGGAATCTCAGGGGTAGGAAACTTTTTTGATGTCTCCAGTACCATGACCCCCTCCGGGCTGAAGTGTGCGGTCAGGCCTGCCAGAATCTCTGAAAGCACGTAAGGTGCTAAAGCATAAGGTGGGTCCAAGAAAATGAGGTCAAAACAATCCGTGGGTTTCAGTTCAGAAACGTACTTGGCGGCATCTTTCACCAGGACACGGGAGCGGTCCCGATAGTGCAGGGTATCTATGTTCGCACGTAGCACCTTGGCTGCCGACCCGGCGGCGTCGACAAAAACCGCGCTTGCCCCGCCACGAGACAGCGCCTCCAGACCCAGGGCTCCAGAACCGGCGAACAAATCCAAAACCGCGGCACCTTGTGGGAACCCAGAACAAAGCAGATGGGAAAACATCGCTTCGCGCACCCGCTCGGAAGTGGGGCGGGTTCCCGACTTCGGCACAGTCAGGTGCAAGCCCCCCTTTTCGCCAGCAACAATTCGTGTCACAGACCACAGCCTAGCCGAATTGCCGGTAATCTGGATATGTGACTCAAGCGCTTTGCCCCGGAACTTTTGACCCGTTCACCTATGGACACCTCGATATGGTGCGCCAATGTTTGACCTTTGCAGATGTTGTAGTCATAGGAATTGCCGAGAATTCAAAGAAAACCCCGCTGCTTTCGTTGGATAAACGCATCGAATTGGCTCAGACCACGATTCGGGAAGCGAAACTCGATACCCGCGTCAACGTAGAAATTGTGGAAGGACTGATAGCTGATTTCTGTAAAGAACATCATATTGACGTTATTGCGAAAGGACTGCGTACCTCCCAGGACTTTGATTACGAAAATCCGATGAGTCAGATGAATCGCCAAATCGGGGCTCCGCCGACCGTGTTTGTGGGCTGCAAACCGGCGTTGATTCACGTCTCAAGTTCTATGGTTAAGGAAGTCGCCAGTTACGGAGCTGATGTCTATACGATGGTTTGTGCGGATACCGCGCAAGCTCTGTATGAGGCTTACCAAGTTAGCCCCCCAAACCGGGATAATAATGTCATATCAGCCCGTTTCGACAAGTACAACAGCTAGGGAGAAAAATGAGCGAGGAAAACAGGGACGACCAAATGATGGAATCAGCGGATTTACCTACCACTGCTGAGGACAGTTCAGATGAACAACCCGATCACGGGCAGGCGACCCCCACGACTCCCGGTCCGGATTCGGACTCGACAGCGACGGGCCAAGCCGACAAGGCAGAATTTGTAGAGCCCGAAGCCTTAACCTCAGAGCAAATGGTGGCCGCTCTGAACGCCCAGGATTACAAGGGCTCGGAGCTGATGGATGTATTAGCCCAGATGGAAGCCTTAATTGCCCAGGCGCGCTCTCTACCCATGAGTTCATCCGTGTTGGTTAATAAAGCCCAGGCTCTTTCTTTGCTGGAATCGGCGCGCGAAGCAATGCCTACCGATATTCGCATCGCCAACCAGATTGTGGCCGGAGCCAATGCGGTCATTGCTCGTGCCCAAGAAGAGGCAGAAGCCGCCTTAGCGCAGGCCAATTCCACTTCAGAACGAATCCAAGCCGATGCTCACGCGCGCGCTGACGAACTGGTCAACCAGGAACGCATCGTCGTTATGGCCAAGGAACGCGCCGAGATGATAATTGAGGCCGCGACTCGTCAGGCGACCGACCTGACTGCGGGAGCCGACCGCTATTGTGAGGAAAAGCTGACGGCGCTGGAAGAAACTCTGGACAAGCTAAAGGAACAGTCCGCGGCAGGAAGGCGAGTCTTGAGCGAACGCGCCCGGTTTAACCCCGATGATTTGCCCCAACCGGAGGCGGAAACCCCGGAGGCCAAACATGACTAGCGGCACCAAAGCGCATGATGCCGGGAAAAAGTCGGTTCGGTTAGACAATCAGGATGCCGGGTCTGACTACCGCATTGCGTTAACCTCCCTGCCAGGCAATCCCGGAAAGACACTCGAACTGCACGATTACCTGTTGCCACTGCCGGACACCTGGACGAACGGAGTCGTGACCCTGCGGGAGGCTGAAGGCAGTTTCGAGGTCAGTTTGCAGTCCCTGCATGAGGGAATTTTGGTCAACCTGCGGGGTATGGTACCGACAGATGCCCAATGTTCGCGCTGTTTAGACCCGGTTCCGGGGACGGTAGAAGTCAACGAAACCCAGATGTTCTTCTTTCCTGGCGCCCGTGAAGCTGCCCGCCAGGAGGGTGACGAGGAATGGGAGGACATCCTCGAAGTGGGCGCCGAAGATGAGGTAGACCTCGAACCGGTGCTACGCGATGCCTTGGTGCTCGGCATGGAGACTTTGCCGCTGTGCAACCCCGACTGCCAGGGATTATGCCCGGATTGCGGGGAAAAGTTTGCGGATTTGCCCCCCGATCACCACCACGAAGTCTTGGATCCGCGCTGGGCCGTGCTGGGGGATTTAGCCAATGAGCTGCGAGCTCAGGAAGCTGGAGGGGACGAAACCTCGTGAACCAGTCCTCACCAAACACAGACAAAATCGGAGAACCGGGTCAACCCAGAGCCACCTTGGAACGTTTACTTGCCGACTGGGGGCAGCCGGTCGATAAAGAACTTTTGGTGGTCGCGATGACCCACCGGTCTTTTGCACACGAACATGGGAAAACCGGCTCGGCCGGCACAAATGAAAGACTGGAATTTTTAGGGGACGCGGTGTTGCAAATCGTGGTCACCGAGTACCTGTTCCGTAACTTCCCCGATGTTCCCGAGGGGGAGTTAGCTCCGATGCGTGCCGCCACCGTCAGCCAAACCCCGCTGGCAGAAGTCGCGCGACGGCTGCACCTGGGTGATTACGTCCTGCTGGGAATCGGCGAGGACCGTCAGGGAGGCCGGGAAAAGGACTCCATTTTGTCCGACACTTTAGAGGCCCTGATTGGCGCGTCCTACCTCACTTCAGGTTTGGAATCGACACGCGTTACCATAGAGCGACACCTGCGGCGATACTTGCGTAACGCGCCGCGCCGGGCGGTCGGAATGGATTGGAAGACCCATCTGAGCGAGTTTGCCGCCGCTAACTCGCTGGGCGAACCGGAGTACACGGTGCAGGGCAGCGGCCCGGATCACGCCCGTGTATTCAGAGCCGAAATTCGCTTGGAGGGTGAGGTCCTGGGCGAAGGTCAGGGCACTTCCAAGAAATCCGCCGAACATAGCGCTGCCGAGGCCGCTTTTGAGGCGCTGCAAGACCGTTTCGGGGATCAGGTGGCTGATGCCTGAGCTTCCCGAAGTGGAAACGATTCGCCGGAATCTGGAACAAACCGTGGTGGGAGCGCGGGTCCTGAGCATCAGCGACCCCACCCATGAGCGGACTTTGCGCAATCAGCAGGGGGGAATCGCCGCGTTACGTGCGGGACTGGAGGGGGCGCGTCTGAGCGCAGCAGTCCGGCGCGGAAAGTTTTTGTGGTTTCCCCTAGCGGGGGATGTCACAAGTGCAGAAGGCTCGTTTGCCCTCGTGATGCACCTGGGCATGTCGGGCCAGCTGCGGGTCGAATCGGGGAGTGCGGCTCTGCACCGTGCCGGTTCAGCCCTGCCACCGCCAGCTCGACAAAGCCTCGGGGAGGCTCGTCTCTTCGCCCATGAGCGCCTTCGTTTCGCCCTGGACAACGGGAAAGACCTGGTGTTTTGCGACCAACGCACCTTTGGACACGTCGAACTCAGACCGCTGCGGCCCACCGCGGACGGTGCGCCCGGAGGGATGGGGGCACCGGAGCCGCTGCTGCCGCAGGGCGTGGAACATATTGCCCGCGATGTGCTGGACTCATGCCGCGACACGACGAAATTCGTGGAAAAGACTCGCGCCAGTACCCGAGCGATAAAAACCAAGCTGTTGGACCAGAGCATTGTCTCCGGTATCGGCAATATTTATGCTGATGAGGGCCTGTTTGCTGCCCGGATACATCCCGCTGCCCCCGGCCGGTCACTCAGTGAGAGGAAACTACGGAAATTACTGAGTGCCGTGGCGGAGGTGATGGAGCACGCTTTAGATTTCGGCGGTACTTCATTTGACCGCCTGTACGTGAATTCTTGGGGTAACCCGGGTGAATTCGCGAAAGAGTTGCAGGTTTACGGTCGTGGCGGTCTAAGTTGCCGCCGCTGCGGGACCCGGCTCGATAAGATGATTATTGACGGCCGCTCCAGCGTGTTTTGCCCACGTTGCCAGCGAAAGCGTTAGGAAGGACCAAAGATGACTGAGCAGTCGGAGATTCGTGTCATGATTGTTGACGACCACGAGATTGTTCGCCGTGGAATCGCCGAGCTTGTCGATAGAGCAGCGGACTTGCGAGTCGTCGCCGAAGCCGGTTCGGTTGCCGAAGCCCTGTCTAGGGCCGAGTTGGCCAACCCGAACGTGGTTTTGGTGGACTTGCAGCTGCCCGATGGCACCGGCATCGATTTGATTCGTCAGCTACGAGTAATGACGCCAAACGCCCGCATGGTGGTGCTGACCTCCTTTGACGATGATGAGGCGCTGGCGGAATCCCTGGAAGTGGGGGCGGCGGCTTATCTGTTGAAAACCGTCGCCGGGGTGGAAATTACGAACGTCATCAAGGCCGTGGCGGCGGGGCGCACCCTGCTTGATGAACGTACCGTGACCCGCACCAGCGCTAACCGCAGCGACCCTACCGAACACTTGACCCCCACTGAAAAGAAAATCCTGGGATTAATCGGCGATGGCCTGTCTAACCGAGAAATCGGAGACACTCTGGGTGTGGCCGAAAAGACCGTGAAAAACCACATTACCGCACTGCTGTCGAAAATGGGTTTGCAGCGGCGTACCCAGGTGGCGGCATGGGTTGCTTCGCAGCGTTCCGCCGAGTGGCGCAAGAACTCTCCGCGTTCGGAACTGTGAATCTGCCCGGCACGCGGCTTTAGTCCCTAGTTAATTAAGTGGGATACACCACGTCAAAAGGGTTCCGCTGGCACCGTCAGGGCGTTTTCCGATGCGCATCATCCCCAGGTGAATCGTGGCGCGCGCGGTCATATTAGCCAAGCCTGAATGATGGTCAATCTTGGAATCAATCCCGCACCCGTCGTCTTGAATTTCCACTCGCAGCAGTCCGTTGGGCTGGGTTGGTGTGGGTACGCTCGCGTCGGTAAGGGCGCATCGGGGAGGAATCAACTCAGGATTGAACCAAATATCGACTTCCAGACGCACCTCGGTCGCGTGAGCGTGGCGAGCCACGTTCGTCAGGCCCTCACGCACGACTGCTAAAACATCCGAGATGAGGGATTCCGGCAGCTTCCGGCGCAGCCGTTCCTCCAGTCGTTCCATATTGTCCAGGGTGCAAACTTCATCGTCTACGCGCACAATGAGCGACGGCGCAAATCCGAGGGAGCGGCGGGACAGCGAAGCCTCCATCCGCAATCCGCCCAACAGCTCCGGTTCCGTGGTGTCTTGATCTTTCAACTCGCTGACAATCCGGCGGATTTCCCCCACCGAGTCACCCACCGAACGCAGCGCTTCATCCAGGGTGGTGCGAATTGTTTGAGCTGTGAGTTCCTGATCGCTGAGGTCCTCTTTTAAGGCTTCAAGGTGCAGGGAGGTCGCAAATAGCTGTTGTATAGCCAGGTCGTGCAGGTCGCGGGCGATGCGCTGGCGTTCTTCCAGCAGTTCCGCGCGGTCCTCGGACTGCCGCACGCCAGACAGACGCAGCGCCAAAGTGGCTTGGGCTGCGAAGTTCTCGGCGGCTCGCAAATCTGAGACGGTAAATTCGGGGCTGCCGGGGTTACGAAACAGGATAATGACCCCGCCGGCGGCTCCGCGCTCGCTCATGGGGGCATAGAGAGCCGGCCCAAAAATGGACAGTTCGGGAACCCGCAGTAAGTTCGCGCGTTCCATAGATTCCACGATGATACCGACATTGTTGCGAATGACCGACTGGGCGCGTCCTTCGGGAGGAAATTCCAAACCAATCATCTGTTCGCCAGCCTCGCCGTCAGCAATTTCACAGATGTATTTTCCACCTAAACTGGGCAGCACAATCAGGGTCGTATCGGCTTCTGCCACCCTGCGCACGGAGGAGGCGATGAGGGACAGCGCTTCTTCCTCATCGGTATCTTCCAGCAGCGCCGTGGTGATGCTCTGGCTCATGTGGTTCCACCGCTGCAAAGTTTCGAGCTCCAAGTTCAGCGCATTGATTTTTTCACGCAAAACAGCGTGGCTTTCCCCCAAATAGTTATTGACCTTGGGGCTGACTCGCTCAGACGTAGCTCTTCTCCTGTTCTAGGTTCCAACGGTAGGTGGGGTTGGTTTCAACCAAACTGGCGTGCGTTCCGCGAGCGGTGATATGGGTCACGCCCTCATCGTTTTCGCTATCCAGCTTACCAAGAACTATGACTTCGTCGGCTCCGTCCAAGGCGCTGAGCCGATGCGTGACCAGCAGCACGCCGCGTTCCCCGCTCTTGCCGGTCGCCAATAGGTCCGACACCAGCTGGTCAGCCAGAGCTCCGTCCAGGTGCTCACCGGGTTCGTCCAGGGCGAGGAGCTGCGCCGGGGTTGCTAAAGCTCGCGCTAACAGGATGCGTCGGCGTTCTCCGCCGCTCAACGCGGCCCCGTCCATGCCGAGCTGGGTATCCAGGCCGTCCGGGGCGGCCTGGAGCCACGGCCCCATGCCCGCCTCTTGTAGCAGCTTTTCCGCCTCCACGCTGCCCACATTGGCTCGCGCTACCCGAATGTTCTCTAGGGCGGTGGTGGCAAAAATATGGGCGTCCTCCGCGGTCATCACGATTTTTTCGCTCACGGTGGCGCGCGGCAGTGTGCTGATGTCGATTCCCCCCAGCGTCAGGCTGCCGCCGCGCGGCGGAATCAAACCTGCCAAGGTATAAAGCAGCGTGGATTTGCCGATTCCGGAACGCCCCACAATCGCCAAAGCCTTGCCGGGGCGCAGTTCCAGGTCAATCCCGCTGGCGATAATCGGCCCGCCGGGCCACCCAATCTCTAGGTCTTTGGCCACCAGGTGAGCCTCAACTTCGGTGACGGGCGAGATTTCCGCGCGGTGCCCCTCTGCGTTGACTGCCACCTCCGGGACGGCATCGCTGTTCGGGGTGGCGTCCGCTGCGTAAATCTGCTTCAGGGCGGCCTCGACATAATCAGCTCCCCCCATCAAATCCACCAGACGGGTCGCGGCGGCTCCGGAGGACACCAGCTGTACCGCGGCGGCAGCCAGTTGGGAGGTCCCCTCAAAAGCTGCTAGGGGAGCCAGCACCAAAATCGCCAGGTTCACGTCCCACAGCTGGCCGCTGACGACCAGGGGAGTGCCAATCAGGAAACCGCACAGGACGGCCGCCCCCATCGAAATATTGTCAATAAAAGCGGCGATGGCAGAAGGGCGGGCGGCCTTGTCTTTCAGGCGCTGAATGACTTGTTCGACTTGGTTGAGGTGGTCTTGCGCGGCCTGCAGACGTCCGGAAACCGCCAGTTCGCTGGCATTCATCATGAGGTTTTGGGCGCTGGCGGTCAGCTCAATCTGGGCCTGTTGGGAAGCCAGCTCAGCGATGCGGGCGGAACGAATCGTCAGCAAAGGCCCTACCACTCCCGCCATCAGCAGGCAGATCAGCAGCGTGAGTGCCGCCAGGGGAGCCAGAAACCAGAACAGAATAACGGTGGCGATAGCGGTGATGGCCGTAACCATTCCGGGAAGGACGGACTTCACCACAAAGTCTCCGACCGAATCGACATCACCGCCTGTACGGGCCAGGATTTCCCCGCGCCGCAAGGCCGCGATGTTTTTTGCGGGACGACCTGCCAGAATACGGTAAACCGTGTGACGCAAATCGGCAACCCCCAACAGGGCGACCTTGTGAGACGCTAGGCGCTCCAGATAGCGGAATAGCGCCCGGCCAATTCCAAAGAAACGCACGGCTACGGCTGCAACTGCCAAGTCCATCCACAGGGCGTCAATCTGAGCTGCACGGGCAATGAGCCATGCCGCCACCACCGACAGCCCGATGGCGCAGGCTAATGTCGAGACACCCAGGAGGATAGCCAGCGCCATATTGGTGCGATTCAGGCGCATCATCCGGTAGGTCAGGCGCAGGTTACGCAGCTCTTCGCGAGAAATAAACGCGGTGTTTTTCATGGTGGAACCGGAGAATCCCGTAGCTGATTCCATGAGCTCGACGGGGAAAGTTGACTTGTCGCTACTCATGCGCGCACCTCGTTATCAGCAAAATCCAAGTTCAAAATGAGCGGAGGTAAATCCTCACGTCCATCCGGTTTACGTTTGCGCTCCCGTGGCTTTGGTTTCGCTTCGGCTGCCGCCCGGGCTTCCTGTTCTGCCTCGGCAGCGGTGAAGGTCCTGGTTTCGACCGGAATGGACACGTCGGCGACATTTAGCACGGCTTGGCGGTGGGCGATGACAACCACCGTTTTCCCTTGGGCTTTCAAGGCTTTAATCCCGGCAATAACCTGGGTTTCCAGGTTTGCATCCAGGTGCGCGGTCGGCTCGTCCAGCACGATAAACTGTGCCTTTTGGGTCAGGGTGCGAGTCAGTGCCAAGCGTTGCCGCTGACCGACCGACAGGCCCAAACCCCCGGCGCCGAGTTGAGTCAGCCAACCGTCTGGCAGCCCCTGCACCACCGTATCGAAGTGAGTGATGCGGCTGGCTTCCACAAGGGCGGGGCTGGGGTTCTCTCCGGATTCGCCCAAGTTTTCCAGCACTGTTCCGGGCAGGATGGCGGGATTTTGGGGAACCCAGGCGCATTGTTCCCACCACGAGGCCGGGTCGATGTCGTGTAGCGGCACGTCGCCCCCAGGTCCGCTCACCGTTAGCTCTCCCTGGTCCACGGCTTGCAGCCCCAGAAGGCTCATGGCCGTGGTCGTTTTTCCGGAACCGCTGGCGCCGGTCAGGGCGTAAATTTTTCCTGGTTCGAGGCTGGCTGTGAGGCTGGCGGGGGCCCACATACCACGAGCCTTCACGCCTACGTCACGCAACTGGATAGTGGCTTTCGTGAGGTCAGGAGCCGCGAGGTTCCCGGTTTTCGGTAGTGGTTCCTCAAGGATGGCAAATGCGGCTTCTGCGGCGGTGACGCCGTCGGAGGAGGCGTGAAATTGCTTGCCAACTTCACGTAGCGGGCTAAAGACCTCCGGGGTCAGCATGATGACCAGCAGCCCGGTGAACAGGTCGAGTTGGTTATTCAACAGTCGAATCCCAACTTCGACCGCGACCAGAGCCACGCACAGGGTGGTCAGGAATTCCAGGGCGCCGCCGCTCATGAACGCGACGCGCAACGTCTGCATGGTGGAACGGGAATATTCGTAGCCGACCCGTTTCACCTGCTTGGCGGGGTCTTGTTCGCGTCCCAGGGATTTCAGGGTAGCCAGGCCAGCCAAGAGATCCACCAGTTGGCCTCCCATACGTTTCATGGAAGCCAGGCGTTTATCGGAGTATTCCTGGGTCAAAATCCCGATGAGAATCATGAACAGGGGGATGAGTGGAATGGTGGCCAGCACAAACAGAGCGCTAATCCAGTCCAGGTAAAAAATCACCAACAGGGTCAGGGGAGTGACTGTCGCTGAGAGTAAAAGTTGAGGTAGGAAAAAGACAAAGTAAGCATCGAGGTCTTTCAAGGCGCGCACGACCGTGGTTACGGTGTCTTGACCGTGTTGGGTCTGCCAGCGAGGACCGAGTTTGGTGGCGTGGGTCAGGACTTTTTCCCGGATTTCCCGAATCGCGCCCGTTGCTGCCCGGTGCGCAAACCATTGCCGAATCAGCAGGGACAGCCCTCTGCCCAAAAGTACTAAAACCAACACGCCGAGAGTGGGAACGATGAAGGACAAAGGCTGGTGTTCCATGATGACCGGAGTTGCAGCTTTAGAGATGAGCCAATCTTGAGCGATGATGAAAACTGCCGAAAGAAAACCAAAAACAGTGATAAAGATGATGTATCCGCGCGCAGATTTAGCGTACTTTAGCAGTCGAGGATCCATGGGTTTCACCCCCTCAGCTTTCCACATTTTAGAAAAAAACTCCACAAAGCTGGACAGCCGTAGGGATTAAAAGCCCTGGTTAAACTGGTGCGGGCGGGCCACCGTAGTGACCCGCCCGTAACGGTTTCAGACCGTCGTCGCTTTATTTAGCCAACCAGGAAGTTCGCGCCTTCGCGAATCTTGTCAGGCTCCAGGCCGCCCGCAGGTGCCACGCTGATACGAGCGCGGAACATGTAGACAGACCAGATGGTGTAACCCAACACGATTGGAACCAGGATGATGGCCGCTACGGTCATCACAATCTGGGTTCCGGCAGAAGCCGCAGACTGAGCGATAGTCAGCGAGTAGGCCGGATCAATCGAGGACTTCATCACGTTGGGGAAGAGCATGGCAAACACCCAAGCAACGCACATTGCAATCGCAACGGAGTTGAAGGTGAAAGCCTTTGCCGAAGCGCCCTTGAACGCGAAGAGCAGGCTGACGATGAGGCAGACTGCCGCGAGAACCAGGAAGATCAGCGAGAAGATGAAACCATCGCCCTTGAAAGCGAAGGTGCCCCACACCGCAAAGACTGCGGTCAGGACGGTCGAGATGAGACCCAGCTTCGGGGCAATCGTGACCGCGCGTTCCTGCACAGCCCCATCAGTCTTAAGAGCCAGGAAGTTAGCACCTTGGACCAAGGACAGGGAGGCAATCACCAAACCGCCGAGAATCGCGAAGCCGGAACCACCAATCAGCAAGCTCAGCAACTGGCTGAAGGGGAATTCGCCCAGACCAACGAAGGAGTGAATCTGAGACATACCGGCATTGGCGATGTCGACGTTCTCGGGACCGACCTCGACGAACGGGGTCTTGGGATCGGCCACGATAATCTTCATGCCAGCTACCAGGTTGCCGAAGGCTACACCCAGCAGAATCGGAACCAACCAAGCCGAGATGGTTTGGATGGTGTCCCAGCGGCCACGCCACTGCGGCGTGTCAATCTTGTTGCGCCATTCAATAGCCGCGATACGGCCAATCAAGCACAGCAGAACCAGGAACAGAGCGATGTACATACCGGAGAACATCACGGCGTACCACTCGGGAGAAGAAGCGAAGGTCGCGCCACCAGCGGTGAGCAGCCACACTTCGTTGCCGTCCCAGTGCGGGCCGATGGCGCGAACCATCTGACCGCGCTCGTCATCGGTCTTACCGATGATACGCAGCAACATACCGGTACCCAAGCCGTAGCCTTCCAGGACGAGATAGCCAGCCCACAGGACCGCTACGAGGATAAACCAAAGGATTTGCAGAAAAGTCATTGTCTGATTTCCTCCTTAGTAAGCGAACGACAACTCTTGAGAGGCAGCGTTCGGGCCACCATCGGAGGCCGGGGTGTTGATGCCCTCTTTGGAGTAACGGACCATGAGCTTGAACCAGATGATACCGAGCACCAGGTAAACCAAAGTGAACAGAATCAACGAAATCAAGAACTCAAGCGGATTGACTACGCCAGACAAGCCGTCGCCAGTCAGCATGAACACGCCGGCAGCATCGGTCTTGACCGCGAGGTCAGAACCGAAGGCATCCTGGTTCGGGTACACGATGAAAGGCTGACGACCGAACTCAGTCATAATCCAGCCGAAGGATGCAGACAGGAACGGCATCGGCAGCGTAATCAGAGCGAGACGCTTCAGACCCTTAGACGTGGAAACCTTGCCGCCGCGGGTCTGGTACAGACCCACCAGAGCCAAGGCCGCACAGAAGAGACCCAAGCCCATCATCAAACGGAAGGACCAGAACACCAGCAGGACAGATGGCGAGTAAGGAGCCCAGCTGTAAACGCCGGTTTCGCCCTTAATCCCAGAAGTGTTAGCGGTGTCGATGTTCGGAGCCTTATCGCCGTACTTGTCCGCGGCGTTCTCTAGCATGGTCTGGGTGCGCTCGGAGGAGTCAGCCATACCAGCGATGGAACGGGAGAACGAGTTGTGCGCGACGAAACCGAGCAGACCCGGAATCTTGCCGATACCAACTTCGGTCAACGGCCAGGAGCCGTCGTCGTTCTTTTGGATGTTTTGCGGGCAGTCCGAGAAAGCTACCAGAGCCAGGGCGCCGGATTCACCGGCACACAGACCTTCTGCGGCAGCCATCTTGGCCGGCTGATAGTAAACCAGGTGCTGACCCTGCAAGTGGCCCGAAGCAATGGTCAAAACGCCAGCGACCAACATGATGGTCATGCCCCAGCGGGCAATCGGACGCCAGACTTCGCGAGCTTCGGTATCGCCGATACCGCCAGCGTTGGCGGCGCGAACCATCCACCACAAAGAAATGCCAGCCACGATGGTGGAGGCCAGCAAGATAGAAGAAGTTACCACGTGGAACACCGCGAGCCACATGGTGGAGTTGGTAACAACTTGGAAGAACGCGGTAGCGCCGTTCAAAGTTGCACGACCGGTAGCCGGGTCAAAGACTGCCCCCACCGGGCGCTGCATCCAGGAGTTAGCGCCGATAATCCACAACATAGAAGTGTTGACGCCGACCATTACCAGCCAAGACACGACAACGTGAGCTTTCTTGGAGATCTTGCCCCAACCGAAGATCCACACCCCGAGGAACGTGGACTCCATGAAGAATGAGAGCAGAGCTTCAAAAGCCAGAGGAGCGCCGAAGATATCACCGACGAAGCGGGAGTACTCGGACCAGCCCATGCCGAATTGGAATTCCTGCACGATACCGGTCGCAACGCCCAGGGCAAAGTTAACAATAAACAGCCTTCCAAAGAACCGTGTCGCCTTCAGCCAGTATTCCTTGCCGGTGCGGTACCACAATGTTTCCATCAGTGCTACCAGCAAGGACATGCCGATGGTGAACGGAACCAGGATAAAGTGGTAGACGGTTGTAATACCGAACTGCCACCGCGCCAAGTCGAGGCCTTCAAGCCCCATTGAGACGACGGTCACCTTTTCCGCCTTTCCGTAGATTTATAGAAATTGCATTTAGGACCAGATTTACTTCGTGGTCACACAGCGTAATCGCCAAGTGAACCTGAGCCACTCCCTAAATCTACCCTAAAATTTTACCAACATGTACATTTCGCACCTCATCGGAAGTTTTTTCTGGGTAAAAATCCGACTGTGCGATAGGATGTTGAGCGGAGATAGGGATGTCTTGAGCAGCCCAAGTCGGCAACTCGGAATCCTTTGTGAGCCCGGTCTCACGGTTTCATTAGCCCGGTTTATCCCTTATCTCTCATAGACTTTCCACCGTTTGGTGATGACTGACAACTAAATAGACCGGCAGGTTGCTAGTCGGTCTCTTGCAGGAGCTTTAAAGTGAATAAGACAACAGAATCCGAAACAAATGCGGCTACTAGAAAAACTTCGCGTAATTCCGGTACGGCACGAACTCGTACTCGGGCCTCCGCGACCAAAGATACGAAAGACCAGACTTTTCAAAAAGTCAATGCCTCTTCAAGGAAGGTAAAGGACGCCAGTCCGACTTTCTCGGCTTCAGAAGCGCCGTCTGCCGCCAGTGCGCCGAGCGCGGGGGTGTCTCTGCCCGCTGCCAGCTTGCTGTTCCAGGCTCCGGACTTGTCCAGTTTTGCGCCGGCAGCACCAGCTGAAGAAAAACGGACCCGTAATAACCGTTCTAATCAGGCCAGCTCTACCGCCGAGACCGAGCCGGAAAGCCACAGCCGAAAGAAGTCCTCTTCTGCTAAGAACGAGTCGGCATCGAGCTCTCGGACCAATTCGAAAACCTCCAGCCGTAAAAAAACCTCGGCGCACGATGAGTCTGAAAGCGGGAACGCGCCCGCCGCCGAGAAAGACACAACTTCAGAGGACGAAAACAGCACGACGCGCCGGCGGCGGCGTCGGACTCGTTCCGATGGCGGGGAAGGCGAGGGAGTCAAGACACTGGACGGTTCCACGCGGCTGGAAGCGAAACGGATTCGCCGTAAGGCGGGGCGTAAGGAAAGTCGCAAACGGACCCCGATTACGGAAGCAGAATTCCTGGCGCGTCGAGAGAACGTGAAGCGAGAAATGGTCGTGCGCGAGCGTGACGGTTTGAATCAGATTGCCGTTCTCGAGGATGGGTTGCTGGTCGAGCATTACGTTTCGCGGCACACCCAAGAGACGGCCGTGGGTAATATCTACCTGGGCAAGGTACAAAACGTGTTGTCCTCGATGGAGGCAGCTTTCGTGGACATCGGCAAGGGACGCAACGCCGTTCTCTATGCCGGAGAAGTGAACTGGGACGCTGCCGGTCTGAATGCCAAAACCGGGCGTATCGAGGACGCGCTCAACCCCGGCGACCTGGTTTTAGTGCAGGTCACAAAGGATCCAATTGGACATAAAGGTGCCCGTTTGACATCTCAGATTACTCTGGCGGGCCGTCACCTGGTGTTGGTGCCCAGCGGGGCGATGACCGGAATTTCACGCAAGCTGCCCGAGGAAGAACGCAAACGTCTCAAGGCTCTGCTGAAAACGATGATTCCGGCCGGTTACGGAGTCATCGTACGGACCGCCGCTGAGGGGGCTACGGAAGAACAGTTGCGCGCTGATGTGGAACGCCTCACTCGAATTTGGGAAGAAATCGAGACAAAACAGCGCAAGACCCGTAACGGACCGGTCCTGTTGCACGGGGAACCGGAACTGGCCGTGCGAGTCGTGCGTGACATATTTAATGAGGACTTCCGCTCCCTGACTATTCAGGGTGACAACGCTTGGAAGACCATTTCTAAATACGTGCGCGATTTGTCTCCAGAGTTAAAGGACCGCCTGAAGCATTGGGAAGGCGAGGACGACATTTTTGCCGCCCACCGCATCGATGAACAGCTTGCGAAAGGTTTCGAACGTAAAGTGTGGCTGCCCAGCGGTGGTTACCTGATTATTGACCGGACCGAAGCGATGACGGTTATTGACGTCAATACCGGGCGTTACATTGGTGCGGGGGGAACCCTGGAAGAAACCGTCACCAAGAACAACTTGGAAGCAGCCGAAGAAATCGTGCGTCAGCTGCGGCTACGCGACATTGGAGGCATTGTCGTCATCGACTTTGTGGACATGGTTATCGAGTCGAACCGGGATTTGGTGCTGCGGCGCTTGGTGGAATGTCTGGGACGTGACCGGACTCGTCACCAGGTCACCGAAGTGACCTCCCTCGGTTTAGTTCAGATGACTCGCAAACGAGTCGGGCAGGGACTGGTAGAAGCCTTTTCGACCCAGTGTGAATGCTGTGACGGACGCGGCTTCATCGTCCACGATGTGCCGGTCGAGAACAACGGGCAAGCCCCGGAAGACGTAGTGTCCCATCCCGCCCCCCGGCGCGGATCCTCGTCTGGAGCCAGTTCGAAACGTGCCCGGTCTCGCGCCAAATCCGTGAAAGAAACGAATCCGGAAGTGCGTCAGACTATGGCGGCAATCGCTACCGCCGCTCACGCCTCCGAGGAGCACGAGCCCGCACCCGAGCAATCCCACTCGTCGCCAACCAAGGAACCGAAACTGCTGACGACACCCCCGGAAAAGCCCTCCTTGGACAAAGCCAGCGAAAAGCCTTCCCTGGACAAAGCCAGCGAGAAACCCGCTCTGGACGGGGCACAAACGCGCTTGGAAATCACCAGCGCCAACGGTTCCGCGGAGAGCGCCGCGCCGCGCCGCCGCCATCGCCGGGCCGCCTCCACCGGGGTCATCAATACGGATTCCGCGGACGCCGATATTGTGGTTTCACAAGGGTAGTTCCCGGATTTTTTCGCAGCTCGCCCGGTTTGCCGGGGTCTGCCGGCAGTTATTGGAGTGAGGCGTTTTGGGTAACCTTCTGGGTGGGCAAAACCTGCACGTGGAGTACCCGGACAAGCTCCTGCTCGACGACGTCACGGTCGGGGTTTCCGCCGGGGATCGTATCGGGATTGTCGGGCGCAACGGAGACGGCAAATCAACGTTGATGCGGGTACTGTTTGGAACTCAGCAGCCGCATTCCGGGCTCGTGACCCGACGCAACGGGCTGCGAGTCGCCTTGCTGGGGCAGGAGGACGTTCTGAGCGGCTCCGACACGGTGGAGACGGTGCTGCTGGCAGGTTCTAAACACCACGAAGTCCTCAGCGACCCGCGGATTCGCGAAGTGCTGGATGGGCTGTTGCCCGCCATCGCGTGGGAATCGCCGGTAGAGGCGCTGAGCGGGGGACAGCGCCGACGACTCGCTCTCGCGAAACTCCTGATTGGCGATTGGGATGTCATCGGACTGGACGAGCCCACGAACCACCTGGATATGGAAGGGGTGGCATGGCTGGCGCGTCACCTCAATCGTCGCTGGTCAGATCGGGATGGCGCCCTGTTGCTGGTGACACATGATCGGTGGTTTCTCGATGCGGTGTCGCGCGACACTTGGGAAGTTCACGACGGGATGGTGGAACCCTTTGAAGGGGGATACGCGGCCTACATTTTGGCTCGCGTAGAACGTGACCGGCAGGCCGCTCTCGCCGCCGAAAAGCGCCAAAATCTGTTACGCAAAGAGTTAGCCTGGCTGCGGCGCGGAGCCCCGGCTCGAACTTCCAAACCGAAGTTTCGCATCGATGCTGCCAATGCGCTCATCGAGGATGTTCCGCCGGTACGCGACACGGTGCAGCTGGTGAAACTGGCCACCGGAAGGCTTGGGAAAATCGTTGTGGACCTGGTGGACGTGGACTTTTCCTACGAGGGGCCAGACGATTCCCATTTAGTTTTACGCGATGTGACCTGGCGGGTAGCGCCGGGGGAGCGCGCCGGAATCTTGGGGGCTAACGGGGCCGGGAAGTCGACCCTACTCGGTTTGCTGGCGGGGGATCTCACCCCGACTCGGGGGCGGCGTCGCGAAGGCAAGACGGTCCAGATTGGTATCTTGGACCAGGAATTTCGGGCGCTGCGCGAGATTGCGGATTATCGTGTCTATCAGGTGTTAGGTAAGCTCAAAGGCTCTTTCGAGGTGGAAGGAAAGGAGCTGAGCCCCGCCCAGATGTTGGAACGTTTGGGGTTTAACTCCTCCCAGCTGCAAGCCAAGGTCGGGGCGCTGAGTGGGGGGCAGAAACGGCGTCTGCAGATTTTGTTGCTGCTGCTGGAAGAACCGAATGTGATGATTCTGGACGAGCCCACCAACGATATTGATACCGATACCTTGACCGCGCTGGAAGACGTGTTGGATGCGTGGCCGGGAACGTTGCTGGTCGTCTCTCACGATCGCTACCTCATCGAACGGATTACCGATAATCAATACGCCGTCATTGACCACGGGTTGCGCCACCTTCCCGGAGGGGTGGACGAATACTTGGAGTTGGCCGAACAGGCGCGGCCAGCCAGCCGACCCAAGTCTGACGAGCCATCGACGTCGCAGAAACCCCTTGTGAACGGAAAAACCGGTTCCAAAGCCGATTACGAAACCCAAAAACGTCTGCAATCCCTGGAACGTAAGATTGCCAAAGCCACCGCGCAGGTGGCCCAAATCGAATCACAGCTGGCTGACACGGATCCCGCCGATTATGAAAAACTCGCGGATTTGGCCAAAGAATTGCAAACTGCCCGCCGTCAGGTCGAACAACTTGAGGAGCAGTGGCTGGACGCGGCGGAAGAGCTTTAGATTTGGGTATCTGCAAAGCCTGAACTTCCCTCGACAACTCGATAAGCTGGAAACATGAGTGAAGACCCCACCCCTACTGTGCCATCGGGTATTCCCGAGCTGGATGCCCAGTCCGTGCGCGATGTCACTGAACGTGCCCAGATGCTGATTATTACCGGCATGAGCGGGGCCGGACGCAGCCAAACCGCTCAGGTCTTGGAGGATTTGAACTGGTATGTGGTGGACAATCTGCCTCCCCGGATGCTCGGTCCTTTGGCGCGCATGATGACTCCCGGCGGGGAAGGCGTGCACCGTCTGGCCGTGGTGGTTGATGTGCGGTCGCGCAGTTTCTTTTCGGAATTCATGTCGACCCTGGATGCGTTGCGGGAAGCCCAGGTTGACCTGCAAGTTTTGTTCCTTGACTGTTCTGACGCAGTGCTGGTGCGCCGCTACGAACAGGTGCGCCGCCCCCACCCCTTGCAGGGTGAAGGTCGGATTATGGACGGAATCGCCTCGGAACGGGAACTGCTCGGGCCTATCCGCGACCGCGCCAATATCTACGTGGACACGACCCACATGAATGTTCACGACCTAGCCCGGCGAATCCGTGAACTCGTGTCCGGGGAAACCGTCAACGGCCTAAACGTGACAGTGATGAGTTTCGGGTTTAAATACGGTTTGCCCATGGACGCCGATCACGTGGTGGATGTGAGATTTTTCCCCAATCCCTACTGGGTGACGGAGCTGCGGCACTTGACCGGTCGGGATGAAGCGGTGGCGAAATACGTCTTGAGTCAGCCCGGAGCCAGCGAGTTTGCTCAGCATTATGTTGACACTTTGGCCCCGGTGCTCAACGGTTACCTGCACGAGTTAAAGCCGTTTGTGACAATTGCCGTGGGGTGTACCGGGGGGCAGCATCGTTCGGTGGCGATGGCAGAACGCCTGTCCAACCTGCTGCGCTCTAAAGGTTTCCAGGTACGCACCGTGCATCGTGATATCGGCAAGGAATGACTCGGGGGTGAGATAGGTATGAATGTACAGGGACATTATTTTCAGCCTCCCCAAGATTCCGTGTGGCCCGGACGCGCGACCGGCCCGAAAGTGGTGGCTTTTGGTGGGGGACACGGGCTGTACGCTACGCTTTCGGCTTTGCGCCACCTCACCACAGATCTCACGGCAGTCGTCACCGTGGCCGATGACGGAGGCTCCAGCGGACGTTTACGTCAAGAGTTTGACCTGCTGCCTCCGGGGGACTTACGCATGGCGCTGGCGGCGTTGTGCGATGAATCCGATTGGGGTCTGACCTGGCGCGATATTCTGCAGTTTCGGTTTAAATCAAACGGGGAGATGAACGGACACAACCTGGGCAACCTGTTGCTGGCTGGTTTGTGGCAGATTCTCGATGACCCGGTCGCGGGTCTGGAATGGATGACTCGGTTGTTGGATGCGCAAGGCCGGGTGCTGCCGATGTCTACCGTCCCCATGGCTATCGAAGCTGACTTAGAAGTGGACGGGCGGATTCAAACGATACGCGGCCAATCCAAGATTGCGAAAGCGCCGGGGGTAGTGCGGGGAATCCGTTTGGATCCTCCTGACGCGCCGGTTACCCCGCAGGTTCTGCAGGCGGTCGCAAGTGCGGATTGGGTCGTGTTGGGTCCGGGTTCCTGGTACACCTCGGTGATGCCGCATCTGCTGATTGCGGACTTGCGGGAAGCGCTGGTGCACTCGCCGGCACGGAAAGCCCTGGTGCTGAATCTCAGCCGCCAACGCGGAGAAACGCAAGACCTGACCCTTCCCGATCATTTGCGGGTTTTACATCGAATTGTCCCCGAGCTGCGGCTCTCAGTGGTGATTGGTGATCCCGTTTCAGTGACGGACATCGACGACTTGCAAAATGCCGCTAACGAACTGGGATGTCAGGTCATGTTGCGCCAAATTTCGGTCGGGGACGGCACCGCTCGTCATGACTTCTTGCGATTGGCAGCCGCATTCAGAGATGCCATGAGCGGAAACTGGGGAGATTTGTCCAGTATCGAAGAGCTCGACAATCATTAGTTAGAATAGTGATTGGACTCACTGACCGGATCTCAACCGTGCCGGTTTTCACAACCAGGAGGAAGTTAAACTATGTCCCTGACGGCTGTCGCGAAAGATGAACTCGCGGGGGTTCGCGTCGAGTCGCGAGCTGATTTTCGCGCTGAAATATCTGCGTTGCTGCGGTTTGCGGGGGGAATCCACCTGGTGGCTGGCTCCATAGTGGTGGAAGCGGAACTGGATCACGCCAATAGCGCGAAACGTCTGCAGCAGGCTTTGTTGAATCTGTACCACACGAACTCCTCCGTGGTGGTGGTCAGTGGAACCGGAATCCGAAAAGCGGATCGCTACGTGGTGCGAGTGGTGTCCGGGGCAGAGAAACTGGCAAAAGAAACCGGGCTGTTGGACAAACAGGGTCGCCCAGTGCGGGGGTTAGCTCCGGAAATCGTGTCCGGACCCCTATCCGGCTGCGTCGCCGCATGGCGGGGAGCCTTCCTGGCCCGCGGTTCGCTGACAGAACCAACCCGGTCCTCAGCGCTGGAAGTGACGGCGCCCGGCCCCGAGGCGGCCCTCGCCTTGGTAGGTATGGCTCGACGGATGGGGGCGAACGCCAAGTCACGCGAGGTACGTCAACTGTCTCGGGTAGCCGTGCGGGAAAACGACTCAATCAGGGCTTTGCTGACCCAGATGGGCGCGGAAACGGCCTTGCGTGAGTGGGCAGATAAGCGTGAAAAGCGTGAGAAGCGCGGGGAAGTCAACCGGTTGGCGAATTTTGATGATGCCAATATGCGCCGGTCCACCCGGGCTGCCGTGTTGGCGGGGGCGCGGGTGCGCCGGGCTTTTGAAATCCTGGGCGACGACATTCCTCCGCACCTCATTTCCGCGGGGCGTTTGCGTCTGGAATACAAACAGGCTTCACTGGAAGAACTCGGTCAACTCAGTGAACCGCAGCTGACGAAAGACGCGGTGGCGGGCCGAATCCGCCGCCTGTTGGCCATGGCTGATAAACGGGCAGAGGAGCTGGGAATCCCCGACACCGAATCTGGGTTGAATTCCGAAGTGTTGGACTCATGAATATCGCCGGTGGCACCGCCTTGACTCTGAGCCCAGACCCGAGCAACCCCGTTCGCGGCGACATGAGGTTTCCATGAAAGTCCCAGACTTTCCCAAAGCCTCCGAGATTCCCACGCAACCGGGGGTGTACCGGTGGCGTGACGGCCGCGACCGGGTTATCTATGTGGGTAAAGCCAAGAATCTGCGTAATCGGCTCACGTCTTACTTCGTAGACCCCGCGCGTCTGCATCCACGAACCGCGAAAATGGTTGCCAGCGCCGCGTCGGTGTCCTGGGTAGTGGTCGGCTCCGAGGTCGAAGCCCTGACCTTGGAATACACCTGGATCAAAGAACACGACCCCAAGTTCAACGTGATGTTTAAGGACGATAAGTCCTACCCGTACTTCGCGGTGACGATGAACCAGGAATATCCGCGTATGGGAGTGCTACGCACCGCTCACCAACACGGAGTGCGCTATTTCGGGCCCTACACGGCGGTGTGGGCGATTCGTCAAACCCTGGAGCTGTTGCAAGCTGTATTTCCGGTGCGGACCTGCTCTGACGGAGTGTTTGCCCAGGCTCAAGCAGCTAATCGGGCATGTTTGCTGGGTTATATCGGACGATGCGCCGCGCCGTGTATCGGCCGCGTCAGCGCGGCACAGCACCGTGAACTGGCCCAGAAAGTCTGCGACTTCATGAGCGGGCGTGATGCCGGGTTCTTGCGCGAAATCGAGACTGCCATGTGGGACGATGCCCAGGCCTATCGCTTTGAGGACGCGGCCCGGAAACGGGATCAGCTGGAGGCGCTGCGTAAGGTTTTGGAAAAAAACGCTGCGGTGCTCAGCGATGACACGGACGCGGATTTGTTCGCCCTTGAGGCCGATGAACTCCAGGTTTCCGTCCAGGTGTTTTATGTGCGGGCGGGGCGGATTCGCGGGCAACGCGGCTGGGTGAGTGCGCGGGAAGAGGACCTTGACGAAGCCTCTCTGATGGCGCGAGCTTTGGAACAAATCTATGGAGAAGCGGCGGCAGACCTTGCTCGTGAGGGGAGCGCTGCGCGGCCGCGGCGGGTCGGTCCCAGCTCCGCCAACGATACGGCGCATTTCGATACTTCCGTCATTCCCAAGGAGATTCTGGTTTCCGTTTCCCCAACCGATGTGGGTGTGCTGCAGCGCTGGTTGAGTGAGCTGCGAGGGTCTCAGGTGAGTATTCGGGTGCCGCAACGGGGAGCGAAACGCGAAGCCTTGTCTCGGGTACAGCTCAACGCGGTGGAGGGGTTGCGCTTGTACAAGACTCGGCGGGCTCGGGATTTGACCCAGCGAAACCTGGCCTTGAATGAGCTGGGACGTCTGCTCGGCATTGATCCGCCGCTGCGGATTGAGTGTTACGACATTTCTCACACGCAAGGAACCTTTCAGATGGGTTCCATGGTGGTATTTGAGGACGGCGCCCCCCGCAAAGACGCTTACCGGAAGTTTTCAATCCGGGGCGCTGACGGCACGGGTACCCCCGACGATACAACCGCCATGAACGAGGTGCTGCGCCGGCGCTTTGAACGCCTCATTCAAGAGGAAAATAGCCCGGGCGCGGGGCTGCCCGGAACCGATGCGCTAGCCACGGCGAGCGGCACGGAGCTTGTCGAAACGAAAAATCCTCCTCCCCAGACGGCACAATCTGGCGCTATACGCACCTTGGGAACCCAAAATGAACCGCGGCGGTTTTCCTATCGTCCTGATTTGGTCGTGGTGGATGGAGCACTGCCCCAGGTTCATGCTGCTCGGGCGGCGATGGATGAGGTAGGAGTGTGGGATATTCCTGTCGTTGGACTGGCAAAGCGATTGGAGGAAGTCTGGCGGGTAGACGACGACTTTCCGGTCATCTTCCCGCGAACCTCCGAAGCCCTGTACCTGTTGCAATATTTGCGTGACGAATCCCACCGTTTTGCGATCAGTGCGCATCGCAAGAAACGTTCCCAAGCTATGACCCGTTCGATTCTGGATGCTGCCCCAGGAGTCGGTCCCGCCCGGCAAAAAGCGTTGCTGAAACATTTCGGGTCGGTCAAGCGTTTACGTGAGGCCAGTGCCTCCGAGATTGCCCAAGTCCCTGGTTTTGGCCTGAAAACCGCGGAAAACCTCGTGGCTTTCCTAAACAATTCCGGGAATTCTGGTAAAAATTAACATATGTCCGATAACCCAACTGAACTGCGTCTGCGAGGAATCAGGTTTAACCTTTTGACGAAAAACCTGGTTAGTGGGGTTGCGGTGTTGCTAACTCCGGGGCTGATATTTTTAGTCTCTCTGGTGGTCCTGTTTCGCCTGTTGAGGAGGGTTGACAGCAGTAACCAAGGCGCGCTCAGCGTGAACCTTACCGTGGTGGTTGGGGTGCTGATTGTTGTGGTAGCTGCCGGAGTCGCCGGGGCATGGTTACTCATCAGATTTATTTCCCGTTCCATTACCGATGCGGCCAGCTCGGTGCGGCGCAGTGCCCAGGCGATAGCGGCGGGAGATTTTACGGTTGCGGCGCGGGGAGTGACTAATGACGAGCTGTCCGATTTGGCGCGGGTCATGAATGAAACTCGTTTGGCGCTCAGCCAGCTGATGAATGAAACTCGCAGCGTGTACCATCAGGTTTCTGAGGAACAAACCGGATTGAACGGTGCGGTAGATGCCTTGGGAGAGGCCGGTGGCAAGGTCGGCCAGGAAGTCGACACGGTGACACCACAAGCCCGGATGCTCGCCAAGTCTGCCGCGCAACTGGCCGCTGCCGCTGCCGAGATTTCCTCCTCCCGTAGTGACATTGCCCGCCACACTCAGGAAGCCCTAACCATTGGATACAGCGAAGTTGAGGACTTGGCTGAGCTCTCTCAGATTATTCAACAATTTCAATCCCACAGTCAGGACATTTCTGTTTCTGTGGATCAGATTGCTCAAATCGCGGAACGAACCAGTCTGCTAGCTTTGAACGCCACCATTGAATCGGCGAAAGCCGGGGAAATCGGGGCGGGTTTCGCGGTCGTCGCCGGCCAGATAAAAGAACTTGCGGTACAAACCAGCACCGCAGCGGCGGCGGTGACGGAGGCTTCTGCAGAAATCCAGGAACGCTGTGACCGGGCTGTGGGGGTGACTGCCGACGTTACCGAAAAATTGAACCAAATTAATGACTCGCAGCAAGTTTCCGCCCAAGCTGTGGCTGACCAGGCCGCGGTAGTGGCCTCGATGGAGGCGGCCTGCGCGGGAGCTCTCGACCAGTCTCGCGCCCTGAGCGAGGAAATCGAGACTATTACCGAGGCCGCCGCCCAGTCTCAAACCAGCCTGCAAAACATTGACTCAGAATCTGACAAGGTGGAGGAAATTATTTCTACCACCCGCGCTATGATTCACAACCTCCAGATGGTTGAGGACGCGGGTGAACTGAATCCGCGAGAGCTGGGGGAGCCGGAGGAACAGTCATGAACAGAAAACTGGTCTCCATCGCCGGACAGTTCTGGCTCACTGCCTACTTGAGCTTTGGATTCTCCGCGCTTTCCGTGGTGTTGCTGCTGGTGGGGTTGAATCGAATCCTTTCTCTGGGGGACCAACCTCAGGTCCAACAGCGCGAAATTTTCACCCAAATCATCATCCAGGTCATTTTGATAGTGATTTTGGCAATCCTGGGAACGGTCATTGGTTTTACCATGCGAGCTCGAATCCGCCGCTCAGTGAAAGCCGTGTCCCTGACCCTGGCAGATTCTGCGGCGGGCAATTTTACGAAACGTGCCCAAATCTATACCAAAGATGAAATCGCGGATTTGTCCCAGGCAGTCAATGAAGCGATGGTTTCTCTGTCCTCCCTGGTGGTCAATCTGCGCAGCGGGGTGGACGGACTGCGGAATTTTGCCGCGGTTGCCGGTAGCCAGGCCGAAATCGTTAAAACGGGCAACGACCGGGTCCTAGAAAGCAGCAATCGACTGTCTGAAACCGGGACGCAACTGGGACAAACGGCGCAAACTTTGACAGACAACGGTATCGCGGTGGCGGGGGATATCGCGCATTTGTCCGAAATTGCCTCCAGCAATGAAATTTTGCGTTCCGACGGTATCTCGGCGGCACGCAATCTGAACACCGCGGTAACCGAGCTGAAAACCTCGGTGGATAAGATTATGGCTTTGATGACGGATATTTCTGTGATCTCGGAGCAAACCAATATGCTGGCACTAAACGCCACCATTGAGGCCGCCCGCAGTGCGGAAGCCGGGCGCGGTTTTGCCGTGGTTGCCAACCAGGCTAAAGATTTGGCTTCGCAAACTGCCGAAACCACTGGTGAGGTTATCAGCCAGGTCGCCCAACTGCAGACCCAAGCGGAAGCCGGGGAACAGCGCATCGAATTCCTGTTGACCCAGCTGGAGGCATTGAGTGCCTCTCAACAGGCCGTCAATCAGGACGTGAACCGTCAAGAAACCGCCCTGTCCAAAGCTAATACCGGCATCGATGAGGTGCGTTCGTTTTCTAATGAACTGTTCACCCATTCGCAATCCTTAGCGTCCCACTCGCAAAGTGCGCACACTCAATCCGAGCAGTTCCAAGAACATATGAGCGTGGTGCAAGACGCTGTCTCGACCCTAGACGAGCGAATGGCTCGGTTTACGGTCTAGCCCCCTTTCAGGATTGTCCAGTGAGTTTGCAATTTACCCCCTCTGAAGCCCTGCGTCTGGTTGCTTTCGACCTGGACGACACTCTGACACCCTCAAAAATGCCGCTTGACACCGAAATGGCGGCCGTCCTGGCCGAGCTTTTGAACAGGTATGAAGCGGCCATTATTTCTGGCGGCCAGCTCTCTCAGTTCCAATCCCAAGTTCTTTCCCGACTCGCCGACCAGCCGGCCCCAAAGCACACACTGCATCTGCTGCCCACCTGCGGCACCCAGTATTACCGGATGGAACCGGGAAGCGACCCGGACAAACTGGTGCGTGTATACCGCCGGGACCTGGCGGCGGACCTGCGGCAACAGACTGTTGAAATTATCGAAGCGACCGCTCGTGAACTCGGCTTGTGGGCAGCCTCGCCGTGGGGCAACATCATCGAGGACCGCGGCACCCAGGTGACGTTTTCCGCCTTGGGACAGCACGCTCCGCTCGCCGCAAAACGAGCCTGGGACCCCGATGGCTCCAAGAAAACCGCATTAGTGAGGGCGCTGGAAACGCAGTTGCCCCAGTTGGAGGTGCGTAGCGGCGGTGCCACCTCGGTGGACGTCACAGCTCGTGGAGTCGATAAAGCCTACGGCATCCGCTCCCTGCTGGAATCGACCGGATACGCACCGCTGAACCTGGTGTTTTTGGGGGATCGCCTCGACGAACGGGGCAATGATTACCCGGTGTTGGCGACCGGGGTACCGTGTCAAGCGGTGAGCGGTCCCGAGGACACTTTGGGCTGGCTGCGGCGGTTGCTGGGCTAGAGGTCATAAGTTTCGGTGGGCGAGGAGCTGTTTACGGGCGGCATCGCGGCGGTCGCCCAGCAGGCGATAGCGATGGCTCCTGCTACGTTGAGCGAATCGACTCCGTGAGCCATCGCGATGCGCACCACTTTATCGGCTCGGGCAATGGTCCGCGGTTTCAAACCGTCCCGTTCAGCTCCCGCAATGAAAGCCACCTTTCTAGTCGGGTCGCCAGCCAGTTCCGCCGCGTAATCTCGCAGGTCTTGGGAGTCCTCGCGTAGCGCCAGCGCGACCAGTTCAAAACCAGCCTCGTGAAATAACACCGGGTCGGGCCAGCGCTCCAGCCGGGTCCAAGGCACTTGAAAAATCGTGCCCATCGAAACCCGTACCGCCCGGCGATATAGCGGGTCAGCGCACGAGGGTGTGACCATGATGGCATCGTAACCGCAGGCGGCGGCACTGCGCACCGCGGCTCCCACATTCGTGTGATCTACCAAATCTTCCAGAATTAACACCCGGGAGGAACTGTTCAGGATTTCGCGCGGATTCAGGGCCGGTTTGCGCTGCATGGCCGCTATCGCCCCGCGGTGCAGATGGAAACCCACCAGGCTTTCCAAGAGGGCTTCCGGAGCCACAAATACGGGGATGGGACCGCCATCGTCCGCGAATCCGGTGGCGGGGCTGGCAGCGAGCAACGGGCGGATAATCTCCAGCCAATGCGGGGCTAAAAGCAGGGAGCGCGGGGTATATCCGGCGCGCAGGGCTCGGCCGATGACTTCGTTGGATTCCGCCATAAACAGCCCCTGTTCAGCTTCCAGACTGCGGCGCAGATTCACGTCTTTTAGCTGGGTGTAGTCACGGAGAAATTCCGGGTAGGCAGTGAGGGATTCCAGGTCAATCAGCACGCTTAATTGTGCCTTTTAATCCTCAAAATTCCCAACTTTAGACCGAAAACAAGCGGATTTACAGAGTTTTCCACAAGGGGGCTGAAATGGGGGTTTTCCACAGGTAAGAAAATCTGTTCTCGACACCCGCCCCGGTTTTCAGAACACTAAATCCCAGAAGGCGCGGCGCCGACCGGGCCTGGGGGAAATGACAGAAAGGAACACATATGGCGACTTTGGAAATTATGCAAGAACTACGGAATTGGAGGGCAAAGGAAGTGCCGCATCATGACGTTAGCTGCGATTGTGAGCGCTGTAACTTAGCAAAGACCATGTCTTTGGAAAGTCTGCGGGGACTCATCGGCAATCCTCAGCTGGATCCGGGCATTTATGGGCCGCGGGGCTGGACGGTGCTGGAGGGGGTTACCACCCTGACTCTGCCTTATTCGGATTGGATGTGGTTTGACATGGCTCGTGAATATCCCGACGTGGATGTGGAGGAAATGGTTGACTATTTGCCGTACTCAGATGGCGACGCGTGGCTAGCCACCCAACTGTTGAAAGTCATACCGCCCAACGCGTTGGACGAGCGGCAAAACTACGCTCCGCGGGTGGAGGATTTGCTGCAGCTCGTGGCTCAGCATCCTGCTGAGACATTCTTTTCCGGCTACATGATTGGACCCCAGCGCTTCGATGAACGTTTGAGCATAGATACTATTTTCGTCTCGCCGCATCTGCTGGGGCTCGGTCCTGACGACGAGGATCCGCATGGGGCCTATGCCGGTCTGAAGCGGTTTGAGTTAGGCGAGGACGCCTGTCCCGATGAAGTCAGCGTCTTTTACAATCGGCATCTCAATCGGCAACTGTGGCGTTTTTGGTGGGATTAGTTAGGCTCAACGCGAGGTGAGCAGGCCGTCTCAGACCGGTCAGAAGCTAGCTGTGAGTCAGTTCCCGATTGAGGCGTGCCGGCCAGGCGGGGCCTTCATAAATGAAAGCCGAGAATCCTTCGATGAGGTTCGCGCCGGCAGCCAGCATGGCTCGGGCATCGTCAGGAGTAGAGATGCCGCCGACCCCGATAATGGTTTGCTCAGGGCTCAGGTTCGCTCGCAACACTTTCACGACCTCCAGGGCGCGGCTGCGCAACGGCGCGCCCGACACTCCGCCAGCACCCAAATCGTGCTTGATGGTCGTGTTGGTCGCCACCACTCCAGCTAAGCCCTCATCCATAGCCAGCTGTGCCACGGCAATGACATCTTCATCAGCCAAATCCGGGGCAATTTTTACAAACACGGGCAGCTCGGATAGTCCTTGGAGTTTCAGTTCGCGCTGCACCGCTTTGACGATGGGGCGCAGGGAAGAAACCGCCTGCAGGTCCCGTAATCCGGGGGTGTTTGGTGAGGACACATTGATAACCAGGAAATCTACGAGGGCAGCCAATACTCGCGTAACTTTACGGTAATCCGCCGCGGCTTTTTCGGGGGGAGTGACCTTATTCTTACCGATATTGGCCCCGATGATGATTCGCTCTCCATATTCGGCTCGCCAGCGCCTTAACCGGCGGGCTGCCACTCGCGCGCCTTCGTTATTGAAGCCCATCGCGTTGCGTAGCGCTCGCTGTTGCGGCATACGCCACAAGCGCGGACGATTGTTGCCGGGTTGCGGCAGGGGAGTGATGGTGCCGATTTCCATGAATCCAAAGCCCAGCGCATCCCACATGGCGACCGCGCGGGCTTCTTTGTCCATGCCTGCCGCCAAGCCCAGAGGGCCATAAGTGCAAAACTCTCTACCCGAAAGGTCGGGGTCGAAATTGGGGCGGGGGAGAGGCCAGATAAAGGTTGGTTCGCCACGGCGGACTATTCGGGAAGCCGCCTGGCGCGCCAACCTAAACCGCCCCCAGAACTCCAGCCAGTCGATAGCGCGGCGATGCACCCATTCGGCGTCGAGCTTCACGAAAAGGTGACGAAACACAAACTTGTACATAGAGACAAGTCTAGTCGGGACAGAAAAGGAACGACCCTAGGGACGCTTCAACGGAGACTTGTGGCAATCATCGGGCTGCGTATGAACCACAAAATCACCCAGCACATCATCGATGAGAGCGTTCAAATGGTCGTCAATAGTCACGTCCAGAGCTCCCAAGTTGTCCTCAATCTGAGACGCTTTGGAGGCTCCAATAATGACGCCGGAAACATTCGGGCGAGCCAGCAACCAGGCCAAAGCTAGCTGATTCATGCGGCAACCGGCTTCTTCCGCCACTCGGCGCAATCCCTGTACTGCGGCCAGCAGGTCGTCCTGCATCCAGCGGTGCATGAACTTTCCTCCAACTTTGCTGGCGGCACGCGTTTTTTCCTTCGGAGTTTCCCCGGGACGGTACTTTCCGGTTAACACCCCTTGTGCCAGGGGAGAGAAGCACAGGTGTCCCATACCGTTGTGTTCGCAAGCCTCGACGACCCCGTCCTCGACGACTCGCCACAGCAGAGAGTATTCAGCCTGATTAGAGATTAGGGGAATCTTCAGTTCGCGGGCCAAATGTGCCGCATCGCGAATCTGGTCGGGATACCACTCGGAAACCCCAACGTAGAGAATCTTTCCGGCTCGCACCAAGTCGGCAAAAGCCAGCATGGTTTCTTCCAGCGGGGTTTCGTAATCGAAACGATGTGCCTGATAGACATCCAGGTAATCCGTGCGCAGTCGCTTCAACGAGTTATGGCAGGATTCAAAGATATGCTTGCGAGACAGTCCGGCGTCGTTTGGCCCAAAGCCCTTTACCGGCCAGTAAACCTTGGACATCAGCACCAAGTCTTGACGATCCACGTCCCTTAAAGCCCGCCCCAAGATTTTTTCAGCAGCACCATTGGCATAAACATCGGCGGTATCAAATGTAAAAATTCCGTTCTCAAGGGCGGTCCGAACGGTTTTTTCTGCAGTTTTGTCCTCTATTTGGGCTCCGTGAGTGAGCCAGTTACCGAGAATCAGCGAAGAAATCTTAAGTCCAGAGTTGCCTAAATAACGTGTTTCCATGACGCCCAGTCTATAAGCTATAGGGCCTTGACCGCGACTGTTAACGGATGGCAAACGCTGAATTTACGCTGATTTAACAATAAGCCGGCGCAGTCGTCAGGAATCTTGCTGCTGTTTGGCGACCTTACCGCGCCCCACCTGCGGCTTCGGGCTGCGCCACCGGCGAATCATGATGGCGCGCGTAAAGGCATACCAGCGCAGTCCGCGCGGCACATTGTCCGCACCCAGACGCTTCACCACTTTGCGCCGGGCTTGTCCCGCGATGAAACCGGCATCAAGCATGCCCAGAATCAATACGGCGTAAGAACCAATCAAGGTCCAGGTATTGAGTTTTTGAGCCAAATCCGAGTTGTGTCGGTTCAAAATAGACACCGCAATCAAGCTGAGAGCCATGAGCGCCAGCATCGTCACAATCATGAATTCGGCAAAAGAATAGCGAGAGTCAATGTAATCTCGGGTCATTCGGCGAGCCTGGCCGCGATGCTGGTAAGGCAGCAAATCCTCGCGACCCGTGCGCAGACCTTCCTGTTCACGCTCGTAGCGGCGGCGCGATTCCGCGCGCGCCCGTTCCTTTGCGACTTTCTTGTCAACACCCAGCAGTCCCTGGTAGTTGCGGGCTTCCTGCTGTTTGCGCGAAGGGGTGGGCCCCTTCTTTTGGCGTGGGTTGACGGTGGTTTTCGATTCGCCCGTGTTTTCAGCTTCGCTTGGCTGCTGCTTTTTTAATAGACTCATGATAGGCAAATCATGCCACAGATTTTTTATGTTGGAAAACCGGGAAAGTGACCGGCAAACGAAAATAGGGAAAGGAAAATGCGGTGGAGGAAGTAACCTTGCGTGAACGCGCAACTGCCGATTTCAACAATGTAGTCGAGTTCTTAAAAGGTTTGGTGCGGATTCCCGCGGTGTCCTCGCTACCGGAACACGCTTCGGACATGCAGGCCAGCGCGGAATACATTGTGAAAAATTTGGAGGCAGCCGGGGCTGCGGCACGCATTGTGACCGTGACGGATTCGGAAACCGGGTTAGTTTCTCGCCCCGCAATTTTGGCTGAAAAGTCCGGACCGGCCGATGCCCCCACGGTGCTTCTCTATGCGCACCATGACGTGCAGCCCACCGGGGACCTGGACAAATGGGATTCGGATCCGTTTGAGCCGGTGGAACGCGACGGCCGTCTCTATGGCCGCGGTGCCAGCGATGATGGAGCCGGGGTGGCGACTCACTTGGGGATGCTGCGGGCATGGGGTGACGAACTGCCCGTCAACGTGAAAATCTTTATCGAAGGCGAGGAAGAAGTCGGCTCTCCAACCTTTACCGCCTTCCTGGAACAGAATCGGGAATTTCTGCAGGCTGATGTCATCATCGTGACTGATTCCGGAAACTGGGACGTTCACCAGCCGGCCCTGACCACCGGTCTACGCGGCGTGTTGAGCGTAGACGTGAATGTCAAGACTTTGGATCACGCCGTACATTCCGGGGCTTTCGGCGGGGTCACCGTAGACGCCTTGACCTGCCTGTGCCGGCTCATCGCCACTCTGCACGATCAGAAGGGCAGCGTGGCGGTGCCGGGTTTGGTGGCGAGCCCGGTGGCGGACGTGGACTACCCGGAAGATGACTTGCGGAAACAAATGGGTGCCGTGGCGGGGCTGGAACTGACGGGGACTGGTGACCTCGCCTCCCGCCTGTGGACCCAGCCTGCCATCAGTGTCATCGGAATTGACGCGCCCAGCATCGCGACCAGCTCGAATACGATTATCCCGCAGGCGAAAGCGCGGATTTCGATGCGTATCGCACCGGGTCAGGATCCTCAAAAGGCGGCGCAAGCGCTATCGGATTACCTGGTAGCTAACGCTCCTTTCGGTGCCGAAGTCAGCGTGGAGTGCCTGGAGACCGGTCCGGCTTATGCCGCCAATCTGGATTCTCCGGTGCTGGCTTTGATGCACGGAGCCTTGACCGATGCGTTTGGGGTCAAGAGTGTCAATATCGGGCAAGGCGGTTCAATTCCGTTTATCGCCACGTTCCAAGAGTTTTTCCCCGCTGCCGAAGTCCTCGTGACCGGGGTCGAGGATCCCTACACCAACGCCCACTCTGAGAACGAGTCACAAGATTTAGCGGATTTGCAAGGAGCCGTGCTGGCCGAAACCCTGCTGTTGGGGCGTTTGGTCAACGGCTCTGCCCCGGCGCTCAACTAGGCGCAGTCCGGTGCGGATTCAGATTCTGGCAACCCCCGAATTCGCCGATTTTGCCCGGGACTTTTGCGAGGCGTGGAACCAGTACCATCCGGCGGACACCCTGCACCTGGACGTGGCGGATTTGCAACCGGCACAAGCGCAGGGTGTGAGCCCGGCCGCACCCGACCCGGACAGCAGCGGCACCGCTCTTGTGAAAGGACTGACCATTGCCAGTCCTCGGCAAGTCCGGCTGGACACGCAGGCCGATATATACCTGGTCATCCAGCCGGAAATCACCGATGTGCCCGGGCCGGCTGACTTGGCAAACCTGGTCGTGGCCCGGGCGGCACGGCGAGGCCTTCAACCGGTGGTGGTCTTGGCCGCGGATTCCCCGCTTTCGCGCCGCCAGTTGCAAGAATCAGGCATCGCGCAAGCCTACTTTCTCGCCGAACATCCCCAGCGCGGGGCGACTGAGTGGGGACGGATCCTGGGCCAAACCTGGCATCTGCCCGATTGAGAGCAACGGTTGCCCGGCAAGAGGCCATACGCCCAGGTCAGGGCGGTTCCAAAACTGAGGAAGAAAAAACGAGATAAATAAGGTTAGACTAAGTTACAGTGTCTTTTGCAGGAAAGGAAATATAGATGGAGACCGCTTCTTTGACCCACGAGGTCACTTTGACCGATGCCGCAGTAGCCAAGATTAAATCCTTACTGGAACAGGAAGGCCGTGATGATTTGCGGCTGCGCGTGGGGGTAGCTCCCGGGGGTTGTTCCGGTTTGATTTACCAGCTTGAATTCGATGATGAACTGTCCGAAGACGATGCGGTACGGGATTTTGATGGCGTTGAGCTGGTCGTTGACAAAATGAGCGTACCCTACCTGGCTGGCGCCACAGTTGATTTCCAGGACACCCTGGCTCAGACCGGGTTCGTTATCGATAACCCCAATGCGGTCAATACCTGTTCTTGTGGGGGATCTTTCCACTAGAGAAAAGCTCCGAAACATCACGGCGAGCCTGGTTATCTGGGCTCGCCGTTTTTTATAGTTCTGAAGCGGTGTAAACGACAGGGTGGAGCGACAAAGTTGAAAAGTCGATAACGATTAGGCTCGGATGTCGACTTATTCAAGGTAAAATCAAGTTTAAACGAATCTGAACTTGAGTATTCCGGGGAGTATCGTGTTACGAAAAATTGCTTTCGCCCTAGCGGCCGCCAGCCTCGCACTGTCACTGTCTGCCTGTTCCAAACCCGCTGGTAGCGAGATGCCTACTGTGGCTTCACCCCAGTTCGGGACGGTACCGGAGATTAATTTCCCGGCAGCCCCCCCGCCAGAAGTACCCGTGATGAAGGTGCTTGATGACGGCAACGGGAAAGGCGAGGAGGTTAAGGACGGCGACCTTGTCGTTGTGGATTACTACGGCAAAGTCTGGGGCGGAGCGTTGATGCCTGATTCCACCATCACCGATGCGGCCGGGCCGCGTGCGATTTCGCTGGCTAACCCGCCTATTGAAGGATGGAAAGAGCTGCGTGGGGTCAAGGTCGGTCAGCGAGTTATGTTGATTCTGCCCCCGAGTAAAGCCTACGGCGAGATGGGTGCCAGCAGTATCGGGGTTAAGAAGGGCGACACGCTGGCCTACGTGGTGGACGTGCGTTTAGCGGTGCCCGCGGACGCAGCCTCCAAGTTCCAGGTCACTTCCACCAATAACCCGCTGCCGGATGGTATTAGCATCGATGCGGACGGTCAGGGTGCCTACACGGTCAACGCCGTGGCAGCAGGGCCGTATCCGTCCCGACAATCCACCGCGGTCTACGCCACCGGCGACGGTCCGGAAGTCAAAGCGGGGCAGGGCGTCATCGTGAAACGGGTCAGTGCGGATTGGAACAAACAGACCACCGCGGCTGATTGGAATGCCGGTGAGCTGATTTCGGTTTCAGCTGATTCTTTAGAGCTGGCCGATTTGCCGTTGGGCAGTTTGGTACTGGTAGTCACTCCGGCTACGTCCACGACCGATCCCCAGGCAACATTGTTACAGCTGGTTTCTGCCTACGATACCAACCGTTAACACCGCAGGGCGAGGGGCACGAAACCTGATTTTTGGAAAAAGAGGTACGATCTTGCAACACCTACAGAAACAACTAGCGGTACTCTCCCTGTTTGCTTTGGCGGCCGCGGGTTTGACGGCTTGTCAAGAGGTCCCCAGAGAGCAAAACGCCCCGCTAGCCACCCCGAAGAGCTGCGTTAAGACCATTACCCCAGCCGCATCTGCGGAACCTGCGGCGGTAAAACCGGTAGAAAACGGACCGGTTCCCGCGGTGGACTTACCTGATAGCTTCGGGACGGAACCAAACATTGCGGCGGGAACGGGACCGGCTCCCAAGGATTTCATTCGTACCGTACTGCATGAAGGCACCGGGACGGTCGTTTCCGCGAACGCTGATGTCATCGTTCATTACAAGGGACAAAAGTGGAACGGCGAAGTCTTTGACGACTCCTGGCAAAGGGGAGAACCCGCCTCCTTCTCACTGGGCAATAACATTATCGAAGGCTGGACCTGGGGTTTGGCCGGGCGCAACGTGGGGGATCGGATTGAGCTCGTCATTCCGCCGCGCCTCGCTTACGGGGAACTCACGGAACGGGAACAAGCCGCGAAAGACGCCGGGCAGCCCCTACCCGGCAAAGATCACCCGCTGGCTGGCGAAACTTTGGTTTTTGTTATCGACATACTGTTTGCGCCTCCGGTGACGGAAGAAACCCAGTTGGCCGCCTACACCCAGCTTTTGGCTCAATCACAGCCTACCGGGGCGAAACTCCCCGATGGTCTGCGTATCTATTGTGGTCCCGGTGCTGAGCCACAGCCGGCCTACATCGAAGGTTCAAAAGTTCCCGGCCAGCCCGCGAACGTGTGGACTCTGGAAGGTCAGGGACAACCCATTCAGGCCGGCGACCAGGTCGGATATGTGGTGGTATCCGGCTCTTGGGGAGACAAGCCCGTTTCGACCTGGATCAACGGTCAGGGCGTGCTGTGGGCAGACGCGGAAACCATGAAAGCCGTGGGTAAAACCGTCGGTTCTCGACTGGTGATGGTGGGGCCTCCGAACAAATCCGCGCCCCGTGGGGTCGTCCAGATCGTCGATATCGTAGACGCTATCGCCCTGCCAACCTTGGGATAGGGCAGGGATTGTCACCAGGATTTTCGAGTCGGCGAGCTTGGTCGACACCCATCGGTGGGGCGCCCACAGAACTGTTTGGCGTGCACCCACTCGGTAGGTAAAATGTTCATGTCTTTGGTAAAGGAGCGAATTCTATGGAAGCAAAAGCAGGCACCGATGCCGTGCAAGTTATGCTTTTCAGTGGCAATCCCCATACCCGTCAAGCCGTCATGGATGCAGCCGGACTCAGCGGTAGTTTCGATATACCGCCGATTGACTGGCAGGAAGTGGCGACCCCGGATGCGGTGAAACAAAATTTCGCTGAGAACCGCTATGCGGCTCTGGTGCTTGACGCTGAAACTTATCAAGAGGGTGGGCAATCGGTGGCGCGTTGGCTCAATATCCATGCGGATAAAGTTCCGCCCATCATCATGCTGGTGGCTCGCCAACAGGACGAATGGATGTCGCGCTGGTCCGGGGCGAGCTATAACGTGCCGGCACCCTACGAGGCTGACGCCGTGATGGCTGCTCTGAGACAGGCTCTTTCGCAGACCACTTGAGAGCCTTAGCGACGGCGGATGGGTAGGAGCAAACCCAAACCCACCGCTAGGGCCAGCAAACATATTGTGGCTGCCACTGCCGAATAAGCCGGTTGGGTAATCGCCAGGATTATAAAGCCGATGATGGCGGCAACCAGCAGCAGCCAACCGACCTTAGTGTGAGTGCGCAAAGTCGGTAAAGGGGGATTGGGTGCTACGAAGCCTTCGTTGTCTTCCGCTGGAGTCCAGTCCCGAGGTCCGAAACCTCCGAGCTCAGGAGTAGCCGCCGCGAGTTGCTCGAAACGGCGGTTGACCTCCTCAGGGGTTTCCTCATCGCGATCCTTGTGACCGCTTCGTTTACGAAACGTCATATTTGAACTATACATGAAGCCCTTGGGGCACTGGAGGTATCGACTGTGTACAGATTCTCAAAGATTGTCGCCGGACCGTTGTTACGCCTCTTGTTTCAGCCATGGATACGCGGAGCGGAAAACATCCCCGAAACCGGACCGGCAATTTTGGCTTCCAATCACCTCGCTGTCATCGACTCGGTGTTCCTCCCTTTGATGACCAAGCGGGAAATCACCTTCGTCGGGAAGTCCGATTACTTTACCGGCACCGGATTTAAAGGCTGGATTACCAAGCATTTTATGCAGTCCGTGGGCGTTATTCCGGTAGACCGTTCCGGCGGCAAAGCCTCCCAGGTCGCTTTGGATAAAGGCCTGCAAGTTCTGGAACGCGGCGGTTTATTCGGTATCTATCCCGAAGGCACGCGCTCCCCGGACGGCAGACTTTATCGAGGCAAAACTGGAATTGCTCGGCTATCGCTCATCAGCGGCGCTCCGATTATTCCGGTGGCGATGGTGGGAACGAACAAATCGCAGCCTATCGGCAAGACCATCCCCAAACTGGAGCGTATCGGGGTCATTATCGGAAAACCTCTGGATTTCTCCCGCTACAAAGGTATGGAAAACAATCGCTACGTACTGCGTTCCATAACCGACGAAGTCATGTATGACCTGATGCTACTGTCCGGGCAGGAATATGTTGATGAATATGCCGCCAATGTGAAAAAACGCCTGGAGGCACAGCGAAAAGCTAGCAGGGACGCTGGCAAAGACTCTGAAACAGACGCAAGTGAGGCTGAGACTTCGGATATTTCCCCTTCCGAGGAACAGCCGGATACCACACCAGACTTAGCCACCCAACCCGGCGATGAATCCTAGAATGTTAAGAAATCGGACAACGAGAAAGGCAGAAATATGGCTCTGAAGCGAGTAGCTCTGTTGACGGCCGGCGGTTTTGCGCCGTGCCTGTCCACCGCGGTGGGCATGTTGATTGAACGGTACACCGAGTTGGAACCGGAGGTGGAAATCATCGCTTACGAGCACGGCTATCACGGTCTGCTGACCGGCAAGTATTTGCAGATTGATGATGATGCCCGGGCTCATGCCTCCCGTTTGCAGCTCTATGGCGGTTCACCCATCGGTAACTCCCGTGTCAAGCTGACGAACACCGCCGACCTGGTGAAACGCGGTCTAATCAAGGAGGGTGAGGACGCCCTGAAAGTCGCCGCCGACCAGCTGGTAAAGGACGGTGTAGATGTACTGCATACCATCGGTGGGGACGATACGAACACGACCGCAGCAGATCTAGCAGCCTACCTGGAAGCGCACAAGTATCACCTCACGGTGGTGGGACTACCCAAGACTATTGACAACGATGTAGTACCGATTCGTCAATCTTTGGGTGCCTACACAGCAGCCGAAAATACTTCCATTTTTGCCCAGCACATCATTTCCGAATCCCGGGTATCTCCGCGGATGCTGATTGTGCACGAGGTAATGGGACGTAACTGTGGCTGGCTGACGGCGTACTCGGCAAAGCTGTATCGCGAGTGGCTGGACCAGCAAACCTTTGTGCCTTCGGTGGGGTTGGACCGTAAACACTGGGATATTAACGGTATCTACGTGCCGGAGATGCATATGGACATCGAATCCGAAGGCAAACGCCTCAAGAAAATCATGGACGAAAACGACACCGTCAACATTTTCCTGTCCGAAGGCGCCGGAGTCATGGACATTGTGGCCGAGATGGAGGCTCAGAATCAGGTCGTCAATCGTGATGCGTTCGGCCACGTACGCCTGGACGAAATCAATCCGGGACAATACTTTGCCAAGCGGTTTGCCAAGGCATTAGACGCTGAAAAAGTCCTGGTTCAAAAATCCGGTTACTTCGCGCGTTCCGCCCCGTCCAATCAAGCTGACTTACAGCTCATCAAGGGCATGGTGGACCTGGGCGTGCAGTGCGCTATCGCCGGAGAATCCGGGGTCATTGGGCACGACGAGGAAAATGGCAATCGTTTGAGCTGTATCGATTTCCAGCGCATCAAGGGCGGCAAGCCGTTCGACGTGAACCTGCCGTGGTTCCGTCAGATGCTCCAGGAGATTGGCCAAGCCTAGTCTTTTCAGGTTTTCTCACCTGCCTCGCTCCGGGTTAAACTATAGGAAAGTTGCCCGGAGCGAGGGCTTTTAATGGCAAACACGAAATGAGAACGCGGGAAATGGTCTTGAATACACTACGGGATTTTGAAACTGTCTGGCGCGGCGCAGCTGCCTTCCAGCAGCCGCACTATCCCGACCCGGCCAAGGTCACCGAGGTCTGTGCCGCTCTGAAGCAGCGCCCGCCGCTGGTTTTTGCCGGAGAGGTCAACGAGTTGCAAAACTTGATGGCCCAAGCCTGTGTCGGCGAGGCTTTCGTGCTGACCGGCGGGGATTGCGCCGAAACTTTTGCGGAATCCACGGCCGACCACTTGAAACTAAAAATTCAGACCATCCTGCAAATGGCAGTCGTTCTGGCTTATGGTGGGGGACTGCCCGTCATCAAAATGGGCCGTATGGCTGGCCAGTACGCCAAACCACGTTCTTCTGACACGGAAACCCGAGACGGGGTGACTTTGGAATCCTACCGAGGTGACGCCGTCAACGGACACGAGTTCAACGCAGACTCGCGCACTCCCGACCCGCGCCGGCTCATGTCCTGCTACCAATATTCCGCCGCCACGCTGAACCTGATTCGAGCTTTCACCCAGGGTGGTTACGCGGATATGCGCCGAGTCCACGAGTGGAACAAAGGCTTTATGCGCAACCGGGCTTACTCGAAATTCGACGACCTAGCTACCGCGATTGACGCGGCCATGCAGTTTATGAAAGCTACCGGGGTTCCCTCGGACGCGCTGCGAACCACCGATTTCTATGCCTCACACGAAGCGCTTCTCTTGGAATACGAAAGCGCCCTGACTCGCGTGGATTCCATCAGTGGCGATTTGTATGACACTTCTGCGCACTTCCTGTGGATTGGGGAACGCACCCGCCAGCTGGACGGAGCGCACGTGGCTTTGCTGTCTCAAGTGAAGAATCCCCTGGGCGTTAAGCTGGGACCGAACTCGACTCCTGATGACGTGAAGGGGCTCGTGGAACGGTTGAATCCGGAGGGGCTGGCGGGACGCCTGACTTTCATCACCCGGATGGGGGCCAGCAACATTAAGGAAAAACTTCCCGCCCTGTTGCAAGCCGGCAAAGACACCGGCACCCCTATTGTGTGGATGTGCGATCCGATGCACGGCAACACAGTAAAGACCGGTTCGGGCTACAAAACCCGTCACTTTGAGACGATTCTGGACGAGGTGCGGGGTTTCTTTGCCGCGCACGAGGTCGTGGGGACGGTTCCCGGGGGCATTCACGTGGAACTGACGGGCGAGGACGTGACCGAAATCGTTGGCGGTACGGAAACAATCGATGAATCCGCTCTGGCGAACCGTTATGAAACCCTGGTCGATCCGCGTCTGAACCACCAACAAGCACTGGAACTGGCTTTCCTGGTGGCGCAAATGCTGGCTCAGGCGAAGCCGGGGATTCAACCGGCGGACTTAGAGAACTTTCCGGCTCTAGGTTTTTAATCCGCGCCTTGCGCGCGGTGCGGTGTTACCTGTTGGAGATTTTCGAGGGACAGACTCCGGTTCGCCAGGTATCAAGCACGCTCAGAACAGGGTGATGGTCACCGTGGAGCCGACTTTTGCCTGAGTTCCGGCGCTAGGATTGGAATTCAAAACCCGTTTGGAATCCCCGAAAGTCCGTTTTACATTGACCGTAAAGCCAGCGGATTCTAGGGCGGCGCGAGCATCACCTTCACTCTTGCCAAAGACGTTCGGCACCGCTACTACTTCCGGACCTTTAGAAATCACCAGGTTAACCTGATCCAGACGGTGAACCGTGGTGTTGGGCGCTACGCTTTGGCTGATGACCTTGCCCTTGGGAACGCTATCTGAGAAGTCTTCCGTGACCTGGGGCTGCAAACCGACCTGCGTCAACTCGTTTTGAGCTTCCTGGCTCGGTTTACCAACCAAATTTGGCATTGAGACCGGTTGGCGTCCCTTGGAAACCGTAATTTTTACGATGGTGTTGTGTGCCACGCTGGCATTGGGAGCCGGGTCTTGGGAAGAAATTTGGCCTTCCGGTACGGTGTCGTGGAAGTCCTCGCTGATTTGCGGGGTATTGAAGCGAGCCTTTTTCACCAGCTCCAGGGCTTCCTCACGGGTTTTTCCGGTCAAATTGGGCATAGTCAGCATTTCGATGCCCTTGGACACAAAAATCTTTGCAGTCTGAAAACGCCCCAGCGGTTTACCGGGCGCAGGATTGGTGCGAGCCACGTTACCGGCCGGAATGTTGTCATCGAACACATCCACTCGTTCAAAAGACACATCAGCAGCGGTGAGGGATTTGGAGGCATCCGGCCACTGTTGATTGACCACGTCCACCATGGGCCTAAACGATCCCGGTCCCCACATAAAGAACCAGGTCAGGATGGCGGCCAAGAGGACTATAGCGCCGACGATTCCCACAATCAAACGTCCCCGTGTTTTGCTGCGGGTAGTACCTTCGGATGGAGTTGCGGAGTCCAGCGCGGACTCTGATTGCCGTCCCCGGCGACGCTTCCACCAGGACTTGTGATGCGAGGGAGAACCAGGGGCACCAGGGAGCGGAACTTCGCTGAGAGTCGGGGTCAGCTCCTGGTCAGAGTCTGAATCGGCAGGAGTGGTTGCCGGTGGAGTGTCCCCGCGCAGTTCCATCTCGGTGGGGTCCAGTTCGGCAATGGTTTGGTTGACCAGTTCCAGGGCGGCGTCCCCGTTCAAAGGCCGTTTGGCAGGGTCGCGCGTTGTGAGTTTCGCAATCAGGTCGTCGACGGACTGCGGGACCCAAGGCTGCGTCTCTTTGATATGCGGGACGTCTTCATGCACGTGCGCGTAAGCGATTTGGATAGGAGAATCGCCAGAAAACGGGGGAACTCCCGCGAGGAGTTCGAAAAGCATGATGCCGGTCGCGTAAACATCGACGCGGGAATCTGCGGCGGTTCCAGAGACAGTTTCGGGAGATAGATACGCTACCGTGCCCAGGATTGAGCCGGTAGTAGCAGCCGTGACTTCGGAGGCGGCGCGCGCCAAACCAAAATCGGCAACTTTAACTTGGCCGGTTTCTGGCAGTAGCACGTTTTCTGGCTTTACATCACGATGAATCAAGCCGGAACGGTGAGCGGCAGCAAGGGCCTGGAGGATTTCTTTGGTGATTTTGAGAGCCTCGCCCACCGTCAGACAGCCCTGCGAACGCAGGTAAGTACGGAGGTTAGGACCTTTTATCAGTTCCATCACCAGGTAGCTGGAACCTTGGGCGCTGCCTTGGTCATAAACCGCGACCACGCCGGGGTGGGTCAGTTTTGCCGCTGCCCGCGCCTCTCGGCGGAACCGGGCGACAAAGTCTGCGGACTCCGCCAGGTGCGGATACATGATTTTCAAGGCCACTGGCCGGTCTAAGCGCGTATCTCGCGCCCGGTACACGGTAGCCATCCCGCCGCGGGCAATTCGCTTTTCAATGACATAACGGGCATCAATAGTCTGTCCTACCAGGCGATCCGAGGGCTCCGGCGCAGCTTTCGGGGCTGCGGGGGGCTGAGCCGGCGGGAAAGAGTCGGGCATTTTGCCGTTGGAGTGACGTCCCGTAGAAGTCGGTTTTGGCGCCGGTACCGCGGTCGTGGCTCCGGTACCGTCATAATTTTCCTTTTCTTCGTCACTCACGCCCAAAAGTCTAGGGTAAATTGTCTGGTATTTCTGTGTCCCTCCCCGTGACGCGCCGCTTTTTGCATTAGTTTTGCATTGTGAGTGATATCTGGAAGGAATATAGCTGGCTGACTATCAGTGAAGCGGCGGCTTATCTGGGCGTGGAAGCGAAGGCTATTCGCTCCTGGTTGAAAGATGTATCCTTGCTGGCCCTGCCTTCGCCAGAGGACGGAAAGTTGCGTATTCCCCAAGTCTTCCTGGTGGCTGCCGAGTCTGAGGGGGACTACCGCGGTCCGCTGGAGGTTCTGCGGGGCACCCTAATCCTGCTGCGTGACGGCGGGTTCAGTGATGCCGAAGCGATGAACTGGATGTTGAGCGAGGACGACAGCTTGGGGGACACCCCGCTAAATGCTCTGCGGGAGGGACGCAAGAAAGCTGTGCGCCGAGTGGCTGGAGCCCTGGCTCTCTAGTTAGCGCGGTTCACCAGGGAGGAACCGAAGTCTGCAAGTTGCCGTTTCACTTCCGCATCGCACGGCATGGCATCAAGGAATCTCTGGGATTGTTCCAGATGTTCATTCATCAAATCCGAAATGGCGCGACGAGCTCCGGAACCGGTGATGATGGCGCAAATATTGTCAATTATGGGCGGAGTTAAGTCTGGAGCTCCCCAATAGCGCATCAAGTAGTCCCGTCCCTGGTCATCAGTCATTTCCCAAGCGAGGGCGAGCTGCGCAGTGCGTTTGCCGGAACGAATATCATCGCCTGCTGGTTTCCCGGTCAGTTCTTGATCGCCGAAAATTCCCAAATCATCATCGCGCAACTGGTAAGCCACCCCCAGAGGAGTGGCGAACCCTTCCAACTGTTCCATTAGGGAATCACTGGCACCGCGCAACGCTGCCCCCAACAACAGCGGTATCACCACGGAATAACGCGCGGTCTTGTGTTTGATGATTTCCATAGCCGCGTCCCGAGACGGGGGCATATCGGGGGAAATCTCGCGAGTCTCAGCGGAAAGGTCGAGGAACTGTCCGTAGGCGACCTCGGCTTGCATCGAAACGTAGAGATTGCTGGCTCGGCGCGCATTTTCCATAGAGAGCGTGCTGATAGCTTGGGAAAAGTAAGAGTTCGCTGCCGCATAGAGCAAATCACCCCACAGAATAGCGGCAGAATCGCCGAAACGAGGTCCACCCATGGGGAAAGAAGTCATAAATGCGATTTGTGCGGAAGGCAGACCACGGCGTTTGATGGCATCGTCAATAATGTCATCGTGAACCAGGGCCGAAGCCTGGAAAAGTTCGAGGCTGGTGCCCAGGTCCAGAAGTTGGTCGGGAATTTCATCCGTTTTGAGAGGGCCAGCTGCGCTAATCCACCCCATGTAGGCGGCGATAGCCCGGAAACGCTTACCGCGAGCGAGCAGGCCTATAGTGGGATCAGAGAATTGGTCAAGTTGGGTGATAGTTAAGGCTTTGCTGGTGCAATATTTCCACGGTTCAGTTAAGCGGGCGCTGACCTCAGAGCGCACGTCAGCTATTAGGGAAATCTCCTCGAGCATGACCCAAATTTACCATGTCATGAGCAATTTTGTTAGTATGAAATTATAATTGTGCCTTGTACGTTTTGAAACAAATCCTCAATGCGAAAGGTTCTCGGTGTCTACCAGCGAAAAGCCTATTGAAAATCAAGGCGAAACCAGCACTTCCACCACTCGTAAGACTGCCGGTAAGTCAGCGGCAGCTACCAAGGCTGGTTCCACCACTAGGAAAGCCACCACCAGGTCTGCGGCAGGACAGAAAGCCTCGACGACACGGTCGGATACGAAATCTACCGGCAAGTCTCCGACGAAAGCCAAGGCCACGACCGGAACCCGGAGCACCGCAGCGAAAGCCACCAAGACTACTGCGAAAACCAGTACAAAGACTGGCACGAAAACTTCTGCGAAAACTACCTCTAAACCGGCCGCTAAGACCTCCACGAAGACTACGGCCAAAGCGACCACCAAGACTAGTGCAAAATCTGGCGAGAAAACGACACCGAAAGCCAGTGCGCGCTCTGCTGCTAAAACAACCGCGAAAGCCGGGACCAAGCAGACAGCAAATAAACAGAGTACCGCCCGTAAACCCCGGGCCACCAAGGCAAGCACTACAGCGGCTGGCACAGGAGCGAAGCGGAAGAAGTCCGTAACAGATCAAGATTTACCCGAAGAGTCTGTAAAAACTCAGGCGCTCGACCCTGAGGACGAAATCGAGGAAGAAGTCGAAGACAAAGATAGCGAACCTGATGAAGGCGAACTGGAAGACCCGGAAATCGCGGATGAGGACTTAGAAAACCTCGAGGACGACGACGAGACTGACGAGGAAGAAGACTCAGACAGCGAAGAAGACGCTGAAGAAACCGAGGACGAGGACACTTCCCGCGAGGACAAGTCGAAAGACAATGACGCCAAGCAGGATTCTAAAACTAAAAACTCGACGAGTGCGGAATACACCCTTTCAGAAAAAGACGATGCGGACGAACCGGCTCAAAAAGTTACCGTAGCTGGGGCGACTTCCGATCCGGTTAAGGATTACCTGAAGCAAATTGGTAAGGTCGCGCTGCTGAACGCGGAACAGGAAGTGGACCTGTCCAAGCGAATTGAGGCTGGACTCTACGCGGAACACCTGTTGAAAACCAAGCAGGAAACCATGACTCCGAAAGAGATTCGGGAACTGCACTATGTGGTTCAAGACGGACAAATGGCCAAGAACCACCTGCTGGAAGCGAACCTGCGCCTGGTAGTAGCCCTGGCAAAGAAATATACCGGTCGCGGTATGTTGTTCCTTGACTTGATTCAAGAGGGCAACCTGGGCCTGATTCGCGCAGTGGAAAAGTTTGATTATTCCAAGGGCTACAAGTTCTCGACCTACGCCACCTGGTGGATCCGTCAGGCCATAACCCGCGCGATGGCGGACCAGGCGCGCACGATTCGTATCCCCGTACACATGGTGGAAGTCATCAATAAGCTCGCGCGGGTGCAGCGCCAAATGTTGCAGGATCTGGGACGCGAACCCACCCCTGACGAGCTGGCACAAGAACTTGAGATGACCCCGGAAAAGGTCGTGGAAGTCCAGAAATACGGCCGCGAGCCGATTTCCCTGCACACCCCGCTGGGTGAGGACGGAGACTCCGAATTCGGGGATTTGATTGAAGATTCCGAAGCGGTGGTACCTGCCGATGCGGTCAGCTTTATGATGCTCCAAGAACAGCTGCAGCGCGTTTTGGACACGTTGAGCGAGCGGGAATCCGGCGTGATTGCCATGCGTTTCGGCCTCAAAGACGGCCAGCCCAAGACCTTGGACGAAATCGGACGCCGCTACGGGGTCACTCGCGAGCGTATCCGCCAGATTGAGGCCAAGACAATGTCCAAGCTGCGCCACCCCGCTCGTTCCCAATCTTTGCGCGATTACTTGAACTAATAGCGACCCCTGTGCGCGATGGCATCGCGTAGTGAGTGAGCCATCGCGTTAATGGCGAAGGCGGCTAAAAGCGACGTCCGGGGGACGTCGCGCCGCTGTAGCTCCAAAGCAGAAAAGAACTATCGCGTTAGTGGCGTATCGGTTTTAGTGGTGGGCGCTTCGTCGCTGGGGGCGCTCGCGAGAGTCGGAAGGGGGAGTGCCCCCTCGCGTTTTGCGTGACTATTGTCGCAAAACGCTTACCTCTCTCAGCTGTAGTGAGGGTTTTTCCGGGTTGGTCGGTCGTGGCTCGCGGCGGCGCTAGGGCAGGTGGTGGGGTCCTGCACTATTTTTCTAGGCAACAAGTTGCCAAGAAAAATGTACGTGCACCCACAGTCTGCCTACGCGCACGCCCGCTGCGCCACTCCCTACACTCCCGGTCTGGGTCTCTTTTGCGGATAAAGGGTGGGATTTGTCGGCTAGCTGCCATTATTGGCAGCTACAGCCCAAATCTCCCTAGTTATCCACGCCTGGGTATCTCGCGAGTGTGTACGAGCGACCGATTTCGTTTCGGTTTAGCGCTGCCTGATTAGGCTGAACAGGGTCTACCAGTGACTTTGCAAAAGCTCGGGGGTAGCCTCGTGTGGTTTTTGGTTTGAAATCGGTCATTCGTGCATACATCCCCAGCCGAAGTGTTCGCTGGTGGTGAACAGCGTGCGGGGGGGGGGGGGGTATTTTTTTTAGCATTTTGTTACCCAGTTTTTTTCTAACGTTAGGAGTTTGATATGGGTGTGAAGAGATGGTTGGTGGGGCTGGTTGCGGCTGGTTCCATGTTTGGTTTGGCTGGTGTGTCAGCTGTGCCGGCGGTGGCTGGTGAGTTGGCGCATGAGCGTTTGGCTGGCCCGTCTGGGGTGGAGACGTCCCTAGCAGTGGCGAAGCACACGTGGGGGACTGATTGGAAAGTCGTGTATGTGGCGTCCAATCGTAACCCGGTGGACGCCCTACCGGCAGCGACTATCGGGGACGGCCCGGTTGTGTTGACTGACGGTAAGAGCCTGAATCTGGGTGGGGTGAAACCCGGCAAGATTGTGATTCTTGGTGGTACTGGTGCGGTGTCCCAGGCTATTGAGGACCAAGCGAAAGCTAGCGGTGTCGAGGTAGTGCGTTTGGCGGGGGCTGATCGTAATGCTACGGCGGTGGCTATCGCGAAACAGTGGACGAAGGTTAACGGTACCCCGAAGAATGTGTATGTGACGAAGAATACGGGTTCGGGTTCTCCTGACGCGGTCGCGGCTAGCGTGTTGCGTGATGGCCCGATTCTCACGTTTACGAATGATGCTTCCGCGGCAGCCTTGCCCGGGGTCGTCTCCGAACTGAAAGCCCCGAAAGTGACCGCCCTGGGTGGTGGGGCTGTTGTGCCCGATAGTGTGTTGAACACGGCTGCTAGCGGTGCGGCGACGGCCCGCCTGGCGGGGGCGAACCGGTATGAGACCGCGTTCGAGATAGCTAAATATGCGAAGGCTCAAAAGTCCGGCAGCGTGGTTTACTTGGCTTCGGGTACGGCGTTGAAAGACGCGATGGTTGCTGGTGCCGCCAAAGACGGGGTCATCCTGCTTAGCCCATCTAATGGGGAGGGTGTGAAAGCGAAAGCTGACGCCCTGGGTGCCAGCAAACTGATGATTATCGGCGGGACCGGCGTCATGCCCGACACCACCGTCCAAGCCGCCACCACCGGCATCATCCCCAAGAAACCATTGGCAGACATGACCCTCGCAGAAATGCGCGCCAACTACCCATCAGCAGGTCCAGCGCAGTATTACCGTAACGAGGCTATTGCTGCTTCTTATTCATATTGCCTTGAAAATTCCGGCTTTGAGTTCCGTCTGATTGCCGATGCTGGTTGGGAAGTTCCGATGTTCTTCTATGCTAAGCCAAAGACGGGGATGACTCCGCAACGCTTAGTAGATGAAATGGGCTGGTTATTCCATAACTTGGATTTGGCGCAACGTTGGTTTACCGATCCGAATTACAGAGCTTACGGTGATGATACGAACCCTTCAATTATCAACGGCTGGGGAGGCACTGTAGCAGCACAGGAACATGACCCTCTTAGGTTCTATCCTTCCCAGTGCCGCCCTGGTGCTGAACATCCCGAATGGACCAAACCCTTCCCCATTGGCAAACGGTTGGAACGTACCACTGATGAAGGGGCAAACTACAGCTGCGCAGCTGATGGTGGGGTTCTGAAGTGCTTCTGGTGGGGTAAATATGTGCAAAGCGACACTCAGGGGCAGGATGAGAACAATCCATTGTGGTTCACTGCAAATTACAAGCAGAGTGAGAAGTAAGGACACCTGAAGCCGTTTCATACTGAAAAAACCGTGTGGCGGGGAACGAAAGCTCTCCGCCACACGTTTAACTGTCGGATACTGTCTATACCCGCAGTCTCTGAGTATTGTTACCAGATATGGCGCGAAAGCGCGGATTCCGCTTAATATGGACACCTGAGTCGAAAAAGGGAGTAGAGCCTCTGTCAGGTTGCACGGGCGGCACCTAGCTCGGGTCAGACTCGCGCAGCATCTTGATATGGGGGATATTGTCCTCCAAGTAGGGCTCGGAAATCTGGCGGAACCCGAGGCTTTCATAGAACCCCTGGGCATAGACCTGTCCCTCCAGATAGATGGCTTCGGCGTGGAAATGCTCCTGAGCCACGCGTATTCCTGCTTTCATGATTTCAGAACCCAAGCCCTGGCGGCGGCGCGCGGCAATGACGCGGCCAATCGCGACATATTCGCTCTCCACGCCGCGATCCAAGACGCGCAGGTAAGCCAGAATTTCGCCGTCCTGTTCCAGCCACACGTGCAGAGAATCTTCATCTCGCCCATCAATTTCCGGGTAGGGGCAAGCCTGTTCGACTACGAAAACATCAACCCGCAGTTTTAAGATCGCATACAGTTCCGTGTTGCTAAGCTGCGCGAAAGTCTTAACCTTCAGTTCCAAAGGTGATGCCTCCTGTGTCGTGGGTTTCATGCCTTGTCGGCGTTTTAGTCTACCAGCGGTTTCCCTGAGCCACATAGAGCGAAAACCGAGGGCGCGGGGGACAAAAAGCGGGTTGCTCGGCAAGGCATCCTGAACCGCGGCGCCGCTACGCATAGGATATAGCCCGTGGTTAGTGCAAAAGATGTCTCGGATTACTCCGCTCACCACCTTTCCGTCTTGGAGGGGCTGGAGGCGGTGCGCAAGCGTCCCGCTATGTATATCGGCTCGACCGATAGGCGCGGACTCATGCACTGCCTGTGGGAAATCATCGATAACTCGGTCGATGAAGCCTTGGCGGGGTTCTGCGACCACATCGAAGTCGTGCTCTATCCCGACCATTCGGCGGAAGTGCGCGACAACGGACGTGGGGTGCCGATCGACGAAGTGCCCGGCACGGGCTTGAGCGGTGTGGAAGTCGTGTACACAAAACTGCACGCGGGCGGCAAGTTCGATGCCGGACTGTACAAGGTCGCGGGTGGCTTGCACGGGGTGGGGGCCTCGGTGGTCAACGCCCTGTCGGCCCGTATGGACGTGGCGGTAGACCGGGGCGGTTACACTCACGGTCTGCAGTTTCGCCGGGGCGAACCCGGGGTGTTCAGTGACACGGGGGAACTGAACCCCAACAACGCTTTCCGGCCTTTCGAGGATTCCTCCAAGTTGACGAAACTCGGCAAGGTTAAGAAAGGTATCACCGGGACGCGGGTACGGTTCTGGGCGGATTATCAGATTTTCCCCAAGGACGTTGACTTCAGTTACGAGGACCTGTCCAACCGGGCGCGCAAAACCTCGTTCCTAGTTCCCGGCCTAGCCATCACCGTCACCGACTTGCGCGGGGAGGAAACTCTCACCGACACGTTCTTGCACAAGGGCGGTACGGTCGACTTTGTGGACTATCTCGCGCCGGACCGGGCCATCACTGACACCTGGCAGTTGCAGGGGAGCGGTACCTTTACGGAGATTGTGCAAGTGCCGAACCAAAAGACGGGTCACCTGGAGCCTAAAGAGATGGAACGCACCTGCGAGGTCGACGTGGCGCTGCGCTGGGGAGTGGGCTATGACACCGTGGAACAAAGCTACGTGAACATTATCGAGACCCCGGTCGGCGGCACGCACCTGGCCGGATTTGAGGCGGGACTGGTGAAAACCCTACGCGCGGCAATCCAAGCCAACTCGCGGCGCCTGAAACTGGGCAGTAAAGAATCGAAAATCGAGAAAGAGGACATTCTGGCGGGCATGACCGCCATCATCACCGTGCGCCTGCCCGAACCTGAATTCGAAGGGCAAACGAAAGAAGCCCTGGGCAGCGCTAAAGTCAAGCCGATTGTGACCAAAGTCGTGACTGAGGGCCTCGAATCGAAGCTGAATTCCCGGAAACGCGAGGACAAGAACCAAGTTTCCGCCCTTCTGGACAAAATCGTAGCCGAGATGCGTTCGCGCCTGTCCGCCCGGCTGTCCAAAGAAATCACGCGGCGGAAAAACGCGCTGGAAACCTCGACCCTTCCGACGAAACTTGTGGATTGCCGCAGCGACGACGTCGAGAAATCCGAGCTGTTTATCGTGGAGGGCGATTCCGCGCTCGGCACCGCGAAAGCCGCCCGGAACTCCGAATTTCAAGCCCTGTTCCCGATTCGCGGCAAAATCCTCAACGTGCAAAAGACCGGAACCGCCCAGATGCTGGCGAACGCGGAGTGCGCGGCGATTATCCAGGTTCTCGGGGCCGGGTCGGGGCGCACTTTTGACATTTCACAAGCCCGGTACGGCAAAGTCATCATGATGACGGATGCGGACGTGGACGGGGCTCATATCCGCACGCTGCTGTTGACCCTGTTCTTCCGCTATATGCGGCCCATGATTGCCGCAGGTCGGGTTTTTGCGGCCGTCCCGCCGCTGCACCGGATTCAGGTCAACGCGAAAGGCAAGACGCCGGGCGAGTTCCGCTACACCTATTCCGAGGAACAGCTCCACAAAGAACTGGGGAAACTGGAGCGGACTGGGCGAACCTATAAGGAACCCATCCAGCGCTACAAGGGCCTGGGCGAAATGGACGCCGACCAGCTGGCGGAAACGACCATGGATCCGGTACATCGCACGCTGCGGAGAATCCGTTTAAGTGATGAAGCCGCTGTTAACCGGGCGGAAGAAGTCTTTGAACTGTTGATGGGTTCGGCGGTGCCGCCGCGGCGGGAATTCATCATCGAGGGAGCCTCCAAGTTGGACGCCGAGATGATTGACGCCTAGAATCGTCAGATAAGCCCCAGGTTGATATGCGGTTTTTTCACCGGTCACATTAACCAAGCTCACGGCAACGGCTCCTAACAAGCGAGGGAGAGATTTGGCTCAACTTTTTGCGTATCCAGCCGCCACTCCAGGCATCACCTGGAAACCGCTGGAAGCCGCGCATAAGCGGGACCTGATGCGGCTCATAGTCGATATGGAACGTATCGACAATCCGCCCTATCGCACTTCGCAGGCAGAAGTTGATTCGATTTTTCAATCCGATTTTTGTGGCCTGAGCGCCTGGGATCAGGACTCGCGGATGGTCGCCTACGCCATCGTGCGTGTCGAGGAAACCGATGGATTCCAGGCGGTTTGTTCCGGAGGCGTGGAGGCGAGTTGGCGGAATCGCGGAGTCGGTTCCATCATTTTCCAATGGGAAGTTCAAACCGCTCACGCCATGCTGGCGGATAAGCCGCGACCGGCCCAGATTGTGTGTTTCGTGGATCGAGCGGCGAGAGATGCTGCGCACCAACTGCAGGAAAATGGTTTTCAGCCCGCCCATACTTACCTGGAACTGCGCCGAGATTTGGCAGCACCGGGGGAACTGGTGGCACCCGGCCAGTATCTGGAAATTATCCCGTGGTCTGCGGATTTCGATGACCATGTGCGCCGGGCTCACAATGAGCTGATGGCTCTGGCGACGGGGGCTCCCGCCCAAGATCTGCAAACGTGGCAGTCGAATCGGCCTTTCTTTGCTCCACAGTGGTCTTTTATTGCCTTGGACAAGTCCAGCGATGTCGCTGAGGTCGCCGGTTATCTGCTTTCCGCTCGCTACGAGCAGGACTGGGAGGCGATGGGGTTCACCCAAGGTTATACCGAAATCCTGGGAGTCCTGCCCGATTATGCGGAAACCCAGGTCGCCGCCGCACTGCTGTCACACGCCATTGCGGCTTACCAGGAATCGGGAATGCAGTTCGCGGCGGTGGGGTTGGATCAAGAAAACCCGACTGAAGTCGCAAAACTTTATACTGATTTTGGGTATGAAGTTACGGGAGGCTCTACCGAGTGGGTGGTGAACCTGCCTGCCGAGGAACAAAAACCCGTGGACCCCACAGTTTTACGCGAAGAAGTCGCCCAGATGAACCGTCAGTCAGCCGCCGCGCTGCCGACTAAAAAGGAGAGAAATACGGGGCGTAAGACTCCCTAAACCCCGTCGCGAGCGTAACGCCACCGTCCTAGGCGGACTCCACCAGGCCGAAAAGAAAATATATTAAAATCCGGTATCAACCGAAATAGGCGATGTTAGATTTTAAGTTCGAGCCGGAACCGTCGCGGCGTTCATCCAACTCCGGCAGCTTGACCGGCTTTCCTTTGGCATCTACGGCATGAATCGGATCCGGACCGACAAAGGCCATATCGAGCGCGTACTCGCCCTTGAGGAAACGCTGCACTCGCACCCCTTGTGCGCCCCGCCCCTTCACGGGATAGCAATCTAAAGGCGTGAGTTTAATGGAACTTTGATTTGCTCCGGGCATGGCGTTCATAATGGCGGCGACAGTAGCTACGGTGGTGGCCGATACCAGCTCATCAGGGACGATAGCTCCGGCAATGACCTGCGTATGGTCTTTCAGGCTCATGCCCGCGACCCCGCCCGCGTTGCGGCCCTGGGGCCGAACTTTATTTGCTGGGGTGCGCAATAGCTGAGCATCCGTTGAAATCATCACGATTTGGGCGTCGTCCGGGCAAGCTCCGGCGTAGACCAGCTGGTCCGTGCCTTCCAGATTGATGATGGTGAATCGGTTTTGGGTACTGGGATAGTCTGGCCGCATCCGCTTCACGATGCCCTGTTCGGTCATCATTCCTACCGTTTCATCCCCGTCCAAGGTGAGGATGCCGACCACGGTTTCCCCATCCTCCAATCGAGCTGCGGCTGACAGTTGCGGAGCGCCGTCAAAGGACCAGGGGGGTGCGCTTTCTGCGAGGCTCTCCACAACGTTGGCCTCCCCGCTCGCCGTTTGAGCCGAATCTGTGGACCCGGCATCGCCGGAGCTGGCAGAGCCCGCCAGCGGGGACTTTTCCCCCGGAGGAAGATTCAACACGTCCAGACGCACCACAAAACCCGACGAGGTGACGACACCGAAAGACCCGCGTGTATGGGTCAGGATAGAGCCGGCGACTGTGCTGTTGAATCCCTCCAAGCGCGTAACGGGACCGGTATGAGCCAAGCGGATAGCCCGCCCGTCGGCACCCAGGACAATCCGGCACGGCACATCGGGGACCTCCAAGGGCACATCCGTAACCGTCATCGCCCCCAAAACCGGCAGCGCGGCATCTTCGGAGGCCGCCACAGCCGAACCGTCCTCTTCCATCAACACGGTACGCCGCGGCGTGGACAGCTTCGCAGCGGTCTGACGCAAATCAGTTCGCACTACGTCATGCAGTTTTTCCGTGGAGGCCAAAATCTGTTCCAGCTCGGCAATCGCTTGGCGTAGCTCGTCAGCTTCTGCCTCCAGTTCCAGCCGGGAAAACTTGGTTAAACGGCGCAACCGCAACTCGAGGATGAACTCCGCTTGGGCTTCGGACAAATCGAATACCGCCATCAAACGTTGGCGGGCCGCGGTGGAATCATCCGAAGTCCGAATGACCTCGATGACTTCATCCAGGTTCAGTACGGCAATGAGCAACCCATCGACCAGATGCAGGCGTTCTTGCTTTTTCTTTAGGCGGAATTCGCTGCGCCGGCGCGTGACCTCGACACGGTGGTCGACGAACACCTGCAGCGCTGCTTTCAGACCCAGCGTGCGCGGCTGACCATCGACCAAGGCGACGGTATTGATGCCGAAAGATTCCTGCAGGGGAGTGTACTTGTACAGCGAAGCTAAAACAGCTTCGGGATGAAAACCGTTCTTGACTTCGACTACCAGGCGCATTCCGTGAGTCCGGTCGGACAAATCCTGCCAGCCCGAAACGCCTTTGACCTTGCCGGAGCTGACGGTTTCTTTCAACTTTTCCGCGACCCTTTCGGGGCCGACTTGGTAAGGCAGTTCAGTAATGACAATGCCGCGCTTACGGGCAGTGACTTGCTCGATTGTGGCCCGGGCACGAGTGGTGAAGATACCTCTGCCGGTATCGTAGGCTTCGCGGATTCCGTCCAAGCCCACAATAATTCCGCCGCCGGGAAGGTCCGGGCCGGGGCAATATTTCATCAGTTCCGCGGTATCGGCTTGCGGATGATCCAGCAGGTAGATAGCGGCGTTGATGGTTTCGCCTACATTGTGGGGTGGAATGTTGGTGGCCATGCCTACCGCGATACCGTTCGCGCCGTTGACCAGCAGGTTCGGGAAAGCGGCGGGGAGTACCGCAGGCTGGGTGAGCTGATTGTCATAGTTCGGCACAAAGTCGACAACGTCCTCGTCCAAGTCATCCACCAGAGCCAGGGCGGCGGGAGCCAGACGAGCCTCGGTGTAGCGCGCGGCGGCAGGACCGTCATCCAGCGAACCAAAGTTGCCGTGACCGTCGATAAGCGGCACACGCATGGTGAAAGGCTGTGCTAGACGCACCAGGGCATCGTAGATGGCTGAGTCTCCGTGCGGGTGCAGTTTGCCCATGACGTCGCCCACGACGCGCTGCGACTTCACGTGCCCCTTGTCCGGGGTCAAGCCCATCTGTTTCATCTGGAACAGGATGCGGCGCTGGACCGGTTTCAGCCCGTCTTTCGCATCGGGCAGGGCGCGCGCGTGAATGACTGAATAGGCATATTCCAGGAAGGAGTGCTCCATTTCCTCGTTAATGTCGATGTCTTGGATGCGTTCGAGGGAGGAGTCAGACATGACATCAATTCTTACGAAGTTTCCCGCTCTTGCGCCGCTTGCCACACCGGCGAGGCCGGAAATGATTGAATGGAAGGGTGAGTGAGACGGAATTTCACACCGAAATCATGGCTGCGAACGATCCTGATTTACGCCTCGATGCCCTACTGGAAAGCGAGTTCGCGGCTGCCGGCTGGTCTCCCTTGCCCCGGGGACTGCCTGTGGAACCTGATGCGGCTGGCAACCCCGCTGGTGCTCCCATCGTCCTCGTGTTGATTGACGGACTGGGGTGGTGGAACCTGAACGAATATTTGGGACACGCGCCGAACTTACGCGCTTTGGTGAAAAACGCCGCCGCCTCAGGGCAGCCTCCGACCGGCCGCAGCGTGTGCCCCTCCACTACCGCAGCCGCTATTACTTCCACCCTGACCGGGCTGGCCCCCGGACGTCACAATATGTTGTCCTATCAGCTGATAGACCCGGTAGCACGGGCGAAATTTAGCTTGATTACTTTCGAGGAGTACCCGGGAAGGGTGGAGGAATTCCAAACCGAACCGACTTGGTTTGAACGCCTGAACGCGGCGAAAATTCCGGCTTTTGCGTTGGGGCCGAAAAAATTTATCGGTGGTGGACTGACACGAGCTGCCCTGCGGGGCGCCACGTATGTGGCTTCGGAAAACTTGGATGCGCGAGCCCGTGACGCCGCAACCGTGTCCAAGCAGGGAGGACTGACATATTTCTATATGGCAGAAGTCGATCATGCCGGACATGGTTACGGGGTGGGGTCGGATAAATGGGTGAAAAACCTGGAAAAGGCTGATCGCGCCATTGGAATCATGCTGGACAGTCTGGCTCCTGGCGTGAGGGTAATCGTTACCGCGGACCACGGCATGTTAAACACGTCCCCAGAGGTCACCGTGGATTTGGCGAACACTGCGGCGGCAGAATTCATTGCGGACGCCAGCGGAGAGGGACGCGCCTTGCACCTCCACGCCAAACCGGGAGCCGCCGCGGCGCTGCAAGTTAGTCTGCAGACGCTGTTGGGGCCAGCCAAAGTCTTAAATCGCGGCGAAACTGAGACGTTATTTGCCTCCTATAACGGCACCACGGTGCGCCGGGCGGAACTGTTGGGAGACGTGGTGGTATTCGCTGCGGGGACGGGTCAGACCTTGGATTCACGCTTTTTCAAAAGTCAGGTATTCCAGATGAAAGGCCTGCACGGTGGCTTGAGCGAAGCGGAAATGCGCGTCCCGATGCTGCGTTATTGCAGCTGAGAGTCTATCTCAGTCGGCTTTAGAGCCGAATAAAATTTCGTCCCAAGAGGGCATGGCGGCACGTCCCCGACGCGCGGTGTGTTTACCGCTGTCGGCGGGGGCTGAAGCCGGATTCGGCTGCAAATCTTCCATCCCCGGCAGGACGCCGGTTTCTGTGTGCTGCGCGGGTGGCTGAGCAGATTTGGAGGACTGGCGCTTCGCGGCATCGAGGGATAGAACGTCTGCATCGGGCTGGGACGAAGCGACGTCCGAGGCGGGGGCGGCTGGCGGCGTGGCCTCAGCATCGGGGGCAAACCCGGAGGCAATAGCGGCCTCCATCGCGGAAACATCGTCCTCTTCATCGCCGGTCACTACGGAAAGACGGGTTCCCCGGGCGGCATTGAGCTCATCGAGCAAGGCTTCGGTAGCGCTGGTTTCCGCAGACTGTGCCGGGACGGTTTTCGTAGCCGTGGTGGGGGAGGCCTCGGCCTCTGGGGTGGAACCGAAATGAAAATGTCCCCGGCTCAACAGAGCGTCCGAACCGGCCGGGGTGGCTGTCTCTGTCAGCCAGCGCGCCTGTTCATCCAACGCCGTCAACGTGCGGTTTTCATGGTCAAAATCCCAGTTCGCCTCCAGTGCTTTGGCATCCTGGACAAACTCCAGGTGGACCAGCCAATTTTCGCCGGGCTGCCGAGTCGCATCCCAAATTAGTGAAGATGGGCTGACCCCGCGGGTGGCCAGGCGGTCTATCACCAGTTCACCTAAGGCCGGAGCATCTTTGTCCGGAGCTACACGAGTTTCTTGAGCCTGACGGGCGGCATAAATCCGTTCCGCCATAACCGGAGCTTCGTAGCGTTTGACCTGATCCAAGTCCAGACCGGCGCTAGTGGCGACTTCTTGGGCGGTGGCGCCGCCGCGAATCAAGGTTTGGATGTCTTTGGGACGCAAGTCCTGAGTGTCAGAGGCAGACAGGGCCGCCACCACTTTCCGGCGCTGTTGGCGCACAATGGAGCGCAACTCTTCGTCTAGGGGTAAAAGAAAGCGCTCACCGTCTGTGTCAACCAAGACAAGGTGTTCGCCGTCAGTATGAATTCCAAGCAAAGAAAGACTGCGCATATTTCCTCCTAAACTAAACATTGCCAAAATCATAGGCAGTTTTCACGTCAACCCGCCGTAGCGTTGCCGAGAGGTCGCAATTTCCTTAAAGTAGTGCTAATATCGCGACGCACCAAAACTATTATTTTAAGGGAGTGCAATGGCTACCGATTACGATGCCCCGCGCAAGCGAGACGAGGAAAACCCGGAGGAATCTCTCGAGGAGTTAAAAACTCAGCGAAAAAATTCCGAAGATGCTTCCGTTGATGAGGACGAAAATGAAGCTGCGGATTCCTTCGAGTTGCCTGGCGCGGACCTTTCCAACGAAGAACTCTCAGTTCGCGTAGTTCCCAAGCAAGACGATGAATTCGTGTGTTCGCAATGCTTCATTGTGCATCATGCGTCCCAGCTGGCCGGGGAAGAAAACGGCCAGCCGGTGTGCATGGATTGTGCGGGTGTAGCCTGATGGGACTGTTCTCTAAGAAACGTAAGACGGATGAATCCCCCAGTGAGCTCGAGGACGATTCCGCCAGCGAGAATAAAACGGATACATCCGCCTCGGTGTCGACCGCGTCTGACGTTCCGGGGACAAAAGAGCAACCCGCAGGACCCCTGGACGTCAAACAACTTGGTGATCAGGACACCTCCCAGTATGCGGACTTTGGAGTGTTCTTGCTGCCCCAGATTCCTGGGTTGGCGGTTCATCCCGAATCCCCCCTGGACGAAAAAACTTTTGGCTCTCTGACCATGCAGATTGGTAAGGCGGCGGTAGAGCTGCTGGCGGTAGCCGCACCTAAGTCGAAACGCTTGTGGCCCGAGCTGCGTGCGCAGGTACGCGGAGAAACCACCGCGGCGGGCAACACTTGTGACGAACGCGAGGGCAGTTTCGGCACGGAACTGTTCGTGCAGTTAGCGGCGCAAGACGCCCAAGGCAACCGGGGGCGCGTGCAGGTTCGCTATTGCGGAGTGGACGGCCCGAACTGGTTTGTGCGCCTGGTCTTTAACGGCATGGTGCAAGCCGATGACCCGGATTTACAAGCCCTGGAACAGGCTGTCCGTCAGGTCGTGGTGGTGCGTGGTTCCCGGCCTATGAGCCCCCGCTCGGTCATTCCCGTGGTTTTGCCCGACGACTTGGCGCGTCAGCTGGCGGCTCTGCGCGATCAGCAGGCCTAGCCGCAGCGCAAACAAAGCGAGTTCACCATGTCACCGCGTCAACAGATAACCCGGGTCGGCACCGTGCTTTCCAGGTCTTTTCTGTCTCCTTCTGACGTGCCGTCTTTCCGGATTTGCCTGGAGACCGCAGGAGGGTTCATCAACGTGCGCTGGTTGGGACGTATGGAAGTTCCCGGAGTAACCTTGGGACGCCGCCTGCAAGTGTGTGGAATCCCGCTGCAGGGCGAGGACGGGGTGGAACTGATAAACCCGGATTATCACATCTTGGGGGACAAATGAGCGAGGAAAAAGACCAGGAAGCCGTTACAGCCGGACTCAACGAATTCAAGGATGCCCTGGGTCGTAACATGGGGGGCAGACTGGACGCCGAAGAATTCTCCCTGCGCCAAGCGGTAGGAGGGTGGCGCGGCATAGTCGAGTCCATCGGGCCGACGCTGGTTTTCGTGGTGGCGTTCGTGGCTGGCTGGGACGTCATGAAGGCCGGGGCGGTTTCCCTAGGTTTTGCCGTGGGCTTGATTATCGCGCGGCTCATTGGGCATTCCTCGATTATGCAGGCGTTTGCGGGATTCTGGGTCGTCATCATTGGTGTGCTCTGGGCTATGTTCAGCGGAAAAGGTGAGAACTACTTTTTGATGAGCCTGATAATTAACGCGGTTTATGCCAGCGTGATTTTGGTGTCGATTTTGGTGCGTTTTCCCGTTATCGGTCTGCTGGTCGGGTGGTTTCGTTCCCAAGGTTTGAGTTGGCGGACAGATTCGAGACTGAAAGCGGATAAGCAAGCATACTACGCTGTGACCGTCATCTGGCTGGGCGTTTTCCTGCTTCGTCTGGCTGTAAAAACGCCTCTCTACCTGCTTGGAAACGTACCTTGGCTGGGAACTTTCCAAATTTTGTTGGGCTTGCCGCTATTCGCTTTGGCGCTCTACCTCAGCTGGCTCCTGCTGCGCCGCACCCACGGGAAGTTCCTCGACTCCGGCCTTCCCGACATCGACACCCCCGACACCGGTAATGCCGACACCTCCGACAGTGCTAGCTGAATCCGTGGTATCCGCGGCCGTCAATATTTTTCCGACCTGTTCAACGGTATCTTCATTTTGCTCGGGGAACAGGAACAGCAACTGATCCGAAGCGTGTAAGCTCGCGACCTCGTGGGGAGCCAACGCTTTCCCGTCTTGAATAACCGCGGTCAACAAAACCCCTATCGGCCACTCCAGTTCGCCCGCGGGCCGACCCAAAACCGGGGAATCAGCGGAGAGGACTATCGAGAACAATCCGTTGTGGGAGTTAAAGAACCGGAAAATCGGCACCAAGGTACCTACGCTCAGAGCCTCCTCGACCAGGGCAGTCATCATCCGGGGGGTAGAAATCGGCACGTCCACGCCCCAAGACTCATTGAACATCCACTCGTTCTTGGGATTATTAATCCGTCCGACCACGCGGGGCACCCCGAACTGAGTCTTGGCCAGCAGCGCAATAACCAGATTAGCCTGGTCATTTCCGGTAGTTGCGACGACCACATCAGCTTGCGCCCCGCCCGCTTGCTCCATCGTTTCGGGAGTGGATAAGTCTCCCAGAATCCAGTTTGCTTCCGGCACAGAGGAAACTTTCATCGCCTCGGGGCTCGAGTCGGCGATTGTGACCTCATGTCCCCTGGCTAGCAGTTCCCTGGCGATGGAGCGGCCGATTGAGCCCGCCCCGGCAATAACAATCAGCATCTTTACTCCTTGAAATTCCGGGCTAAACGGGAGGCCACCGCTTCGCGTTGAGACTCGGAAACAAAATAGAACAACTCGTCGTTTTCCTGTAACACAGTCGAGGCCTCAACCATCAAAACTTTAGAAAAACGCAGCACATAAGCGGCCCGAATCTCCAGTTCAGTCTCTAAAGCAGAAACTTCCTGACCGACCCAGCTGGGTCCCACGGGAACACGGCACAGGCTCAAGTGCCCGGTATCCTCGGTAAACACGACATCTGGGGGTAGCGGTAACACCCGTGCCAGCAATAATGCGGCGGTGCGATCCACAGAGCCGACGGTGGGGATACCCAACCGTTCATAAACCTCGGCGCGCCGCGGATCGGAGATGCGCGCCACCACCTTCTTTACGTGATAAATCTCGCGGGCCACGCGTGCCGCCAGGATATTAGCATTGTCATCATCAGCCACCGCCGCAAAAGCGTAGGCATCTTCGATACCGGCCTGCAATTGTGTATTGCGGTCGTACCCTTCACCAGTCAGCTTTTGTCCTTGAAAATTCTTGTAAAGTCGGCGGAAAGAATCCGTGTTGTTGTCGATAATTGCCAGGGTGTGTCCCCGGTCCTCAATCGCTTTCGCCAGCGTGGTTCCGACGCGGCCACAGCCCATGATTACAAAATGCACTCTTAAAACATAACGTGAAAGGCACAAATTCGGCTACATTTCACGGGTTGGGTAGGGAAATTCTTTCCGGTTTGAATCCGAGCGGCTAAAGTTGAGACGTGCTGAAGAATCTGACTCCGAAGGAGGGTTGGCTGGAGACCTTTACCCAGCTGGCTTTCTTCGCACCAAAATTTTGGTTTCCAGCCCTCATTGCGGCCTCGGTTTTTCCGTCTCTGATTGCGTATTCGGGACCGATTTTTTCCGCGGTGGCCCTGTGGATTGTGGCGTTTGTCCTGATAGCCGGGTTGATAACAACGCTGGCCCACGGGTATTCCCTGGGGCAAACCCACCGTTTAGATTCCACGGCTGCCCTGGTGCAAGCCTACTTGGGGTCTTTCCTCGGAGCTCTCACCGCCGCGGCCTCGCTGCTGGCGATGGTCGTCGCCGTAGCAGCCCTGGTCTCTACCGCTACCACCTTTATCGTGGTTTCCGCGGATTTGCCCGAAAAGTATCGCGTGTGGATTCTCATTGCCGGTTTCGTCTTGCTGCTGCTGGCGCTGTTTTTCCCCGAACCTATCCGCAGGGCGATTCCGTGGCTGACCCTGGTGATATTCGTAGTGGGTTTCTTGTTGTTGGCCTACGGTTTTTGGCACTACCTGCGTAACGGAGCCAAGCCCGGTTTGTTGGAGCTGCTTAGTTCCACTACGAAAGCCAAGAACGCGGTCGCCGATGCTAACCTGCAGTCCGGTTGGAAAGCTGCTGCCGTAGCGGCGCTACTGCTGGTTCCGGTGACCCCGGCGGTGACACTGTTCCGCAACGAAAGCCGTCAGCCGCTTTCTGGTCTCATGTTCAGAGTTCTGGGTGGTTCCGCCGCCGCCATGTTTGCCGCTACGGTCTATCTGTCGTTTACGGTCGCCGGATTCCATTGGACCCGCCTGGATACGGTCATTCAAGGGCCCGGCAACTTGGCTTTATTGCTGAGGGTTTTGCTGGACAAGAACGGGTGGCTGGTCGTCCCGATCATGTCTCTGTTCGCGGTGGGATGCCTCATCAGCGCCTATATCTATGTCTCCAGTGTCTCCACTTTGTTAACGGATTTGAGCGGTCACGACTTGGCGGTCCATCAGGTTCCCGTGTCTTGGATGCGCCGAGGGCGTTCGGCTTCGATTTTGACGTTCATGGTCGTTACGTTCGCGGTGGCGCTGACAGTACACAGCCGTATGGGGGTGGCAGCGCTGACCTGGGTGACTTTCGTGGCCATCTCCAGCTTCTTGGGCCAAGTCGCCCGGATGCGCATGTGGCGTTCCCGATTCAACAGAGGGGCAACGTATGTGCAACGTCGCCAATCCAAGCGGTACTACCGCATCGCCATCATCAGCGTCATTATCAGTCTGATTATCCTGATTGTGGTTTCGGTGGCATTCAATTCCATTTTTGAACTTTATGTGCTGGCCGTCTGGGCCGGACTGGGATTGCTGATTTATTGTCTCAACTTCTATTACCGGAGGGTGCAAAACAAAATGTCGCAGCTCGAACACGCCGAAACCCCGGTGAAACATACTCTCGCCCTCGTGCTGGTGCCGCGTTTTGACGCCTCTGCCCTAAAAACTATTCGTTACGCGTGGGCCGCGCACCACCCTAATGTCGAGGTCGTGCACGTGCTTGAACCAGATGAGGACGAAACTGAGGTCCGCCGCCAGTGGCAGGAGTTGGGAATCACCGCTGCGCTGACCCTGATTCCTGACGAGGGCGGCAATCACCTGGGGTCGGTTCAAAAATACCTCAACGCCAAACTCGATATGGATCCTCTGACCTCTATCTCGGTCTATTTGCCGCGGTACGTCCCGAAATGCAGGGCTCTGGGATGGCTGCACAACGCGGCTGAACGTACTTATGCCCGCCACTTGGCACGCCTAGAACGAGTGACGATTACCTGGGTCACCTTGACGGCTTGAAGGGATTTCTATGCAAACTGAACTAATCGAACTGGGCGGGCCGGCTCACGGCGGATATTGCGTGGGCCGTCTGGCATCAGGAAAAGTCATTATGGTGCGGGGAGGACTGCCGGGCGAAACTGTCGAGGTCGAGGTCACCTCGGAGCGTTCCAAAGTCGCCTATGGGCGAGTCGTGCAGGTGAAAACCGCCAGCGCGGACCGGGTCGCACACATCTGGCCCGAGGGAGAGGCAAAAGACCTGGGCGGGGTAGAACTGGGACACGTTGCTTATCCAGCCCAGTTGCGCTGGAAGCGTGACGTGGTGCGTGACGCTATCCGGCGAAATGGTAGCCCGGAACTGCTGGAACAGCTGGACCAGGCTCATCCCGGTTGGGAAGTGGAATCGTTGGGACCTGAGCCTGGGCGCACCCGCGTGAGCTTTACGGTCAGCGAGGGCGGGGGACTGGGGATGTATGAAGCTGCGGCCCACAATGTCCATACGGTGCGTTCTTTTCCGCTGATGGTACCCGAATTGGTCGACTTGGATTTGTTCCGGCGGCATTGGGAATTTGCGCCGGGAACCCGTCTGCGGGTCATTGCCCCGTCAAGTTCCGCGCCGGTGCTGTTCGTTGATGGCCAGACTTTCAGCGTGGACGGCGAGCCGACAACGTCGCGGGTGCGAGAAACGGTCAGCGTCGGGGATAGGACTTTTACGTACCGGATTTTTGCCGGGTCGTTTTGGCAGACTGACCGGCGAGCGCCCGCAACCCTCGTGGCGGCACTCCTGGATGCCATCGGTGGGGTCGAGGGGTTTGACGTGTGGGAGCTGTATTCCGGTTCGGGGTTGTTTTCGCTGTTCCTGGCTCAGGCCGTGGGTGCAAAAGGGCGTTTAACTACGGTGGAGGGCGACGGTCCGGCGACGAAATCGGCTGCCTATAATTTGGCGAAGGCCGGTTTCGAGCAGGTTGAGGTGCGGCGCGGCAACGTTTCGCCGCAGTTGTTGCATGACTTGCCGCTGGGTGAGATGGTCAGTGCCGGCACCTTGGTGGTGGCTGATCCGCCGCGCTCGGGGTTGGGTAAAGCAGTGGCACGAGCGATTTGTCAGCAGAATCCGGATGTGGTGGCGCTGTTTTCCTGCGACCCGGTTAGCTGTGCCAGAGACCTGGAAACCATGCGCCAGCTGGGTTACCGGGTTAAGACCTGGCGAGCCTTCGACCTGTTCCCCTACACCAGCCACGTAGAGAGTTTGTGCTTGCTATCGGCGCAAAGTAGGTAAATGTATGGAGTTTATCGAAACACCACGCATGCTACTGCGGAAACCTGAACTCTCTGATTTAGAGCCTCTATTTCAAATCCATGCGGATCCAGCTACCAATCTCTATAACCCAGCAGGCCCAGTGTGTGACCGTGAGGCTTTTCAGCAAGAATTGAAGACGTGGATTGAACACCACGAGAAGTACGGTTTTGGATATTATGTCATTATCGATAAAAGCGATAGTGGTTTCGTGGGTGTTTGTGGGCTTAAACACGTCTCTATTAAAGAGCAGCTCTATTTGAATCTCTATTACCGGATTACTCCAGAAAAAATGCGCCGCGGATATGTTAAGGAAGCCGCCCGAGCGATTATTGATGCTGTGCTTCAAACTGATGGGGCTGATAGTACGGGTGAGGCGGAATATCCCTCGCCGCAATCTCGGATAGTTGTTGCCTTGACCTTGAATACAAATCTACCTTCCATTCGTACCGCTATGTCGCTTGGTCTGAAACATTATCCTAGATTAGATGACTATGAGGGCGATGGGAACGTCTATTATTTTAACTCAGAATATTTTGAACAAAAAAGGAATTAGATGACGTGAAGCGTGCTGGGGTTTGTTCCGGCCCGTTTTTGAGAAGATTGGAAGATGTCTATGAGATATTTGTTTCAGGATTGTGCAGTGCGGGGGTAGTGACTGTCTGGGGCAGAATGGTTCGTGTTTTTAGTGAAAGGTGTGAGCGAGATTGTTACTAGGTTGGGCGTAGTGGTTGAGTCCAATCTAGGGTGCTAAAACGGAAATAAGCAGCTCGTTTACAGTGCAATGAAGGTGATTAGGAGGTGCGGTGAACTGGATTAATGCCTTTGAAATTATTTGCTACCTACTAACCGTTCTGTTGCTGGGAGACGTTGCCAAGCAGCGCAACCGGGTGGAGCTGCGTCTGTTCCTTGCGGCGACTATGGCGGGATTCATCCTTGAAATTTTGGCTGTGAGAGCCACCGATATCTATCACTACAGCAACGACTATTTTTTCAGCATCGGTGCGCCGCCCAATCAGTTTCCTGTTTTTGGTGGATTAATGTGGGGTGCGTTGGCCGTCTGTGGTTTCAGAATCGCGAGAAAATTCTCCGACAGCAGTTTTGAAATCAGCCTTTTTACTGCCTGGCTGGTCGTTTCGATGGATTTATTGCTGGACGTGGCCGCCATCCGGCTCAACGGGGGGTTCTGGATCTGGGACGGACGCGTTATTTCCTGGGACATCAATCATCATGTTTTCATGAGTGTGATTTGGGTAAACTTCCTGGGTTATCTGTTCGAAACTCCGGCAGTCGTTTACCTAACATTGCGTCTGAATAAACTCGCTGAAAAGTCGCGCCTGATGGCAATCCTCGCCGTCCTCGGCGCAGGCTTGGGAGCAGTTATTACCGTAGGCGTGGGCAGCAGTTTGTCTCTACTGCTAAACAAAATCAGTGATGAGTGGTTCGCCGTTGTCGCATTCTTAGTACTGTGGATAGCCATTTTGGTGAAGATGGTAGCCCAGATTGCAAAACGCTGGCACACTTTGGCTCTAAGAGGGAATCACGACTTCGTTCTGGGGATATTTTGGGCCGTAATTTACGGTTACTGCTTGGTTGCACTGTGGTCCCTGGGCGCGTTCCATACGAACATCATTTATGCTCTTTTCGCTGTTTTCATAGCGTTAGCTACCTTATTAATGTCTTTTATCAGTACCTAAGTCAGCTGTGCGTTTTGGACAGTTGAGGGCTTTCTAACAATATCAGAGATGCTGCCGAGTTCAAGCGCAACGGTGGCGTACAGAACCTGGCGTGAAGGTAACTCAGATAGTAGATTTTTGCGTTTCTGACTAGATTTAAAACAAGTCTGCGTGACTACCTGTGCGGGCAGCAACTAATATAAGTTTGTCTTTATCAGTCGTGTAAATCAAAAGCCAATCAGGTTGAATATGGCATTCTCGGAAGCCTTTGTAAGCACCCAGCAGTGCATGATCTTTGTAGTTTGCATCAAGTGGCTTTTCTGCGCAGAGTGTCTCAAGCACATCTTGGAGCAAAGAAAGATTGTAACCGCGTTTTTTGATGCGTTTGTAATCTTTACGAAATTGTGCTGTTGTCTTAAGTTCTAGCATGAATTAGCCGTCTGTATCTAAGGATTTGAAGAGTTCTGTTGCAGAGTTATAGGAATTTGTCTGAACTTTGCCAGATATAATGTCTCGTGCTTCAGTTATAGCTGCTTCAGTTTCAGCGTTATACCGGGGTTGTTTGATAGCGAACGGAAACCCGCCCTCCATAATGGAGGTGCGCAGGAAAATATTAATGGCATCGGTGACAGAGATACCAAAGCTGCTGAACAGTTTATCCGCTTCGTGTTTTATTTCTGGTTCTATACGAAGACTAATATTTGCGGTTTTGGCCATGAGTTTTTCCTCCTCTGGCAGAATTGTATTGCATATGTCAAACATTTGCAAGCATTTTAGTGTTCGTTACGTCGCCATAGTGCCACGCCGGATGCTGAGGCTTGGGCGAAGCTCATACTCCCGCAACGGTTTTGGCAAGTAGTCTTTGTTGGGTACCCATTGGGGGCTCTCTCTGAGTTGGTCTATGGCGTGTCGAGCTTGAGCCCGGGACATTTGTGCAACGCAGGTTTTGCGAATTGCCCACGCAAGAGGACCGACAAATCGGCGTGCAACGCCCTTGTGAATTCGAGACGCAGTTACGAGGCAAGCCATTTTGCAACCTATAACCCCAAGTAGAAGCCTATTTGGAGAATGTATCTGACAGGTCAGCGAAAAATGTCCGCGGCGCAACCCCTAGTGTGTTGAGAAATGACGAAATAAAATATATCTTGATATCGAGATAAATTCTTTGTGGCGTTGTTGCCACCCTTTAGGAGGTTATTTATGGCCAGTTTGAACAGCTTAAATGCTCGCAAGACTTTGCAGGTGGGAGGTAAATCTTACGAGATTTTTTCTCTCGATGCCGTGGAAGGCTTAAAAAAGCTTCCTTACGCGCTGCGCATTTTGGGCGAAAACCTGTTGCGTAACGAAGACGGTGCCAACATCACTGCCGACCAAATTAAGGCTCTGGCGGCGTGGAATCCTGATGCGCAGCCCAACACGGAAATCCAGTTCACCCCGGCTCGCGTGGTGATGCAGGACTTCACCGGCGTGCCCTGCGTGGTTGATTTGGCCACCATGCGCGAGGCCGTGAAGGACCTGGGCGGAGACCCGGAGAAAATTAACCCCTTGGCTCCGGCAGAGATGGTCATCGACCACTCGGTCCAGATTGATTACTTTGGCCGCCCTGACGCGCTAAAACTCAACACGGATAAGGAATACGAACGCAACTCGGAACGTTACAAGTTCCTGCGTTGGGGCCAGGGTGCCTTTAACAACTTCCGCGTGGTGCCGCCGGGGACCGGCATTATCCACCAGGTCAACATTGAGTACCTGGCGCGTTCCGTGTTCACCAAAGAACTGCCCGACGGTACGGTGCAGGCTTACCCCGACACCTGCGTCGGCACCGACTCCCACACCACGATGGTCAACGGTCTGGGCGTGCTGGGCTGGGGCGTCGGCGGTATCGAAGCCGAGGCCGCTATGCTCGGTCAGCCGGTGTCCATGCTGATTCCGCGCGTGGTTGGCTTCAAGCTCAAGGGGTCCATCCCTGCCTCCGCTACCGCTACGGACGTGGTGCTCACCATCACCCAGATGCTGCGCGAGCACGGCGTGGTCGGCAAGTTTGTGGAGTTCTATGGCGAGGGCGTTACGCAGGTGCCGCTGGCTAACCGCGCCACCATCGGCAATATGTCTCCCGAATTCGGTTCTACCGCAGCCATCTTCCCCATAGACCAGGTCACTGTGGACTACCTGCGCTTGACCGGACGTGATGAGGAGCGCTGCGCTCTGGTGGAGGCTTACGCTAAGGAACAGGGCTTGTGGCACGATCCGAGCTTCGAACCCAAGTACTCGGAGTACCTGGAACTCGACCTGTCTACTGTGGTGCCTTCCATTGCCGGTCCGAAGCGTCCGCAAGACCGCATTAAGTTGAGCGAAGCCAAGCAGACCTTCGAGCAGACCCTGGTGACCACCTACGCTCCTGAAGCGCACAAGGTCGTGGATTTGACCACCGCTGACGGCACCAAGACCAACCTGGATCATGGCCGCGTGGTCATTGCTTCCATCACGTCTTGCACGAACACTTCCAACCCCTCGGTGATGATGGCTGCCGGTATTCTGGCTCGCAACGCCCGCGCTAAGGGACTGAAGTCGAAGCCGTGGGTAAAGACGTCGGTGGCTCCCGGTTCCCAAGTCGTCACGGACTACTTTGACCAGGCCGGTCTGTGGGGTCCCCTCGATGAGCTGGGCTTTAACTTGGTGGGTTACGGCTGCGCGACCTGCATCGGTAACTCCGGTCCGGTTCCGTCTGAAATCTCCAAGGTTATTAACGACAACGACCTGGCCGTTACAGCGGTGCTGTCGGGTAACCGTAACTTCGAGGGGCGTATCAGCCCCGACGTTAAGATGAACTACCTGGCTTCTCCGCCGCTGGTTGTGGCCTACGCCCTGGCCGGTACTATGGACTTCGATTTTGAGACGGAGCCCCTGGGGCAGGATCAAAACGGCAACGATGTGTTCCTTCGTGACATCTGGCCCGACCCTGCCGAGGTGCAACGGACTATCGACGAAACCATTAACCGCGACATGTACACGAAAGATTACGCAAACGTGTTTGCCGGTGATGAGCGTTGGCAGTCCCTGCCGACTCCGGCAGGCAGCCGCTTCACCTGGGACGATGACTCGACCTATGTGCGCAAGGCACCGTTCTTTGACGGAATGAAGATGGAGCCCGAACCGGTGCGGGACATCCATGGAGCCAGGGTTTTGCTGAAACTGGGCGATTCCGTCACGACCGACCACATCTCTCCGGCCGGCGCTTTCAAGCCCGAAACTCCCGCTGGCCAGTACCTGACCGGCAACGGGGTGCAGCCTAAGGACTTCAACAGCTACGGTTCGCGCCGTGGCAACCACGAAGTCATGATGCGCGGCACTTTTGCCAACATCCGCATTAAGAACCAGCTGCTGGACGGGGTTGAGGGCGGTTTCACCCGCGACTTTACCCAGGAAGGCGGCCCTCAGGCCTACGTCTATGACGCCTCCATGAACTACCAGGCCGCCGGGATTCCGCTGGTCGTGCTGGGCGGCAAGGAGTACGGTACGGGTTCGAGTCGTGACTGGGCTGCAAAAGGCACCCGACTGCTGGGTGTGAAAGCCGTTATCGCGCAGTCCTTCGAACGTATTCACCGTTCCAATCTGATTGGGATGGGTATCCTGCCGCTGCAGTTCCCGGAGGGACAGTCCGCGGACTCGCTGGGTCTGGACGGGACGGAAACCTTTGACATCAGCGGTGTAACCGCTTTGAACGAAGGTAAGACTCCTGAGACGGTGAAAGTCTGCGCCACTAAGACGGACGGCTCCAAGGTCGAGTTTGATGCGGTGGTGCGTATCGACACCCCCGGAGAAGCCGACTACTACCGCAACGATGGCATTTTGCGTTACGTGCTGCGTAACCTAGTGAAAGCCTAAGCGTTAGCGGTTCAACCGTTTATAGCTCCCCGAATTGCCTTCTGGCGGTTCGGGGAGCTATTTTTACGGTCGACCGGCCGAACCGCTACTTGGGCACCGCTCCAAACTGGCACGACATGAAAGAAAACGTACAAACTGGATAGAATGGGACAGTATCTTCATGAGGAGTTTTACGATTTTATGTCCCAACTTGAACCCGTAAGCGCGCAAAACACTGACTTGATGTCGCTGCGCCTATTGCCGACGATTTCTTCGCCGCGCGATTTGCGGAATCTAAACCACCAGGAACTCAATCGCCTGGCGGAGGAAATTCGTCAATTCTTGGTGCAATCAGTTGCAAAGACCGGGGGACACCTGGGTCCGAACCTCGGCGTGGTCGAGCTGACCATCGCCCTGCACCGCGTGTTTAATGTCACTCGAGACACCCTCGTTTTTGATACGGGACACCAAGCTTACGTCCACAAGCTCCTGACGGGACGGCAAGATTTTTCCCGGCTGCGTCAACGTGGTGGCCTGTCCGGTTATCCCTCGCGGGCGGAATCCGACACGGACGTACTGGAAAATTCTCACGCCTCAGCGGCGCTGTCCTGGGCGGACGGGATTGCCAAAGCAAACCGCCTGACCGGAAAGCGTGGCTGGGTCGTAGCGGTCATCGGCGATGGGGCGATGACCGGCGGCATGGCTTGGGAGGCTCTGAACAACATAGCGGAAGAAAACGAAGGACGACTAATCATAGTCTTGAACGACAACGGGAGGTCTTACGCTCCAACCATCGGTGGGTTGGCGCATCACTTGGATGCGCTGCGGGTTACCCCCCAATATGACAGGGCGTTGAAGTGGGGCAAACAAACTCTGAAAGGCGGCGGGCCGGTGGGAAATCTGGTGTATTCCGGGCTGCACGCCGCGAAAGCCGGACTGCGCGACATGGTCGCCTCCGATGAGGGAGTCCTGTTTGACGAGTTAGGTATCACCTATACCGGCCCCATTGACGGACACGACATCGCCGCCTTGGAGTTTAGTTTCACCAGGGCGAAGGCTGCGAAGAAGCCCGTATTGATACACGTCATCACCCAAAAGGGCCGCGGCTACACCCCGGCGGAAGAAAACGTTTCCGACCACTTCCACGCAATCGGACGGATTCATCCCGAAACCGGCCTTCCCATCGAGCCGGAACGCTTTGAATGGACTCAGGTTTTTGCCGAGGAAATCTGCAACCTGGCACGTGAGAACGAAAAAATCGTCGCCCTGACCGCCGCGATGCTTCGCCCCGTAGGATTGTGCCCGATGCAACGAGAATTCCCCGACCGGGTTTTCGACGTTGGTATCGCGGAAGCAGATGCCCTGGCCACCGCCGCCGGTTTGGCATACGGCGGAATGCACCCGGTCATCGCCCTGTATTCCACATTCCTAAACCGGGGTTATGACCAGTTGCTGATGGATATCGCGCTACACCGGGCTGGGGTGACGATTATCGAGGATCGTTCCGGTATTACCGGCAGTGACGGCGCCAGCCACAACGGTATGTGGGACATAGCACTGGCTGGGACGGTACCCGGTCTGCGCCTGGCCGCGCCGCGCGATGCCGCGACCTTGCGCGAAGAACTGCGGGAGGCTCTGGAAGTTGAGGACAGACCCACCATCGTGCGCTATCCGAAAGGCTCGCTGCCTAAGCCCTTGCCCGCCTGGAAACGTGCTCACGGGGGCGATGTGCTGTGGGAATCGGCGGACTTCGTGGCACCGTCAGCACCGACCCGCGAGGCAACGGCCAGCTCAAACCGGCCGAGGAACCTATTGATTGTGGCGACCGGAGCGTTTGCCCACCTGGGGGTGGAGGTCGCGAACGAACTCCAGGCCCGCAACAATCTGGCGGTGCGCGTCGTCGATCCGCGGTGGCTCATTCCCGTACCCGCCGACTTGGTGGCGGCGGTAGGAGCCTACGACCGGGTCGTAACCCTGGAGGACGGCCTGGTGGAAGGCGGTTTCGGGTCCCAGCTACGCAACGCGGCAGCAGCGCAGGACATCTTTACTCCGGTGCTGTCTTACGGTATTCCGCGACAATTTCTGCACCACGCCACGCGCGACGAAATCCGGGAAGAACTGGGGCTGACCCCCAGAGCGCTGGCTGATTCCATTAATTCTCGGATTTAAGGGCCTGAACCAGCGAATCCAAAGTATTTTCAATCTGCCAAGGCCGCGCCTGACTGGCCTGCAGCACTTCCAGGACCTGGGACTCCGGAGCGTCGTCAGGCAGCACCCAAGCCAGCCGGCGGATAGTTTTCGGTTCCAGCATGACCTCGTAGTTGACATCTAACTGGGCAGCCACTCCGGCCACGGTTTCACGCAAACGCCGCCACCGATCGGCCTCCAGTGGGTGATTGTGCGTGAAAGTGCGTGAATCCGGAACCTCGCCGGGAATGCGCGGGGCACGCCGCGGGGGGAGCTCCTTGGTGGACAGCTGATAGGACCTGCGTAAAGCCGCAAACCAGCGGTCGGCACGTTTCCGGCCGACCCGGTCGTGGCGAAAATCCTCCAAAGCTCCCATGTAACGCTTGCCCTTCGGCAGCCCCGCCGCCAAGGCAATCATCGCCGCGTTCGTCAGCACTTTGGTAGGGGCTAAATCCTCGTCCTGAGCCAGTTTATCGCGGGAATACCACAGTTCCCGCAGGGCAGCGAGATTGCGCGGGGCATGAACTTTTCCAGAACCGGGGACGTGACGCCACGGATCGGGCTTGGGCGCAGGGGGCTGAAAATCCAACAGAAAGTCGAATTCTTGCTCCGCCCAGTCGTCTTTATCCTCGTCTTGCAGCCTTAGCCACAGCTGATTGCGCAGGTCAATGAGGTAATCCACGTCTAGGGCAGCGTAGGTTTGCCAGTCGGAGGGCAGGGGACGGGTGGACCAATCCGCCGCAGAATGTTCCTTCGCTAGGGTGATGTCCAGCACCTGTTCCATCACCGCGGCCAGGCCAAACCCCTCAAAGTTCAACAGTTTTGCCGCCAGTTCCGTGTCAAACAGCAGCTGCGGGCGCATCCCCAATTCCGACAGACAGGGCAGGTCTTGGGTCGCATCGTGCAAAATCCACTCCGCCTTGCCAATAGCCCGGTTCAAGGGCTTCAAATCGGGAAAGGCTACCGGGTCGATGAGGACAGTGCCCACTCCTTCGCGACGCAATTGCACCAGGTAGGCGCCTTGTGAGTAGCGAAACGATCCGGCACGTTCGGTATCGAGCGCCACCGGTCCCGTGGCGGCAGCGACAAGTTCACAGACATGTTGCAGGGCTGCGGGGGTGTCCACAATCGGAGCCAAAGGCTCGCGGGTACGGGTGACCAGCCGGGGGGATTGCGGTTTTGAGGTGGTGCTCGACATAACGGTTCTATGTTATAACCTGGCGCGGCTGCACTGATTCTGCCGCACCGTAGGGGTGTTTCTGGGGGATTGTTCGTTAGTGCACAAGGGTGGTGGGGAAGGTTCTAATGACGCAGCTGAGTGACGTTTTCCTCGGGGGAGAGGCCGGTTGCCTGCAGCATCGTGTCCAGCCATGCCAAGAAATGAGCGCTCAAATCGGGACTGCCAGGGGTCCAAGAAGCGCGAATCTCAAGGGTTGCGGAAGTGGCGCGCAGTGCGAAGCCCTCAAAAGAACGGTTGATGGTTGTGGTGGCGGTACCCACCAAATGTCCGTAATCAGCGTCTCGGCTCGCTAAACACTCGCGAAGCCAAGACCAGGCCACTTCCCCGGCTAGCGGATCTTCACCCAAAGCTAACTCCGTATCGGTCGCCACCAGAGCAATAACCCGAAACTCGCCGCCCCAACCTTCTTGGGTCTGCGGATCGTAGAGACACACAAACCGGCCGGTAGCGGGGGCCTCCGCCTCCACGTGCAGCGCCGTCTCCGCGCTAATCGCCACTGCATAAGGGGCAATTTTCATCGGGGCAGGCACCTCGTGAATGGAAACACGGGGCGGTACCGAGGCTTGACGCAGCGACAAAAGAGCGAGTTCCCACGCTGGGGGTACCTGCGTCTGTGCCGTTGAACTCGCCTCGCTCACCCTCTCAGCGTAAGCGAGAGAGAGGGAAAACCAGCCGTACCACGCCCTGCAGACCCGAAATACCTTTTCGGACCGCCCGTCGCCCAATACTAGAGAGAGGGATCAGCCAAGGGGGAGGCCAAAACCATAATGGAACGCGAACGCACCGTAACGGTATCGGGGGAACCTAAAAGGTCGGCCCGCTCGAAATCCGTCTCAATCGGCTGTTCCGCGGTCGTGTCGATGACCCGATACCACTGCAAATCATGAGCCCACTGTGGCATAGTGAACTCCAAGTCCTTTTCGGAGGCGTTGAACATGAGGATAAAATCATCATCTTCCACGCGCTCACCGCGTTTGCCCGGCTCGTCAATAGAAGCCCCGTTTAGGGAAATGGTTAGGGCTTTAGCGTAAGCGGTGGTCCATTCTTCATCGGTCATATGTTCGCCGTTGACGCTAAACCATTCGATGTCGCCACGATCCGATTCTCCGCCGCGGGCCGCGTCCCCAGCCAGGAACCGGCGCCGGCGAAACACCGGGTGTTCGTTGCGCAGGTGAATCAGAGCTCGGGTAAAGTCGAACATCTTATGGTCACGCGCGTCTTCGTTCCAATGAATCCAGGTGGTTTCGTTGTCTTGGCAATATCCGTTGTTGTTACCGCCCTGGGTGCGCCCCAACTCGTCTCCGTGAGAAATCATGGGGACCCCTTGGGACAGCAACAGGGTGGTGAGGAAGTTGAAACGTTGGCGGCGGCGTAGCTCATTAATGGACTCGTCGCTGGTCGGACCTTCCTCCCCGTGATTCCAAGATTTGTTGTTATTGTCTCCGTCAACTCCGCCTTCACCATTGGCTTCATTGTGTTTATCGTTATAGGAGACCAGGTCAAGCAGGGTAAATCCGTCGTGGGCGGTCACAAAGTTGATGGAGGCCACCGGCAGGCGGCCGGTATGGGCATAGAGGTCTGCCGAACCGCTGAACCGGGACGCGAACTCACCCAGTTTTGCGGGCTCGCCACGCCAGTAGTCCCGCACCGTGTCGCGATACTTCCCGTTCCATTCCGACCACAAAATCGGGAAACCGCCCACGTTGTAGCCGCCTTCGCCGACGTCCCAAGGCTCGGCAATGAGCTTGACCTGGGAAATAATCGGATCTTGGTGGATGATGTCAAAGAATGCCGAAAGTTTGTCGACCGAACTGAGCTCCCGGGCCAAGGTCGACGCGAGGTCAAACCGGAAACCATCGACGTGCATCTCGGTAATCCAGTAGCGCAGCGAATCCATAATCAGCTGCAGTACCGCGGGGGAGCGCATGAGTAGGGAATTGCCGGTTCCGGTCGTGTCGAAGTAGTGTGCTCGGTCGCCCTCCACCAGGCGGTAGTACACTTCGTTGTCCAAGCCGCGGAAAGACAGCGTCGGTCCCATCTGGTTGCCCTCGGCGGTGTGGTTGTACACAACATCGAGGATGACTTCGATACCGGCTGAATGCAGGTCTTTGACCATCTGTTTAAATTCTTCGACCTGGCGGTCGCCGCGGCGATCCGAACAGTAGCCATTATGCGGGGCGAAGTAGCCGATAGTGTTGTAACCCCAATAGTTTTTCAGGCCTTTTGCCTCCAGGGAAGGATCGGTGACGAATTGGTGCACCGGCATGAGTTCCACGGCGTTGACGCCCAAGTGTTTCAGATAGGAAACGTTGTTCGGATGTCCCATTCCCGCGTAAGTGCCCCGCAGCGCTTCGGGAATGGCAGGGTTCAACATGGTCATTCCCTTGACGTGGGTTTCATAAATAACCAGGTCCGGGTAGTCCAAGCGGGGATGACGGTCATTGCCCCAATCAAAGAAGGGGTTGATGACGACTGAATGCATTGTGTGCGCGGCCGAGTCTGCCTCGGAATAGCCGTCTGGATTCCCGGCCGGATAGGCAAAAATGGACATGTCACCGTCTAAGTCGCCGGCGATGGCTTTGGCATAAGGGTCCAGCAACAGTTTGCTCGGATTGAAGCGCTGCCCATTGGTGGGGTCGTAAGGACCGTGCACCCGGTATCCGTAGTGTTGCCCGGGACGGAGGTTCGGGATGTAGCCGTGCCACACGTGGGCATCGACTTCTTCCAAAGAGAAACGTTCAGTTTCCCGTCCGTCGTCCTCTACTAAACAGAGTTCCACTTTTTCAGCGTTGGCTGAAAAAAGTGCAAAGTTTGTTCCGCTCCCATCATAAGTTGCCCCCAGCGGATAAGGTTTTCCTGGCCAAATTTCCATAATCCAAATATCTCATACTCCAGCGCGGTGCGCTGAATGTGGGTTATGAGGGCTGTTCCTCGCCGGGTGGGACGTCGTCTTTTTCGGTGGAATTGAGTTTCAGAAGTCCGCTCAACGGGTTGGAGCGACTGGCCTCCGTTTCGTCAGGCAGCGGGGGAACTATGTCAGCAGTCGAGTCTTGCCACCAGCCGCGTTCCTGCAGAAGCGGTTCGGCCACGCGCACGAATTCGGCAGCAATCTGGCGATAGGTGTCGGTGTTGGGGTGGAAACCGTCCTCGGCTCGAATCATGAGGGTTCTCCACAGAGGCACATCTCCTAAGTGGCGCATGGGAACCAAAATGTGGTCCGACTCGGAAACTGTCTGGATGACGATGTCATTCATTTCGATGGCGCGTTTATCTGCGGGGAGGGGTTTCGCCGGGGGAACCTCAGAAATAAAAGCGCGAGCAGGCAGGCTTTTCAGGATAATTTCCATCTGTTGCTGGAAATCTTCAGTGCTTTGCCCCTCGGAGGCAAACACATCGTTACCGCCAATGTCCAGGGTGATGATGTCCGGCGTTAAGCCCGTGGCCAGCAGCTGCGGAATTTGCGTGTTGACTACGGTCGAGGCAATGGCCCCGGAAATGGAAAAATTCAGCACGATAACCCGTCGCTGCGTGGCACGTCGCAGATAGGAGGCAAACAAAGCCACGTAAGAGTCCTGCACGTTCTCGCAACCCACCCCTTGTGCGGCGGAATCACCGAGAGCGACGTAAACCAGGGGAGGGGCGTTCTTAATTTTCGAGGGACGATGCAGTTTTTGACCGGTTTGCGGAAAGATGGGTTTGTTGGAGTACCAGTCGCTGCGGTGCATATAACGTTGCGCTCCGTTAGAAAACATCTCGAAGCCGGGGGCGTAGATTTCTGGGTTTGCCAGCATCCCTAGTTCGTCCAGCTTTGCTAGCCCGGAGATGACGTGGTCCTCCCAGAACCAACGGTGACTGGAAACCTCTTGATGGACTTTCCACATCCCCGCAGCGGTGGTGCCTGCCCAGACCAGGGACGATGACGTTCCCAGTGCGGTGAGGGCGGAAACTTTTGAAGAAGCGGGCAACTCGCGGAACAACTCAAGAACTGTATCGACAGAAATCTTTTTGGCAGCCATGGCACTAGCTTATCCGGCTCGAGTCGCTTTAAGCGCGCCAGAAAAAAGTTTGGTGGGCCATACTGGGATCGAACCAGTGACCTCTTCCGTGTGAAGGAAGCGCGCTACCGCTGCGCTAATGGCCCAAGGCTTATCAAGTTTAGCCTTAGGCAGCTCTGAACGCAAAACCTCGGCGTCCTGCGGCAGAACCAGCAGGTGCCTTCGATTCGGCGCCTTTCGGGAACACTATTGCGAACCTGAGAAAACGCGCTCGACTGTATCCTCGAGTTTTAGCCAAAGCCGGTCGAGGTTCAAACCAGCAAACCGCATATGTTAAGACAAATGCCCAGATAATTTTCAGAAACCCTACAGGGTACGTTTAGAATTCTGACATGTATGAGGTTTCAGATTCTGCTGTTGCCGTCAAAAGGCGTGTGACTTTGGATGATGTGGCAAAGGTGGCACATGTGGCGACTTCTACCGCTTCGCGGGCGTTGAACCGTCCGGGGCGTATCAATGCTGAGACGGAAGCCCTGGTGCGCCAGGTTGCGGACGATTTGGGCTATGAACGTCCGGAAAATTTTTGGCGGCGAACACACGTATTGACCCAAAAAATCGGGGTCACAATTCGTCTCCAAGAGTACCAAATGTTGGCTGCGATACAGGACAAATTGATTCTGGAGCAGTACTTACCGGTTTTGTATCCCGCTGTTTCTACTCGAGTCCTGCAGACCGTTAAACGGGAGTTCAATAACGTTGATGGGCTGATTATTGATAATCCGCAGATTCCCGGACGTATTCGCCTGGAAATCCCCGATACCGAGCCTCTGGTGGTGACGAACTGCTTGATGGACGAAGCAACTTGCGTCGTACCGGATACGGAACAGGGAGTTGCAGTCTTGCTGACGCATCTGAGGTCGTTGCGGCATCAATCGATAACTTACTTTTACGCCAAAGATAGGTGGCTGGACCGAAGTGTTTTGCAGGCTTTGCGGTCCGGGTGCGAACGGGACGGTTTGATTCTGCATACGGTGGGAAATGTCGGGGATAGCCTGGAATCAGGCCATCGTGCGGTGTCGGCTTGGCGTAAGCATCTGGACAGTGTGGCGGTCTTTTGCGGGGCTCTTTCTGCCATCGGTTTTATGGAAGAGTTAGATCGATCTCTGAGAGTCTCAGTGCCGGACGATGTGTCCGTTGTGGCTATCGGCGATGCTTTTATTGGACGTCTGCACCAGCCCAGAACGACCACCCTCGAAGTTCCTTACCGAAAGATTGGCACGGAAGCCGTGCGTCAGCTGGTCAGTCAGATTCGCCATCCGTCCCGTTTGGAAAAGCGGGTCAAACTTGTGAACATGCGGCTCGTAAACGGCGGTACCACGGGATTTTTCTAAGTTCCGATTCCCGCGTTATCTCCGTTGGGTCATTCCGGTGTGTCGAGTATTTGCAACCCCCGCTCACTTATGTGTAAGATACTGAGGTTGGATTTTTCCGGCTTGTCGCGGATGTGGCTCAGTTGGTAGAGCATCACCTTGCCAAGGTGAGGGTCGCGGGTTCGAGTCCCGTCATCCGCTCGGTTTTTGGGGGAATCGAGCCTCGGTTCGGTTCCCCTCAAAAATTGGCTGTCTGAGGGCTCGTGCCGGGTTCGCAACGTGTACCGGGTTCGGGTTCCCTTATAGAGTAAAATACTCAAAACCACATTGGTGGGTTGGCCGAGTGGCTAGGCAGCGGCCTGCAAAGCCGTATACACCGGTTCGAATCCGGTACCCACTTCGACGGGCGGTTGGCGCAGCTGGTTAGCGCGTTTCCTTGACACGGAAGAGGTCGCAGGTTCGAGTCCTGTATCGCCCACCACGACGCAGGTCGAGGATAAAGCCGCGACCTGCGTGTTTTGGTTTTATGAGCCGGGCAAGCTGGCTTGCAGAGGCTCATAAAACCAAAACACGTCAGCGGGGGACCCGCTGGCGGCTTTATCCGAGGCCAAGGAAGTGGCGCGCAATTTTGCGGAGCAAAATTGCTGGCACCATGGCGCGGGCTTGGTTGCAATTTTGCGGAGCAACATTGCTGGCACCATGGCGTGTGCTGGCTTGCAACGGCTTATAAAACCAAAACACGTCAGCGGGGGACCCGCTGGCGGCTTTATCCGAGGCCAAGGAAGTGGCGCGCAATTTTGCGGAGCAAAATTGCTGGCACCATGGCGCGGGCTTGGTTGCAATTTTGCGGAGCAACATTGCTGGCACCATGGCGTGTGCTGGCTTGCAACGGCTTATAAAACCAAAACACGTCAGCGGGGGACCCGCTGGCGGCTTTATCCGAGGCCAAGGAAGTGGCGCGCAATTTTGCGGAGCAAAATTGCTGGCACCATGGCGCGGGCTTGGTTGCAATTTTGCGGAGCAACATTGCTGGCACCATGGCGTGTGCTGGCTTGCAACGGCTTATAAAACCAAAACACGTCAGCGGGGGACCCGCTGGCGGCTTTATCCGAGGCCAAGGAAGTGGCGCGCAATTTTGCGGAGCAAAATTGCTGGCACGGCGGTGGGGTCTGCAAGCAAATTTGCGTGGTCTGATTCCCGAATTCTTTGTCTTTTCCGGTCGTGTCGTTAGAGGACTGGAGCTAAAACTTTTTCCGTTTAATTGCCTCGCGTATAAGATTGTTTAGTAAACCAAGACTGAGAAAGGCGCAAAGTGTCCGAGATTAACGTCACTATTGACGGGAAAGCAACCCAGATTGAATCCACCATCACCGGCGAGGACCTGTACCGGGATCGCAAAGAAGTCATTGCTTACTTCATCAACGGTCAGGCTCGCGACCTGTATCGCGAACTTCACGACGGGGACACGGTTGAAGCCATCACTATTGATTCTGAGATGGGCTTGAACATTTTGCGCCACTCCTGCACTCACGTGATGGCTCAGGCGGTCAAGCAGGTTCGCCCGAACGTAAAGTACGGTATTGGACCCTTCATCGAAAACGGTTTTTACTACGATTTCGGCGTTGACGAGCCTTTCACCCCGGAGGACTTGAAGGAAATTGAAAAATACATGGCGCGAATCTGTAAAGAAGACCAAAAGTTTGTGCGCCGGGTCGTCACCGAAGAGGAAGGCCGCCAGGAGCTCGCCGATCAGCCTTACAAGCTGGAATTGATTGGCTTGAAAGGGACGGATGCGGACAATGACCAGGCAGCAGCCGGGGCTTCCGTGGAAGTCGGCGGTAGCGAACTGACGATTTACGACAACGTGCGCAAGAACGGTGAGGTCGCCTGGAAGGACTTGTGCCGTGGCCCGCACGTACCTTCGACTCGACTGCTGAACGGCGTGTTTAAGTTGATGAAGGTGTCGGCCGCGTACTGGCGCGCCGACCAGGCTAACGACTCTCTGCAACGTATCTACGGAACGGCTTGGGCGACCAAAGACGACCTGAAAGAGTACGTGACCCGCATGGAGGAGGCCGCCAAACGCGACCACCGTCGGCTGGGCAATGAGCTTGACCTGTTCAGTTTCCCAGAGGAAATTGGTTCCGGTTTGGCGGTGTTCCACCCCAAGGGCGCGATGGTGCGTATGGAGATGGAAAACTATTCCCGGCGCCGCCACCTGGAGGAGGGGTACTCTTTCGTCTACACTCCGCACGTCACCAAGGGGCAGCTGTTTGAAACGTCAGGACACCTGGAATGGTACAAAGACGGCATGTTCCCGCCCATGCGTGTGGACGAGGAATGCGACGACCAGGGCAACGTCACCAAGGAAGGCTTCGACTATTACTTGAAGCCCATGAACTGCCCCATGCATAACCTCATCTATAAATCCCGCTCGCGTTCCTACCGGGAGCTGCCGTTGCGCTTGTTTGAATTCGGGACCGTTTACCGTTACGAGAAATCCGGTGTGGTTCACGGCCTGACCCGCGGACGGGGCTTTACCCAGGACGACAGCCACATCTATTGCACGCGCGAACAGATGAAAGACGAGTTGACGAAACTGTTGAACTTCGTGCTGGATTTGCTCAAAGACTACGGTTTGGATGACTTTTACCTGGAGCTTTCTACGAAGGATCCGCACAAGTTCGTGGGTACGGACGAGATCTGGGAGGAAGCGACCAATACACTGGCCGAAGTCGCCACAGCCTCGGGCTTAGAGTTGGTGCCGGATCCTGAGGGGGCGGCGTTCTATGGTCCCAAGATTTCCGTGCAAGCCCGCGATGCGATTGGGCGGACTTGGCAGATGTCGACTATTCAGCTGGACTTCAACCTGCCTGAACGTTTCGATTTGGAATACACCGCGGCGGATGGCACCCGGCAGCGTCCCGTCATGATTCACCGTGCCCTATTCGGTTCTATCGAACGTTTCTTTGGGGTGCTGACCGAGCACTACGCCGGAGCGTTCCCGGCTTGGCTGGCGCCGGTGCAGGTGCGTTTGGTGCCGGTAGCAGAGGCATTCAATGATTACTGCGAGCACATTGCGGACCGGTTGCGGGCGGAAAGTGTGCGGGTCGAGGTTGACACGACAGATGACCGTTTCGGCAAGAAGATTCGCAATGCCGCCAAGGATAAGATTCCTTTCACCCTCATTGCTGGTGGCGAGGACGCACAGGCGAACGCGGTGTCCTTTAGGTACCGCGGCGGGGAGCAAAAGAACGGTGTCCCGATTGACCAAGCGATAGCGGAAATCCTGGAGGCCATCCGCAGCCGCAGGAACGATTAATATGACTGATTTACCCGCGGAATCAAGCGAAAACTTCGGTGCGCAAACTGACGGGTTGGAGCGCCTGTGGACGCCGCACCGAATGGTGTACATCGACGATGGGCCGCATCGTGATGTACAAGCGTGCCCGTTTTGCGAGGGCCCGAAAGGTGATGACGAACAGAACCTGATTGTGTATCGGGGCAAGACTTGCTTTGTGGTGATGAACCTGTTTCCCTACAATCCCGGTCATGTTTTGGTCTTGCCTTACCGGCACGTTCCTGACTACACCGATTTGGACTTTGCTGAGCGTATCGAATTCGGTGAGCTGACCGCGCATACTATGGAGGTCATTCGCCAGGTCAAAGCGCCGCAAGGCTTTAACCTGGGAATGAACCAAGGCACGGTTGCGGGTGCCGGAATCGCCGGACACCTGCATCAACACATTGTGCCGCGTTGGGCGGGGGACGCGAATTTCTTTCCCATCGTGGCGCGCACGAAAGCCGTCCCGGAACTGTTGGGCCAGACCCGCCAGGCCCTCGCGCAAGCATTCGGCGACTGGCAGCCGCGCGAAATCTGAAACCTCTCGGCACTGGACTTGAGAAACTGCAGCTCAATCAATCACGATGAAAACCACCAAGACTAACGCGATGCGACTGTTGGACAGCGCTGGGGTAGCTTACGAAACCTCGAGCTACCCTACAGACGGTGACATCGGCGCGCTGCACACTGCCGAAGTTTTGGGGATTTCTGCTGAACTCATCTACAAGACTCTAGTGTTGGAGGACGGGCAGGGCGGACACTATGTCGCGGTTGTTCCCGCCGACGGTGAACTGGACTTGAAAAAGACCGCCGCGCATTTCGGTGTGAAACATGTCCAGCTCATCAACTGGCGGACGTTGCGGGAGGTGACGGGCTATATTCGCGGGGGTTGTTCCCCGTTGGGGATGAAAAAATTGTTCCCCACCGTCATCGAGGAAACCGCCGTGTTGCACGATAAGTTCTATGTTTCGGCAGGGTTGCGCGGCCAGCAAATTGTGGTCAATCCTCAGGATTTGGCACAAGTGGTGTCGGCTGGTTTCGCCGATATCGTGCAGTAATCGCTAAAATGGGGACGACTGAGAAATCGTAACCAGAATTTGAACAAGGAAAGAAGGCAAAATGTCTGATCAACTGGCGCAAGGAACCGGGACTGATTTGGTGAAGCGGGGCATGGCTCAGATGCTCAAGGGCGGTGTCATTATGGATGTCGTCAACGCGGAGCAGGCCAAGATTGCCCAAGATGCCGGTGCTGTCGCGGTGATGGCTTTGGAGCGCGTGCCGGCGGATATTCGGGCCGAAGGCGGCGTTGCGCGCATGAGCGACCCGGATTTGATTGACGGCATCATCAATGCGGTGTCTATTCCCGTGATGGCCAAAGCCCGGATTGGTCACTTTGCGGAAGCTCAGGTGTTGCAGAGCTTGGGTGTGGACTACATCGATGAGTCCGAAGTTTTGACCCCGGCTGACTACAAGCATCACATCAACAAGTGGGATTTCACCGTGCCTTTCGTGTGTGGAGCCACCAACCTCGGTGAGGCTTTGCGCCGTATCAGCGAGGGCGCTGCCATGATTCGTTCCAAAGGTGAAGCTGGTACCGGGGACGTGTCCAACGCGGTAACCCATATGCGCACCATGACTTCGCAAATCAACCGGCTGACCACCATGCGTCCCGATGAACTGTTTGACGCTGCCAAGGAATTGCAGGCTCCCTATCCGCTGGTCAAAGAGGTCGCGGAAACCGGGAAGCTGCCGGTCGTGCTGTTCACCGCGGGTGGTATCGCCACCCCGGCTGACGCGGCGTTGATGATGCAGCTGGGTTCCGAAGGCGTGTTCGTGGGTTCCGGCATCTTTAAGTCGGGCGATCCGGCGAAGCGCGCGGCGGCAATCGTGAAGGCCACAGCCCGCTACAACGAACCGGAAGTCGTCGCTGAGGTGTCCCGTTCCTTGGGCGAAGCTATGGTCGGCATCAATGTTCACGACATTCCCGACGATGCGCGACTAGCTCAGCGCGGCTGGTAATCCGCGGTATTGCTGAGTTTTGCCAATACGCCAGAGAAAAGGATGACTTTGGAGCAAAATCAATGGCGCGTGGGTGTCCTCGCTCTGCAGGGTTCGGTGGTCGAGCACGCGCGAGCTCTGCGCGCGCTGGGAGCCCTGCCGGTGGAGGTGAAAGTTGCCTCCCACCTGCAGGATTTGGACGGTTTGATTATTCCCGGCGGGGAATCGACCACCATGTACAAGCTAGCGCGCGCTTTCGACCTGTTTGACCCGTTGAAAGCCTTTGTCCACAGCGGAAAAGCCATTTATGGCAGCTGCGCGGGCATGATTATGCTGGCGGACCACATTGTCGACGGGATAGACGGCCAAGAAACTCTGGGTGGATTGGACGTGGTCGTGCGGCGCAACGCGTTTGGCCGGCAAGTCGATTCGGCGCAGAGTTTCGTCGACCCCGGTTCTTTTGGCGGCGGCCAGTCCCTCCCGGCCGTATTCATTCGCGCTCCCTGGGTGGAATCGGTCGGAGCGGGGGTGGAAGTGCTCTCGACCTGGCAGCAGACCCCGCAGTCGGCTCCGCGGGTGGTGGCGGTGCGCCAAGGCCCCTTGCTAGCGACCTCATTCCACCCCGAAGTCACCGACGACCTGAGAGTACATCGTTACTTCCTGAACCTTGTGAAAACTCAATCCAATTGAGACGACACCGAAAGGCGAGGGAACAGGTCATGGACGAGGTTTTGCGCTCACGCGGACGCGGCGAAACTGAGCCGATTGCCGAACCTGACAATGACACCGAAGCCTCTATTGACGACTATTTTCTGCGGGAATGGCCCCGGGACGAGGCAGGCTATTACCATCGCCAGGCGGCCCGAGTCGTGGCTTTCAACAGTCGCGATGAGTTGCTGTTGCTGCGCGGACACGATTTTTCAGACTTTGAGCACTGGTGGTGGTTTACCGTCGGGGGCGGTCTGGAAGCGGGGGAGGACCCTAGAGACGGGGCAGTGCGGGAGTTTTTTGAAGAAACCGGCTACCGCCTGAATCCAGATGAGCTGGTTGGTCCAGTGCTGCGCCGGCACGCCACCTTCGACTTTCACGCGCTGACTTGCCGTCAGGACGAACTTTTCTATTTCACCAGGCTTCCCGGGTCGCCCGTGTTTGTGCGTGATGGTTTTACTGAGGTCGAACGGGAAGTTTTAGATGAACTGAAATGGTGGGACCTCGACGCTTTACAGCATGAAATAGCTGGCGGGGCAGTGGTTTACCCGCTGGATTTGGTTTCCCTAGCTCGTGGCTGGGTGCGAGGCTGGGATGGCACCTGCCCAGAAATCAGCGAAGGTACCGTCGGGAAACGCCACTGAGCCGGTGAAACGTTTGGTGCCCGGTCAAAGACCAGGCACCAAAAGCATTTATCCGACCGAACTATTGCTCGGTAGGCGGTTCGTCAGACGTGGCAGCCGGGGTGTTATCCACCTTGAACCCGGACACGGATTCAGCCAAGTCGGTAGAGATGCTCAACACGGTTTGCATCGTTTCCGAGACTTTCTCCAGTTCCTCAGAGTTGCTCGTGGCGGCACCGGCAATCATCTCAATATCTGAGGCAATTCCGGCCGAGCCCTCGGCAGCGCTCTGTACGGAGTGAGAAATTTCGTTCACAGTCGCGGTCTGTTCCTCAACCGCCGCCGCGATAACTGTTTGAGATTCGTTGATTTGGCTAATGACTTCCGTAATCTGTTGCAGGGCTTGCTCCGCGTTCGCGGTATCTTCCTGGATGGACAGCACACGGGCAGAAATATCTGAAGTGGCGGTGCCGGTCTGAGAAGCGAGGTCTTTCACTTCCCCAGCAACGACCGCGAATCCCTTGCCGGCGTCCCCGGCACGGGCGGCTTCGATAGTGGCGTTGAGAGCCAGCAGGTTGGTTTGTTCAGCAATCTGGGTAATCGAAGCAATAACTTCACCGATGCGCTGGGAGGAATCGGATAGCTTGGACATGATTTCTGTCGTATGAGACGCGACTTCCATTGCGTGATTGGCGACTTCCGCGGCGTTGGTGGCATTGGAAGAAATCTCGCGTATAGAAGCACCCATTTCTTCCGAAGCGGCGGCGACAGTAGAGATAGCGGCAGAAACCCCATTGGCGTTGGCGGCGGTCTTGCTGGCTTCCTCGGCGGCTTGTCGTGCTTCGGCATTCATCCTGTTTGTGGTGTCGTCAATCTGAGAAGTGTGTTTCTCAAGGTTTTGGGCGCTGGTGGCAATTACGGAAATCAACTCAGCAATGCTGGAATTCTTGGTGTTGATGGTTTGCGCCAACTGCTGGGTTTCCTGTACACCCAGGGAACGCAGCCGCACCGTCAAATCCTTGGCATCGTGGGCTTCCAAAATCCGACGGAATTCCTGCACCGGGCGGGCAGTAGTCCGATTAAACATGAGCAGCAGCACGACTACGGCAACTACCAGGGCAATCGCCACGATAGAAAGAATCCACAAAGCCACACCGGCACCGGTAGCCGAGGCCTGGGCACTGCTGTCTAAGCGCTGGTTCATGTGATCGACGCCCTTCTGGATTGGGGTCATGATTTTTTCGACTTCATCGTTGTACTGGTCCCCAAAAATCAGCTCCCGTGCCAAGTCCTGTTTTGCATCGGTGTCCAGGGCGGCATCTTCCGGGCTGACCTGCCATTCGGCGACCGCAGGAGGCATCTCGCTGGGGTCCATCCCTTGGGAATCCATAATTAGCCGCTGGGCGCGAGTCTCCAAATCCACCAAATTATCTGAGTTAGCCATGCCCTGCTTAACCAAATCGGTTTCCGAAGCGGGAGCACCCAGCTTTTCCAACTGTTCGACTGCATCAGCCTTGTTGTTAGCCGCGACTTCTTTCCAGTACATGTCCAACCACTTGGGGTCCAAAGTCACAACGTATTCCTGAACATAGTTCGTCAGGTTGGCTGAGGCGGTAGAAACCCGTGCCGCTTGTGCCGTTTGATCAGCCTTTTCTTGGATGTCCCCGCGCATGGTTCCGAACTGTACCTGGCTGAATACAGTCGCGAAAATCGCGAGAACGGCAAATACTGAAATGAGAGCGTAAGAAATTTTAACGAGGGAGCTGAGCTTCATCGAGGCCTCCTGAACAAAATGGGGAAGGACCGGAAAATTCGCAGTCCATGCCTATTTTACCCGTAAAACTCCAGGATATCTGGGATTTTGGTGGACGGCGGGTTGGTACAAATTTAACGGAACTGATTTTACGGGCAACGTAGGCTTGGCCTGGAAACGTGCTACAGGTGCGTGGTGCTATCCCGAGGGCGGCTTTCAGGCTAAAATTTGGATTCATGCTCGCGTCCTCGCTTTCCGTGTTTGATGTTATCCAAGTCGGTGTCGGCCCCTCCGCTTCGCACACTGTCGGCCCGATGCGAGCCGGGGCGGATTTTGTGGCACTATTGCTTGATTCCGGGCAGCCCTTCCAGCGCCTGGAAGTTGAGCTCCAGGGTTCTTTGGGGGCTACCGGTCGCGGACACCTCAGCGACGGCGCTGTGCTGTGTGGGCTTTCCGGTTTCGTTCCAGCCACGGTACAGCCCGGAGGGGTCGCACGTTTGTTAGATGCGGTGACTCCCGAAGGGTCACTAGTCTTGCCTGGCGGGTTGACGGTGCCTTTTTGCTTTGAACGGGATCTGCTTTACCGGCCGCAAACGATTGCCCCGTTCCATGCCAATTCTTTGGTCATTCGGGCCTATGACGAGACGCAGGTTACCTTTTCGAAACGCTACTATTCGATAGGTGGAGGTTTCGTCACCCGTGATGAGGCGGATTTTGGGCAACCCGGAGAGCTGACCTCACTAGATGAAAGCGCCGCCGCAACTGCCGTGCCTTACCCGTACAACTCTATGGACGACCTTTTGCAACTGGCGCAAAGCGAAGGCAAATCGCTCGGCGACCTGGTGCGTGCCAACGAGTTGAGCCGCATGACCCGTGCGGAGTTAGGACACGGGCTGGACAATTTACGCAAGATGATGAACAAATGCATCGATAACGGCTGTGCGAACACGGAGACCATCCTGCCGGGCGGGTTGTCCGTGCCGCGCCGAGCCCACCGGCTGTTCACCCACTTGCGGGCTCGTGACGGCAAACCCGGAACTCCTGCCATTTGGCGTAGCTTCGCTCAAGACCCCATGCGGGCGATGGATTGGGTGAACCTGTGGGCGCTGTCGGTGAACGAAGAAAACGCGGCTGGCGGAATGGTGGTGCGAGCCCCCACGAACGGCTCGGCGGGAATCGTAGCCGCGGTGGGACGCTACCTGCAGTGGTTTTGTCCTGAAGTGGAAACGAAATGCGGTCCGGCCCAGCGGGACTACCTGACGGTGGCCGGGGCCGTGGGCGGAATCATTAAAACGAATGCCTCCGTGGCCGGGGCAGAAGTTGGTTGCCAAGGCGAAGTCGGTTCCGCGGCAGCGATGGCCGCGGGAGGCTTAGCGGCGGCTCTGGGGGGCAGTCCCCATCAGATTGAGAACGCAGCTGAAATCGCCATGGAGCATCATCTGGGCTTGACCTGCGACCCTATCGGGGGACTGGTGCAGGTGCCCTGCATTGAACGCAATGCGATTGCCGCGGTCAAAGCCATTAATGCCGCCCGCATGAGCTTGTGGGGAGACGGGACGCATCGGGTCAGCTTTGACGAAGTTATTGAAACGATGTACGAAACCGGCTTGGATATGAGTTCAAAATACAAAGAAACCGCCACCGGGGGACTGGCGGTCAACGTTGTGGAATGCTGAGAAAGGTTCGCTGGGGAGCTGAAATTTGGGTTTGGTGTGACTGTGGTTCGGGAATTGAGTCGGATTTGCGGTAACCTCAGTTAGACGATTCGAGGAATGTTTTATTAAAATGTCTTCGTTATAGGCAAGAAGTTTAAGGAGATACACCAATGTCGGGTCACTCAAAATGGGCCACCACGAAACATAAGAAGGCTGCCATTGACGCCAAGCGCGGCAAGCTGTTTGCTCGCCTGATTAAGAACATCGAAGTGGCGGCGCGTACCGGTGGCGGCGATCCTGCCGGCAATCCGACCCTCTTTGACGCCATTCAGAAAGCCAAGAAATCTTCCGTTCCTGCGGATAACATCGATCGCGCGGTGAAGCGCGGTTCCGGTGCTGAATCTGGCGGTGCCGACTGGCAGTCCATCACCTATGAAGGCTACGGCCCCAGCGGTGTGGGCTTCATTGTGGAGTGCCTCACCGACAACAAGAATCGTGCCGTGTCCGAAGTTCGTACCATCTTTAGCCGTAACGGTGGCAACATGGCTGATTCCGGCTCAGTGTCCTACCAGTTCGCCCGCCGCGGGGTCATCGAGGTCGCCAAAGTTGACGGCTTGGACGAGGACAAGATCCTTGACGCGGTGCTGGCTGCCGGCGCTGATGACGTTGAGGATGCCGGTGAACTCTTTATTATCGAAACTGAACCGACGGATTTGGTGGCAGTGCGTACCGCCCTGCAAGACGCGGGAATCGACTACGACTCGGCTGAATCCCAGTTCGTTCCCTCGGTCAAGGTTGACCTGGACTTGGAAGCCTACCGCAAGGTTATGCGCCTGTTTGATGCTCTTGACGACAGCGACGACGTTCAGAACGTGTTTATGAACGGCGATGCCTCCGACGACGTCATCGCGCAATACGAAGCTGAAGAGTAAACAACTTCATGAGAGTTTTGGGCATCGACCCCGGTATCACCAGGTGTGGTATCGGGGTCGTTGACTTTGACACGAGTCGGCAGTGTACCTTGGTTTATGTGGACGTCGTGCGCAGCGATCCGAACACCGCTACGCAGTTTCGGCTGTTGAAAATTTCGCAGGGCATCGCGGAGGCTATTGCCCGATTTCGGCCGGACATCGTGGCCCTGGAGCGTCCTTTCGCGAAAGAAAATCGTCAGTCCGTGGCTACCACTATGCAGGCTATGGGAATCGCGATGGTTGAGGCTGCCCGTCAAGGTCTGCCCGTGGCGGTGCACACTCCCTCGGAGGTAAAAGCTGCCGTGAGCGGCAACGGGAGTGCTTCGAAAGCGCAGGTGCAAGCCATGGTGGCGCGAATCCTGCGACTCGATAAATCCCCGAAACCAGCCGACGCGGCCGACGCTTTGGCCATTGCCATCACCCAAGCCTGGCGTGGCACGGGGATTCTCGGCGCTTGTTCAGATGGAGACTTTAGCGTCAGCCTCAGTGGGAAAGTGAAGACTCCGGCCGGAACCCACTTGACCGCCGCCCAACGCTTGTGGGCGGAAGCGGAAGCGAAAACTCGACGTTCCGGCGCGGTGGATCCGCGGCGGCGCCAGAAACCGCTATAGTACAAGTGTTCGAATTGCCAACCGCGAGGACAATCAGTGATTTCGATAATTAAAGGGGAAGTTGTCTCCAAGACGCTGGACCGTGCCACGGTACTGGTGGGGGGACTGGGGCTGGAATTTTTTGCTACCCCCAATACTCTGGCCGCCTTGGTTCCCGAAACGGTTGCCACGGTGCAAACCTACCTGGTGGTCCGCGAAGATTCACTCACTCTCTATGGATTTGCCACCGCCTCAGAACGCGATACTTTCGCGACTCTGATGCAGGTTAAGGGGATAGGTCCCAAGCTCGGTTTGGCCGCCCTGTCGGTTTTGAGTCCCGAGGCTTTGGCTGCAGCGGTGGCTAATAGTGACGTGACCACCTTGCAAAGCATTCCCGGAGTCGGCAAGAAATCTGCCGAACGGATGATTCTGGAGATTGGGGACAAACTCGGCGGCGTTCCCGGCGCGGTGGCGCCCGCGGGGACGGCATCTGGGTTTAACGCCAGCACTGTTGTGGAAGCGCTGAGCAATCTGGGTTACAACCAAGCCCTCGCCACCGAAGCCGTCAACGCGGTGCAGGCCAGTGATGCCCCCACCGCGCTGCGGGAAGCCTTAAAGTACCTGGGGAGTAAACGTGGCTGAAGATACAGATTTTTCCTACGAGCAGCGTTTGGTCGATTCCTCCGCCCCTGATGCGGAACGCGCTGCCGAAGCAGCTTTGCGACCAAAGACGCTCAGCGATTTCATCGGTCAGGAAACGGTCAAAACTCAGCTAGAACTGGTTCTCTCAGCGGCCAAAGAACGCGGCGAAGCCGCTGACCATGTTTTGTTAGCGGGTCCTCCCGGACTGGGCAAGACGACTCTGGCAATGATTATCGCCGCGGAAATGTCATCCTCGCTGCGTCTGACTTCCGGGCCAGCAATCGGTCACGCTGGGGATTTAGCGGCCATACTGTCCTCCCTGCAGGAGGGCGACGTGTTGTTTATTGACGAAATTCACCGGTTGGCGCGTCCCGCCGAAGAAATGCTTTACCTGGCGATGGAAGATTTCCGGGTCGACGTTGTGGTGGGCAAGGGACCAGGAGCGACTTCGATTCCCTTGACGCTGCCGCCCTTTACACTGGTCGGAGCCACGACTCGGGCGGGGTTGCTGCCCGCCCCGTTGCGCGACCGTTTCGGCTTTACCGCCCATCTGGAGCCTTACCAGCCACCGGATTTGGCTCTCATCGTGAAGCGTTCCGCCAGTTTGCTGGGTGCTGAAATCACCGAAGATGCGGCAGAGGAAATCGCCCGGCGGTCGCGCGGTACGCCGCGGGTGGCAAATCGTTTGCTGCGCCGGGTCATTGACTTCGCCCTGGTTCACGACCATCCCCGGTGTGACCTGGAATCGGCTCGCCGCGCCCTGGAACTTTTTGAGGTCGATGAACTCGGCTTGGATCGCTTGGACCGCAGTGTTTTACGGGCGGTAATAGAGAGGTTTGCTGGCGGGCCAGTCGGGCTGCACACCCTCGCGGTGTCGGTCGGGGAGGAACCGGAGACGATTGAAGAAGTCGTGGAACCGTTCTTGGTTCGCGAAGGTCTCCTGGTGCGCACCAACCGGGGACGTGCCATTACTCCGAAGGGTTGCGAACACCTCGGGGTCACCCCGCCAGCGGAAAATGCCCTGTTTTAGAGGGTATATTTTCCGTTTTTAACCCGCAGGCTTTAGACTTGGACGGTCGCCTATTTTAAGGAAGGTTTATCTGTGCTGCCATTTCAAACTGCTGCAACCAACGCCCAAAGTCCCATTATTACCTGGGTGATACTCGGCCTCGCGTTTGTGTTGATGATTGTTTTTATGCGCCGCTCCGGCCAGAAACGTGTGTCTCAGATGGAAGAACAGCGCAAGAGCATGGAACAAATGATGACTCCGGGAACCTGGGTGCGTACCACTTCGGGGTTCTTTGGAAAAGTCGTTGAAGTCAGTGGGGAAGTCGTTACCTTGGCTAATCTGACTGGTGAGGAAACCTTGTGGGATCTCAGGGCTATCGCCAAAGTTGAGGATCCGAATTTTGGAACGGTCGCTGACTCCGATTCCGCGGTGGAAGCGGAGGCAGACCCGGTGGCTGAGTCCACCCCGGAAACGCCTGACACCGAGCCGGAAGAACCCGGTTTCGGCTCCAATATGGGGGAAGATTCCTCGTCAGGAGACGACACCGAAAAAGGTGAGGGTCACACCTTTTGACCCGAAGATTCGTTATAACAGACAGTGAAAGTTAGATAAAAGAAGGAAAATCTGTGGCTGCCAAGAAGACAAAGAACAAGGCGTTGCGCACACTCATATTTTTCGCCGTGATTGTGGTGGCTCTGGCTGGGACCCTGGTCGGTTCGACCATATTCTCAGATGGCTCGTACGCCCCGAAACTGGCAATCGACCTCGAAGGTGGAACCCAGCTGATTCTCACCCCGAAGAATACAGAAGCCAAAGCGAAGGCCATCTCAGACGCTGATATTGAACAGGCCATTGAGGTTATTCGCCAACGTATCGACGCCTCCGGCGTGGCTGAGGCTGAGATTGCTCGTAACGGTCAGGAAAATATCTCGGTTGGTATTCCAGGCAACCCCAGTGAAGAAACTTTGGCTCTGATTCAGCAGTCCGCGGTCATGCGTTTCCGTACCGTGCTGCTCAGCGCACCCGGCAACGCTACCAACAATGAAGATCCCCAAGCGCTCTTGGGACAGCTGACCGGTACCGCGGCTCCTGCCGGACAAAACCAGCCAGCAGCTGGCGAAACTGGCGGCCAAGAGACTCAGACCACCGTGGGTGAAGGCAACAATACGGTGACGATTCCACCGTCTGCACCGGCTGAGACAGGTCAGACGCAGTCCCTGGTGTTCAACTCAACGGACCCCAGTGCCACGCCCGCGCCGAGCGAGCCGAACCAGACTGAACCCGAAATTGCCCCGGCCGCTAAACAGCCGTCCTCTGCGGCGATTCCGTTCGACAAACTTATGAAAGAGGCGGAAAAATATCCCGATACCCCGGCTGGCCAGTCCAATGTCATCAATGACCGGAAACACATTACCGTGCGGGACATGTTCATCTTTAACCACTTGGATTGCACCGACCCGGCCTCTCTCAAGGGCGGCTCATTGGATGACCCGAAAAAGAACCTGGTCGCCTGCTCTAAGGAAGGCTACGAGAAATACATCTTGGGCCCCGAAGTCCTCTCCGGCACCGACCTGGTTTCAGCGTCCTCCGGGATGGGAACCAACCAGCAGGGCAACGCCACCGGTCAGTGGGAAGTCGCGCTGAAGCTCGATGCTGATGGCGCCAAGAAATTCGACGAAGTGGCTAAGGTGCTGTACCCCAACCAATCCAAGGGGACGAACCGCAATCCTGACAATAACCGTTTCGCCATTGTGCTGGACTCCTTGGTCGTCAGTGCGCCGGGAGTCAACGCCCCGGCCTTCGGCGGATCCGCATCTATTTCCGGTTCCTTGACACGGGAATCTTCCGCCACTTTGGCTAACCAGCTCCAGTTTGGTTCGCTGCCTTTGAACTTTGAACAGCAGTCCAAGCAGACCATCTCGGCGACCTTGGGCGGCGAACACCTGAAAGTCGGCTTCTATGCCGCTATCGTTGGTTTGGTTCTGGTCGTGCTGTATCTGCTCCAGCAGTACCACGCTTTGGCAGGTTTGGCGACAGCCTCCCTGTTCCTGGCGGGTGGCATCGTGTATCTAGCCGTGGCCATCCTCTCTTGGGTGATGGGATATCGTCTGTCTCTAGCGGGCGTGGTCGGTTTGATTGTGGCAGTCGGCGTGACTATGGACTCATTCATTATCTATTTCGAACGTATCCGAGACGAGGTGCGTGATGGCAAGCCCTTGGCCACGGCGGTGGAAACCGGCTGGGATCGTGCGAAACGAACCATCGTGGTGTCCGATATTGTGAACATCGTGGCTGCGGTGGTCCTTTACGTTCTGGCTGTTGGCGGCGTACAGGGCTTTGCGTTCACCTTGGGCTTGACCACCCTGGTTGACCTGGGAATCATCTTCCTGTTCACCCACCCGATGATGTCGTTGCTCATCAAGACCCGTTACTTCGGTGAAGGCCGGAAGTTCAGCGGTCTGGATCCGCTACACCTCGGTGCCAGCAGCGACCGCATCTATGTGCATTCGGCCTCGACGGCGTCTTCGCCTCGCAAAAAGAAATCTACGCAAAATGTTGCCGCGCCAACTATTTCATTGGCACGCCAAAAGGCCGGTCTGCCTCAGGCTGATGAGGAGGACGAGATCGAGGAAACGTCTGCGACCCCGGCCGAGAACACGGAGCCGGAAGCTCCCGCGAAAGAACCCGAATCGGACACTTCCCCGGCAGAACCCACTTCCGAAACTGCGGAATCCGACGGAAGCGAGGAGACCGCCCCGAAAGATGAACCCACCCAGACAGAGGAGGACGCGAAATGATGAGTTACGCCCAGTGGGGTAATGCGCTTTACTCCGGGAAAAAGTCTTACGGAATCATTAAGAATCGCCGAATTCCGCTCACTGTCGGAGCTATTTTGATGGCTATTTCCGTCATCGGAATCGCGATTTTTGGGTTGAACCCGTCTATTGAGTTCACCGGCGGTGCCGAGTTCGTAGTCACTAACACAGCAACGAATCCGCCCCAGCAACCCGCCTACGATGCGGTGAAAGCCGCCGGCCTGAACGAACAGACCAAGGTTGCCCAGATGGGTACGAACGGTCTGCGCGTCCAAACCAGTCAGCAACCCACCGACGTGGAACTGAAGATTCAAAAGGAGCTGGCCAAAGCTTACAACGTGGACATCTCGAAAGTCTCTAAGACTTCGATTGGTCCGTCTTGGGGGGCTTCGGTGTCCAAGCAGGCTTTGGTTGGTTTGCTGGTATTCATGGGCATGATTGCGCTGCTGTTGATGGCATACTTCCGCACCTGGACCATGTCATTCTCAGCACTGTTTGCGTTGATGCATGACTTCCTGATTACTTTGGGCGTTTTTGCCTACACGCAGATTGAGATTACTCCGGCAACGATTATCGGTTTGCTGACCATCTTGGGTTACTCCCTGTACGACACGGTGGTGGTTTTCGATAAAATCCGCGAAAACACTCGCGATATGTTCAATCAGTCGCGCTCCAAGTACAACGAGCTGGCGAACCTGTCCATCAACCAAACGATGGTGCGTTCCATCAACACCTCTATCACCGGTATTTTGCCGGTGTCAGCGATTCTGTTCCTGGGCGCGGCACTGCTGGGTACCTCCACTCTGTTGGATATTTCGATGCCGCTGTTTATCGGCATGATTGTTGGTACTTTCAGTTCTATCTTTATCGCCACCCCGATGCTGACGCTGATTCGGGGTCGCTCGCAAGCTATCAAAGACCACAACGCCAAGGTTGACAAGGCTCGTGCCGCCGCTGTGGAATCGGGTGCCGCCACTCTCAACGAGGACGGCTCTTTCAAGGAGGTTACGCCTGCCGTGGTGGCGGCCCCCATGGTTCCTGGACACCATAAGGGGCAGGCTGCGCAACCGAAACGGAAGAAGACCAAGAAATGAATTTCCCCGTTGACTTCGACTCGCGTCTGCACGAGATTATCGTTACGCACCTGACTGAGATTCCTGATTTTCCCCAGCCCGGTATCCTGTTTCGGGATTTTTCACCGCTGCTCGCTTCCGGGGAGCCTTTTCAGGAGTTGATTCAAGGAATTGCCCAGCACTATCGGGGGCGAATAAACGCGGTAGCCGGGTTGGAGTCACGCGGGTTTATCCTGTCTTCTCCTCTGGCAGTCGAACTGGGTGTGCCCATGATTATGGTGCGTAAGGCCGGAAAGCTGCCCGGACACGTGGTTAGCGAATCCTACGATTTGGAATACGGTTCCGCGACGATTCAAGTCCAACCGGAAACGGTGCAGGGCTTTGACAACATTCTGGTGGTTGATGACCTCTTGGCAACGGGAGGAACCGCCGCCGCTTCCGTGAAACTGTTGGAAAAGGCCGGGGGACACGTCTGCGAAATCATGGTGTTGATGGAGCTGAAAGCCCTCAACGGACGTACTCACCTGGGCAATACGCCTTTCCACTCCCTCGTGGAACTGTAAACGCGCTCAGCACCTGTCACCCGTAGGGGATAGGCTGAGGAATTCGTTGATTTCGCGCTCGATTTTTGGAAAAGAATCCAGGTCACACCCCATTAAACTAACGTTTACCGGGCAAAAGAATTAGAATCTCTGTATGGAGCAAGCGCCGGAGATTGTCAACGAGCCCAGTGAGAATACTGGTGCTCTGCGCGGCTCTCTGTTTCGATTGGTCCGTTCCCGTAGTTCATACCGAGAGCTAGAACCCGTGTTGCGGGCAGTCAAGGAAAACCATCCCAAAGCTGACTTTGACCTTTTGGAGCGGGCTTATGTGACCGCTGAACGTTACCACCGGGGGCAATTCCGCAAGTCGGGAGAGCCCTACATTACGCATCCGGTCGCGGTCGCGACTATCCTGGCCGAACTGGGCATGTCGGAAACAACGGTTGCGGCGGGGCTGCTGCACGACACGGTAGAGGACACCGACTATTCTTTGGAACAATGTCGGCGTGACTTTGGCGAGGATATTGCCGCTTTGGTCGACGGGGTCACCAAACTCGATAAAGTGAAATATGGGGATTCCGCCCCGGCAGAGACTATCCGAAAAATGCTGGTCGCGATGGCTAAGGACATCCGAGTCCTGCTCATTAAACTCTCTGACCGTCTGCATAATGCGCGTACCTGGCGTTATGTCAGTAAAGAAAGTGCCGCGCGCAAAGCTAAGGAAACCCTGGAAATTTATGCCCCGCTGGCTCACCGGATGGGGCTCAACGCCATTAAATGGGAGCTGGAGGATCTGGCCTTTAAAACCCTCTATCCTCAGATTTACCAAGAAATCGACAAGCTCATTCAGGAGGCCGCGCCCCGCCGGGAGGAACAGCTTAGCGCCATCATCCAGACTATTGAAGGCGACTTACGGGATGCGAAAATCAAGGGGACTGTGACCGGGCGCCCGAAACATCACTACTCGATTTATCAAAAGATGATTGTGCGCGGCCGTGATTTCAACGATATTTACGACTTGGTGGCGGTGCGCGTGCTGGTGGAATCCGTGCGGGATTGCTACGCCGTGCTGGGGCTGATGCACTCGCGGTGGTCTCCGATGCTGGGTCGGTTCAAGGACTATATCGCGATGCCGAAATACAACCTGTACCAGTCATTGCACACCACGGTTATCGGTCCGAAGGGAAAACCTGTCGAAATCCAGATTCGCACCTATGAAATGCACCGCCGTGCCGAATTCGGGATTGCCGCCCACTGGAAATACAAGGAAAACCCCAATGCCAAATCGTTGAAAAAGTCCGAGGACGGCAAGGTCTTGGACTTGGAAAATGAGATGGGCTGGCTGCGCCAACTGGTTGACTGGCAAAAGCAAACCCAAGACTCAGGGGAGTTCCTAGACTCGCTGCGTTATGAAATCAACTCCGCCCAGGTCTATGTGTTCACCCCGAAAGGCCAGGTAGTAGTGCTGGCTGCCGGATCCACTCCGGTCGATTTCGCTTATTCCGTACACACCGAAGTGGGAAATAAGACGGTCGGCGCCAAAGTCAACGGCAAGCTGGTTCCCCTGGAATCGAAACTGGAGAACGGCGACACGGTAGAAATTTTTACGTCCAAGTCTCCCGGTGCGTCCCCCAGTCGGGATTGGTTGTCCTTCGTGGCCACCCCGCGCGCAAAATCAAAGATAAAAGCCTGGTTTTCAAAGGAACGCCGCGAGGAATCTATCGATAAAGGCCGGGAAATCCTGGCGAAAGAAATTCGTAAACAAAAGTTGCCGATTCATCAACTTGCCAGCCATGAATTTTTGGAATCCGTAGCGAAACAGTTGGGATTACCCAACGTCGACACTCTCTATGCGACCATCGGAGATTCCCACGTCAGTGCCCAAAATGTGGTGGAACGCCTGCTGAGCTTTACCGGTTCCCTGACAGAAGATGACGATGAGGAGGTTTTGGCCGAGGAAGAAGCCGTCCCCACCCATACGCCTACGACTGAATCTCGTGCCGGGGGCTCTGGGGTATTGGTCGATGGTCAGGACGCTGACGATTTGTGGGTTAAGCTGGCCAAGTGCTGCACCCCAGTTCCCGGAGATGAAATCATGGGATTTGTCACCCGGGGTCATGGCGTTTCCGTACACCGCGTCGATTGCGTGAATGCCAAGAATCTCAGCGTGGCTCAACAGGAACGCGTCATTTCCGTCAAGTGGGCGCAACATTCCAAGACACCGTTCCTCGTTCAGGTACAAATCGAGGCTCTGGATCGAGGAGGACTATTGAGCGACGTGACCAGGGTTCTCACCGACAATCACGTAAACATTCTCTCGGGCAATATTTCCACCACGCGCGACCGGGTGGCGTACTCCCGTTGGGTTTTTGAGCTGGCCGAGCCTTCCCATCTGCAAGACATTCTCAATGACTTGGGACGCATTTCGGGGGTATATTCCGCAACTCGCGTGACCCCGGGACAAAACGGAACCACAGAGCCAACCCCGCAGCCTTAGACTACGGGGCGATAAACCAGAAAGATACGGGGACTTCGGGACTCTCGGGGCGGATTATTCCGCCGCGGCTTTACGAGCCTGGTCGAGCCAGCCCTTGCGGGCCTGCAAATCCTCTTCGAGCTTCTTGGTGTCCTTGCCGTCTTGTTTCGCAGCGGCAATCTCGGTTTCGAGTTTGGCGATTTTCTCTTCGAGTTGCCCAACCAGACCCTCAGCGCGAGCTTTTGTTTCCGGATTGGACTTAACCCACGCCTCGTTTTCAGCTTTCGCAATAGCCTGTTCCACGGAACGCAAACCGTTTTCCAAACGCTGCATATCGCCGCGGGGAACCCGCCCGGCTTCATCCCACTTATCAAGCAGGTCGCGGAACTTCGCCTTGGTGGTTTCCAAGTCTTTCACCGGCATGAGGGCTTTCGCCTGTTCCAGCAGCTTTTCTTTCACCTCAAGGTTGGCTTGTTCCTCGGTGCTGGTCTTGGCGTTGTCGGCGCTGCGAGCATCGAAAAAGACCTGCTGAGCAGCGCGGAAACGTTCCCACAGCGCATCGTCGTCTTTGCGGGAAGCCCGCCCGGCAGCTTTCCATTCCGTCATCAAATCCCGGTAAGCTGCGGAGGTTCGCGCCCAATCGGTCGAATTTGCCAGCTCCTCAGCGCGTTTAATCAGAGCTTCTTTCGTGCTGCGAACTTCTGCCCGTTTGGTATCAAGCTGCGAGAAGAATGACTTACGATGCCGGTCAAAAGACGTGCGGGCTGCTGAAAAACGCTTCCACAAAGCGTCCTCGGTGGCACGATCGATACGCGGTCCCTTGCGTTGGGATTCTTTCCATGATTCCAGCAGTTCGCGCAAGCGTTCCCCGGATTGCTTCCACTGGGTGCGTTCCGGATCTTGGGCGGCAATTGTTTCGGCTGCCTCCACAATTTTGTTACGCGTCTCCAGGGCTTGTGCCTTGGCGACTTCGCGTTCCTCAGCCAGTTGTTCCTTGCGAGCTGCACCCAGTTCCCGCAGTTTTTCAATGCGAGAACGCAAACCGTCGAGGTTGCCCACCACCATGGGGGACTCCATCGCCTTGTCTAAGGACTTTAGGGTGGCATCGATATCGTGAGCCTTTAACGTTGCCAAACGTGCTTGAGCCAAATCGACTTGGGCTTGCAGGTCGAGGAAACGACGTACGTAAAGCGCTAAAGGTTGCTCCGGGATTCCGTCCGCGTATTGGCCGACTTCCCGCTCGGTATCGCCGTCTTTGACGAAAACCCGACCCTGGTCATCAACGCGCCCGTATTTGGAGGCTTCGTCCATAGCGATTTTCTCGATGGGTCCCAGGGGCTTGTTTATATTGGCATCTTCAAGGTGTACCGGGGTCATTTGCGGGGTTTTTTCACCAGTTTGGGGCGCGGATGCCGCAGGAGATGCTTCAGCCGGGGTTGGTGCAGGAGTGGTGGGAGATTCCGGTGTCGCCGTGGGTTCCGGGAGGGAAGCGGCTGGCGATTCAGTCTGAGGTAAGCTATCGGCCTCAGCTGCTGTCTGGGCAGGTCCTGTTGAGGTTTTATCAGGTTGATTTTCCTGCGTTTCCTTGATTTCGCTGGTGATGGATTCCTGTTCAGACATGGCCATGAATTTTTCCTCCTGACGGGGTTGGTGCCGCGGCACGTTCCGTTCGCGTTGGTAAGTATATTTCCAGGATTACTTTACTTGAAAAGACACGGTTTCGGGAAACTGGGTGAAAGAAAATTCGTGACGGAAAAAATCAGTTAGCCTTGAACTATGGATGTGTTACGGATTGTTTCGCCGATTTACGGGGAAAATTGCTATGTTTTGGTCACCGCGAACAAATCCGCTTTGGTTATTGATCCCGGCGCGAAAACCGCCACGCGGATCAAGGAACTATTGACACAGCTCAATGCTGAGTTGGCTGCAATCTTGCTGACTCACGGCCATGCTGACCACCTGTGGAATACGGCTCAGGTCGCTGCCTGCAACCCCGAGGCACCTATTTTTTTGGCAAAACCGGATCATTTCTGGATGGATGCGCCCGGCCCGGGCGTTCAGCTAGGTGTTAACAATTACTTCACCGAAATGGACGGGGCGTGGGAACCGGTCACGGTCCAAGCTCCGCCCGATGCGCTGTTTACCGGTGGGGGAGCGCAAATTATTCCCGATTTAATGTTGCGTGCCCTGCCGGCTCCGGGACATTCGCCCGGATGCACCATGTTCTTTGGTGCTGACAAAGGTGAGGACCACGGTCAGGGGCTCGGTTTTGACGGCCGCGACAATCAGGCATTTTGTTTTTCCGGGGACGTAGTTTTTAAAGGCTCGATTGGTCGCACCGACCTGCCCCATTCCGACCCTGAGGTGATGACGGAAACCTTGCGAACCCTCAAAATCAGCGTCAACCCCGACACTCTGCTGTTGCCCGGTCACGGAGAGACGACCACCTGGGCGGCAGAGCTCGCGAACAACCCATTTCTGAGATGACTTGGGAAAATGAGAGAATATGCCCATGATGACATCACTTTCAGGTTTTCCCGAGTTCACCCCGGAGGAAAAAATCCTTGAGGACGAGTTGATTTCCCGTCTGACCAGGGTATTTGAACTGCACGGATTTTCCCACCTGGAGACGCGTGCCATCGAACCTCTCAGCGAGCTGGAACGCAAGGGAGAAACCTCCAAAGAGGTCTACGTACTGTCTCGGCTGCAGGACAAGGAAGGCAAAGAGGATCGCAAGAACGGGCTGCACTTTGACCTGACCGTGCCGTTGGCTCGTTACGTGCTGGAAAATTCCCACCTATTGCGTTTCCCCTTTAAGCGTTACCAAATTCAAAAGGTGTGGCGCGGCGAGCGACCCCAGGAAGGTCGTTTTCGCGAGTTTGTCCAGGCCGACATCGATATGGTCGCTGCGGAGACTTTACCGCCCCAGTTTGAGATTGAAGCCCCGCTGATTATGGCTCAAGCGCTGGAATCTCTGCCGATTCCTACCCCGGTGGTACACGTGAATTCCCGCAAGATTTTGCAGGGAGTCTGCAACGCTCTAGGTATCACGCAAGTGGACGAGGTTCTGCAAGTCATCGATAAACATGACAAGGTGCGCCCCGAAGACTTCACACAGATGCTCAGCGAACTTGGCCTCGATGCGTCTCAGATACAAACTCTGGTCAGCCTGGCCGACATCAGTGGCGCCGACGAACGCGTCATCCAGCAGGTGCGCGATTTGGGACTGCACGATGACCTGTTGGAGGAAGGTCTGTCGGACGTAGCGCGAATGCTGCGCAGCGTTCCCGACCACGAGAAAGGCAACGTGGTAGCGGACTTTAAGATTGCCCGCGGGCTGGATTACTACACCGGCATGGTCTACGAAACGTTTATTACAGGAGCCGAATCTTATGGTTCGATCTGTTCCGGGGGACGCTACGATAACTTGGTTTCCCAAGGGAAGCGCCGCTTTCCCGGGGTGGGGATGTCTATCGGTTTGACCCGGCTCATCTCGATTATTCTGGCTAATAATTGGGCTAAAGTGTCCCGTCCGGTTCCGACCTGTGTTTTGGTTGCGGTGGATAGCGAGGATACACGGGGACAAGCCGAGGCGGTGGCTTGGCAGTTGCGGGCTCGCGGCATCAGTACGGAAGTCAGCCCCACTGCCGCCAAGTATGGGAAACAAATCAAATACGCGGTGACCCGCGGCATTCCCTACGTGTGGTTTGTGGAATCCGGGGAAGTCAAGAATCTCATTAGCGAGACCCAGGAAAGTGCCCAAGCCGACACGTTTACCCCCGCCCCCGAACTTTTGAAACCGCAGGTGATTGCTAACTATGAGTAGTTCGCCATCAAAGAGTTTGGATGAGTTGGCTCAGCAGCTGGAGGACCTAATCTTTGGTTTTCCGGTGGCGCAGGCTCCTGCCGTAAAGCTGCGAAACACGGCAATTTCCCGGCTCCGCGAGCATTTGCGCGCGCGGGGTACCGACCTGGACGGCCCTCTCGTGGCGGTACTGGCCGGTTCTACCGGGGTGGGCAAATCGACACTCCTGAACTCTTTGGTCGGTGCCCAAGTTCCGACTTCCGTGAGGCGTCCCACGACTCTGACCCCGGTACTCGTGTACCATCCTGACGACGAGCTGTGGCTGGCGGCAGACCGCATCTTGGGAGGATTTGAAAAGATACGTCTGTTAGACGACGATGCCTGGGACGATCCCGCCGTCGCGTCTGCCGTACCGGAACGTGTGCCAGCGGGGGAGGAGGCTGCGACACCGGCGCCGCAGCTTATCTTGCGTTCGACTCCCCAGATGCCTCCGGGAATGTGCCTCATCGATTGTCCCGATTTGGATTCCTATCTGGACACGAACCGTGAATTAGCTCAGCACCTGTTGGAAGTTGCTGACTTGTGGATTTTTGTTACTACCGCCAACCGTTACCGGGATGAGCCGGGGTTGGAGCTGCTGCGGAAGGCTGCCCGGCGTGATGTTGCTATCGGTGCGGTGCTGAACAGGGTCACACAAGGATCCCTCCTGGCGGCTAAGCAGGATCTCAGCGCGGAAATCGCTGCTAGCAACCTCAAAGATGTTCCGATTTTTGCCATTATGGAAACTCAAATTGCTGACGGAGAACTGCCCGCCGAAGATTTAGTTTCCCTGCGTAACTGGCTCGATAACCTGGCTGGTGACGCCTTGATGCATTCCGCCATGGCGCGTCAGACCCTGTTTGGTTCTCTGCATGAAGTCCTGGATTTGAGCGAAAAAGTGTTCGATGCCGCCGCCACTGAGGGACAAATGCGCAGCGATGTCCAGCAAACTGTGGATCAGCTGGAACAGCAATTACTGGAATTTGTTGATGCCCAGATTGTGGCTCCCACCTGGTTTCAAGGTGAGCCCGCTGACCTTTTGGAGCCCTGTGTGCGTTGCCAACTCGAGGAGTACCAGGCTGAAAACAGCTGGGTACGCCAGCGGCTGAAATGGAAAAAAGTCTGGCTCAATCAGCAACCTCAACCCGATGCGGCGCTGGATGCTGTAAAGCGGGCGGTGGCGAGCAGCGTGTCGAACCTCGACTTTCAGATGGAGCAAATGATTGCTGACGCTCTCCAGGACTCTGTGTTGCCCAACTCCGTTCAGATTGTAGACGAAACCGCGCAGTCCTTGGACGGTAGCGAACTCTTGGAGCAGTGGTCTCTGACCCCTGCGGAATGTTGCCGCCAAGCTGGCTGGAATCGCGATGAGAAGCTCTCGACAGACGATGCCCAGACGCTTTTCTTGGCGGTTCTCTTTGCTGGAATGGCCTCGCCCGAAACTTGCCAGTTCACCAGGGTTGACGAGCTCTTGGAAACTTTTTTTGATATCTCGACACGTTTGCGACTGCGGTCGTGGAGCCGCTCCACGCTTCGCCGCGGGCTGTACGCTCGGGTCAACCAGCGCATCGCCACCTTGCGTCAAAGCATTCCTGATTCCGACAACTCTGAACTAATCGCCGCGGGACGAAAAACGCTGCGTACCCTGCGAGAGGAGTGGTCCTAGTGCCGCGGAATAATCCCGAACAACGCAAAACTCGATTGCAAGCAGCCCTGCACCGCGCGGCGGAGTGCCTCGATGCCGTTCAGGGAACGTGTAGCTCCGAGACGTTCCTGGTTCAGGCTCGCGAAGATTTACGCCGTTTAGAGAAACAGCTAGAACGCCGGGATGCCTTAGACCCCCGTGTAACTGTGATAGCGGTAGCCGGACCGAGCGGCACCGGAAAGTCCACGGTGGTAAACACCTTGGCCCGTCGCAACAGCTTGGTGCCAACGGGGATGCACCGACCGACCACCACTGAGCTGGTGGCCTATGTTGACGCGGAGGTGACTGCCGCACCGTTTTTAGAACTGAGCGGAATTCCGCGCAGTGTCAGCGTAGAGTTTTGTACCACCCGTTCCAATCCGCTCCGGGACAGTTTGGGAATGGTGGGCGAGGGTCACCAGGTACGGTCGGCTCTTACACAGTGCGGTCACCCGATTGTGGTCGAAGTTCCCGATACACTGCTGGTTCCGGAACTGACCTCGGCGGCGTCCCAGGTCCTGGAAACGGCGGATCTCATCTTGTGGACTACGGATTCCCAAAAATATGCCGATGCTGCTTTCCATAGCCGAATTTCGGCGTTCCCACGTCACCCGAACTCGTACTTTGTCTTGACCCACACCGAGGGCTTGACTGAGTCTCAGCTACAAACCCTGAACCAGGAGCTGGCCGCCATTGCCGAACGGATAGGGGTCAGTCCTGAAATTTTGCAGATTTCGCTTTACGATGAATCCAGTTTGGCACGATTCCGCGAAACGGTAGCCGAGTTGTCCCACGCGCCAGAAGCCCGCTGGAGAGGCGAACAAGCCGCGATTCATCATGCCGCCACGAGGTTAGGCCAAAACCTAGAACTCGACGCGACCGGAGAGTCCTCAACGCAGCCCGTTCAGGCTTCGTCTGTTGCTTCGCCACCGTCCCCAGCCGAAACAACACTGGTGGACCAGGTGACCCAAGTCAGCGGTCTGTCGGCCGTGGAAGCGAACTTTTCCAAACAATACCTGAGGGCGGGAGGCTTTTGGACGCTGTGGCCGGTGCTGAACTGGTTGGCGGGAATCAAACCGTTGGCACATGTCAATCAGGATAATTCGACCAATCCCGGCGAACCTGAAGCGGACAAACCTGTCGGCCGTTCTGCTGACCCCTCCCCAGAACAAACGGCTGTCGAGAGCGCGACCCCAGCCGTACCTGACCCCACTCCAGACCCAGACCTTCCTTCGGTAGCCCCGCAAGCCGACTCGCTCAACCGATTCTTCCCCCGCGTCAACGTGGCGGGAATTACCAGCGCGGCTCGTACCTACGCGGCGACCGCCAGCGCGCACCGCCCGTCCAAATGGGTGGACTTTGCCCAGCTCAAGGCCGTGGAACTATCCGGAAACCTGGTCAGCGCCCTCAACCTAGCTTTGGAATCCTGGAAATTCCCGGCTCGTCCCGCCCGGACCTGGTGGCGGATTTGGCGACTCGGACATTGGTTCTGGTTAGCAGCGTTAGTAGTGGGGCTGCTGTGGAGTCTCGTTGCGGGGGTGGCGTTCCTCGGCGGTGCTGGCACCAGCGCGGCCGTGTGGATGGTCGGACCGGTGCCGTTCCCTCTCCTGGTCCTGGTTGCCGCAGTTGCGGGCACCCTGGTGTGGAGCCTGGTGGGAGCCAAGATACTGCACTGCGGGGCGCGAAACTACGGGAGAGAATGTGCCGACAAATTCCGCTCGCTCATCCAGGAAGTGACCCGTCAGGGTTTCCTGGTCAAAATGAACCAGAATTTGGATCTGTATCCCCAGCTGTCCGAACTGGTTTCAGAAATGCGTTCGCGAGACACCCAATCGCGTTAGCTTTCGTCTCACCCGTTCACGGAACAGCTTCCAGGGTTTCCCCTCAGCTCAGATAGGCGTTAAACTTTAGAGAGCCCACTTATGGGAACGGGGTGTCGCACCCCGATTGACTTGAGACTAACTTTCAAAGGAAGGCATAAGTTGCTGCGAACTCACAAATGTGCGGAATTGAACCTGAAACACGATGGTCAGACCGTCACCCTCTGCGGTTGGGTGGATCGTCGCCGAGACCACGGCGGGGTAGCTTTCATGGACTTGCGTGATGCCTCCGGGATTGTCCAGCTGGTCGTCAGCGAAGAAGTGGTCCGGGAAGTTCGTAACGAATACGTGCTTAAGGTCACCGGCAAGGTGCGCAAACGCCCCGAAGGCAACGAAAACCCCGAAATCGTCACCGGCGATATCGAGGTTATGGCCGATGATGTCGAGATTTTGAACTCCTGCGCGACGCTGCCTTTCCAAGTTTCTGAACACGCCGAGGACTCTAATGTCGGTGAGGATATCCGGTTGCGTTACCGTTTCGTCGATCTGCGCCGCCGTCAGCTGCACGACAATCTGGTGCTGCGCTCGCGGATTTCTCAGATTGCCCGGCGGGTTATGGAAGAACACGAATTTATTGAGATTGAAACCCCAACTTTGACGCGTTCCACCCCGGAAGGGGCGCGCGACTTCGTGGTTCCGGCGCGGATTCGGCCCGGTTCGTGGTACGCCTTGCCGCAGTCGCCCCAGCTGTTTAAACAGCTGCTGATGGTCGGCGGTATGGAACGCTACTTCCAGTTGGCTCGCTGCTACCGTGACGAAGATTCCCGCGCCGATCGCCAACCCGAATTTACCCAGCTCGATCTGGAAATGAGTTTCGTCGACCAAGACGATGTCATCGAGGTAACCGAACACCTGCTGAAAGAGATTTGGAAAGTTATCGGCTATGACCTGACCACTCCGATTCCGCGGATGCCTTTCCAGGAAGCCATGGATCGTTTCGGTTCGGATAAACCGGATTTGCGTTTCGGGTATGAGCTCGTTGATTTGACCGAATTCTTTAAAGATACTCCGTTTAAGATTTTCCAAGCGCCCTACGTGGGGGCAGTGGTCATGCCCGGCGGCGGTTCCCAGCCACGCCGTACTTTTGACAAGTGGCAGGAATGGGCGAAAGCCCGCGGCGCGAAGGGTCTGGCCTACGTGACCTTGGACGAACAAGGTGCCGCAGGCGGTCCGGTAGCCAAAAATATTTCTGACGCGGAAAAGGCCGGTCTGGCTGCTGCCACCGGAGCCCAGCCGGGGGACTGCATTTTCTTTGCCGCCGGGGACAAGACCGCTTCGCAAACGTTGCTGGGGGCAGCTCGCCTGGAGATTGGGAAGCGTTGCGACCTCATCGATGAAAAGGCGTGGGCCTTCACTTGGGTGGTCGACGCGCCGCTGTTCAAGCCCTCCGGCGAGGCAGTAGCGGAAGGCGACGTGGCGCTGGGCCACTCCGCTTGGACCGCCGTACACCACGCTTTTACTTCGCCGAAACCGGAATGTCTCGATACCTTCGATACCGACCCCGGCAATGCCTTGGCGTACGCGTATGACATCGTGTGCAACGGGGTGGAACTCGGCGGTGGCTCCATCCGTATCCATCGCCGCGATGTTCAGGAACGGGTGTTCAAGGTGATGGGCTTTTCGCAGGAGGAGGCGCAGGCGCGCTTCGGATTCCTGCTCGACGCTTTCAAGTACGGCGCTCCGCCGCATGGCGGTCTGGCTCTGGGGTGGGATCGCATTGCCGGAATGCTGACGGGTTCCCCGTCGATTCGCGATGTTATTGCCTTCCCGAAGGCTGGCGACGGCTTAGATCCGCTCACCGGCGCGCCCGCCCCGATTACGGACGAACAGCGCAAAGAAACCGGCGTGGACTACGTGCCCGAAGATGACGAAGATGCCGAGGACGCTGAGGAAGCCGAGGACAGCGAAAAAACGCTGTAAAAGCTACTTCTGAGGAGAATCACCGCGAGTTGTCTCTCAACTGCCAACTGTCCCCTCTACAATAGATGGAATAATTGGCAGGTTTTCATCAAGGGGGAAATTATGAGCGCAAAAATTTTTGAACTGCACCCGGAAAATCCGCAGACTCGTTCGTTGAACCAGATTGTGGAAATTATCCAGGACGGCGGCATAATGGCGTATCCGACTGATTCGGGATACGCGCTAGGCTGTGCTTTGGCCAACGGGGCTGGCCTGGAACGCATCCGGAAAATCCGCCAGCTCGATGATAAGCACCATTTCACGCTGGTGTGCCACGATTTCGCCCAGCTGGGTCAGCTGGTGATGGTGTCGAATTCCCAGTACCGGCTGATTAAATCGCTGACTCCGGGGCCGTACACGTTTATCTTGAAAGGTACCAAGGAAGTTCCGCGCGCCACGCTGAACAAAAAGAAGCACACCGTCGGCGTGCGGATTCCCGCGCACAAGGTCGCCTTATCGCTGGTAGAAGCCTTGGGGGAGGCTATCTTATCCTGCACCCTGCTGCTGCCCGGCGACACGGAACCACTGAGCGATCCGGTCGAGGTCATCGCCAAGCTGGGGCACCTGCTGGATATTATCGTCGATGCGCCGATTGGTTCGGACCAGGCCACTACCGTTATCAATATGGAGGACGACGTTCCGGTGGTAACCCGAGAGGGAGCCGGTCCGGTTGATTTCTTGCAGTAGGTTACTCGCCGGCGCTCTCGGCGGTGTCGCTGTGCTGATCGCGTGCAAGTGCGGTTGAGTCGTCCGCCGTGTCGGAATCGGCCAGATTCGGAAGGTCGTCTTCCCACACCAAACCGGGGTCTTGCGGTTTTTGATCCGGGTAGGGCTCCAGGAGGGGAGAGAGAAACAGGCGGCTGAACAGCACATTGAGCAGCACCACGATAACCAGGGAAAAAGCCGACTGTTTCACGGGCATGGCGTTCATTGGCAGGAAAGCCAGGAAAATCGCCAGGTGGATGACAGAGCGTGTCCACAGTGCACCGCGGGTTTGGGTCAACTCGTTCAGCAGCGGGTCATCGTCCAGTTCCGCCAGTTCCTCCGGCAGATGCTGTTTCGCTCTATTCATGGCATAGAACTGGTAATCCAGGGATAGCGCGAAACCGAAACCCGCCAGCAACACTGCTACGTTAGGGTCGACACCTCCGGAACGTGCCAGTTTGGGCAGGAACGCGCCCCAGCCGTCTTGGAACACCAACGCCGTCAGCCCCAAAGCCACCAATAGGTTCAGGGAGTTCAACAAAGTCGCCCACACCGCTGCCCTAGCACGCCTGGTGGCGCGCAGAATGACCAGAAAAGTCGCCAGCACCATGATTCCGGCCAGCGGGGGAACAAACTTGGTGAGTTGGTAGGCAAAGTCAACCTGGTTGGCGGCCTGGCCGGTGGTCCACTTGGGGAAATCCGAAGGTAAGCTGCGAATAGTTTTCACGATTTCCCCGGCTTGACGATTGGTGACGCCCGGTTTCAAATCTACGTCCAAGACGCTGTAGTCTCCAGCAATTTCAGTGTTTCCGGCAGTCATCGCATCGACACCGGGAATCTTGCCTACCGCGACAGACCAGCTTTGCATATTTGCGGCGGTGGTTTTCCCTAATATCTGGATATCCGGAGTGGCTGCGGTAGTGCCGTATTGAGCAGCACGCAGAGCTTCAAACTTCGCGGCATTCGTTCCTGGAGGAAAAGTCGTCTGCCCTGAGGTGTGCCAGGTAATTCCGAAGGCGGGAATCGCCATCACCAACAGAAAAACTACCAGGACACCGGTCAAAATTGGTTTGGCAGGTTTCCGTGAGCCGAAAAGTTTCCGCAGCCGGTCGCTCAGAGAACGGAACCAGGAGGAAATCGTGGTAAAAATCCGCCGATGCCATTGCGGACGCGGGTAGTCCAGCCACCTGATGCCGAGGTACAGCAGCGAGGGAATCAACGTTGTCCCAATCGCGTAGCATCCCAGGATAGAGAACATACTGACCAGAGCCACCCAGCGCAGGCTGCTAGCAGGGAAGATAGCTACCATAATCAGACCCAGCACAATTAGCGCCGTGGAAATAAGCATGGCCGGAGCCGAGTGGGTAAACACTTCGTCTAACGGCGTGAGGGAATCACGGCGCTTGCGCAACCGACGTTCGCTCGGCTTGGAAATACGCGGAATCTCGGCGGTGTATTTGACCACTGCCAGACGGGAGCGGCTGCGGCTGATGAGAAACACCGTATAACTGGTCACCACGCCTAGTGAAAGCATGGTGACCAGGGCAGAATCACCGGGAGCGGGCTTGACGATGAGGGAAGCCAGAGTGGCGATGGTCCGCGTCACAATCCATCCGCAAAAGGTCGGAATGAAAGCGAGTAAAGCCAGGCGCAGACGTCCCATAGCCCCGAACAGCACTACGAAAATCATCAGCAAGGCAATGAGATTCGCCTTGAGAGAATCATGGTGTGCGCTCGCGGCAACTTCTTGATTATTCAGGTCTTCATCCGTGACGATACCCTCGGCGTGAGGCGCGAAAGAACGCATATCGCCGGCAATTTGGCTCAAAGCATTCTCAGTCATGGCGCGGATGTCATCGGCGCGTTGGGGGAACTGGGTCAAGTCCAGCAGCACCACCATCATGAAACCCTGCTTATCCGCGGCAATAAATTTGTCCATCAAAGTTTTTGCATCGGGGTTATTAACATCGTCGCCTTTTGCAAACGGATACAGCACCCCCGCCGGAATAACCCCCGGAACCTCACTGAAACTCGCCGCCGCGGAGTCCAGCACGTTCTTGACTTCCGCGCGCTGTTTATCCATGTCCACCCCGGTGACGATGAGGTAAGCCTGATAGTTGGAACTGCGGCTGTCATTCAGGATTTGTGACGCGACGTAGGATTCCGAACCGGGGATAGAAACCAGGCGGTTTTCAACACGATTCCACATGTTTCCGAAGCCAAAACCGGTCAATGTAAAGGCTGCACAGATGACTATCACCAAAGCCCAAATCAACACCGTGGGCAGGGGGCGTCGATTCAAACGGCGATATAGTTTCAGGAACATGTTATGCATTGTCTCACACACTTTAGGGTAATTTTCACTAGGGTGGTTTCATGGACTTGTTTGATTCCTTGAGCGATACCGGCAGAGGGGTTCCGGAGTTTCGTCCGGATGCTCCTCTGGCGGTGCGGATGCGTCCACGTAACGTAGCAGAATTGGTGGGACAGTCACACCTTTTGGCGCCCAATTCGCCGTTACAGCGGCTGTTGCGGGCAGACACCGAGATGACTTCCTCCGTGATTCTCTACGGTCCGCCCGGAACTGGCAAAACAACCTTGGCATATCTGGTGGCGCAGGCAGGGGGCCGGGAATACGCCCAGCTTTCCGCCATCAACGCGGGAGTGAAGGAAGTCCGTGAGGTCATTAACGCGGCGAAGCAACGGCTGAGTCTGAGCGGTCAAGAAACCATTTTGTTTTTAGACGAGGTTCATCGGTTTTCTAAATCCCAGCAGGACTCGCTGCTGCCGGCAGTGGAAAACCGGTGGGTTATCCTGGTCGCCGCCACCACCGAAAATCCGGCATTTTCCGTCATCTCTCCACTGTTGTCCCGATCCCTGCTGCTGACGTTGAAACCACTGACAAATCAGGATATCGAGACCATTATGGACCGGGCTTTGGCGGACGAACGCGGACTGACTGGAAAGTACACCCTGACCTCGGACGCTAGGGAAAGCCTCATCAGATTGGCCGGTGCGGACGGGCGTAAAGCCTTGACCCTGTTGGAAGCTGCCGCCGGGGGAGCGGATTCCCGCGAGGCCAGCGAGATTACCGAAGATGATGTAGCGGTTGCGGCGGATACGGCCGTGGTGCGTTACGGCATTGACGAGCATTATGACGTGGCTTCGGCGTTTATCAAGTCGATGCGCGGTTCCGACCCCGATGCCGCCCTGCACTATTTGGCGCGGATGATTAAGGCCGGGGAAGATCCGCGCTTCATCGCCCGCCGAGTCGTCATTGCGGCGGCAGAAGACGTTGGATTGGCTGATCCGACCGTGCTGCCCCTCGCGGTCGCGGCGGCACAAGCGGTGCAGTTGATTGGGATGCCGGAAGGGCGGATTCCGCTGGCTGAGGCAGTGGTCGCGGTAGCGACGGCCCCGAAGTCGAATCGGGCTTATGTCGGCATCAACACCGCTATAGCCGATGTGGAGGCCGGAAACAATGGCACCGTTCCAACCTACCTGCGTGACCAGCATTATCCGGGGGCTGACGCCGACAGGAAAGCTCTGGGGACCTATAGCTATCCCCACGATGACACCCGCGGGATAGTCGCGCAGCAATACCTGCCTGACCCGCTGAAAGACAAGATTTATTACGAACCTTCCGCCCACGGGTGGGAAGTCACGTTGGGCGAGAGACTGGCCAAAATACGCAAGATTCAAAAAATGCGGTAAGATAGCCAAGTTGCCCGGTGTTTTGTCCAACTCTCGGTTGGTTGACGCCCGGACACCTGGGGTCTTAGCCAAAAAGGTGACCCCTCCCCGCCGAGATGCCCTCGCGGGGTGACTTTGCAATAAGACAGGAAGAATATAAATGGGAAACCGTTCTCGGAAAATGGTGCGTTTGTCGCGTGCCTTGGGGATGCCGCTGACCCCGAAAGCTAAGCGGTACTTTGAACGTCGTCCTTACGGACCCGGTGAACACGGCCGTGCCCGGCGCCGCAGCGAATCTGACTACGCGGTGCGTTTGAAGGAAAAGCAGCGTTTGCGCGCCCAATACGCGATTCGTGAGGCGCAGCTGGTCAAGACTTTCCAGGAGGCGCGTCGCATGGAAGGCCAGACCGGTGACAACCTGGTGGAATTGCTGGAAACTCGGCTTGATGCCCTGGTGTTGCGTGCCGGTTTCGGACGCACCATGTTCCAGGCTCGTCAGGCGGTAACCCACCGTCACATCTTGGTCGACGGCAAGATTGTGGATCGCCCCTCTTACAAGGTACGTCCCGGCCAGACTGTCCAGGTCAAGCCGTCCTCCCAGGTCAAGGACCCCTTCGTGGTGGCTGCCCGCGGTTCTCACCGCGATGTGCTGCCTGATGTGCCGCCCTATTTGAAGGTTGATTTGGAAAAGCTGCGTTTTACTCTGGATCGCCAGCCTAAGCGTGAAGAAGTCCCGATTCAGTGTGAAGTGCAACTGGTTGTGGAGCACTATTCCCGCTAAAACTTTCAGTGACCCCGGGATTTTCCCGGGGTCACTTGTTTAAAGTTAGAATATCACGGTGCGTTTCGCGCAGACTGCGCAGAATTCGGTCGCTACACCGGGACAGGAGAATGACATGATTGGTGAAATTGCCGGGATTATTGCCGCCGTGGCTTTCGCGGTATTGGTGCTATTTTTGGCAGTGCCGCTGTGGAAACTGGGTGGGGTGTTTTCCCAACTGGAGCAATCCATCAAAACTGTCGCCGACGAAACGGTGGTGGCGGTCAAACAGGGACAGACGTCTTTGGATCAGGTCAATAATCAGTTGGAACGGGTCGATTCCATGACCTCGGCGGCGAATCGTTCCGTCGAGGATCTTTCGGCTCTGACGACCTTGTTCACGGCAACGCTGGGCCGGCCGCTCATTAAGGTAGCCGCGTTTAACTATGCGGTGCGTAAAGCCATGGGTATCGACAAGAAGAAAGCGAAGTAGGGGGACCGATGTCGAATACAGCAAAAGCAGTCGGGACGACGCTGCTGCTTTCCGCGGGGGCGGCGCTGGCCGCGTACTTTACCGTGACCCCGTTTCGGCAGACTGTCGATCAGATGACCCAGGGGTTTCGTGCGGATATGTCGCAGCGCGAGGGAGAACTCATCGAGGCTCTGAGCTCCAGTGATTCAGAAATCGAGCAAGCCCGCGACACTTGGAACGCCCGGAAGGAAGATCGCGGCGGCTTTAAAGTCGGACGTGGACGTCACCGTGACTCCACGCTGGACGACGAACTGGACTTTTAGCGAAACTAACTGACAATAAACGAAAGTTGCCCGGAGCAAACTGACCGGGGGACCAGGACAGATAAGCCGGGAACTGCCCGGACACGAAGGAAAGATACATATACATGCGTACTGCGGAAGTTCGTCAGCGTTGGCTGGATTTTTTTGCAAAGAACGGTCATGAGGTTCGCCCCTCGGTGCCGCTCATTTCGCCCGACCCCTCGATTTTGTTCACCATCGCGGGCATGGTTCCGTTCATTCCCTACATTGTGGGAACCGAACCGGCGCCGTGGCCGCGAGCCACCTCGGTACAAAAATGTATCCGCACCAACGACATCGACGAGGTCGGGAAAACGACGCGTCACGGTACTTTCTTTCAGATGTGCGGGAACTTTTCTTTCGGTGACTACTTTAAGGAAGGCGCATCTCAGTATGCCTGGGATTTGCTGACCGGTAGTCAAAAGGACGGCGGCTACGGCCTGGACGGCGACAAGCTCTGGGTCACGATTTGGGAGGAAGACGAGGACGCTTGGGACATCTGGACCCGGCAAATCGGTTTGGATCCGACCCACGTCCAAAAACTTCCGCGCGAAGAAATCTTTTGGGATACCGGCCAGCCCGGCCCCGCCGGCCCTTGTGCGGAAATCCACCTGGACCGCGGACCTGAATACGGTCCCGAGGGCGGTCCGGAAGTTGACACGCAAGGCGACCGTTACCTGGAACTGTGGAACCTGGTTTTTGATGAGTTCCTGCGCGGCGAAGGCTCCGGCAAAGACTACCCACTGTTGGGCAAGCTGGACCAAACCGCTATCGATACGGGCTTGGGCCTGGAACGTCTGGCTTTTGTCCTCCAGGGTAAAGACAATATGTACGAAATTGACGAGGTGTTCCCCGTCATCGAAGTCGCTCAGGAAATGTCTGGGCGCCGCTACACTTCCGGCCCTGACCCGATGGACGTGCACTTCCGTATCGTGGCTGACCACGTGCGTTCCAGCCTGATGCTGATTGGCGATGGGGTTCGTCCCAGCAATGAGGGACGGGGCTACGTGCTGCGCCGCCTCATGCGCCGCGCGGTGCGTTCCATGCGGCTGTTGGGTGTGACCGAGGCCGTAATGCCGCAGCTGTTGCCCGCTTCGATGAATGTGATGAAAGCCTCCTATCCCGAACTGGAAAAGGACTGGGATACCATCTCACAGGTGGCCTATGCCGAAGAAGACGCTTTCCGCCGCACCCTCGACGCTGGAACCCTTATCTTGGATACCGCGGTGACGAAAGCGAAACAGTTGGGTGCGGCCCTGAGCGGCGACGACGCTTTCCAACTGCACGATACCTACGGTTTCCCGTTGTCTCTGACGCTGGAAATGGCGGCGGAAGCCGGGGTCAAGGTGGATGAAAAGCGTTTCACCGAGTTGATGAACGCACAGAAGCAGCGCGCCCGGGCGGACGCGGTGGCCAAGAAAACCGGACACGTCGACGCTCACGTCTATCACGAGCTGGCGGCGAAACTTAGCGAAAGTAACACGGTGGAGTTCCTGGGATACACCGAGACCAGCGCTCCGGCGCGGGTGGTCGGCATATTGCAGGACGGCAAACCGGTACCGGTCGCAACAGCCCCGGCTACCGTTGAAGTCCTGCTGGACCGGACCCCGTTCTATGCGGAGGCCGGCGGGCAGCTCGCTGACCAAGGGCAGGTGACCTTTGCGGGCGGTGGAGTGCTGGATGTGGCTGATGTGCAGGCTCCGGTGAAGGGACTGCCCATGCATCGGGGGACTTTGACGGAAGGTCAGGTTACTCTCGGTGAGGACGCCCAAGCCACGATTGATGTGGAGCGCCGCGGCGCGATTGCCCGAGCCCACACGTCTACCCACGTCATTCACCAGATTCTGTTGGATTCCCTGGGACAGGGCGCGACCCAAGCCGGGTCGGAAAATGCCCCGTGGCACGTCCGTTTCGATTTCCGTAACGCTACGGCTTTGCCGGATTCTTTGGTGGCGGACATTGAGGCGGAAGCAAACGAACGAGTCCAGACCAATATGACTGTTACCGACTATCAGATGCCCATTGAGGAGGCACGAAAGACCGGCGCGCAGGCCATTTTCGGGGAAAAGTACGGCAAGATTGTGCGCATCGTTGATATTGGCGATGGTTGGTCTCGAGAGTTCTGCGGCGGCACCCACGTCCCGCTGACCGGGCATATCGGCTCTATAGCGGTGTTGGGAGAATCCTCGATTGGTTCCGGAGTGCGGCGTATTGAAGCGCTGGTCGGAAATGGTGCTTCCGGATTCCAAGCCAAGGAGCACGCCTTGGTGTCTCAGATCACCCAGCTGGTCGGCGCCAAGCCGGAAACCCTGGTGGAGCGCATTACTTCCCTGATGGATCGGCTCAAGGCCGCGGAAAAAGAACTCGAAAAGACCCGGTTGGCAGCTTTGCTGTCCAATCTGGACGGTTACGTCAAATCCGCCGAAGCGCTGCGTGGCGTGCAGGTCATTCACCAGGTCGCTCAGGCAGGTTCCGTGGACGACTTGCGTCAGGCAGCCACCACTTTGCGCGGGCGGTTCTCTAACGCGGATCCCGTGGTCGTTGCGCTGGCGGCCGATATCGGTGGAAAACCGATGCTGGTCGTGGCCAGCAACGAAGCAGCTCGCGACAAAGGTGTGAAGGCCGGGGCATTGGTGAAGGCCGGTGCCGCGGCCATGGGCGGTGGCGGCGGCGGCAAGGACGACTTGGCGCAAGGCGGCGGAGCTCCCGCATCCAAACCGGAAACCGGTTTGGATGCCGTAGTGGCCGCATTGCAGTCAGTACTTGCCAAGTAAACAACTGCCGGTTCGGGGATTTCTGCCGAGCCGTCACACCGATAGGGGATAACGCACAGGATGGTCGCCGGAAACTTTCTCGCCATAGACGTGGGTCAGGCGCGCGTGGGTGTCGCCCGCTCGGTAGCGGGGACGTCCCTGGCGTTGCCAGTGGAAACCTTGCAGGTTCGGCCGGACGGTTCCGAGCTGGACGAACTGGTGGACATTATTACGGAAAGTGACCCCCAGGCCGTATTCGTGGGTTTACCGAAATTGATGAGCGGCAAAGAGGGCGAGGCTGCCCGGATGGCGCGGTCTTACGCCCGACGTCTGGTCAGACGGCTTGACACACTGCCGGTCCATCTCATTGATGAACGGTTGAGCTCGGCTGACGCCCACTCCAAACTGCGCGAGGCCGGGGTTAGTTCCCGCCGGCAAAAGGAGATGGTTGACCAACTCGCCGCTGTGACCATCCTCACTCGAGCTTTAGAAACTTTGACTCAAACAGGGAACTTACCTGGCGAGTTGGTTATCATTGAGTAAACCACGTAACGAGGGAAGTACATGTCAGACACTGAAGATCTAGCATCGATGGGACCGCGGCGCCGACGTCGGTATTTAGCGCAGCACGGTCAAGCCGCCTTAACCCAGACTGACTCGTCAGCTCCCTCGAACCCGGAACTTCCGCCCCAGGCGGCACCCTCTCAATCACCCAATCCCGCGATTGAACCAACGCCGCGCACACTTCCCAGCCGCCGCAATCGCCCAGAGGAACTCGACACCCCGTCTTTTCCCCGCGTGACCTCTGGAGTATCCCAGGCCGCGGACACAACCGTAGAATCTCTCCTGCAAGAGACGCAGGTTGCCCCCGCTGAACAACCGGAAGTAACCCCGAGCGAACACCATCGGCGTGACAAACGTTCTCGAATTCGACGCCGTAAGACCATGCGGAATCGCACGTTTGTCGTCCTGGCGATTGTGGTCACGCTACTGGTGGTGGCCGTTGTTTTTGGCGCAATCATTTTCAATCGTTGGCTCAGCGCCAAGGGTGCCGACTTTGAAGGCAGCGGCACCGGTCAGGTGATGGTAACAGTTCCCGAGGGTGCGCTGGGCTCAGACATTGGCAATCTTCTAGCTAAAGCGCAGGTCGTAGCGTCCTCGCAGGCGTTCTTTAACGCGTGCCGTGACCAGGAAGCCGCCTGCTCGGCGATTCAGCCCGGAACCTACGCGATGGCCAAACACATGTCTGCCGTCAATGCTTTGTCCATCTTGATTGACAAAGCGAACCGGGTTGACGATCAGATTACGATTGGTCCGGGTCTGACAAAGTGGCAGGTCAAAGAGCAACTGGTGACGAATGCAGGTTTTAGTGACGCTGACGTGGAAGCTGCTTTTGCCAACGCTCCGGGACTGCCCAAAGTCGCCGGTGGAAACATCGAGGGGTGGCTAGCACCCGGAACTTACCTGGTGGGACCCGGTCAGGACGCGACCGAAACAGTGCGTCAGATGGTAGCCGCCAATGTCAAGCGACTGCGGGACGCGGGAATTCCCGAGGCCCAGTGGGAGACGTTCCTGACCAAGGCGTCTATCGTCCAGCGTGAGGGCAGCGACCTGCAAAAACAGGACTACGCGAAGATTGCTCGGGTGCTGGAAAACCGGATGGATACCAGCAAGGAAACTGTTGGATTTATGAATATGGATTCCACGGTTATCTACGGTTTGGGCGAAGCCTCGAAGTCCCGCAAAATTCCGACCGCCGGCGAGGTCGCTGACGCTTCGAATCCGTACAATACCTATCGTCACAAGGGGCTGCCGCCCGGTCCTATCGGGGTCGTGGGCCAGGACGCTTTTGACGGCACCCGCAACCCGCCGCCGGGGGACTGGCTGTACTTCACCACGGTGGATTTGAATACGGGTGAGACTCGTTTCAGCGCGACCATGGAGGAACAAAAAGCCAACGTGGAGCTGTTGAAACAATTTTGTAAGGACCACCCCGAAATCTGTAAAGGGTAGCGGGTAGTGCCGTATTGTCTGGTTGTGGGAGATCCGATTGCGCACTCCTTGTCTCCCGTAATTCATCTGGCTGCGTATCGTGAGCTGGGTCTGAACTGGGATTTTCGCTGCCAGCGCGTTCGGTCGGGAACGCTCAACACATTCCTAACCGAGGCGGATGCACAGCTGCGCGGCTTGGCAGTGACTATGCCTTTGAAACCCGAGGCGCTACAGGCTGCGACTTTTGCTGACGGCTTAGCCAAAGTTACCGGCGCGGTGAACACCCTGGTCCCCGCCGCGGGAGGAGATTGGACCGGATTCAATACCGATGTCCGGGGAATTGTCGAGGCTTTTCGCCACGGCGGCGCGATAAACTCGCTGTCCGGGGGCAGCGGGGTTATCTTCGGTTCGGGTTCCACAGCGGCTTCGGCCTTGGCGGCTTTCACCGAGTTGGGACTCACAGAGCTGACGGTCATCTCCCGGACTACTGCCCAAACAGGCGCGGCTTTTCAGGCGGCACAACGGATGGGCTTGAGCGTCCGGGCGGTGGCATGGCACCAGGTTGAGGACGTTAACCGGGCACTGCGCGCGGCACAGCTGGTGATGGGCACTGTGCCCGCCCCCGTCCAAGATGCTCTGCCCCTGTCACAGCTACAGATTATCTCCCACGCATTTTTTCTTGATGCGGCATATGCGCCGTGGCCAACCCCGCTTGCCAGTTGGGCACAGAGGTGTGGAGCGCAGGTCATTCCTGGATGGGAAATGCTGTTACACCAGGGTGTCGCCCAGGTAAAGCTGTTTACGGGACAGGAAGTCAACGCCGAAATTTTGCGTCCCGCTTTGCTGAGGAATTTGCCCAATCGGCACTGAAACTGGACAGTGGGGGCGAAGCCAGACATTTAGGACGTAAACGGCCGTGTTGGGGCGCCGGGTTCTGTACAAAAATCGCCTAGAGGCTGGTGAATCAGCAAAACTATGAGATAAACACCAAAAGATACGCCAAAACAGATTAGCCAAGTCGCTACTTGCCAAAAAAAACTGGGAAAAATCATCATTATGAGGGCTGGCACGGTGATTATAGCGATACAGACGACGGTACGACCCAAATAGTGAAAAGAGAGCAACAAGCAGGTACGTAGGTAATCAAGAATCTCAGCTGAGGCAATTTTCCTTTTCACCAACATCGGCCAAATCCACACATTTACGCTCAATACAAGGAATACCGCGAGGCAAAGCAACGCCCCCCACAGGAGCTTGAATACCCCAGACTTGAGGCTACCTAGGGCATAAAATTCCCAAATCACCAAGGCAAAAAACAGTAAGTCAACGAACCATAGCAACGTAGCTATCAACCAATTTTGCCTGATTGCTGTCCATACTGAGCGAAAACTTGCGGTGTTGTTTTCAATGAGGGATAAGTTGATGGCAAACAGCATCAACCATGCCCAGCCACCGGTGAAGATTAAGCCTAGACCCAGCATGGCTGCCAAGTTAGACAAAAATACCGTGATGATGAAAGCTAGAACCTGGTTCAGGCGAGAATCTGGCGCGAACGGGTTTGCCATGAAAGACTATGCCTCACTATCTGTTCTCTCTAATATCAGAAAGCTGCGCAGGGGCAGCGGTAGTACCTTTCGGTAACAGGTGACCGGGTACGATGATATGTCGGGGCTGCTCTCCATTGAGCTGAGAGAATAATAAATCGCAGGTGATTTCGGCAATCTCATCAGCCGGTTGATTAACAGTCGTGAGAGCTGGATAGACGTAGGAACCCAAGGGAATTCCATCAAAACCGACAATCGAAATATCTCGAGGAATACATAGATTCATATCTCTGGCTGCTTGCATTGCTCCGATTGCCAGCACATCGGCAATGGCAAAAATGGCAGTGACATCAGGGCATTCTTGCAGCAGGTCACGGGTCATTCGATAACCATTTTCAAACGAATAGGGGGAATCTTCGGAGTTGTCAAAAGACCGCACCCATTGGGGATGTGGTTCTATTCCGTGTTTGCGTAAGGCGTCGAAGTATCCAGCCAGACGGAGAGAACCTACGGAATTATCCAGAGAATCTGAACCAATGATGCCTATCTGACGGTGTCCTAGTTGATAGAGATAATCGACTACGCGACCGGCTTCTCCATAGTCGTCAATGGCAACCGAAGCGTAACGTTCACGATGCGCGCTGTCTTTCATGCTGACCGTAGAAACCACGAAAGGAACCGAAAGTTTCTCTAAATCATCCACGCGATGTTGGAAATGCGCACCCAAGAAAATGACGCCGAGAGCGGAATCTTCATCGACTGTTTGAATGGCGTCTCTCAGCTCATCCGACCAGTGTGGAACCGAGACGATGTTGACTTGATAGTCGTGGCTGCGGATAGCCCTCTCTAACTGATCTAAAATTCGTGCAAACAGGGGATTCTCTAAACCCTTGATGACAACTGCTATCGAGCGGTTTGAGTTGAGTTTTAAAAACCGCGCGTGACGATTGGGCTGGTATCCCAAAGTGGCAGCGGTTTCTTCAATACGTTTACGTGTCTGTGCAGAGACCCCCTCTTGACCATTGAGAGCTCGGGAGACAGTGGCTATACCGACCCCGGCTGCCCGGGCAACGTCTTTGATATTTGCAACTTGGTGTTTATCCGGGTATTCCGCAGGTAACATGGCTCCCATTCTATTAGAGATGATGGTCAGTGCTGGGTATGATGCGTACCCGGAGCACGTCCAGAGATGGCAGTAAGCTGTGCAATTTCATCCCATGGATAGGCATTCCAGTCAGATTGCGACAATCGCCACCCCCAGTTGCCCTGCATTTGCCCCGGAGTGTTTATACGTGCCGAGCTGTCCAGCCCCAAGTAGTCCGCAGCGGGGATAATGCAGGTATCCGCCACGGAGGTCATTGCCCGGGCTATGAAGCACTGGGGCATGTCCTCAATTGCGGTGTGTGAAGCTCCGCAATAGATCCTGGCTAGTTCTTGATCTTCTGGGGCGAGACTGGCAAACCAGCCTTGCAGCGTGTCGTTATCGTGAGTTCCTGTATAAACAACCGAATTTTTCGGAATTTCATGAGGCCAATAATCTGCAGGTTCGCGGCTGTCGAAGGCAAACTGAATGAGTTGGATGCCTGGTTGACCCGTCGCATTGCGCAGGTCTTCGACTGCAGGAGTCAAATAGCCGAGATCTTCAAGCACCAATGGTAGCGTGCCCAATTGCTTTTCTAAGGCTGTGAAAAAGTCAATGCCCGGTCCAGGTTCCCAAGTTCCCGCCACCGCACTGGTCGCGTCAGCAGGAATGGCAAAGTATGACTCGAGACCGCGGAAATGGTCGATTCGCAGGATATCTACGCGTTGTAGCTGGCGACCGATGCGTTCCTTCCACCAGGAAAAATCGGAGCGTTGGTGCGCTGGCCAGTCATAAAGTGGGTTTCCCCAAATTTGACCGGTAGCAGAGAAACCATCCGGAGGTACTCCCGCCACTTTTTCGGGATAAAAGTCGGAACCCAGTTGGAACAGTTGCGGATTAGCCCAGGTATCTGCGGAATCGAGAGAGACGTATATGGGTATATCACCCAGAATTTTGATTCCTTTACCGGTTGCGTAGTCGTGTAGTTCATTCCACTGGGTTTCAAAGACCCACTGGCAAAATTCGTGGAATTCGATTTCTTCACGCAGATCTGCGGTGACTCGAGCCAAAGCTTGTGGTTCACGATGACTTAACTCTTTGGGCCATTCCTGCCACGGCTTGTGTTTGAATTCATGACTGAGTGCCAGGAACAGGGCATAATCTCGAACCCAGGGATTGCTGGCGCGAAATTGTTCAAATGAATCGCGTGAAACATGTGCACAAAACGTAGCGTAAGCATAGCGCAGTGCCTGGTGTTTTGATTGGCTGACTGCCTCATAATCAATGTAGGGGGATTGAGCCTCCCAATCCAATCCTTGCAATTGGGAGGCTTCAATCCACCCCCTTTTCATCAAATTGTCTAAATCAATGAAGAGGGGATTTCCGGCTTGGGCTGATTGACTTGAATAAGGCGAGCCGCCATATCCCGGGGGGCAGAGGGGCAAAATTTGCCAGATACTTTGATTCGCTTGAGCTAAAGCATCTATAAATTGATAGGCAAAACTGCCCAATGAGCCCATCCCGTAGGGACCGGGTAGGGAGAACACCGGTAGCAAGATACCAGCTTGCCTCTTTCGCATGGTTAGCCCTTCACCGCCCCTGCCACAACACCTTCGATGATGTACTTCTGTGAGAATAGATAGAAAACCACGATGGGAATGATTGCCAAGACGAGCATAGCCATCATTGCTCCCATGTCGTTGGAACCGTGGGAACCAACTAGCTGTTGTACTACTACGGGAATAGTCTTGTAGGGAGTGGACAGACCGATGACCAGGTATGGTAACAGGTAGTCATTCCATACCCACATGGTCATCAGAATCGATACTGTTATCGTTACGGGTTTCAACATTGGCAGAACCACTAAAAAGTAATTTCGCAGAGGTCCGCATCCATCAATCATGGCAGCCTCTTCAACATCTACGGGAATACCTTTGATGAATCCAGAAAAAATGAATACTGAAAGACCTGCACCAAATCCCAGGTACAACAAAATCATGCCCAGGGGATTAGCTAAACCTAATGAATCAGCGATTTTCACGGTTGGGAACATGACCATCTGAAATGGAACCACCATAGAAAAAACCAGTACCAAATAAATCAGATTGGTCCACCACGTTTTCACCCGCGTGATGTAATAAGCGGTCATGGCTGCAAAGAATACGATGATGATTACGGAAAAAACCGTGATAAAAGCTGACCAGCCGAATGCTGAAAAGAAGCCGGTGGCTGCTAGCCCTTGCACATAGTTAGTAACTCCCGCGAAGTATTGTCCAACGGGAAATGCAAAGGGTGCGTCGGAAATAAAGAAACGTCCCTTAAAGGAGTTCATGAGTATGAACAATAACGGACCGATAAAAATGACTGTGAGAAGCGTCAGGAAAAGATAGGTGATGATTTTACCGACAGTTACGCCGCCTGAGTGAGCGGTGTTCATCGTGGCCTGGTTAGTGTGGTTGCCGGGCGCAGAAGTCAGAACAGGAGTGCTCATGATTCAACCTCCTTTGAGCGGGTGATGCGTAGTTGTAAGAATGCGATTAAAGAAACAATGAGGAAGAAAATGACAGCTTTGGCTTGACCAACACCCTCGAAGCCGACCTTGCCGAAGAAGGTGTTGACGATGTTTAGAGCAGCCATTTCTGTTTGTTTCAATGGGGCGCCGTTGGTTAACGCCAAGTTTTGGTCAAACAATTTGAATGAGTTACTCAGAGTTAAGAACGTACAAATTGTGATGGAAGGCATAATCATCGGTAACGTTACGTGCCGGATTACCTGCCAACGACTGGCACCATCAATTTGCGCAGCTTCGACTAAATCTGGAGGAACTGATTGCAAGCCGGCAATATAAATGACCATCATATAGCCAACCTGCTGCCAGTTTAACAGGAGTATTAAACCAAACAGGCCAAGTCGTGCATCGGAGACAAGAGTAGTATCAAAGTTCCGCAGTACTGCATTGATGATGGTTTGCCAAGTATATCCCAAAACGATACCACCGATGAGGTTCGGCATAAAAAATACAGTGCGGAAAAAGTTGGTTCCTTTGAGCTTGCGAGTCAACAGATAGGCGATAGATAAGGCAAACACGTTGACAGTAATGATTGCTATAGCCGTGACTAATACTGTGAACCCCAGAGCGTGGACAAATCCCTGACGTTCACTAAAGGCTTTGATGTAATTTTCAACTCCGTTGAAAGTAGCGTTAGTTACCGTGGTGAACTTGCTGAAGGAAAGGTAAATGCCAATAAAGAATGGCGCCAAAAAAGCGATTGTAAATGCGAGCAGAGTGGGACCGGTAAATACTAAACCCCATCGTTTAAGACTTTGTTCCATGGTTTTCTCTTTTTAAGATTGTGTATTTGTAGCATCGGTGAGGGGCGAACATGCCCAGGTTAGAAGCGTTCGCCCCTCACCGGAATATGACTATTTAGGATTGCTTCTCAGCAGCCCAGCCAGTCTTGAACATTTCGACTACCTCATCCCACTTCATCTGACCGGCAGCATATTGGGACAGCGCTTGGCCAAAGTCGTCCTTAAAGGTTTGGCTCGGGAACGTAGTAAATACCCACGGGATGGTCTTAAGTTCACTGTTGGACATGTAAGAAACAACTTCCTTTGCCAACGGATCAGCAGGCTGTTCGGTTTCGCTAAAGGTGCTGAACGGGGGAATGAAGCCAAGCTCGTCAACCATGTATTTCTTGCCAGCATCGGAAGAAATCAACCAATTCACGAAGTCTATGGAGGCCTTTTGATCAGCAGGTGAGGCTTGGGAGTTAATTGAGAAGAAGTTCTCAGTACCGATGTTCAAGCCCTGAGTTTCCTCTCCGGATTTGCCGGTATAGATGGGGAGCATCTTAACGTCTTCAGCCTTAACCGTGTTCCCGGCGACTTCGGAAATCTGACCATATGCCCAGTTACCATTTTGCACCATTGCGGCTTTACCCAGAGCGAATTCTGCCATTGAGTCAGTTACGGCTTTGGAGCTCGCTAAAGTCGGCGCAATTGTGGAGTTGTTCAGATAAAGGTCAAAGATGTTCTTGTACTCCTTGTTGTACTTGAATTCCAACTCATCCATGTCCTCGGTGTCATTGTCCTGGTATTCAAAGTAAACAGGTAAATCCGCCAAGTGAGTCTGCCAACGCCAATCTTCACCGGGTTTCAGCGAAGTGGCGGCAAATACCCCATCAATGCCCAAGTCCGCCTTTTTAGCTTGCATGTCTTCTACCAGGGTCTTCAGGGTGTCGAAATTCTTTACTTCCTCCATCGAGGTGACCTTGGCACCGGGCAGACCAAAATACTTGTTCAAGATTGATTGGTTGTAGATGATGCCGTAGCCTTCTACCACATAGGGAACGCCGTAAATCTTGCCGTCTTCGCCGACTGCCATCGACTTATCCAAAAGATTGTTGTAGAAATCTGTGGAAGAGAGGTCTGCAGTGTAGTCTTTCCACGATTGCATACCAATCGGACCGTTGATCTGGAACAGGGTCGGGGCTTCTTTCTTGGTTACCTCTGCCTTAAGAGTTTGTTCATAGGTGCCGGATGCTGCTGTGACGACCTTTACCGGAACGCCAGTCTCATCGGTGTAGGCCTTGGCAATTTTTTGCCAAGTTTCGTCTTGCTCAGGTTTAAAGCTGAGGTAATAAACTTTACCCTTGCCGTCATCGGCGGCGGTGTTATCAGATCCACCGCAAGCGCTCAGGGTCAAGGTCAAAGCGGTTGCCGACAATAAGGCGGCGATTTTTGTGAATTTACTTGCCATTTTTTCTCCTAGCGTCCGCTCCGCAGCACCGGTGCTGGGGAGTCGTTACGGAAACGTTTCCGTATAGATAAAGACTACACTTCACCGTGATAGAAAACAAGTATTTGAGAAAAGAATTTTTAAGATTCGCCTGTTTGGTCGCACGAGTCCTTGATGCTTCGATAGTGTGGGCGCTACGGGCGCCCGCCAGCGCTCTATGTACAATTTTTGAGAAAACAGCACCATCTTCACGCTTTACCCAGCTAAAATAGAAGCAATTTACAGCTGTTGCTCAGCCAAAATGTAGGCAATGATTAAGCTTTTGCGCAAGGAGGGGGAGGGATGCTCTGGCACGTTCTGGCATGGATTGTCAGCGGAATCTGGGGTTACGCGGTGGGCGCGGTCACGACCAAAATTCTGCGCGAGCGTAGCATCGAATTGCCGGACCTGTTCTACCTACCCTTTTCGTTGTGCCTCACCTTGGTTACGGTTTTCCTCAATGTGATTCAGTGGTCCATCCTCAACTACTTTTCCCACGGTTCATGTTTTACCCATTTTCTCGTCACCTTGCCGGTGTACCTGGGGACCGCCCCATTCTGTGCGCTGTTTCTGACTGATGCTCGCTTTCGACTGTTGCCCAATCGGCTACTGGGCCTGGGAGCTGCGATGCTGTTGCCCGTACTGAGCATTGTCGCCCTGATTCTGCGTAACCCCGAAGCGCTGGCGCGGGTCTGGGTTTTGGGGCTAGCCATAGGGCTGGTTCTGGCTCTCGCCACGTATCTCGGTTTAGGGATGGGAGATGTCAAGCTCGCAGCGCTGCTCAGTGCGTGGCTAGGTCTTTATAACTGGTTCGCGCCCCTAGCGATGCTGCTACTGGCCTCACTCTTGGGCGGCGCGTTTGCCTTAATCCAGATCATCCGTAAAAAACTTGATTTAGATAAAGACATTGCTTTTGGCCCGTGGCTCATCACGGGCGCCTACATCACGTGGGTGGTGTATCTGCCCTCGATATTGGTGGGCATCTAGCCGCTTTCTCACCGTCCAGGCCGAGTAACCCGGTTCGGGATGTGTGGTGAAATGTGGCAAGATGAACTCATGTTGGAATGTGTCACTGCCGGGGAATCACACGGCGCCGCCCTGATAGCCGTACTCAGTGGACTGCCGGCAGGGATAGAAATCACCACCAATACCCTGAGCAAAGCCCTCGCGCAACGACGGAAGGGCTACGGCAGGGGAACGCGTCAAAAATTTGAGCAAGACGCGGTGACCATACTTTCAGGGCTGCGTCACGGGAAAACCCTGGGCTCCCCGGTCGCGGTTGAAATCAAGAACACTGAATGGCCCAGGTGGCAAACAGTCATGAGTCCCGACCCGGTGTCTCGTCAGGCGTTACTGCGCGACGCGGGGCGAGGTGACGAGCGCGAATTAGCGCGGAATCTGCGGCTTACGAAGCCGCGGCCGGGACACGCCGATTTTGCCGGCATGATGAAGTACGGTTTCACAGATGCTCGTAACGTGTTGGAGCGTTCTTCCGCTCGGGAAACGGCCGCCAGAGTGGCTTTGGGGGCTTTCGCACAAGCGTTGTTGGATCAGGTCGCGGGGATTCGTTTAGTGTCTCACGTCACGTCCGTTGGTTCAGTTTCCGTTCCACTGGACGCGCCGGTGCCGCGGCCAGAAGATGCGGATTATCTCGATAGCGACCCGGTGCGCTGCCTGGATGCGCATACGGCTGAACAGATGGTGCAGGCTATCGATCACGCGCAGCATACGGGCGACACGTTGGGAGGAGTGGTGCAGGTCATCGCCTACGGGGTGCCTGTCGGTTTAGGCTCTCACGTGAGCCGTGACCGCCGACTGGACGCGCGTCTGGCCGCCGCCCTCGTCTCTATTCAAGCCGTAAAAGGGGTGGAAATCGGCGCGGCTTTTCTGCAAGCCTCCCTGCCGGGCAGCGAAGCCCACGACCCCCTCTACCGCGGTGACCAGCCAGCTGACGCAAACACGGGCTTGGGCACGATAGCGCGACCGACTAACCTGGCGGGTGGCATTGAAGGCGGGATGTCCAACGGCAATCCCATCGTGGTTTCCGCCGCCGTGAAACCTATCTCTACCGTGCCCCACGCTCTGCCGACCCTGGATTTGGCTGATGGCAGCGTGGCGACTGGGCTGCACCAGCGTTCGGACACGACCGCGGTGGTGCCGGCAGCCGTCATCGCCCAGGCCGAGGTCGCGCTGGTGCTGGCAGACGCTTTGCTGGAAAAAACGGGCGGGGACTCGGTGGCGGAATGTTCGCGAAACTTGTGGGCCTACCTGGATGAGGTTACGCAAAGGACGACTTTTTCATGACACGTAAAATCGTTCTGATGGGATTGCCCACTTCCGGTAAATCGAAAACTGCCGGGATTTTGGCCCAAATTTTGCACACTACCTGGCTTGACACTGACCTGGAAATCGAGCGGCGTTTCGGCCAATCCGTTCCCTGGATTTTTAAAGAACTCGGAGAACAGGGCTTTCGCGCCCTCGAATACGCGGTCGTTCGGGATGCGTTACAGAGCTCAGCCCGGATTGTTTCCCTGGGTGGTGGCGCCCCGGCCTACGCTCCGACCCGCGAGCTACTGAGCGAACACACCGTTTACTATTTGAAGGCTGACCCGGACTTCCTGGTGAACCGGCAACTCCAACGCTCCGAGCGCTCTGGCCAGAAAAAGGATGCCCAAGTCCGGCCTCTGCTGGCTGGAGACCTGCGGGAAAGGATGCATGAGCTGTATCGGGAGCGAAAAGACATCTATGAGAGTACCGCCACGGTCATTATTGACGCACAGAGCAAACGCAGCGAAATGGCTGGGGCAATCATCGCTCATGAAGAACGCCTGGCTGATTGCATCTGGGTATCCACCCCCGGCGAACCCTATGCCGTCAGCTTCGGGCAAGACTTAAACGCCCAGGTTGCGGCCTTGATGAAGGCGCACACAAACAAAGTCTTGGTGCTCAGTGCACCCCCGGTGGCGTCGGCGGCTAACGGTTTGGCGCAGCACTTGGAATCGTTGGGCAAACAAACCACGGTGAAAGTGCTGCCTGACGGAGAAGCCGCGAAACAGCTCACGGTGCTTTCCGAGGTGTGGGAGGCGGCAGCCAGCGCGGGTCTGGAACGCCGTGACGCGATTGTAGCTCTCGGTGGGGGAGCTACCACTGACCTAGGCGGTTTTGCAGCGGCGACCTGGCTGCGCGGCGTGGACCTCATTACGGTACCGACGACCCTGTTGGCGATGGTTGATGCCGCTGTCGGAGGCAAGACCGGCATTGATTGGAGTACCGGGAAAAACTTAGTGGGGGCGTTTTATCCTCCTCTCGGGGTGGCAGTGGATTTCACGACTTTGCGTACCCTGTCGCCCGACCACCTCCGAGAGGGGCTGGCGGAGGCCTTGAAGTGCGGGTTTATCCGTGACCAACAGATTTTAGACATTGCCCAGGACCACGCGTCGGCGCTGCTGGATCCGGATTCCCCTCAGCTTCGCGACATTATTCGCCGCGCCGTGAAGGTAAAAGCCGACGTTGTTTCCACCGATTTGTATGAATCGGGTCAGCGGGAGTACCTGAACTACGGACATACTCTGGCCCACGCCATAGAACGGGTGGAGGACTACCGTTTTCCCCACGGTTTAGCGGTTTCTATTGGGATGGTCTATGCCGCAAACCTCGCCGCGGTGCTGGGGATCGGTCCCCAAGACTTGGTGGTGCGGCTGCGCAATCAGCTGGATGCGGTCGGCCTACCCACCACCTATACCGCCCACACTTTTGCGGAACTGTTACCCATCATGTTTAGCGATAAAAAAGTGCGCGGCGGGCAGCTGCGGTTCGTCCTGCTGGAGGATTGGGGCAAGCCCGTGGTCACTGCCGTGGCTGATCCTGAGGCTCTGACCAAAGCCGCCGAAATGACGGGAATTGCCCTGTGAGCTCACGTTGTTCGCTGGCTTTAGTATCCCTGCCGGGAGCCCGTTTGCAAGAGTTAGCCCAATCGATCTCACCCGACATCGGTTTGCCAGTGGCCTCCGATTCCGGCCTTGATGCTTGGTCGTCGCACAGCGCACCAGCCATTTTTGTTCTGCCCTCTGACGTGCTCGAGAGTGGTTCATCCGCCCTGGTCGGGAACTTTCGACAGGCCGGGAACCGGGTATTTTTCCTAGATTTGCCGTGGGAGGAGTCATGGCAGGCCATGAACCCGGAACAACTCAGCGACCCTAACGGCCTGCCTTGGCGCGCCACCTATCGCCGTCTGGCCCAAAAACGCCGTGATGAACTAATAGCACACAGTGACTATACGTTGCCGACCGAGGGAACCTTGACCGAACTGACACAGCGACTGTTGACAGTTATCGCTGAAAACGGCTGCAGTTAGCTAACGGCGCGCTTTTTCGGTAGACTGTTTTAGCTGATTTGCTAACTGTTAAGACTGTGAAGGATGAAACGTGGCAACGACTAATGATTTGAAAAACGGCTTGGTAATGAAGATTGACAACCAATTGTGGCAGGTTGTCGAATTTCAACATGTGAAGCCCGGCAAGGGGCCGGCTTTCGTGCGCACCAAGATAAAAAACATCCTTTCTGGCAAAATCGTCGACCGCACCTTTAACGCGGGACTAAAGATTGAAACCGCTACCGTGGACCGCCGCGACATGACCTACTCTTACAACGACGGTACCGACTACGTGTTTATGGACGAAAAGACTTTTGAAATGGTTAGTGTCACTCCCGAAATCGTTGGGGACGCCGCACACTTCCTGCTGGAAAACCAGAAATGCATTTTGGCTTTCAACGAAGGCAACGTTTTGTTCATCGAGCTGCCGGCCTCGGTCGTCTTAGAGATTTCGCACACTGAACCGGGCTTGCAGGGCGATCGCTCCAATGCGGGCACCAAGCCGGCGACCCTGGAGACGGGCTGGGATATTCAAGTGCCGTTGTTCCTGAACATCGGCGACAAGGTGAAGGTTGATACCCGCTCTGGCGAATACGTTTCGCGGGTTACCGATTAAGACTGAGGTGGACGCGAGTCGGGGCGCAGGCTTCCGGCTCGCGTTACGCATTTTGTGAGGGGACAAGACAGTGGGACATAAATTGCCGCGGCGCACGCGGGAGCGGGTTAGAGCCGTAGATGTGCTTTATGAGGCACATGTTCGGGGTTGGGATACTCCCGAAGGCATTTTTTCCCTGGCCCAGATTCGTCAAGATGAGACGACCGCTCAGACCCCGCTTCCGGACTATGCCATCGAAATTTTGGAAGGTGTGGCTCAGCATTTAGAGCGGATTGATGCGGCTTTGGCGACATATTCAAAAGCGTGGCCTTTGCATCGGATGCCTGAGGTCGACCTGGCGATTATGCGGGTTGCGACCTGGGAGATTCTGTTCAATCCCGATGTGGAAGGAGCCGTTGCCATCACCGCCGCTATGCAAATCGCGGAGGAACGTTCTACTGACGAGTCGCCGAAGTTTATCAACGGTTTGCTGGGTGCTATCAACGATATGAAAGACGCGTTGACTAAAACCGAGGGTGAGCAAGCCTTGAGCGGTGAAGCGAGTGCCAAACTTGAGTCCTCGATGCCACAGAACTTTGACACCGCCGCAAAAACGGCAGCGGCGGGCGGTGTCTTGGAGCAGATTGACTTAGACACCCTGGAATAGCGTCCGCGGTTAGTCGCGGTTCATCATTTCGCGCAGGATATCTGCGGATTTTTCCGAGTTGTCCAAAGTTTCGTTGATAGTTTGGGCTTTCTGTTGCGCTTTTGCCCACTTTTGGAAACGAGCCGCGGCTTCGGGAGAGTTGTCGGGTTGCGTGACCTCATCCTGGTTCAGCTCCGGCGTGTCGTCGTTGCCAAAGAGAAGCTGCATTAAAAGCTCGCGTTTTTCATCCATAACCCTATTATCGGCGATTTTCCCCCGGAGTTTAGCTCGAAACCGCTCGTGTTCAGAAATTCCCTCGTCACCTGGAGGAATTCAACTTTCCCGACCCAATTTTCGGCGGCGCGGGCGCGGGATTCGGTGGAGCGGGAAAAAACGTGTACTATTGAGCCGCAATAAAACCTTTAATTTCGCCCTGTGAGGCAGAAAGGAAAAATATGGAAAAAACAGTGTTGGGCAGTGCTGACATTGCCCGTTCGCTGAAACGACTGGCCTTCGAGATAATGGAGAAAAACCAGGGTCTTGAAGATGTCGTTCTGTTAGGAATCCCCACCCGTGGCGTTGAGTTAGCCAATCGGTTGGGGACTTTTTTAAAGGAAAATAATCCCGATACAGATGTTCCGATTGGCACCCTGGACATCACCCTGTACCGCGATGATCTTTCCCGTCAACCGATACGAGTACCCAAACCAACCGTGATGCCTCAGACCGGCATTGACGGCAAAACGGTCATCCTCGTCGACGACGTGCTCTATTCCGGACGCACGATTCGGGCTGCGCTCGATGCGTTGAACGATCACGGCCGACCTGCCCAAGTGCAGCTAGCCGTGCTGGTGGACCGCGGTCACCGGGAACTTCCGATTCGTGCAGACTACATCGGCAAGAATCTGCCCACGTCACGGACGGAACAAATACTCGTAAAACTTCAAGACAGTGACGGCGAAGACGCCGTGATTATTGCAGACGGGAAGGAATAAAAATCATGCGACATTTACTCTCTGCGGCTGATTTGAGCCACGAAGATGTCCTGAAAATTTTGGATACTGCCGAAGCCATGGCGATGACCCAGGCTCAAAAGGTGAAAAAACTGCCGACCTTGCGCGGCAAAACCGTGGTCAACCTCTTTTTTGAGAACTCCACCCGGACCCGGATTTCTTTTGAAACCGCGGCCAAGCGCCTCAGCGCGGACGTCATCAACTTTTCCGCGAAAGGTTCCTCGGTAGCGAAAGGCGAATCCCTGAAAGATACGGCTTTGACCCTGCAGGCTATGCGGGTTGACGGCATCGTTATCCGCCATTCCTCCTCCGGAGCGGCCTACCGTTTGGCTAACGCCGGCTGGTCTGACGTGCCCGTGCTCAACGCGGGGGATGGGGAACACCAACACCCCACTCAGGCTCTGCTCGACGCGATGACCCTGCGCCGGCACTACCTGGGCTTGAGCGGCGGCGACCTCGCCGGTAAAGACCTCAACGGTGCTCACGTGGTCATTGTGGGCGATATCCTGCACTCTCGTGTCGCTCGTTCCAACGTGGACTTGATGTCGACTTTGGGCGCTCATGTGACCCTGGTCGGTCCGCCGACCCTGATGCCGGTCGGGGTGGAAGACTGGAAGTGCGATGTGTCCTACGACTTGGATGCGGCTCTGGCCACCAATCCCGATGCGGTGATGATGCTGCGGGTGCAGCGCGAGCGTATGAGTTCTGCCGGCGGGGGCTACTTCCCCTCCGTGGTCGAGTATCACCGGGCTTACGGTTTGAACAACACCCGTTTCACTAACCTGCCCGAACGTACGGTTATCATGCACCCCGGTCCGATGAACCGTGGTATGGAAATCTGCGCCCAAGCCGCAGATTCCGCAAAGTCTGTCATTGTTGAACAAGTTGGAAACGGCGTGAGTGTCCGGATGGCTGCCCTTTACCTTTTGCTCGCGCCGGAAGGAGGCCTGCTGTGAAGGAATATTTGATTAAGAACGTGACCCTGCCGAACGGTGAGGGGGCTGACATTGCTGTCAAGGACGGCATTTTTGCGGGTGTAGGCGCGAATGCGGCGGATGCTGTTTCCGCTGGCGCTACCACCATTGATGGCAACGGCTTGGTGGCTTTGCCCGGCCTGGTTGATATGCACACTCACCTGCGCGAACCTGGCGGCGAGGACGCGGAAACGGTCGCTTCCGGCACCCTCTCGGCGGCTTACGGCGGCTACACCTGCGTTCACGCGATGGCCAACACCACTCCCGTCCAGGACAACGCCGGTATCGTCGAGCAGGTCGTGCACTTGGGGAACCTCGCGGGCTGGGTACAGGTGTGCCCGGTCGGTGCCGTTTCCGCCGGTCTGCAAGGTGAACACCTGGCCGACTTGGGGTCCATGAACCGTTCAGACGCACACGTCACGGTGTTTTCTGACGACGGAAAATGCGTTTCCGACCCGGTGTTGATGCGCCGCGCCCTGGAATACGTAAAGACCTTTGACGGTGTGGTCGCTCAGCACGCCCAAGACCCGCGCCTGACGGAAAACGCGCAGATGAACGAGTCTCCGCTGTCTGCGGTTATGGGTATGCCCGGTTGGCCGGCCGTGGCGGAAGAAGCCATTATTCTGCGCGATATCCAGTTAGCTTCCCACGTGGGTTCGCGCGTCCACATCTGTCATGTGTCCACCGCAGGCTCGGTCGACATCGTGCGGTGGGCCAAGAGCCGCGGCATTGCCGTGACTGCCGAAGCCACCCCGCACCACATCCTGCTGACCGAAGATATGGCCAAGACCTACGACCCACGCTACAAGGTCAACCCGCCGCTGCGTACTGCTGCGGATGCTGAAGCCTTGGTGGCTGGCCTGATGGACGGCACCATTGACTGTATCGGTACCGACCACGCGCCCCATCCTTTGGAGGAAAAGGACTGCGAGTGGCAAGCCGGGGCTTTCGGCATGATTGGTTTGGAAACCGCCCTGCCGGTGGTTCAGAAAGTCATGGTCGATTCCGGCAAGTTCACGTGGGAGGACGTGGCGCGAGTCATGTCTACCGCGCCGGCGCACATTGGCCGAGTCAAGGAACAGGGTCAGGGCATCGTCACCGGCAAACCGGCGAACCTGACCTTGTGGGATCCATCCACGCGCCGCACCATTGACCTGGACTCGCAACATTCCCTGTCCACAAACACCCCCTACCTCGGCATGGAACTGCCCGGTCAGGCGCGGTACACCATGTGGAAGGGCGAGTTCACGATTATGGACGCCACGGCTATCCCGCACGATCAGCGCTAAGAGCATGACAACGATGGAAATGCCTGGTCAAGGCTATAATCCGCAAGGTGGCTCCCGCCCCGCGCTCCCGATGGATCGGGCAGACGCGGTGCTGGTTCTCGAGGACGGTTTTGCCCTGTCGGGCAAGGCTTTCGGAGCCAGCGGGCGAACCTTGGGTGAAGTCGTGTTTTCCACTGGAATGACCGGCTATCAAGAATCCCTCACGGATCCTTCCTATCATCGGCAAATCTTGGTCATGACCGCACCGCATATCGGCAACACCGGCATGAACACGACCGACCCGGAATCTAACCAGATCTGGGTGGCGGGTTATGTGGTGCGCGATCCGGCTCGCCGAGCCTCGAACTGGCGTGCCGAAAGTGACCTGGAAGATGAGCTGGTGCATCACGGCATCGTGGGGATTTGTGATGTGGATACGCGAGCCTTGACTTTGCATATTCGTCAAGCCGGTGCCCTGCGGGGTGGCATTTTTTCGGGCGACGCCCTGCCGGTCGGCGCCGAAAACTTGGAACCCCACGCGGTAGCGGCTTTGCGCTCCATCATTCAAGACTCCCCGCGTATGGCGGGGGCGGCGCTCAGCGCCGAAGTCTCTACCAAAACCCCCTATGTGATGGCTCCCACCGGTGAATTCGCCGGTGGGAGCCCACGGGCGGTGTTGGCGGCATTGGACTTGGGGGTCAAGTCTCGCACCCCGGAAATTTTGGCTTCCCTGGGCGTGGAAGTTCACGTGTTTCCCGCGGACTCGACCCTGAAAGACCTGCAGTCCATCAACCCGGATGGGGTGTTTTTCTCAAACGGACCCGGCGACCCCAGCGCGGCCACTCATGAAATTGAGCTGCTGCGCGAGGTGTTGGACGCGGGACTGCCGTATTTCGGAATCTGTTTCGGCAATCAGTTGTTGGGCCGCGCCCTGGGGTACGGGACTTACAAGCTCGTTTACGGCCACCGGGGTGTGAACCAACCCGTACTGGATCGACGCACCGGCAAAGTCGAAATTACCGCCCACAACCACGGTTTTGCGGTAGATATGCCGCTGGGGGAAGTCTCGGTAACGCCCTTTTGCAACGGGAAATACGGCCGCGCCGAAGTTACCCACATCGGACTGAACGACAATGTCGTGGAAGGCCTGCGGTGCCTGGATATTCCGGCCTTTTCCGTGCAGTATCACCCCGAAGCTGCCGCCGGTCCCCACGATGCCTCACACCTATTCAACGACTTTTTACAGATGATGCTGCAACACCGCTGTGAAAAACCCACCGGGAAGGCGGATGTCTGATGCCGTTGCGTCAAGATTTACATTCTGTTATGGTCATCGGCTCCGGGCCGATTGTCATCGGTCAAGCGGCCGAATTTGACTATTCGGGCACTCAAGCCTGTCGAGTGCTGCGTAATGAGGGCTTGAAAGTTATCCTGGTCAACTCCAACCCCGCCACGATTATGACCGACCCGGAGGTTGCCGACTGCACCTATATCGAACCGATTACCACCGAGTTTTTGGAATCGATTATCGCTAAGGAACGCCCCGATGCGCTGCTGCCCACTCTGGGTGGACAAACGGCCTTGAATGCGGCGGTTAACCTGAGCGAAGCCGGGATTTTGGACAAATACCAGGTCGAACTCATCGGCGCTAATGCCGCGGCCATCAACGCGGGCGAGGACCGGGAAGAATTTAAGAAAGTTGTGGAACGCTGCGGTGCGGAAGTGGCCCGGTCTTTCATTGCTCATTCCCTAGAGGAGGTCAACGCCGCGGTCGCGCAGCTCGGTTTTCCGGTCGTGGTGCGTCCGTCCTTTACTATGGGGGGCTTGGGCTCCGGGATTGCCTATAATCAACAGGATTTGGAACGGATTGCCGCGGCTGGCCTGGCCGATTCGCTGACAAACGAAGTTCTGTTGGAAGAAGCCATCATCGGGTGGAAAGAATATGAGCTCGAACTGATGCGGGACCGCGCCGATAATGTCGTGGTCGTGTGTTCCATCGAGAACCTGGACCCGGTTGGCGTGCATACGGGAGATTCCATCACGGTAGCGCCCGCTATGACTTTGACCGATCGGGAAATGCAGCGGCTGCGCGATATCGGGATTGCCGTCATTCGTGAGGTCGGTGTGGACACGGGCGGGTGCAATATCCAGTTCGCCGTCCACCCCCAGACCGGTCGGATTATCGTCATTGAAATGAATCCGCGGGTGTCGCGTTCTTCCGCTCTGGCGTCGAAAGCGACGGGGTTCCCGATTGCAAAAATCGCGGCGCGGCTGGCGGTGGGTTACACCTTGGACGAGATTCCCAACGATATTACGCTGTCCACCCCGGCGTCCTTCGAGCCCACCTTGGATTATGTGGTGGTGAAAGCCCCGCGGTTTGCTTTTGAAAAGTTCCCCGCGGCCGACCCGACACTGACCACCACCATGAAGTCGGTGGGCGAAGCGATGGCTATCGGCAGAAACTTTACCGAGGCCCTGCAAAAGGCGTTGCGCTCCCTGGACAAGCGCGGGTCCGGCTTTGACTTTGCTCAGCCCGCTCCCGGCCCGGAGCAAACCGCGCAGCTACTGGAACAAATGGCTACCCCAACGGAGCGACGCTTGACCCAGGTGGTGCAGGCAATCCGTGGGGGAGCGTCGGCTGCGGACATCTATGCCGCAACCAAAATAGACCCGTGGTTCATTGACCAGTTGTTTATCCTCTGCGAGGTGGCCCAGCGTCTGCAGGAAGCTCCCGCTTTGCAACCCCAGCTACTGCGCGAAGCGAAACGTCACGGATTCTCAGACCTGCAAATTGCCCAGATCAGGGGCATCTCAGAGGACACCGTGCGGGAAGTTCGCGACGCTTTTGGCCTGCACCCGGTGTACAAAAAAGTCGACACCTGCGCCGGGGAATTCGCCGCGAACACGCCTTATCATTATTCGTCCTACGACCTCAGCACCGAGGTGCAGCCGCGCGAGAAGCCGGCGGTCATCATCTTGGGTTCCGGGCCGAATCGAATCGGGCAGGGTATCGAATTCGACTACTCTTGCGTGCACGCCGCCCTAACGCTGAAAGACGACTACGACACGATTATGGTCAACTGTAACCCCGAGACCGTGTCGACCGACTACGACATCGCCTCCCGGCTCTACTTTGAGCCCTTGACCTTTGAAGACGTCTATGAGGTGTACCGTGCGGAACTGGATTGCGGGCCGGTAGCCGGGATGATTGTCCAGTTAGGAGGCCAGACCCCGCTGTCTCTGGCAAGGCGTCTCACCGATGCTGGAGTGCCGATTCTAGGCACCCAAGCGCGCGCGATTGACCTGGCCGAGGACCGGCAGGAGTTCGAACGGGTCTATACCGCCGCTGGAGTGGCTGCCCCCGCTCACGGTACCGCCACCACGAACGCTGGCGCGCGGGACATAGCTGGCGAGATCGGGTTCCCTCTGCTGGCTCGCCCCTCCTACGTGCTGGGGGGTCGCGGCATGGAAATCATTTTCAACGCCGACCATTTCGAGGATTACCTCAGTCGATTGGGGCCGGATTCGGCCGGAGTCGGCGCCGGACCGCTGCTCATTGACCATTTCATGGACGATGCCATCGAAATCGATGTGGACGCTCTCTATGACGGTCACGAGCTGTACCTGGCTGGCGTGATGGAGCATATCGAGGAGGCAGGGATTCACTCCGGAGACTCGGCTTGCGTGCTGCCCCCTGCCACGCTCTCGGGCACGATAATTAACCAGATACGCGCCGCGACTGAATCCATTGCTCAAGGCGTGGGCACCGTCGGGCTCATCAACATTCAGTTCGCCCTGGCGGCCGGGGTCCTCAACATTATCGAAGCAAACCCCAGGGCGTCCCGCACCGTTCCGTTTGTAGCGAAAGCGACCGGGGTTCCCCTCGCGAAGGCGGCCGCAAAAGTCATGACCGGCACCACCATTGCCCAGTTGCGCGAGTGCGGCATGCTGCCGGGCGTGGACTTTGCCCAGTGGAGTAAGTTTCCCGACATCGCCGTCAAAGAAGTGGTCCTTCCCTTCAAACGTTTCCGCACCTTTAGCGGCACGATGGTCGATACGATTCTGGGACCGGAAATGCGCTCGACCGGCGAGGCGATGGGCTTGGGTGTGAATCTGCCGATGGCCTATGCCAAGTCGGAGCTGGCTACGGTGGGAGCGCTGCCCAAACCGGGCAAGACTATCGTGGTGACAGTGTCTGACCGGGATAAACGCCACATTATTCTGCCGTGTTCGCGCCTGCACCAGCTGGGTTACAAGTTGGTGGCTACCGAGGGGACGGCTTCGGTCTTGGAACGCAATGGGATTCCGGTCACCCGGGTGGAAAAGGATCGGCAACTCACCGATGGGTCAGCCGACACGGCCTTCAGCTCTTTCGTGAAATCCGACGAAGTCGGCATGGTCGTCAACACTCCGGAACGCGGCAAGGGCACTCGCGAAGCGGGATACCGGATTCGCACCGCGGCCGCTACCGCCAACAAGGTCATCATCACGACTATGCGCACCCTCCAGGTCGCTGTCCAGGTGATGGATTTCCTCAGCCAGGGACAGACTTTCACGGTGCGGTCTTTGCAGGAACGACAAATTGAAATGGAAAAGTCCGGTACTCGGATGCCCGGTAAGGCATAAAATGGCTTTTCAGGGAGCTCGGATTTTTGCTCCGAGCGAGTTCCTGATGTCACTTGAGAAAGGGAAGTCATGAGCGCTGCGCCAGAAGCAAATCCTGTCGAACCGTTTGGAAAACGTTGCCTCGAAACCATTGCGGACCGGGGTTCTCTCTGCGTGGGGATAGATCCTCACCCGGAGCTATTAGAAGCCTGGGGTTTGCCGCGCAGCGGGGCTGGCGTATGGGATTTTTCCATGCGCGTGCTGGACGCACTAGGCGATTTGTGTGGATTCTTTAAGCCGCAATCGGCGCTGTTCGAGGAATATGGTGCTTCCGGTATTTCCGCGCTCACCGCGACTTTGCGGGCAATTCATGACGTTGGCGCAATCAGCATTGCGGATGTGAAGCGCGGCGACATCGGTTCCACCATGAGCGCCTATGCGAGGGCGTACCTGTCAGAAGGGCCGTTGGAGGCTGACGCGATGACGCTGAGCCCGTTCTTGGGATTCGAGTCCCTGCGTCCCGCGCTGGACCTGGCAAAACAGAACGGCAAGGGGACGTTCGTACTGGCGTTAACCTCAAACCCGGAGTCCGCCTCAATCCAATCAGCGATGATTTTGAATGAGGGGGGAACACCTGAGAAGTCCCTGGCTGCGGATATTATGCAACGCGCGGGTGAGGAAAATCGTCAGGCCGCACAAGCGGGGTACTGGGGTCACGTGGGTTTGGTCGTGGGAGCCACCGTCGGGGAGCGGATGCACGGTTTGGAGTCTCTCCTTGACGAAGCGAATGCGCCGCTGCTGGTGCCCGGCTTTGGCGCTCAGGGTGGAAACCCGGAAAGTATCGCCAAAGTCTTTGGGAAAGCCGCAGACCGGATTATTGTGTCGAGTTCTCGCGGGATTTTGCGACGTGGCCCCGAGCCGGGCGCACTGCAAGCCGCCTTTGAAGATAATTTAGAATCCCTTAAATCCCTAATTTCGTGAAGCAATACTGTATAGAATGCTCTCTAGGGTTGGTCGTTGACCAATTCGGGCCCACAAAGAAGACAGAAAAACAGGAGTATAGCAAATGGCACTTCCTCCACTTACCGCTGAACAGCGCGCGGAAGCCTTGAAGAAGGCTGCGGCAGCGCGTAAACATCGCGCTGAAATCAAAGCTGATTTAAAGAACCGCAAAAAGACGCTGTCCCAAGTTTTGAAGGCTGCCGAAAAGGACGAAGCCCTGGCAAAGATGAAAGTTCAATCCTTGCTAGAGTCGCTTCCTCGCGTCGGCGCTAAGACCGCCGCCTTGGCGATGGAAGAAATCGGGATTTCCCCGGCTCGCCGCATCCGTGGTCTTGGTCCCCACCAGACCGCCGAACTCATCAAGCGTTTCGGCTGATGGCGGCCGCCGGCGCTACTGCCCGGCTGTTCATACTTAGCGGACCCACCGCTGTTGGAAAGGGAACAGTGGTGGGTTCTCTCTGTGCGAATTTTCCGGGAGAGTTTTACCTATCCGTTTCTGCCACCACTCGAGATCCTCGACCGGGGGAAGTCGATGGGCAGTCCTATATTTTCATGACGAAACCCCAGTTCGAACAGCTCATCGAATCCGGGGGACTGTTGGAGTGGGCACAGGTTCACGGCAAAAACTACTACGGTACCCCAGCCGCTCCGGTCGATGAGGCTCTACGGCAGGGCAAACCGGTTCTGTTGGAAATCGACTTGGCGGGAGCCCGGCAGGTAAAAGCTCTGCGTCCAGATGCGCACACCATTTTCCTGAAGCCCCCGTCTTGGGAGGAGCTGGTGCGCCGTTTGCAGGGGCGTGGCACGGAGTCCCCGGAAGAGCAGCGCCTGCGCCTGGACACGGCGCGCACCGAGTTGGCTGCTGCTGAGGAATTTGACGAAATCGTGGTCAATGACGAAGTGCCTAACGCTACCGCGCAACTGGCTAAAATTATGGGTTTGCGCTAGGATAGCTGGGCTGAAGAAACCAAAAATCACTATTGAGGGGGATTTTTTATGACCGGAACCGTCGCTAACCCCGAGGGTATTACTGACCCGCCTATTGACGACCTGCTGGAAAACGTTGATTCTAAGTACGCCCTGGTGGCTTTCGCGGCGGCTCGCGCACGCCAGATTAACACCTATAACCAGCAGCTGGAAGCGGGTCTGTTGGACACTATCGGCCCGCTGGTTGATCACGGTCCGCGGGAAAAGCCCCTGTCTATTGCCATGCATGAAATCGCGCAGGGCATGTTGGACATGCAGTTAAAGGGCGATGAGCCAGAAGACGAGGCTCCTGAGGAGGACACCTCGGAACCGGTAAATCCGCTGGAAGCCTTGGCGGTCTCTTTCTCCGAGGGCCTGGCGAAAGATGACAACGCCTGAACTTGACGCCCCCCGCGGTCCAGAGAAAACCGTCATCTTGGGGGTGGGCGCCTCCGTGGCCGCGTTTAAAGCCATCGAGGTGCTGCGCAGTCTCATCGCTGCCGGGGTCAATGTGTGGGTTTGTCCCACGGTTGATTCGCTCAATTTTGTGGGGAAGGCGACCTGGGAATCCCTGAGCAATCACCCGATTCATACGGACGTGTTCCAGACCCCTGACTTCATTACCCACGTCACCCTGGCCAGCCAAGCTGACCTGTTTTTGACGGTGGGAGCTTCCGCCGATTTGATGGCGCGTTTCCGCATGGGTCTGGCGGACGAGTTCCTCACCCTAGTTGCAATCACGGTCGACTGCCCGCGTCTCATCGCCCCATCGATGCACCCCACAATGTGGGAAAATGCGGCGACCCAGGACAACGTGGCGGTGCTGCGTGAACGGGGCTGGCGCTTTATCGGTCCCGAAACCGGCAAACTGGCCGACAACTCCCATGGCATCGGACGTCTCAGTCAACCAGACGTCATTTGTGATGCGGTTTTGGCACAGCTCGGTATGAGTGCCCCCGGTTCTATCGATTAGTTTTCACAAGGCCGACCCATGAGTTTTCGTTCCGTAGTGGTTTCCGCCGGGGGGACTCGCGAGCCCTGGGACGAAGTGCGCTTCTTGGGGAATCGGTCTACCGGACGCCAGGGCTGCGAGGTGGCTCGGGCAGCCCTAAAGACCGGAGCCGACGTCACGTTAGTGGTCGCCAACGTGGAAGCTGCCCTCATTCCTCGCGGGGTCAAGGTCATGGAGGCCCCTACCGCGGAGCAGATGCTGCGCCAAATGGACGCCGCCGCCGCGGGGGCAGACCTGATAGTCATGTGCGCTGCCGTAGCGGACTTCCGCCCCATCCGTGTCTCAGGCAAGATTACCCGCCACGCCGACACTATCCCCACCCTACAGTTGGAACGCACCCCCGACGTCCTGATGAATCTCATTAAGCACCGCCGCGAGGGACAGACCATTGTCGGCTTTGGGGCGTTGACCGGCAGTGAGGCGCAGGTGCGGGAACAAGGCCGCAAGAAAGCCCTGGACAAAGGCGCCGATCTGCTGTGTGTCAATCGGGTTGGAGACGGCCACGGCTTCGCAGCCGCGAGGAACACCTTGTTCTTTTTCGATTCCCAAGGTAACGAACGAGGTCAAGCCAGCGGCACGAAACTTGAAGTCGCCGAGGTCTTACTCCAACTAGCTGGAGAAATCTCGCAAAGCCACTAGAATTCTTTTATGAGTAAAAAAGTCACTTTCACATCTGAATCTGTCACTGAAGGACATCCCGATAAGGTTTGCGACCGGATTGCCGACTCAATTCTGGACGCTATCTTGGAACAAGATCCGGCGGCGCACGTTGCGGTAGAGACGTTCGTCACGACCGGGCTGGTTCATGTTATGGGTGAAGTGACGACCGAGGCATACGTAGAGATTCCCCACATTGTGCGCCACGAGATTGCCCAGATTGGCTACACATCCTCTGAGATTGGCTTTGATGGTCGCAGTTGCGGCGTGATGGTGTCCTTGGGGCAGCAATCCCCGGACATTGAAGCGGGCGTCAGCCATTCCCTGGAAGTGCGTCAGCGGCCCGAAGCCTATGACCCCCTGGAACAGCAAGGCGCTGGGGACCAAGGGATTATGTTCGGCTATGCCTGCGATGAAACCCCGGATTTGATGCCGATGCCGATTTGGTTGGCGCATAAACTGTCCCAACGCCTGGCTCAGGTGCGCAAAGAGGGGATTGTTTCCGGATTGCGTCCTGATGGCAAGACCCAGGTGTCGGTTGAGTACGAGGACGGGGTGCCGCGTGCCCTGTCGACTATCGTGGTTTCGACTCAGCATGCCCCGGATCGCACCCAGGCGGAACTGCACGCCATGGTCGAAGCGGAGGTTATTCGCCCGGTGCTCGATCAGTTGAATATCGACTTGGACACGAAGGACGCGGAAATTTTGGTGAATCCTTCGGGTCAATTCATTATCGGTGGACCCGCTGCGGACTCCGGTTTGACCGGTCGCAAGATTATTGTGGATACCTACGGGGGTATGGCGCGTCACGGGGGAGGGGCTTTTTCCGGTAAGGACGCCTCAAAGGTCGATCGTTCGGCCTCTTACGCTTTGCGTTGGATTACCAAGAATATTGTGGCGGCCGGTTTGGCAAAGCGCTGCGAAATCCAAATCGCTTACGCGATTGGCCGAGCCAACCCGGTATCCCTGTCAGTGGAAACCTTTGGGACCGGTGTCGTGGCAGATGAGGAACTGGCCGCGGCGATTCGTGAGACTTTCGATTTGCGTCCCGCCGCCATCATTCGGGATTTGGATCTAACCCGTCCGATTTTCCGCTACACCAGTAACTATGGCCATTTTGGGCGTGATGGCTTCAGTTGGGAAGAAACCAATCGGGCGCAAGCTCTCAAGGATTATTTCCAGTAAAACCGGCTGTGGGGGCTGGTTATGGCCCCGACTTCCGGGACAAAATGGCAACTGCCGGATTTTCGTATCCGGGGTATGAGTTGTAATTAAGTCGTGTTTGCTGAACCGATATTGCCACTGGACGATTTCGCACCTCCCGGACCGCGGGCGGTGCTGGTCGATGGTGTGGAAAAGCCCGTGGCAGCGGTTCTGCTCAACACGTTTACCCCCGCTTTGTCCCGGCCTCTCGACTTCCTGATTCCCCCAAAGCTCGATGCCGCGGCCGCTCCGGGGGTGTTGGTGAAAGTGAAAGTAGGGACAAAACGCTACACCGGTGTCATCGTGGAGCGTAAAGACAGCACCGACTGGCAAAAACCGTTGCGGGAAATCGAACGCACCTTGGGCGACCTGCCTCTGTTGGACACTTCCACCTTGGAACTGCTGGAAAATGTCTCTCTCTATTACGGGACAGGACCCTCCTCACTGCTGCGTTACGCCCTACCGGAGCGGCGCGTCAAAGTGGAACAGGCCTTTTCTACCGACCCTCCTCAGTGGGATACGACCGCGGTCACGGTGGAGCCACCGGAACAAACGACCTGGGCGCGTTATGCCGGGGGCGCTGAGTTCTACTCTGAACTGTGTCGGGGACACCACCCTCGTGCCGTGGTTAGTGCGCTGCCGCTGGGTAACAATCCACATTTTCAACCCGCCTCGCGTTTTCAACCCATTGCCGAATTAGCGGCGGCAACCTGGGCTAACGGGGAACAATCCCTGCTGGTGATGCCCACGGTAGAGCAAGCCGATGAAGCCTACCTGTATCTGCGTGACTACTTTGCCGACTCGGACAAAGTTGTGTTGTATACCTCGGAAATTCCCACTGCCGCCTCCTATGAAACGTTCTTGCGTTCTCGCTTCGGCACCGCCGCGATAGTGGTCGGCACCCGCGGCGCCGTATTTTTGCCGCTGGCCCGCCCCGGTTTGTTTTACCTCTGGGACGACTTGGCGTGGTCGCTTAGTTCGGACATGTTCCCGAACTTTTCTGCTCGGCAAGTCCTGCTGATGCGTTCCCAGCTGTGCGGTGCCGCTGTGGTGTTGGCGCACTATTCTGTCAACGCGGGGGATTTGCAGCTGGTGACCCGTCACTTCGCCAGTGGCTTGGCCCCCCACCGCGACGTTTTGCGCCAGTGTACGGGACGCTTTGAATTTCTCAGCGAAGATGCACAGCTGGCGGAAGGCATGACGGGGGCGATGCTCCTCCCAAACGCTGCTTTGCGTCTGGTGCGCCAGGGGTTGAAATCCGGTCCAGTTTTGGTGCTGGTTCCTCCCGACGGTGCGTTTTCGGTGGTGAGCTGTGCAAACTGCGGCGCTAACGCGGTGTGCGAAGTGTGTGGCGGACCGTTGACTTTCCAGGGTTCCCGGCTGGTTTGCACTCGCTGCGGCAATGTCCCCACCAACTATGCCTGTCCGAACTGTGCCAGTATGAAAATGCGCGGGCGCCACCTCCAGTCGCGCACGGTAATTGATGACATCGGGCGGTCATTTTCCGGTGTGCCAGTGTTGGTTTCCCGTCCTGGAAAAGGCCGGGTCGGCCTAATAGACACAGCATCGCGACTGGTCATAGCCCATCCGGGGGGCGAACCTTTCGCCGTGGGCGGGTACGAAGCCGCGGTTATCTTACGGGCTCACATGTGGGCCAATCGGACCGCCCTGTGGACTGCCCAGGAAGTCATGCGGCAATTCTTGGCAGCCGGAGCTTTGGTGAAACCTCAGGGGCGCATATTGGTAACGAACCGGATTGACCCGCGCCTGGAACAGGCTTTGGTACGGTGGGATCCCTGGGGTTTCGCCGCCTTAGACCTGCGAGAACGCGAAGCGGGACACTTTGCCCCCGCGTGGCGCACGGCTCTGTTGCAGGGGCAATCCCTGGGTGAGGTGTTGGCTTTCCTGCGCCAGAGATTTCCCGAAATCACGGTATTTGGCCCGGTTCCAGCACGGGAAAACCCCGCGCTCAGCACTGCATTCGTGTCGGTGGCACTGCGTAATAGTCAGGATTTCGGCCGGGCGCTGCGCGCGGTGGAACTGCAAAATGCCCGGGAGCGAAAATCCGGTAGCGACGCCCTGCGCATCGTAGTAGATCCTCCAGATCCCGCCGGTCAAATCGGATAGACCGCGCTGTCACCTCGAAAAACCCCAGTTGAACTTAGATAGGATAGTTTGTATGCGTATTGTTTTTGCTGGTTCTCCCCAGGCGGCCCTTCCTGTATTGACATACCTTGAGCGATCTGCACACGACCTGGTGGCGGTGCTGTCGCGACCCGATGCGCCCTCCGGCCGGGGTCGAAAACTGGCCCAGTCACCGGTTTCCGGTTACGCGACCCAGCATGACCTGATGCTCTATCAGCCAAAGACCCTTAAGAACAATACAGAAGCCTCCACTTTTTTACGTGACCTCCAGCCTGATTTGGGTGTCATCGTGGCTTACGGAGCGATTTTGCCGGCTGAGATTTTAGAGATTCCCAAATTCGGGTGGATTAATATTCATTTTTCCCTGCTGCCGCGGTGGAGGGGAGCCGCCCCGGTACAGCGTGCTCTCCAGGCGGGGGACACTCACACCGGCGTCACAGTCTTTCAACTCGAACCCGCGTTGGACACCGGTCCCATTTACGCGACCTGCTCTTATGCGGTGCCGGAGTCGGCGACAGCGGGAGACGTATTGCTCGAACTCGCCGAACTCAGCGTCAGACCTCTGGAACAAGCCCTGTCCATGATTGAACGGGGAGTTAACCCGGAACCGCAAGCTGACACCGGCATCACCTATGCGCCACCTCTACACCCGTCGGAAGGCGAAATCGACTGGTCCGCGCCAGGCGACACTATTGCCAACCACATCAGAGGATTTACACCGTCTCCCGGCGCCTGGACGATGTGGCAGGAATCCCGCATGAAACTCGGTGTCCTGGAGTCGAATCCGCCTGTGACTATGCCAATCCCACCTCTGGAACCCGGTCAGATTTTTACCACTCGTCACGAGGTCTGGGTCGGCACCGGTTCCGCACCCGTGTGCTTAGGCAACGTAGCTCCCGCAGGGAAAAAACCAATGCCGGCTGAGGCTTGGGCACGCGGAGCTCACCTGGAAAGTAGTGCGAAGTTTACGACTTCGAGCTCGATGGGAGGTCAGGAGTGAACCATCCAGGGGGCGCTTCCGCGGGCAAATCTGGCTCTCGCCGCAACACTGCGAAAACCGGGGGTGCAGCTCGAAATTTCCGTAACTCTCGCACCGGTTACACCTACCGGAGCAAAGCCCGGCGCGACCCCGCTCGTGACGTTGCTTTTCAAGCCCTGCGCCGCGTCGACCAAGACCATGCTTACGCCAATCTGGTGTTGCCCGGCCTGATTGAACGGGCGCATTTGCATCGGCGAGACGCGGCTTTTGCCACCGAGCTCGTGTACGGAACATTGCGGTTACAAGGGCGCTACGATGCCATTATCGGGCTGCTCAGCGACCGGGATGTTGCGGATTTAGATCCGGAGCTGCTCACGGTGCTGCGGATGGGGATTCATCAAATTCTCCAGATGCGGGTGGAAGACTACGCCGCGGTAGACACGATGGTTGACCTGGCGCGCGACCGTCTCTCCGCCGGCCCTGCCGGGATGGTAAACGCAGTGTTGCGCAAGGTTACTGAGCATGACCTGCCCTATTGGCTCGATGCCATCACCTCGGGACTGACCGGGGAAAAAGCCCTGAGCCGAGCATTTTCCTATCCGGAATGGATAGTGTGGGCGCTGCGCGATGCCCTGGTTGCCAACGGCCGGGATGCCGCCGATTTGCCAGGACTCCTACACGCGCAAAACCGTCCCGCTTATGTGACGCTGTGCGCCCGACCGGGTTTCATTACCGCTGATGAGCTGGCGACCGCAGCTGAAACCTATCTTGATGCCAATACTCGTTTGGGAGAACTCTCTGACTGCGCGGTGGTGCTTTCCGGGGGCGACCCGCGGCGACTGCGTGCGGTCGAGCGGGGCTTCGCCGGGGTCGAGGACGAAGGCTCGCAGCTTGTCGCCAAAGTTTTGGCCGCAGCACGGGTGACCGGGGTGGAGCGCACCTGGGTCGATTTGTGTGCCGGACCCGGCGGGAAAACGGCTCTGCTGGCGGGGTTGGCTAGTTCGCGTAACGTTTCCGTCATCGCTAACGAGGTTTCGCCGCACCGGGCTGAACTGGTACGTGACTCCACGAAAGCATTTCCGGACCAGACTGTGCAGGTTCTACAGGGCGACGGCCGCGATTTTGGTGAGCTTCATCCGGGCAAAGCCGATCGGGTCCTAGTGGACGTGCCATGTTCGGGCTTGGGCTCGCTGCGGCGCCGTCCCGAAGCCAGATGGAATAAATCCGCCACCGACCTGAAGGACCTGACCGCACTGCAACAAGTTCTGCTGCAATCCGCGTTGCAAACGGTTAAGCCTGGGGGAGTGGTGGGATACGCGACTTGCAGCCCGCATTTGGCTGAAACTCGTCAGGTGGTGGAAAGCGTGGTAAAGAATCGCGCGGATTTGCGGGTGTTGGATGCCCCCGCCGTGGCCCGTGAAATTATCGTCAACCCGGAACATGACCTTGGGTCGGGGCCTTATCTGCAGCTGTGGCCTGACCGTGACGGTACCGACGCCATGTTTCTGGCTCTGATTGAAAAGTTGCCTGATTCTCAGGAATAAATCCCAGCTAAAACCGTCCGAAGCTCACCGCGGAATTAGACAATAGAGGAAAGAAGGGAACCGATATGAGCCTTAAGATTTACCCCTCCGTGCTGAATTGCGACCAGATGCATTTCGCCCAGGCGCTGCAGGACATCAAGAGCGCCGACGGGGTTCACCTCGATATTATGGATAACCACTTTGTGCCCAATCTGACGTGGGGACTGCCAACCGCCACGGCGGTGTTGAACGCTACCAGACTACCGGTTGACGCCCACCTGATGATTGAAAATCCAGACCGTTGGGCTTTGGAGTACGCCAAGGCCGGCTGCGCCATTGTCTGTTTCCACCTGGAAGCCTCGAAAGCGCCAGTACGAACCGCTGACGTGCTGCACAGTTTAGGCGCAAAAGCCGGGATTGCGTTGAATCCAGCCACTCCGGCCAGCGCCATCAAAGACATTTTGGGTCGTTTTGACCAGGTCACGGTCATGAGTGTGGAGCCGGGCTTCGGCGGGCAACAGTTTATCCCCGAGGTGTTGCCAAAGATTCGCAAGCTGCGCAAATATGCCGAAGATGCCCGGCTGAATCTCGATATCGAGGTTGACGGAGGCATCAACGAAGAAACCTTGCCCCTCGTGATGAAAGCCGGAGCAAACGTGGTGGTGGCCGGGTCCTACGTGTTTAAACGTAAGCCCGAACAGGCTATTGCCACGCTGCGCACCATCGGCGCTACCCCGCACACCCATTAGACTCATTAGCCCGCCTGTGGGATTTGACCTCAGTGGGCTATCGAGGGTCTATACTGGAAGTAGCTCTGGGGGCTGTGTAATTCAGCACCGGCGGTACAGTCCGCGACCTCGTGTCCGCACGAGTTGAATCGGTGAAATTCCGATACCGACGGTTAAAGTCCGGATGGGAAGAGCCGCACGTCCACCGCGCCTGCGTATGTTTACTGAGGTGTTGGTGAGCGTTCATCTTTCTTTGCCCTGGGCTGTCCAATGAGGTGACAAACCGAAAGGGGTGAAGATGTCGATGAGTCAAAACCGGGCACCGTCAACGGTTAACGCCGTCCCGGATTCCCGGCCGCTCAATGTCATTGCCCCGCTCGCTTTGGCGCTACTCATTGTGGCAGTCTGGTTCCTCGCGACGAGTTCTGGAAACATCCCGACCTTTATCTTGCCGCGTCCCAGTGACGTAGTGCAGTCCGGTGTGGAGTTGTTGAGCGGCAAAACGTTCTGGCTTTACCTGGGCAACACGTTGCTGGCAGCGATGGGAGGAACCGTGTTGGGGCTGCTTGTGAGTGTGCCGCTTTCATTTGCGATCCATCACCTGCGTCTGCTCAACGCGGCGGTTCAACCGTTTCTGGGGGCTTCCCAAGCGGTTCCGGCGGTCGCGCTGGCGCCGCTGCTGTTGATTTGGCTACCAACGCCGCGTCTCGCCATTGCGGTGTTGTGCGCGCTGATGGTGTTTTTTCCCATTTTGGTTTCTACCACCGTGGGTTTGCATCATTTGAACGCCAGCATTTTGGAAGCTGCCAAACTCGATGGTGCCGGAACCTGGGACTTGCTGAAATACATGGAGTTTCCACTGGTGTTGCCATCCCTACTGGGCGGCATTCGCAACGGCGTGACCCTGTCCATCACCGGTGCGGTGGTGGGCGAGATGGTCATCGGCGGCCGCGGCATGGGCACCCTGATTACCCTGCAGTCACACAACGTGGATACACCCGGCATGTTCGTGAGTTTAATCATGATCTGCACGGTGGCCGCGTTGATATATCTGGGGGTCTATCGCCTGGAGCGTCATTCCAAAACGGTAAACGCAGTTTAGCTGCGTCTCAAAGAAAGGGTCACCAGATGTCACATCGTTTTATCAGTTCCCTAGCCGGATTGGCCGTCAGTGCCGCGGTCTTGGTCGGTTGTGCTGCCGGTTCCACTGCAGAAAAGGGGAGTTCCTCTGAGTCTGCCAGTAGTCCCACCGGGGCGGACCGGGCGGTCACAATCGGTTTGACGTATATCCCCAATGTTCAGTTTGCGCCGTTCTATGTGGCGGCCCAAGACCGGCTGTTCCGTTGGGACGGTGGTGGGGGAGTTAGCCAGCAGCCCGTTAACCTGCGTCATCACGGTGCCGATGAGGGACTGTTCAACGCTCTTTTGTCCCATAAAGAGGACTACGTGGTGGCGTTCGCTGACGAAGCGGTACAGGCGATTTCCGCGGGTATGGATTTGTGTGTCACGGGTATTCTGTACCAAAAATATCCGGTGGAAGTTATCGCGACCAAGCAGTCAGGGATTACCTCCTGGGCGGATTTGAAAGGAAAAACTGTAGGCGTACCGGGCCGCTTCGGTTCGAGCTGGTTTGGTTTCCAGGCGGGTTTGCAGCAGGCGGGTTTGAGCCTTGATGACGTGAAAATTTCAGAAATCGGATATACCCAGCAGACTCAGATGGCCACCGGGAAAGTCGATGCGGTGGTGGGATTTTCCAATAATGACCTGGTTCAGTTCCAGTTGGCGGGGCTGGAGGTGACCGAGATTCCCCTGCCGCGAAATCTGCCGTTAGTAGGTGCCGCCGTGGTGACGACTGGCGAATGGTGTAAAAACGAAGATTCCGTGAATGATGGCGTCATCAACGCCATGGCCCATGCCATCAACAGCATCCAACAGAATCCGGAAAAAGCAGTGGAATACACGAAAAAGTACGACCAAACGCTGAACACCGCCGCTTCCTTGCAGGCCGCCCAGAAAGTCAACCTGGCAACGCTGGAGTTGGAGCAGTTGCCTGACTACGACCCGGCTGACCCTGGTCGCGCTGCCGCTCCCGACCCGCAAAAATTCAAGGCCATGATAGCCCTGTTAGATGAGATCGGGGCGTTGGACAAAAAGGTCGACCTTACATCTTTGGACCAGGCGGGTTTGGAACAAATCGCGCGGCCGTGGAAATCGCTGCACGCCCAAGCCTCAGCGGCACGGTAAAATCCGGGGCAATAAGCGGGATTCGGGTGGGACAAACCCTTATCTTAATCCAGTCATATAGATATTTGGGAAAACTCCTGCCATTGCATAATCTATAAGCGTGAATAACTTTGAAGACCTTTATGCGATTATCGAGAGCCGAAAGAACGAACGCCCGGAGGGGTCCCGTACTGTTGAGGAGCTCGACAGGGGAGTCCACGGCATCGGCAAAAAGATTGTTGAGGAAGCTGCCGAAGTGTGGATGGCGTGCGAATACGAATCGGACGAAGCGGCTCAGATTGAGATGTCCCAGCTCATCTATCACTTGCAGGTCATGATGGTAGCGAAAGGCTTTACGCCCCAAGACATTTACCAGCATATGTAGACCCGTGTCGCCCACAGTCAGAATCCGGAACGACCCGGAAACCAGTCAATAACAGCTTGAGAAGAGGGAGTGTCAGCCATGTTACGAATCGCGGTGCCGAATAAAGGTTCGCTGTGCGAACCGGCGGTCACGATGTTAAAAGAAGCCGGGTATAAAGTGACTCGGCGCGGACGCGAGTTGACGATTATCGACAAGGATAACGATGTCGAGTTCTTTTTCCTGCGTCCGCGTGATATCGCGGTTTATGTCGGATCCGGGGTCGTGTCCTGCGGTATCACCGGGCGGGATTTGTTGATTGATTCCGGGGTCGCCGCGGTGGAATATCTCGGCTTGGATTTTGCCCGCTCTACGTTCCGGTTTGCCGGACCGGCGGGCCAGTTCCACGACTTGGCGGACATTCAGGGCAAACGAGTGGCGACCTCCTATGACCTGCTGCTGAAAAAGTTTCTCGATGAACACCAGATTTCCGGAGTCCGCGTGGTACACCTGGACGGCGCGGTGGAATCTTCCGTACAGTTGGGCATCGCCGATTTGATTGCTGACGTGGTCGAAACCGGTTCCACGCTACGGGCTGCCGGTTTGCAAACCTTTGGGGAGACTTTGCTGGAATCGGAAGCCCTGCTGATTACTGCCGCAGGCCAAGAAAACCATGCGCAACTGCACACTTTGGCGGCTCGTCTGCGGGGCGTGATGGTGGCGCGAACCTATGTACTGATGGATTACAACGCGCCTTCTGCCCAGCTGGCAGACCTGTTGGCGATTACGCCCGGCATTGAATCCCCAACAATTTCCGACCTGGCTGAGGACACTTGGAAAGCCGTGCGGGTCATGGTGAAAGCCGCGGACGTGAACCTGATTATGGATCGTCTCTATGCGGCCGGGGCGCGCGGCATCCTGGTGACTGACCTGAAAGCCTGCCGGCTGTAACGGCCGTTGCAGCGTCAGCTACGCGGCGCTCGGGTCGTCGTTTGATTTCTTCGCTTCGCGGACGGGCACGGTCGCGCCGTAGGCTCCCGCCGCCGCCGCCGCGAGGAAAGCGGCGGGGTCTTCACTGAGGGTTCGCCCCATTGTAGAAAGTTTCACGGGAAAGGCTTCTAGAGCTGCGTAAAGTCCCGTGGTGGGTTGGTCGACGACCCGATGGTTTTCTTTCAACAGGCTCAGTTGGGAAGTCACCAGGGGAGAGAACGTTCCTTTCGGGTCAGCTAGGGCCTTTTCTACGGGATTGTCGAGATCGAAAACCGGAAGGACCACATCCAGCGGGGGTAGCCCCATCCAGGTCAGCATGGTCAGAGAGTGGTGCGAAATGCCGTAGTGTCGGGGACGCGCATCGCCGCTGGACATCCGCAGCACCGCAATGGGATGACCGTTTAACGCCGAAGCTGTATGCAAAAATTGCGCCCCGTCCACCCCCGAATAGCCCCAACGAGTGCCGGTACCCAGGTTGCCCGGACCTTGGGACACAATGACCGCATCGGCCTTGACCACCTCGGACGCCACGAACAGGGCGGAAGGAAAACTGACGGCCTCGTAATCACCACCAAAGCACTGCCCACACGTGATGGTGGCGGCTAAACTACCGGACTCGCGCAATTGGGCTACGGTACGGGAATACGCCAAGGGCAGGGCACCGCCATCAGTTTGAATATAGACCAGACGGGCATGCGGGCTGCGGTGCAGGAATCCCACTACGATAGCGGGCAGAGCCGAATGTAAATCCGTCACCAAGACGGGAAGCTCATCCAGGTTATCCGCCGAACGCAACAGGGAATGATAGGGACTGTCCGGTTCATCGGCACCCAACACGACCTTTTGATGCGGGGTGTAGCGAGCCTTTACCAAGTGGCCGGGATTAGGTAATTCGTCTGCCGGCAGGCGGGTTTCGTTAGCCAGAACCATAGCTTCGCCGCCGGTACCCAAGGCTTTCGCCAGAGGAGAAACTTCAATCTGGATGATATCGCCGGGCTGCGCAGCTCCCAGCAACTCCGGGTAGCAGATGGCTCGGCAAGTATCGCCGGGCTGGAAACTCACGGCAGGTCCGGAATCCTGGCGGGGGGGAGCCGCCACGATTTCGCAGCGCAAAACCTGATGTGGGGTCTGGCGCTGCACTTCCAGAACACGTGCTTTGCGAATCATCACGGGTTAAGCATAACCGCTTCAAACTGGAGTCCAGACCAATCCCGGAAGTCCGCCGCTATAATTTTTCTATGCACCAGGCACCGAGCGAACCCGACATTTTCGATGAAGATGACGATTATGAATGGCGCGATGACCTTCTCAGTGACACGGCTCTCGCCTCTGCATCCAGGCGCTACCAGGGGCTTTTAACGATTTTCTATCGAGAAGCCCGCCCGCTCACTTATGACGAAATCTACGCTGCCTATACCGCCAACATCGGACCGTACTTCCCGGCTCGCCCCAGCGGTGACGACTCGACGCAGTCGCATGAAAATTACAGTGTCAAAATCCGCAACGACATCAAAATCCTCAACGAAATCCTGGGCGATATCATCGTGGAAGATAAACACAATAATGTGGGAACGGAACATCGATACCTGCTGCGCCCCGATTCGCGCCGCCCCACGCTAGCTTTTGATGCAGCCGAATCAGTTTGGGTCCACCTGGCGCTGGGATTATTAGAAGGGGACTTTACCCAAATTGATTCTCACGTCCGTTCCGTCAGCGACATTGACCCTGACAATCCGTTGGAAGTCCAGTCGCAGGTGCTCATTTCGCGTCTGACCCAAGACATTTTTCGCGCCATCGCCGCACGCCATTACATCGAATTCGATTACCAGGCCCGCTACGGCGAATCTACGCATCGACAGGTGCGTCCCACGATGATGATGCTGTCACGCGGATTTTTTTATGTCCGCGGTTTTGACGAAAACCGCCAAGGTTTTCGAACGTTCAAGCTATCCCGTCTCAGTAATCCGGTTGTGACAGGGCAGACCTTCGATGCTACGGAACACGTGGAATCTCCGCGCAACGTTTCTCTGGAGAGTCCACTGGAACGGGTTATCTTTGTGGCAGATCCCGCAAAAGCCTCGGAAGCAGTAATGAACGCGGAACTCATTTGTGAGCATTCCGATTTTGCCCGCACAGGACCGGAACTGGGTTTGACTGGGCTAGACTGGGTTCCTTCCGGATGGAATCTGTATCGGGCGAAACGACCTGATTTCTATACCTGGAGCCGTCTGGCCGCCGAAGCAATGACCCACCTGGTGGTGCTCGACCCCCCGAAACTTGTGACAGCGACCGTGCGGGCGGCTCAGAGTCTCACTGAACTGAGCCTGACGGAGGGCGAGTACGAAACGGGGCGGCTCAAGTTTGACGATTTCACTCCGCGCAGTACCGGTGTTTCTATCGATAACCAGACACGCGTGACGACCGAATCCCTGGCGGTGATGACGTTTATCTTTAATGCGAGCACGCAAGGCAACACCTGTACGGTAGATGAACTGGCTAAACACTTCGGCCTCAAACCTCAGGACATCAAAAATATTATTTGGGATTTCTTGGACTTGGACGCGGTCGCCAGCAACGAAAAATCTGACTATGACAGTTTCCTGCCCTCGATACGCAAGGACGGGACTATTGAAGTCAACGGTTCTCGCAGTTGGGTGATGCCCCCGTCCTTTAGCGCTGACGAGGCGTTGTCCCTCCTGTTGGGGTTGGAAGTCGCCGGTTATCTGGCCCCATCGTCACAAGAGGCGATTGCGACCGCTCGTCTGAAGGTCGCCTCGTGGTTGGGCCAGGCGCACGAACTGACCGCTCCGCAACTGGTGACGAACACGGTGCCGCCCTCAATCCAAAACTCTATCGAGACGCTAAACCGGGCTATCGAACGAGGTCACACGGTCCTTTTCACCTACACGAACGCCAGTTGGGACACCGCGGAGCACCGCGTGGCACCCCGGTCTGTCTATACAGACCGCTACCATGTGTATCTGGTGGGGGTGAACCTTGAAAAGAACCAGTGGCACAAGTACCGTCTTGATCGCCTCAGTGACCTGCGTGTCACCACGGAGACAATTCCCGAAAAACTTCCGCAAAAACCGAGCTACAAGTACCAGACGATAGACCTGGAGCTGAAAAATCAGGCGAAATCCTACGTGGATACGATTCTTCACGCCCAGACGGTGGAACAATCCGCGACTACGTACCGGGTGCGTTTGAAAGTCAAAGATGCCGCCTGGCTGCAGCGGGTAATACAGATTCTCGCCCCCGATATTGAAGCCATTATTGGCGGGCCCGCACAAGAGCCGGTGGTGGCGGCTGCCCGGGAGGTTGGCGCCGCGGCTGTGGCGCTCTACGCACAGGTCGACTCCGCACAGTCAGCTGAGGACAGGTAAGATTGAGCTATGAGTGTTCAGGGCATCGTGTGGCTCATCGCCGTAATTTGCGCCGTGATTATTTTTGTGGCGACTACAGTGTGGATTATTTATCGCGGGATACATCTCTATCGGACAGTTCGTGACATAGAACTGCCCGCCGACGATACCCCGGAGTCGGTTCGCGAACCGGCCCGAAAGCCCGCACCCACGGGAGACCCCGCAACTTTGAGCGCGGCACGGGTGTCTCGCGCCGAGGTGAAGCAGGCTCGCAAAGCCAACAAGCAGCGCCGTCTGAACGCCGCGCATGACCGCTGGGCGAGCTACGATTTGGTGGCACCGCGGCAGTAAACATCTGAAACTATGAGTCCCAAACGTCACCGTTACCGCGAAAGCCAGAAAGCCGCCGCGCGATTGGAGCAAACGGAAGCTGCCGACGCTGCCAACCCCTCTCCTGCACAGCGGTATCAGGCTTTCAAAGCAAACCAGCAATCTCCGGAACTCTACGAGTTCCAAGCCCTGTTCGATTTCCCCCTGGACGACTTTCAAATTGAGGCTTGCCAGGTACTCGATAAGGGGCAAGATGTCCTGGTCAGCGCCCCAACTTCGGCCGGAAAAACCATCGTTGGCCTGTATGGGATTTTCTTGGCTTTGCGCCAGGGCAAACGCCTGTTTTACACGACACCGATTAAAGCCTTATCTAACCAAAAGTACCTGGAACTGGTGGAGTTATTCGGTGCGGAAAATGTCGGGCTGTTGACCGGCGACACGGCGATAAACGGCGACGCCGCCATCATTGTGATGACCACAGAAGTCCTGCGGAACATGATTTATGCCGCCGCGCCGCTGGCTGACTTGGGATATGTCGTTATGGACGAGGTCCACTATCTCTCTGATCATTTCCGCGGGCCGGTGTGGGAAGAAATCATTATCCACCTCGATGCGTCCGTACGACTCATTTCCCTCTCTGCCACGATTTCCAACGCTAACGTGTTCGCTCAATGGCTTCAGACCCTGCGCGGTCCCACTACAGTTGTTTCAACCTCAGTCCGGCCGGTGCCGTTGAAACATTTTATGGTCAGCGCCGCGGGAGAAATCCTGCCCCTGTTCGCCAAAGGCGAGGTGGGCGGACATCTGAACCGGGCTCTGTTAGCGCAAGCCGCCCAGCAGGTCATGCCGCGCCGCGGCCGCATGCCCCGCCGGATACGCGCGGACAGGCCCGCGGTAGCGCGCAGTCTGGAACAACAAGACCTGCTTCCGGCGATTGTGTTTATCTTTTCCAGGCAGGGCTGCAACGATGCGGCGGCGCAGGTGTTTGACGCCGGTTTGCGCTTCACCACCAAACCGGAAGCCGACCAGATTCGCATCGAGATCGAGACGAACCTGGCAGGTTTCAGCCAGGGCGACTTGAGCGCGATTGACGTTTCGAACTGGGAGGAAACCCTGGCCGCCGGTATCGCTCCGCACCACGCCGGGTTGCTGCCGATTCAAAAGCAGCTGACAGAATCTTTGTTCGCAAAAGGCCTGATTCGCCTGGTCTTCGCGACCGAAACACTGGCTCTCGGCATTAATATGCCCGCTCGTACCGTCGTCTTGGAATCACTAAACAAGTGGAACGGCCAGGAGCGCGCAAACCTGACGCCGGGGGAGTACACCCAGCTCACGGGTCGTGCCGGACGCCGCGGGATTGACTCGGTGGGGTACGCCCTGACCCTGATGGAAGTGAAGAATCCGCCGCAGTTGCTGGCCAACTTGGCCAGTCAGCAAACTTACCCGCTGCACTCAGCTTTCGTCCCGACCTTTAACATGGCAGTAAACCTGCTGGCCCGCACCACCTTGGAGGGCGCGAAGGAAACTGTCGAAAAATCGTTTGCCCAGTACGTGGCGTTGGGAAGTTCGCGCAAACTGTTTTCACAGCTGCGCCGGTTTGAAGAATTGGCCGCGGATCAAGCACGCGCGGCGAGCTGTGAGCGCGGGGACGTACTGGCGCTACTGGACTTGATGAACGCCCTTTCCAAAGCGGAAAAGCAGGCCAAACAGCGGCGACACAGTGGGGAAAACACCCCCGAGAACCAGCAAGCCGACCGCCGGGCTATCGAACAGGCCCGCGCCCAGATGAAATCCCACCCGGTCTACAGCTGTCCCGATCGGGACAAACACCTGGTGAAAGCCCGTCAGGCCGCGAAAAATCGGGAATCAGCCCAGATGACTCGCCAGAGGATTGAAAACCGCACCAAGTCCCTGGCTCGGCAACTGGACCAAACCTGTCAAGTATTGCGGGAACTGGACTACGTTGATGATGATTTCCGTCTGCGTGATGCCGGTACCATGCTGCAATCGGTGTATAACGAGCGGGATTTATTGGTCGTGGAATGTTTGCGCCGCGGCGTTTTCGATGATTTGAATGTGGCGGATTTGGCCGGGGCGCTCTCTGTGTGCCTGGCGCAAAATCGCACCGGAGGATTGTCTCGCTTGATTCCCGCCGAGGCTTCCCCCAGCCTGGCCGCGGCCTTGGAATCGATGGCGCGGATTAACTTTGAAATCGCCACCCTGCAGCAAGAACACTACCTCGAGGCCTACCCGCCGTTGGAAACGGATTTGCTGCCCGGGGTCGTGGCCTGGGCGCGGGACGCCAACCTCGGGCAGTGTCTGGAACTGACCGGCATGAGCGCCGGGGACTTCGTGCGGGTTATCCGCCAGGTCATTGACCTCGCTGACCAGCTGCGCAAACTGAATCTCAATCCGGCCCTGCACACGAAATTCCGCAGCGTCATCAACCAAGTCAAGCGGGGAGTGGTGACGTGGGACTTCTGATAGCTCTGCCCCTGGCTTTCTTAGGGGGAGTGGCCGGAGCTCTCGCTTTCCCGCACTGGAACCTGTGGCCGTTACTCATTCCTTCCGTCATGATTCTGCTGGGCACTTTGCGCTGGCAGTATAGGAGCGGCAAACTTGGGCGCCGGGTTCTGTTGGTGTCCGCAGTATGGGGGCTCGGTTTTTTCGGTCCGCAGTTGACCTGGACCGGGGTTTCCGCCGGTTCGTCCCTGCCGTGGATTGCCTTGACCCTTCTCGAGACGCTGTTTATCTGTTTCTTTGCACAAGTGTGGGTGCGCGGGGAACAGGCCATCCCGCGGTTTCCCCGTTTGTTTGGGCTGGCGCGGCTGGTTTGGGCGCCGCTGGCTTGGGTCGGGGTGGAACAGCTGCGTGCCCTGCTACCTTTCGGGGGTTTTCCCTGGTCAAAACTTGCTTTTGCCCTGGTTGATACCCCGCTGTTAGCGTGGGCGCCGTGGGGCGGCAGTGCGCTGGTCAGCGGGGTCTGCGTGTTCATTGCCGCCGCCGCGCTGGAATTTCTGGGCCGACACCGCGGCTTGATCCTACGAATTGTGTCGCTGGCCGCCCTGGTGGCTGCTATCGTTTTCCCCACCTTGGTACACCCCGCATTGCCTGAGATTACCGGGCATGTCACGGCTGCAGCAGTCCAAGGCAATACGCCGGGCCGTGACCCGCAAACAGCATTCGGAAAACGCTATGAAGTTCTGCAAAACCACGTGGATGAGTCTCTACGTTTGCGTCACCGGACGGCTCAACACGTCGACGTGGTGTTATGGGCAGAAAACGCGGCAGACGTGGATCCGCGCACCAGCCCTCGTGCCGCCTCGCTGGTGAACGAAGTCACCGCAGCCTTCCAGGCTCCACTCATCACCGGAACGTTGGGTGCCGGGCCGCGCGGACCGGGGGTCGCCAGCCTTGCCGGGAAAGAAGTTGACACCACTTCCCTGCAGAACACCATCTTGGTGTGGGAAAACGGGGAGGCCCGAGACACTTACGCCAAGAAACACCTGGTTCCTTTCGGCGAGTACCTGCCCTGGCGCAAGTTCTTTGCAACTGTCATTCCTACTTTCGCCGCCCTGGTTCCCACGGATCTGGTTGCTGGCGAAAGCGTTGCCCAGCTCGAGGTCTCGCTGTCCGGTCGAGATGCGCGTTTGGCCAGCCCGATTTGTTACGAGATTGCCGATGATGACCTGGTGCGCCAAGCGGTGACCGGCGCGAACTTCATCTACGTGCCGACATCGAATTCGTTCTTTGGTTCTTCCGATGAAGCTGACCAGCAACTCGCCATCGCCCGCTTTCGCGCCGCCGAACATGGTTTGGACACTATTCAAGTATCCACCATGGATTCCACCGCTCGGATTGATGCTCACGGCCAGATTGCAGGCCGGGTCATTCCGAACTTTACGGCCGGCAGTTTCGTTACGGACATTCCCCTACGCAGCGGAACTACACCCGCCACCGTCATCGGTGGACTGCTCGGGCTGGGATCGCTGGTATTGGTGGTTCTGGCTGCGGTTTTGCAAGTTTTATTAGCTCTGACAGAAAGTTGGAAACGTGGAAAACACTAATCTCAATGCGAAAACCGTTATCGCCATCCCGACTTATAACGAACGGGAAAACTTGGAATGGATTATCGGGGAAGTTTTGGCCCAAGCACCGGGGATTCACATCCTCATCGTGGATGATAACTCGCCTGACGGTACGGGTCAGCTGGCAGACGCGTTGGCCGCGGACCGCCCGCAGCTTCACGTGTTGCACCGGGCGGGCAAGGAAGGTTTGGGGCCGGCGTATTTAGCGGCGTTTGCCTGGGCGGACGACCAGGGATTTACCTGGGTGGGGGAATTCGATGCCGACGGTTCGCACCAGCCCACAGATTTACCGCGTTTGTTGGCCCTAGCTCACGGTAGCGGTCGTCCCGACCTGGTCATCGGTTCGCGCTGGCGGCGCGGGGGAGCGACTGCGGGATGGTCGAGGTCGCGCCAGCTGCTGAGTCGGGCGGGCAGTTTTTATGTCAATGCGGTGCTGAGGTTGGACGTAGCCGACACGACAGCAGGTTTTCGGGTCTACCGGGTCGATTTCCTAAATCGTTTACTGCAACGTTACGTCATTGAATCAAAAGGGTATGGTTTCCAGATCGAGATGACCTGGCGGACGCGCCGGGCGGGGGGCAAGATTGTGGAAGTGCCCATCACTTTTGTGGAGCGCCGGGCAGGAACTTCGAAAATGAGCGGGTCAATCATCAAGGAAGCGTTCCTAGAAGTCGCCAAGTGGCGGATACGGGAACTGCGCAAACAGGCGTAATGTTATGTCATTTTTCTAGGAGAGAAAACACGTCATAACGAAACAGAGAGAGCTTTAACGTCCGTAGTGCCGCCGGCCGGAGCGCAAAGCCTCCAAGCGCTCGTCTAACAGAATCTGGAGCTCTTCCTCGGTGCGCCGTTCAATGAGATGCTCCCAGTGGTTGCGCTGCGGTTTAGCGGTGTTTTCTTCTTGGAAGTCTTCCACGCCGTTTCGTACCGCGGTTTTGGAGCAAATCGGGCAATCCCAGGCGTCTGGTACCTCAGCGTCAATCGCGAAGGGAATATCGAAAGCGTGTCCTTCCGGGCAGGTGTAGTCCACGTTTTGGCGCTCTACAAAAACGACGCCTTCTTCGGACTCAAGAGAATTGGAACCCATACGCATCCCGCGTAGTGCGCGATCAGCCACGATTAGTGCCTCCTTGTTTGCTTAGCGGTTTATTCTAACCGATTTAGGGGATTTTTGCTCAAGAGCGGTGCCGCAGCGTTGGTAGTGTTCTCTCGCCGGGTCACTGCAATCCGATAATATATATTATGTCATTTTGCGTATGTCAGTGATATTGCGCTCAATCCCCTCGCAATACGTGTGCAAAAATGTCCCGGTCGGAACGCATCTCCCTAACCTCCGACCGGGACACTGTCATGCCAAAGTTTTGGCACCGCGCTGGTGAGCGCGAAAAAATCTGTTAGCTGACTTGGCGGCGGCGTGCGCGACGCTCTGCCAATTCATCGTGAACTACCACGTTGTCGTCATTGATGTTCTCTACAGGCAGCTGCGCCAGCTCACCCTCAATTTCGTGCCAGACGCGTCCCACTGCAATACCAAACACACCCTGGCCGCCCTGTACCAAGTCGATGACTTCGTCTTGTGAAGTACATGCGTAAACCGAAGCGCCATCGCTCATGAGGGTAATCCCCGCCAGGTCCTCTACCCCCATCTTGGACAAGGTTGCTACGGCCACGCGAATCTGTTGTAGCGAAACGCCGGTATCCAGCAGGCGCTTCACGACCTTGAGCAACAGGCAGTCCCGGAAAGAATAGAGACGCTGCGAGCCCGAACCGCGGGCGTTGCGCACGGACGGCTCAACCAAACCGGTGCGCGCCCAGTAGTCGAGCTGGCGATAAGTGATTCCGGCTGCCTTGCAGGCAGTCGGTCCGCGAAAACCGGTTTCTTCGTCGATGACCGGCAGGGTTTCACCAAACAGCATCCCCTGCTTTATCTGCGGTACTCCAGACTTGCTTGGCTTTTCCAAGGCAACCTCCGTTCAAGTGTGTTTCTATTTTAGATTATGCACCATAGAAACGTGGTCTAATGCGCGGCGCGCCCAAACCTTGCACTTAAAGTTTAAGTGCAAGGTAGGTGGGGAGACAAACAGTTACCTCCCCGGTGGCGAAGGCCTACAGCTCGTCGACTCCGACAGCCAGCAAAGCCTCGGCTAAAGCCTGCAATTGCGCCGAAAGTTCTACCGCCCGCACCTGGGCACGATCCTTGGCGGCGGCGTTGTTCTTTTGCCGTTCCGGAGCCACCACCCGGTCAATCAAATCCAAAATTGCGTTGACAGCCGAGTAAACGGAGCGTAAATTCCGCGGCTCGATACCCTGTTTCTCTAAGACTTCCAAGGCCTGTACCACCGCGACCGCACCGGAAGAAAACCTGGAGGAAAAATCCGGGGTAATCAGCTTGGCATTGACCGCTTTTTCCAACAGCTCCTCAGAAGCACCGGTATAAACCAGTAGATCTCGCAACGAGATGCGGGAATGGTTCGGCAGACGCACCTGGCCCTCCGAAGCCACAACCCGCATGACCGGCTGCACCGGGAGAGGCTCCTCCCCCAAATCCAAGAGCCGCAAATTTTCGCCAATCTGATTCAGCGGCAAGTAACTGTCACGCTGAGCTTTCAGGGCATAGCGAATGCGCTCTAAATCGGCCAGGGAGTAACCGCGGTAACCGTTGGACATCCGGGCCGGGCAAACAATCCCGTGCTTCTCAAAATTGCGCAGTTTAGCCTGAGATACCGAAGGAAATTCCTTCACGATAATCTCGTGTACTCGTCCAATGGACATAGTCGGCTCATGGCTTACCTCTGGAGGCCACGAACCGTCAACGTCATTGACTTTTCGGGCTGCCTGATTCATTGCTTAAAATTCACCGCCGGGTAGTAAGCCAATCGAAACTTGCCAATCTGGACTTCCTCCCCCGGTGTCAGCAGGTGAGACTCCACTCTTTCCCGGTCAATATAGGTACCGTTGAGTGAGCCGACATCGCGAACCAGGTAACCGTTTTCTTGACGGATAAACTCGCAGTGCCGGCGAGAAACCGTCACATCATCAAGGAAAATATCTGACTTCGGATGCCGGCCGGCGGTAATGCGGTCAGTATCGAGCAGGAAACGCGCCCCCGCGGAAGGGCCACGCTGCACGATGAGCAGTGCCGAACCTGCAGGCAGTGCCGCTACGGCCTCCTCGTCAGCGGAGGACAAAACTCGCTTACCCAGTTCTGGTTCCGTTTCAGTAATACTGCCGATAGCTCCAAAAACTGCAGTTTCAGTAGGATCCGGTCCTGGATTCGTTTCCGACACTTCGTCCTCCTTTAAAAATCTTGGTATCTCTACTTTAGTAGAAGCGCCGAAAAAAAGTTAACCAATTTGTTACCTTCCGGTCTGTCACAAGCTCGAAGAGTATCCTAGGCCCTAAAATGGCATTTGCATGTAAGTATTCAGATAGAAACCAGGTCAAAAGGGGCAATACAGTGGCTGACGCAGCCTACCTTGAATGGGCGCTTTCTCTGACTGATAAGCAGGTCGGAGTCACTCCCCTGGCGTCTCCTGCCGCCGCCCTGACTTTCCCTTTCTCCGATGATTCTCTGAACACGACCTATCGCCAGCTGCGTGCTGGCGGAACTTTCCAGCTTTCTGCGGCTTCTGGGGATGCGGATGCCCAGCTCACCACCGCTGAACACTGGCACTGGCTTCTGGCAAACCGTAGTGACGGACTGGAACTGCAGCTCGCCCTCGGTTTCTTGGTCGCGAACCGCGGCGATCTTCGCTTTCCGGTGTTTCAAGGCCGGCTGAATCCCGACCCCGACCGTCCCCTGGGATACTTACAGCTGGCAAAGGATGAAAAGCTGAATCTCAACAGCACGTTGGTACGTTTGTTGCAGCAAAAGTTTCAGATCTCTTCTCGCTGGGTGGGTGCGGGACGAAGCGCCCGCGGTCTGGACCTCGATGCCATTCTGGAGGCTTTACAGGAAGCTCTAAAAGACAGTCCCCTCCAGGACAAAATGCACCTGGAACGCCAAGCTGCCGTGGGGCTGGCACATTGCGACTGGTCCACAGTGGCGGCCGACCTGAAAGCTCACCTGGAGGACTACCGCAGCTCCGCCCTGGTGCAGCGCTATGCCACTAGCAGCTCCCCCACTCAACTTTCCGAAGACAGCGACACCACTACCCTATCCGGAGATATTTTTGCCCCGCTGAAGGCCGACCGCAAACAGTTGCTGGTACCGAAATTCTTTGGCCAAGGCCACAGTCTCATCCTTTCTGGCGCTCCCGCGACAGGAAAAACCGATGCCGTCGTGAACGCCCTGGCACAGTCCCTTGTGCAGGAACACTCCGTACTGGTAGTGGGCAGCCGAACCAGTCTGAAAAATCTGCGCAATCGGGTTCGGAAAGCCGGGTTTGAACACGTGTTCCTCACCCTTGACCCCCAAGTCGAAAAACGCGATGAACGCAGCCGGGCACTGCTTCGGTCGGCTTGGGATCGGCCGGTCAACGCTGATGTGGGATACCTTGATTCCTGCCGGGCTTCCCTGAAAACCTTGTCCCAAGACTTAGATTTGTACCTGAACCAGGTTCACGAGGTCGGCCCCAACCACGTTTCGGCGTGGCAGGCCTATACCGCGCAAATCATGACTGCCGCTGAGCTGGAGCCTGAGGAACGAGTCTTGGCAGGCCGGTTGGCAGCGGCTCCGAATTTCCCCTACCTGTCCAACGACCGGTCTGCGGCGGCAAAACTTGGTAAGGAACTGGCAAATCTCGATGCTAACTCGGTTAACGGTATTGGCGCTAATCCCTGGTCCCTTGTAGGTGAAGACGCGCGCAACGTAGACCGCACCGAACTGAATTTGGCTTTGAAAGCCTTGGAAGAAGCCATTACCCAAGCCCACCCGGCCGTGTTGGAAATCATGTCAGCCACTTCCGAGCTAGCAGCCTGGCCGATTTTTGCCCGGTGGCTGGATCTGTTAGAGATTGGATACGGTAGAGCTCCGGTGGTACTGACCGAGCCGGAACGCCGGGCGGTTACTTCCGGCATTGAGACTTTGCAACAGTCCTTGCGGGACTTGTGGGACGAGGCCACTCCCCTGTTGGACATTGCCGGTCCTGCCTATCATTCCGGCAAAGACCTGGACTTATTGATGGATGCGCGCCACGCGGAAGCCTCCGGAGGGTTTACCCGTAACAGTAGGCGCAAAGCCGTTTTGGCGCAGCTGCAGCCCTACCTGACGGGACCGGTCACCCCCAACAAGGTGGCAGACTTGCTGGAGGACCTCAACGCCCTGCGAATGCGCGCCGAAGCCCTGGCGTTGCGGATTGGCGCCAACCCTGTGCTGGGATTGAAAGATTTTGACGCTTTGGCTCCAGACGCCCGCGAAAAATTCTCAAATCACGCCGATACGGTGCTCAGCGCGATTGAGCTGAGTCACTATCTGCCCAACCGTCGCTCAGATTTGGAATCTTTAATGCCCCTGGCTCGCCAAGGCGGCCATTTAGGTCAGCAGGTACGGGCAATTTCCCAGGCTTTTGCTGATGTTTTGCAGTCCTTGCAGGTGGCTACCTCGGATTTGGAAACCTGGTCACAAGGCCTGCCGCCCCTGGGTCGTTACCTGCAGGTTCGTAAGGTTTGGGCAACATCTCTCAGCTCTGAGGACTCGACACTTGACGATATTTTGGCTTTCCGGGCGCTGACCCCCAAGCTGAGTGCCTTGGGTTTGGATGACCTCGTCACCTGGGTGTCTGAGGGGACGCTCAGCGGAATGGCCATTCAAGGGGTACTCGAGCACGCCCTGTCGGTTGCTGCGGTACGTGAACGCCAGCGGGCTTTGGCGCAACAGGGGTTTGATCCGGTGACCCACGCGGCCCAAGTGGAACGCCTGTCATTGAACTGCACGGAAACTCGCCGCGAAATTATCAATGAGGTCATTTCCGCGGCTGGCGAGTTCGCCCAGCGAGCCGATAAAGAGACCTTGCGCCGTTTTGGGGCACGCTTGCGTGCTGAGGACTTTTCCATCCGCCAAGCTCTACGTGAAGATTTAGATGGTGTCCTCACTCGTACCCCGATTGTGGGCTTGACTCCCCTTGAGGTCATTACCCATCTGCCGGATTTTGTCGATGAAACCCCCCGGTTTGACGCGGTAATCATTCTTGACGCCACCGAACTGCCTTCCGGGGCCGTGGTGAAAGCCCTGGCCGGTGCCGCCCAAGCCATGTTTGTCGCTGTCCTGCCCGCGACCACCAGTTTCGCAAAAGGTCGGGCCCGCAACGCTTATGAATTTGCGAAAGCTGCCGGTTTTCCTGAGTACGAACTCACCACCCGCTATGGTCGAGATTTAACCCCCACTCCCGGCCGCCTGGCGCAACTGCTGATACCTGACAAGTTAGAAACATGGCCGGTAGCACAGGCCCAGTCGCAACCGGTTTCAATCATGGAGTTTCCCCCGGCACTTCACCCCGTGCCCCTACACCTCGCCAACGAAAATCCCGGCTGGAAGGGTTTGGGTGCCGACTACGTGTGGTTTGAAAAGGCCGGCAATTTGCTGATGAATCTGTGCCTGAAAAACCGCGGTAAATCCGTCACGGCGCTGACCTGGACTTCTGAGCTAGCGGCGGGTATCCGCTGGTATCTCAATGAAGCGAATCGGCAAGGCGACATCAACTTGATGAATCTTCGAGTTACTCACCTGGGTGCAGTCGGCGCGGCATTTCCCCATGCGGCTACGACTGTATCGGAACTCGGCGGAGGTTATAGCGATGGTGAAGGTGGCGCCCCCTGCGATTTATTGGTGTGTTTCCTCGGCTCCACACCCCAGCCGGAAACTTCAAAATCCGCCCTCACACGTGACCCGTCCCTGACGTGGACCCGAATCTTGTTAGAGACTAATCGTCAGGTGCTGTTCGTAGTGAACCGTGACCTCGACCAATCCGCACTGCCTGTTTTCTTGCAAGACATTTTGAACGCCCCTGGCTTAGCCCGGGATACGGCTCCCGTTTCCGCGGTGCGAGACTACCTCGCCCGGCTGCTAAGCCATGCGGGGCTGGAAGTTCGCACCAATTTGGGGCCAGCTCCGTTACGCCTAGACCTAGCGGTTCGCGGAGACAGGGGTGCGCCTTGGCTGGGCCTGATTCTGGACAGCCCCGAGCAGCGACAGGTGCGTTCTGCGTGGGATCGCGAAGTCGGCGTATCCCAGTATCTCCTGGAAAACTGCGGTTTCGGCGCTATCGAACATGTTTATTTAACTCAGCTGATGGACAACACGGATGAAGTGACCCGGCGTCTCGTTTCCATAGCATTGGACCTGGCCTTTCCGGGAGACGTTACCGATGGTTCGGTGGCTAGTGACGACCGCTACACTTCTCCCTCACGCATCGCGGCCGCTCAAAATAACCGCGGTGACGAACCTTGGGAAGTTCCCGATGAAAATGAATGGAACCTACCTCAACCCCTGCGTGAAGCCGCAGCTCGTCTCCAGACCGAGGACACCACCGCGACTCCTGCTCAGACGGAATCCCCGGAGGAAACCGCAGTTGTGCCACGCGAACCCCAGCCACAGCCTCCCACGCCAACCCCGGTTGAACCGCCCTCTGCCCGTATTGAGGATCTTCCTCCGGCCGGGCAACGCAAAACCCACTCTGTGCTACCGGTCATTGCCGACATGCCGGCCGACGCTTTTACGCATCTGGACCGCGAGGAGCTCACCCCGGCCCCTGATGCCCCCACTCTCGGCGACCAACTCGGAGACCAGGAAACCGACGTTTTCATCGAACTGGCTCAAAATCCTGCTGCCAATACAGAACTCGGCAAGATTTCTAAGCCCGGTCTGGGTGCGTTTGCCCCCCTATTCGTGCCTGAAGAATCCGCCGAAGATACCGATAAACCGGCTCCCGCCCCGGTTCCGGCAACACCCCTGACGAAGCCAATACCAGAACTTTCCGAACCGATAGTTACCGAGCCTGTCATCCCCAATTTTACCGCCCAAATTCCTGCAGATACCGTTACTGCAACGGTTCCGCAACCGTTCGTACCTCGCGGTAAACCCCTGCAGAACCAGGGGTCCAAGGAAGTCCTCGATGATTTGCAGGACCCTGCCAATGCTGCTGCCGTGGCGGACGCGTTGGCACAAGTGCTCTATACGGAAGGGCCTATCGGGGAGGCTCGGCTGGCTAAACTCGTCGCCGACGCGTTCGGAATGCAACGGTTGCACCCGAAACGTCGTCAAAAGATTTTAGAGTTGCTCGATCCCGAAGTTCACCAAGACGTCACCAAATTCGGTACGTTTATCTGGCCCGCCGGCACCTCTGCGCAGAACTTCACCGTGTTCCGGACCGGATCGATTTATGGCCAACGCGCTTTGGTGGACATCTGTGATGAGGAGTTTAATAACGCTTTGACCTGGGTTATTGACACACAGCACCCCCTGGAGGAGGAAACCTCTGAAGCAGTCGCGCGCGTCTTGGATTTAACTCCGGCTCGCACCGATATTCGTCAGCGAATGCAAGCCGGGCTGAAATCTTTAGAACAGGCGGGTCGTCTGCGGCGCCGGGCGGGTCATCTGTGTCTGCAATAATTTTTCAAATGTTGAAACTTCCCTGCCACTCAGGGTTTAATGGCGGTAAGTGATTGGAGTTCACAGATGTCAAAACAGAAAAAAGGTTCCTCTAAGCCCAATCTGACGGTGTCTCGGCCCGGTAATCGCTCCGGCACCGTTCTGGCTATCGTATTGGTCGCCATTGTGCTGGCCCTGGTTATCGTGTTTGTTAAGATTGCGACCACGAAACACGAACTGGCGGCCCAGCCTGCAGATACCATCGCCGGGACGAAAACGATGATTGACTTCGCCGAACCCCAAACCTACGAAGACGGGCGGGGCATTTGGCTCAAAGGCGGCAAAGTTTTGACGAATGAAGAAATCACTGCCGAGGCGAAGAAGGGCACCAAGGTCCTCGAACTGTACTACGACTACTTGTGCAACATCTGCAATGACGTTGAAGCCCAACTCAATGATGGCCAACAGCTCAATGACTTGGTCGAGGGCGGTCAGGCCATTGTGGTGTTGCGCCCGACCCTGACCCACGCCCAGCAGTTAAAGTTCCCCAACATTGCTTTTTCCGCCAATAACCTCATGTACTGGACAGCGGAAAATCAGCCTGACAAACTGTGGGAACTCAGCAAAGATTTGACCGGGTTCGCGATGAACAACTACAAGTCGGCTGATTACGAAAAGAACCAGAATAATACCGAGTGGGCGCAGACTATCCGCGAACCTGATGCCGAGCTGGCTAAAATCGCGGCCGCACACGGCATCGATTACAAGTCTGTTCCTCCGGCTACCCCAGAGTCTGGGTTGCAGGCAATTAATATTCTGGCCGAACAGCGGGTCAAGAGCCTCGGACGTGACAGTGCTGGAACCCCCCTGTACATCGCCAACGGTCGAGTCGTGGACTTGACCGGTCTGGGGTCGGATGACAAGTTGCTAGAGAAAGCGACTCTCTAAAGTTTCCCTCAGATTGCTGAGTCGGTTTCGGCACTCATTCCGTGTCCTCGGTCTGCGTCATCGTCCGGGTAGGCCTATACGCATTCAGCTAGCGGGACAGCGGGTCACTCCTGGGGTCGGAAACTTAGGGCCACGGAATTCATGCAAAACCGGTTGCCGGTCGGAGTTTGCGGCGCGTCCGGGAATACGTGTCCCAGGTGGGAGCCGCAATTGGCGCAGCGAACTTCGGTGCGAATCATTCCGTGAGAGGTATCGGTGACTTCGCATACCGCTTCCGGCTTTGCCTCGAAAAAGCTCGGCCATCCGCATCCGGAGTCAAACTTCGTATTGGCATCGAACAGCGGCTCCCCGCACGCTCCGCAACTGTAGAGACCGGCACGTGTTTCATGGAGTAGTTCCCCGGTGCCTGGTCGTTCCGTAGCGGCTTGCCGTAATACTGCATAAGCGCGAGGGCTCAGCCGTTCTTTCCATTCCGCATCGCTAACATCTACAGTCATTTTTTGCCTTTCGGTTTCAGGATTTTTGCGAGGTATTGCCCGGTAAACGAACCGGATACCTGCGCCACGTCCTCGGGAGTGCCCTCCGCGACCACGGTACCACCACCCTTACCGCCTTCCGGGCCGAGGTCGATAACCCAGTCAGCGCACTTTATGACATCGAGGTTGTGCTCGATGACCACCACCGTGTTGCCTTTCTCGACCAGTCCCTGCAGGATGGCCATGAGTTTGCGGATGTCATCGACGTGCAGACCGGTGGTCGGTTCGTCGAGCACATAGATAGCGCGTCCATTTGTGCGCTTATGCAGCTCGCTAGCCAGCTTGACCCGTTGGGCTTCCCCACCGGACAGCGTGGTTGCGCTCTGGCCGAGCTTTACATATCCCAAGCCGACCGCGGTCAAAGTGTCCAGGTAGCGAGACACGCCGGGGATGGAGGAAAAGAACTGCGCGGCCTGAGAAATCGGCATATCTAAAACATCGCGCACATTTTTTCCGTGGTAGTACACTTCCAAAGTTTCCCGGTTATAGCGCGCCCCGCCGCAAACCTCACAGGGCACATAGACATCGGGCAGGAAGTTCATCTCGATTTTTAAGGTGCCGTCGCCACGGCAGGCTTCACAGCGTCCACCTTTGACGTTAAAGGAAAACCGTCCCGGTCCATAACCGCGAATCCGCGCTTCTTCGGTCTGGGCAAACAGTTTCCGAATCGCATCCCAAACGCCGGTATAAGTCGCTGGATTCGAGCGCGGGGTGCGGCCGATGGGCGATTGGTCCACGTGAATAACTTTGTCCAGGTGAGCGGTGCCCTCAATCTGTTTGTGACGTCCCGGAACCACGTGGGCTCGGTTCAGATCTCGGGCTAAAGCCTGATACAAAATAGAGTTAACCAGGGTGGATTTCCCGGAACCGGACACTCCGGTAACCGCGATGAGGCACCCCAAGGGGAATGACACGTCTATGTTTTGCAGGTTATTCTCTCGCGCCCCCCGCACCGTCAGAATCCGCTGTGGGTCAGGTTTGCGGCGTTGACGTGGGATTTCGATAGATTTCCGTCCAGCCAAGTAGGCTGCGGTCAGCGAGGACTGGTTTTTCAGTAATTCCTTCACCGTCCCGGAATGGACGATTTGTCCCCCGGATTCACCCGCTCCGGGACCGATGTCTACCACCCAGTCGGCCGACCGGATAGTGTCCTCATCGTGCTCCACCACGATGAGGGTGTTGCCCAAGTCGCGCAAACCTTTCAAGGTATCGATGAGGCGTTGATTATCACGCTGGTGCAGACCGATGGAAGGCTCATCTAGCACATAGAGCACGCCTACCAGTCCGGATCCGATCTGGGTAGCTAAGCGAATGCGCTGCGCCTCGCCCCCGGAGAGAGTATTTGCCGCTCGCGATAGCGTCAGGTAGTTCAACCCCACGTCAATGAGGAACGACAACCGCGCCCGGACCTCTTGTAAAATCGGTTCGGCAATTTTAGCTTTCATACCAGATAAAGGAATATCTCTTAAATAGGATTGAACTTCGTCGATGGCCAAATCGGTCAGTTCAGAGATATTAAGTTCCCCGATACGGACCGCCAAGACTTCCGGCTTCAAGCGCCGCCCCTGACACGTCGGACAGGGCACTTCCCGCATATAGCCTTCATATTTCGCTTTGGAAAAATCAGAGTCGGTTTCATCGTAGCGACGCTGGATATAGTTCGCCGCGCCCTCGAAACCGGTGGTGTAGACCCGTTCGCGACCCCAGCGGTTGCGATACTTCACCCGTACCTTATAGTTCTTGCCCCACATCAGATATTCACGCACCTGCTCGGACAGATCCTGCCACGGAGTGTCGAGGTCAAACCCGACCTCGTCTCCCAGCCCTTTGAGAATACGCTCCATAGTGTCTTTGGAACTGGTCCAAGGGCTGACGGCACCTTCACGCAGGGTCAATTCGGGATTTGGCACCACGAGTTCGGGGTCAATGACCAAACGGGAGCCAATCCCGGAACAATCGGGACAGGCCCCGTAAGGCGCGTTAAAGGAAAACGTGCGCGGTTCGATTTCTTCCAAAGCCAGCGGATGATTATTCGGACAGGCTCGTTTTTCCGAAAAACGACGGCTACGTTCGGGATCCTCCGGGTCGCGGTCAACGAAATCGACCACCACCAGTCCTTCTGCTAGCCCCAAGGCAGTCTCGATAGAATCCGCCACGCGAGAACGCGAACCTTCCCGGATGACGACCCGGTCAACCGACACCGAAATATCGTGTTTCAGCTGTTTTTCGAGAGTCGGGGGTTCTTCCAGGCGATGATTCTCGCCGTCCACCCGCATCCGGGTAAAACCCTTGGCGGCCAGTTGCGCAAACAGTTCTGAGTACTCGCCTTTACGTCCGCGAACCACCGGAGCCAAAACCTCTAGTCGGGTCCCCTCCCCCAAAGTGAACAGCCAGTTCACAATTTGTTCCGCAGACTGTGCCGTAATTTCCTCGCCACACACGGGACAGTACTGGGTACCGGCTCGCGCAAACAGCAGGCGCAAATAGTCGTAAATCTCGGTGATGGTACCCACCGTAGAGCGCGGATTGTGAGAGGTGGACTTTTGGTCAATCGACACCGCGGGAGACAGCCCCTCGATGAAGTCCACCACAGGTTTGTCCATCCGCCCCAAGAACTGCCGGGCATAGGAGGACAGGGATTCCACGTAACGGCGCTGCCCTTCGGCAAAAATCGTGTCAAAAGCCAGCGATGACTTACCCGAGCCGGACAACCCGGTAAACACCACCAAGGCATTTCGAGGGATTTCAACGTTGACGGCCTTGAGATTATGTTCACGCGCTCCGTGGACTTTCAAAGTTTCATGCACCTGTTCAGTTTAATGCCCCCGGGAGTTTCTGACGATTCGGGCCGGTTTTCGTTGCGCGTGGCACGTGCCTAGAATTGAGCTATGAGTAAAGTCGTTGTTATCTACCACTATGACCCCGCCCGTGAAGCCGACCGAGCCACGATTCGCCCCGAACATTTGGCTTACCTGGGGAACTTGGAAAAATCCGGGAAACTTCAGGCCGCCGGTGCCTGGATGAACGAAACCGAGAAACCCGGCGCGCTGCTGCTGATGAACGTCGAGACCCCGGAGGAAGCGTTGACGTATCTGAAACACGATCCCAACCAAGTCCACGGCATCGTGCAGGAAATCGAGACTCACCAGTGGGGACCGGCCATCGGTTCCTAACTGCTGAATCTGCATAGTTGGTTGGCACGATTCCATGCCATTTATCCGTTGGTTTTTTTCCTACGTAGACTGGTTTGTTTTCACCCTGCTGTTGATTATGATTGCGGGGATTTTTATCCCCCTGCCTGCCGCAGTAGTGACATTTGTGGGAGCGGTTAGCCACTATGCGATTGCTGTACTGTTCTTTGTTTACGGGGCGCGCCTGAAAACTGCCGAGGTTATGGGCGGGCTTAAGAACTACCGCCTGCAGCTGGTAATTCTGGCCTCGACTTTTGTGCTCTATCCCCTGCTGGGTTTTTTGAACTATCACGTCTCCGGGTGGTTCCTGGGACCCAGTTTTGCCTTGGGTATGTATTACACCTGCCTGCTGCCTTCCACGGTGCAGTCCTCTATCGGTTTTACGTCCATCGCCGGGGGTAATGTTGCTGGGGCGGTCACGGCCGCCACTATCTCTAACCTGGTCGGGACGTTTGCAACTCCCCTGTTGGTCCTGTTGCTGCTGGGCAAGGCCGGTACCGTCTCGCTGACGACCTTGCGCGATATTGCCGTATTGATTTTGCTGCCTTTCGTGCTGGGTCAGCTCAGCGGACGGTGGACCCGCAACTGGTTGAACGCCCACCCCGTCATCACGAAAACAGTCGATAAAGGCACGATTTACCTGGTGGTGGTCTCGGCGGTTTCCGGCGCGAAGCTGCATGGTTTGTGGGACACCGTGGGGGCTTTAGACTTCGTGCTGATTGGGGCGGATGCCTTCGTCATCGTGGGTATCATGCTGATTTTAACCTGGTTTGGGTGGGGAAAACTCTGCGCTTTGAATCGTGCCGACCGTATCGCCGCCATGATGTGCGGCTCGAAAAAGTCCCTGGCTACCGGCTTACCGATGGCCATGATTATCTTCCCAACTTCCCTGTTTGGCGCTATCGCTGTACCCATCATGCTGCTGCACTTAGAGCAGCTCATTATGTGTTCGGTCATTGCTTCACAGTTGGGACGCGGTGCCGGTTCCCGGAAAGCTGATTTCTGAAAACCTAGCCTCGGACTGACCAAGCTACGGCCTCACTGATAGCTCCTGGCCCACCCATGATTACGGACAAATCACGGTTAGGCAGCTGTGCCAACCGGGCTGCGGCGGGTGCAGACAGGACATTGGGGTTGGTCAGCAGTAAGCAGGAGTTACGGTGTGCGGCCAAAGCCGCTCCTGCCAGACCATCGGGAAAGTTCACTCCACTGGCGACGACCGCGGAAGTGGCACCGGGAGCAAAGGCTTGGGCGACAAACTGTGCGGTTTGATATCGATCCAAACCTTGAATGGGCTGCGACTTGTATCCTGCTAATCCGGCCTGATTCCACGCCTGCACCGCCGGTCCACCAATGGGAAATATACTTCCACCCGATTGGGCTTGATGGTTTCGGATAAACTCAACCGTTTCCGGCGGGAGAGAACCTCCTGCGTTCAGCACCACCACACCGTGAGTGAACGCTGCGCCTGCTCCTGAACTTAGCGCATCTGGAAATGAAAGGCCGTCAGCCAAGAAAATTGGTGTTTGAGCGATACCGCGTTGATTCCATTCTGCAATAGTTTGGCCGGCAACCGCCGCCGCGGTACCGTATCGATTCGTGCCGTAAATGTGACTGACCTGCACCCCGCGGGCCTGTAAGGCTCCTAGCGTGGCAGGGTCAAAAGCGACCTGGCCCCCCACCAATCGCACATCGCGAATTCCCCTAGCCTGGATTTCGGCAACTGTGCCAGGTTCTACAAATGGACCGTTCGACAGGACCAGCGGAGCGTCCAACGCCGCGGCTAAGGGGCCGGCGCTGAGGGCATCGGGTGCTGCGGTGCCGGTGGCAATGACCAGGGAAGGGCCGGTAAATCCGCCTTGACGCCAGGCAGCAAGAGAGGTTGTGACCCGGTCAGGTCCGAAAACCCGACCCGGTGCAGGATTGGCAGGTAGTGCAGGTTGGGGTTGCTGATTCGGCTGCTGATTAGGGGGTGTCTGAGGTTGCTGATTAGGAGCCTGATTGTGACCGGGATTGACGGACGGATTCGGTTGGGCCGGCACTATCCAAGGCGTGCCTTCCCAAGGAACCGCTTTGATTGACTCAAAAATCCACCTGGCGAACGCTGCGCTGGGGACAAATTTGTAGTCCTCAGGCTGCAGGTATCCACGCGGCGCTTGCACCGCCGCGGACAGCACACCATAGACCACCCCACCGCTGACCAGAGGACCGCCGGAATCCCCGACTTCAGAAATATTGCTCCTGGCAGAACGCGCGTAAAGAAACCCATCCCCCGGGCTGCCCAGAGAACTCAACTGGCCGACTTTCAAATCAACGCCGGTGCCGAAACCGTAAAACTGGGCCGCGGCACCCGAACTCAGGTTTTGGACGCTGAAGGGCAAGGTATTTTTTCCGGGGGCATTGAGTTTTACCAACGCTACGTCCAGGTAAGGGTGGCCTACGATATTGGTGACGTGGTATGGCCAGTTGTAGTTCACGTGCGCACCCACGGAAGCATAGGCATGTTGAAGATCCGCGTTGGTGACACAGTGCTTTGCAGTCAGCACCCAGTCCGGGGTAACAAATGTACCGCTGCACTTCATCCACCCGGAATCGTTACGGTTCACAATCTGAAGAGCCACAGCCCAATCAGTTCTGGAGCCTCCGGCCAGGTTGCCCCCCTTAATAGCTTGAGCAGGAACCGGCATCGCCAAAAGGCCGGCAGAGAAAACAGCCACGGTCAGTACGGTCCACAAATGACGAAGATTTAGATGTCTGCTCACATTGATAATTTATCGGCGAGTTTGGGAAGTATTTAGATTTCCACGTCTCTCGGGGTTAATTGCGGCGCTCTTGGTTCGCCCGATGTCGGCTGACCAATAGAGAAGTCACCGTGGTAATAATCAGGATCCCGACAATGTAGCCCAAAGACACCGGGATGGTCGCTTCGGGTAGTCCGGTAAAGGGCTGGCCACCGTTGATAAACGGAATTTCGTTCGTACTCAACGCGTGAATGATGAGTTTACCCCCGATAAAAGCCAGAATGGCGGCCAGTCCATAGTGCAAGAAAATCAAGCGTTCCATCAGGCCTTCGATGAGGAAGTACAACTGGCGCAATCCCATCAAGGCAAAGGCGTTGGCAGCGAACACGATGAAGGCCTCGTTGGTGAGACCGAAAATGGCGGGAATGGAGTCAACCGCAAACATCACGTCTGCTGACCCCACCGCCACAATCACCAGGAGGAAGGGTGTGATGTGACGTTTGCCATCAATCGTCGCAAAGTATTGATGCCCCACATAGTCGGGCGTGACCGGGAAAATCCGGCGCACCCAGGCAACAAAAACGTTATCTTTGTATTCCGCCTCTTCCTCGGAACTCGCGCTACCTTCACGAATCTGTTGCACCGCGGTAAACAGCAAGAACACACCAAAAATATAGAAAATCCAGCTGAACTGCTCGATGAGTGCGGCTCCCAGCAGGATGAAAATGAGACGGAACACGAGCGCCAAAGTGATGCCGACCGCAATGATTTTTTGCTGGACCTCGCGCGGGGCTTTAAAGGCCGAAATGACGATGACAAACACAAACAAGTTATCCAGCGATAGTGACCACTCGGTGACCCAGCCAGCAAAGAATTGTCCGCCCAATTCCCAGCCCAGCGTCAAACCGATGACTAACCCGGCCGCCAAAGCTATGACGATGTAGATAGCGGTCCACGTCGCCGCTTCCTTTAGGGAGGGGAAATGGTCCTTGCGAACGTGGGCAAAAAAATCAAAGGTCAAAATGCCGATAACGACGACAAAGAGAATTATCCAAGCCAATAGTGGCACATGCATCTGAAACGTTCCTCCGGTACGAAACTAGTTGGGTACCGAAAGTCTCTCCCCGCCTGACGTTTCGCAGGCCGATGACACCGAGTGTCGCGATTCCGCAGTATGGACGGCGGATGGCTTCACTGTGATGACGATGCCCCCATTAGTGGGAATACTCCCTCTCGTACCTGCAATTGTATCAGTATGCGGTCACGTTTCTAAAACATGGGACTTAAGTACTATGATGTCGCTTGTCGAAGCATACGGCCCGCATTGTTGCCGGTCTAATAATTTTCAGAAAGGTTCAATATGTGCATAACTACAGTTGTACCCGCAGGAGCCGCTGGAACCACGGCTAACCCCGCAGGCATCGCCATCGCGATGATTATCTATTTCGTAGCCATGATCATGATTGGAATCTATGGCTATACGCGTTCCAAGAGCTTGGACGACTACATGCTGGGCGGGCGTGACCTGCCTCCCTTTGTAGCCGCACTTTCCGCTGGCGCAGCAGACATGTCCGGCTGGTTGATGATGGGGCTGCCCGGCGCCATGTACCTCAGCGGGATTTTCAACGGCTGGATTGCGATTGGTTTGACCGTCGGTGCCTGGATTAACTGGCTGGTCACCGCGCCGCGCTTGCGTGCTTATACCGAGGTTGCTGGCGACTCGATTACGGTCCCCTCGTTCTTTTCCAACCGTACCCACGATAACTCCAAGATTATCCGCTACGTAGCGGGCATTATCATCGTGGTGTTCTTTACCCTGTACGTGTCCTCCGGTATGGTGGCCGGCGGTACTTTCTTTAAGTCCACCTTTGGCTGGGACTACCACGTCGGCATGGTGTTTGTGGCCGGCATCGTGATTCTCTACACCCTGGTCGGCGGCTTCCTGGCTGTGTCTTGGACAGATATGGTGCAAGGTTTGATTATGATGGTGGCCTTGGTAGCGGTGCCGATTATGGGCTTGGTCGTTATTGGCGGGTTCGGCGGTGTCGCGGAAGGCCTGTCGGCCACTGGCGACAACTCCCTGTTGAACCCTCTGGGCACCGGACTTGACGCCGTCGGGTGGATGGACTGGATTTCCAACGTAGCGTGGGGATTCGGTTACTTCGGAATGCCCCACATTATTGTGCGTTTCATGGCGCTGCGTTCCCCTCGTCAAGCTACTCCTGCCCGGCGCTTTTGGCTGGGGTGGATGGTGTTCTGCTTGCTCGGCACCGGCATGACCGCCATTATCGGCCGTGCCATGAGCGAAAAGGGCATGATTCCCGATTTACTGCCGAAAGAGGGCATGGAGGGCAACCCCCAAGAAACCGTGTTCCTGGTCATGGGAACCACGCTGTTCCCGGCCATTATGGCTGGCTTCATGCTGGCCGCTATCCTGGCCGCAATTATGTCCACTGTGTCCTCGCAACTGCTGGTCACGTCCTCGGCCATGGTGGAGGACATCTATCACGGGGCAACCAAGAAAGAACTCAGCGATAACAAGGGTGTTCTGCTCGGCCGTATCACAGTTCTGTTTGTGTCCGTGGTGGCAGCCCTGCTGGCGATAGATCCATCAAACTCCGTACTGGGACTGGTGTCCTTTGCCTGGGCAGGTTTCGGCGCTGCTTTTGGCCCCATCGTCATTCTGTCCCTCTATTGGAAGAAACTAACCTGGCAGGGAGCAGCTTCTGGCATGGTCGTGGGGGCCGTGGTGGCGGTGCTGTGGAACAAAGCGTTCAACAACGGCGACGCCTCGTGGATTGTCTATACACACCTGTACGAAATCGTGCCCGGATTCTTGCTGTGCCTGCTGGTCGCTTGGCTGGTTTCCAAAGCGACCTGGCGGGATGATCCCCAGATTCTGGAGGAATTCGAACGTGCCGTGGCCATCGCAAAGGGTCAGCCCGATCCGAAGGGTCTCATTAAGACTCTCGAGGAAAAGCAGTCTCAATCCGTTGCGGAGAAACAGAATTCTTGAATTTTTCTAAAATAGACGTTAAAGTCTGTGCAAAAAACCTCAGTAAATGATAGGTAAAAGGGTACGGAATTACTCTCGCGAGCAACGAGTACTCCGAGCGAAAACACAACACCAAAGGAGATAAGTTGAAACCGCTCAATGAACAAGAATTAGCTGAGTTGAGAGAAGTCGGTCAGCTAGCTGTAAAACGCGCTCAGAAGTGGATTGAGGCCTCAAAGAAATACCCGGTCGATTACGCTTCTAAACTGCTGTCACGCACTCTAAAAGATCCGCGTGGCTTGGACTTCACCGTTGCGTTTGTCGATGAAGTTGTGCGTCCGGAGGACATCAAGATTGCCGGAGAAAATCTGGCGGCCCTGGTGAAAGACAATAAGCCGTCTTTCCTGCCCCCCTACCTGAAACTACCGGCTGTCTACGGTGGGGCTTTGGGTACGGTTGTTCCCGATATTGCGGTTCCGGCGGCTCGGCGGGTGTTCCGTGAACTGGTGGGCGACCTAGCGATTGACGTGACAAACAAGTCCCTGGGGCGAGCTATTGCGAAATTGCGCGCGGACGGGTCTCGGCTGAACATGAACCTTTTGGGTGAAGCCGTGTTGGGCAACAAGGAGGCCTCCCGGCGTCTGAACGACGTGGTGGAACTGCTGCAGCGTGACGATGTGGACTACGTGTCTATCAAGGTCTCCGCTGTAACCGGACCGCACATTGCCTGGGACTACCAGAACATGGTGGCTTACGCAGTCGAAAACCTGTTGCCGCTCTACCGGGAAGCCAATAAGTTCAGCCCCAAGAAGTTCATCAACTTGGACATGGAGGAATATCACGACCTGCACATGACCATCGATGTGTTCAAGCAGCTGCTGGACCGCGAGGAGTTCAAGGATCTGGAGGCCGGTATCGTGCTCCAGGCCTACTTGCCGGATTCGCTGGAAGCCATGCAAGACCTACAGGCTTGGGCCGCGAAACGTGTCGACAACGGCGGAGCCCGCGTCAAGGTGCGTGTGGTCAAAGGCGCGAACCTATCTATGGAACACGTTGACGCCATGATGCACGGCTGGCCGATGACCCCGCAGCCCTCAAAGCAGCACACTGACGCAAACTATATGCGTATCCTCAACTATGCGTTGACCCCTGAGCATACTCGGAACATTCGTATCGGCGTGGCTGGTATGAACGTGTTTACCGCTGGTTTTGCTTACGAGCTGGCCAACAAACGCGGAGTATTCCAAAACCACGGCTGCGAGTTCGAGATGCTGACGGGTATGAACAGCTCCATGGCTCGCGCGGTCATGGAGGACACCGGTCCGTTGTTGTACTACGTTCCGGTGGTGCACCCCGAGGAATTCGATGTTGCCATCAGCTACCTGGTGCGTCGTCTGGAAGAGATTGCCGCGGAAGAAAACTTCATGAGCGCGGCTTTTGAGCTGACCACGAACCAGGCTATGTACGAACGGGAACGCAACCGCTTCGAGAAAGCCATCTCCATGGTCAATGACCTGGAGTTCGGGCCGCGCCGTCATCAAGACCGTAGCCAGGAAACCGCAGATGAGCTGGCCAAACTGGTTCAAGACGACTCTGGGAAGTGGGCGTTCCGCAACGTTCCGGATTCCGATCCGTCCCTCCCGGCCAACGTGGCTTGGGGTGAGGCGATTGCCGCCAGGATGCCACATTCTCAGATTGGTCAGGGCACAGTCGATGCCTCCAAGATCAACAACGAGGACGAATTGCAGGCCGTACTGAAACGCGCTGAGGAAGGCGGCGCAAAGTGGTGGGCGCTCAGCACGGAGGAACGCGGCGAGATTCTGCACCGCGCCGGTGTCATCATGAGCCAACATCGCGCCGAGTTCATCGAAGTGATGGGTTCCGAAGCCGGTAAAGCCATCGACCAAGGCGATGTGGAAGTATCCGAGGCCGTTGATTACGCTCACTATTACGCCGATGAGGCTATCGCCATGTCTCAGGTGGCCGGCGCTAAGTTCAGTCCCTCCAAGATTACCGTGGTGACCCCGCCGTGGAACTTCCCCGTGGCCATTCCTGGCGGTTCGACCATTGCCGGTTTGGCGGCGGGTTCTCCGGTTATTTTGAAGCCGGCCACCCCCGCTCGCCGCTGCGGGGCGTTGCTCGCGGAATGCCTGTGGGAAGCGGGTGTTCCCAAGGACGTACTGCAGCTGGTGACCCTGGCCAACCACGACTTGGGCAAGATTCTGGTTACCGATCCGCGGGTGGAACGCGTCATTCTGACCGGCGGTATAGAAACCGCGCAAATGTTCCGCTCCTGGCGTCCCGACTTGGGCCTGCTGGCCGAGACCTCCGGCAAGAACGCCATCATCGTCACCCCCTCGGCTGACCTTGACTTGGCGGTAAAGGACGTTGTCACAAGCGCGTTCGGTCACGCGGGTCAAAAGTGTTCGGCCGCGTCGTTGGTCATTTTGGTGGGCACGGTTGGCAAATCGAAACGTTTCCACAACCAGTTGATTGACGCAGTGCAGTCCCTGAAAGTCGGCTACCCGTGGGATTTGGGTATCCAGATGGGTCCCGTGGTGGAAAAGCCGGGCGAAAAGCTGATGCGCGGCTTGACCCAGTTGGAGCCCGGCCAGAGCTGGGCAGTAAAGCCCAAAGAACTCGACGATTCCGGGCGGCTGTGGAGCCCTGGCGTGCGCGCTAATGTGAAACCTGGCAGCGAGTACCACATGACCGAGTACTTCGGCCCGATTTTGGGCGTAATGCGGTGCGACACTTTGGAAGAAGCTGTCGAGTTGCAAAACCAGGTCGAATACGGTTTGACCGGCGGTATTCACTCGCTGAATCCGAACGAAATCAAGTACTGGCTCGATCATGTCCAGGTTGGTAACGCTTACATCAACCGCGGTATTACCGGTGCTATCGTGCGCCGTCAGCCGTTCGGTGGTTGGAAGCGTTCCGTAGTGGGTGCCGGTTCCAAGGCCGGTGGCCCCTCCTACCTTTACGCTTTGGGCGAATGGAGCCCGGACGACGCGACCTTAGGCAGCATTGCCGGTTCGGCTTCTGGCGATTTGGCGCGGGAATTGACCGCGCTGGCCGATGAAATCGGAGACCATGACAAGCTTGAGAAGTCTTTGGCTGGCGATGAAACCGCTTATGCTCAGGATTTCCAGGTTAATCGCGATCCGTCCCAGCTCGGAGTGGAACGCAACATCTTCCGTTGCTTGCCGGTTCCGGTGGTCGTGCGTATCGGTGAGAACGTCAAGAACTGGGAGATTGCCCACGTGTTGCACTCCGGGTTGCTGGTGGGTTCCAAGATTACGGTTTCCACCGCCAAGCCGTTTACCCCCGGCCTGGCTGGTTTTGCCTCCAAGCACGGTGTCAGTGTGATGGTTCAAGATGAAGCCGCCTGGTTGAACTGGGCTCGCAGCTGGGCCGCTCACGATGCCGGCTTTGACGGGCGGATTCGTATCATCGGTGAAAGCCGTACCAAGGTTGCTGAAGCTATCGACGGCTCTGTTGATGTGGCCATCTGGGATCACCCGGTCACCTATTCCGGTCGAGTCGAAATGATTCCGTTCCTTCACGAACAGGCGGTTGCTTTGACGAACCACCGCTTTGGCGATCCCACCCCGATTACCAAGGGCATCCTTGAGGACCACGTGGTGGACTACTAATCCGCCATTGAGCCTTGAGCTCATAACCTAATCCCACCGGTGGCTGCTGATATTCAGCAGCCACCGATCTGTTTAGTTCATTTGCAAACTTCGATCCCGCCAGCGGCCGGGGCAAAGCTGGTCAAAAACTAGGCGAATCCAGCCGCCCTTTGCCGTAACCTAACCTGAAACACGACCCGAAACGCTAGTTCCCCAGGGCTTTCCCCCGGCGGATTTCTTTCTTTAGGTCGGCGATTTCATCACGCAGCCGAGCTGCCAGCTCAAACCGTAGCTCACTGGCAGCCGCATGCATCTGGTCGGTCAACTCCGCGACCAGAGAAACCAAGTCCACGGTATCGTCATCCGCGCCATGCTGAGTTGGCTGGTCCTCTGCCGCATTGGCTCGTGCTCGGCTGATGACCTCTAGAGCCGCGCGAGCTGCCGCCGCGTCCTGAGCCGCGCTGCGGGCCGCGGCAGAAGGCTTTTGGTCAGGCTGGCGATACCCGGTTCCCAACAATTCTGCGGTGTCAATATCTTCGCGTGCCAGCATGTCGGTTACGTCAGAGATCTTCTTGCGTAGCGGCTGCGGATCGATACCGTGGGCTTCGTTATACGCGATTTGTTTCTGGCGGCGCCGTTCGGTTTCATCGATGGCTTCCCGCATCGCGTCAGAAACCGCGTCAGCGTACATATGAACTTCCCCGTGGACATTACGGGCGGCGCGCCCAACCGTTTGAATCAGAGACTTCGTGGAACGCAAGAACCCTTGCTTGTCGGCATCCAAAATCGAAACCAACGACACTTCGGGCAGATCCAGACCCTCGCGCAGCAGGTTGATACCCACTAACACATCGAATTCACCTTGACGCAAGGAACGCAGCAGTTCCACCCGGCGTAGCGTATCCACATCCGAGTGCAGGTATTCGACCCTGATTCCGCGCTGAGCCAAGTATTTTGTCAGGTCCTCAGCCATGCGTTTGGTTAGCGTGGTCACCAGCACTCGCTCATCAGCTTCGGTGCGCTGGCGAATCTGTTCCATCAAGTCGTCAATCTGGCCCTCCACCGGTTTCACCACAATCTTGGGGTCGACCAGGCCGGTGGGGCGAATAATCTGTTCCACTACCCCATCACTGAGACCCAGTTCATAGTCCCCCGGGGTGGCGGACAGATACACCGTTTGCCCAATGCGGTCCTGGAATTCCTCCCATTTCAAGGGCCGGTTATCCATCGCGGAGGGCAGCCGGAACCCGAAATCCACCAGGGTGCGTTTCCGTGACATATCACCTTCAAACATGCCGCCAATCTGGGGCACCGTGACGTGAGACTCGTCAATGACCAGCAGGAAATCTTCTGGAAAGTAATCCAGCAAGGTGTGTGGAGGCTCTCCCGGCTGCCGGCCGTCAATATGCAGGGAATAGTTCTCAATGCCCGCACACATCCCGATCTGGCGCAGCATCTCCAAGTCGTAGGTGGTACGCATTCTGAGGCGCTGTTCTTCCAACAGTTTGCCTTGGTCGTGGAACCATTTGCAGCGCTGTTCCAGTTCGCGCTCAATGCCGGCCAAGGCGCGTTCCATTCGTTCCGGCCCGGCGACGTAGTGCGACGCGGGGAACACATAGATTTCATTCACTTCGTGCAAAGTCGCGCCGGTCACGGGATGCAGCAAAGCCAGGGCGTCAATCTCGTCGCCGAACATTTCCACCCGCACCCCGAGCTCTTCATACATGGGAATGATGTCGATAGTATCCCCACGCACCCGAAAATTGCCGCGCGTAAACTCCACGTCATTGCGGTTGTACTGCATCTGCACGAATCGTTTAATGAGATCTTGGCGCCCAATCTGCATTCCCCGGGTCAAGTGAATGCCTCGCGACACGTACTCTTCGGGGGTACCCAAACCGTAGATGCAAGACACCGAGGAAACGACCACCACGTCACGGCGTGTCAGCAGGGAGTTCGTGGCCGAGTGGCGCAAACGTTCCACTTCATCGTTGATAGAGGAATCTTTTTCGATATAGGTATCGGTTTGCGGCACATAGGCTTCGGGCTGGTAGTAGTCGTAGTACGACACGAAGTATTCCACGGCGTTCTTTGGCAACAGTTCGCGGAACTCGGCAGTCAGCTGGGCCGCTAACGTTTTGTTTGGTTCCAGCACCAGGGTGGGGCGCTGCAGTTTCTCGATGAGCCAAGCGGTGGTGGCGGTCTTGCCGGTGCCGGTTGCTCCCAACAGCACGACGTCTTTTTCACCGGCATTGATTCTCTCAGCAAGTTCGGCGATGGCTTCCGGCTGGTCGCCGGAGGGGGTGTATTCGCTAACGACTTCCAGTGAAATCGGATTTTCCACCAAATCGCGAGGCAGCGCCTTTTTTTCGGTCATAGTCCCAGTGTAGGCAAATCCGGCCCACCGTGCTTTGCAAAGTCTGAAAGCTCCGGCACCGGGCGGTCAGACAGAATCTTCCAGAGCGCGGCCGCGTCTGCATCGAGGTCTGCGGGTGTACCGCAGTTGTCCACCCAAAATGTCGCAATGGCCTCTCGCTGCTCCCGGCTGGCTTGCGCGTCAATACGTGCACGAGCCTGCGCCTCGTTTAGTTGACGGTTTCGGGTGAGGCGCGCGAGGCGCACTTCCAGCGGGGCGTCCACCATGACGCAGCAGTCGAAACGGGTGTGGTTACCGGTTTCGGTCAACAGAGGAATCTCTGCCACCAGCACGTCTCCCGGTTCCAATTGAGCTAACACCCGGTCCATTTCCTCCCACACGAGGGGATGCAAGATGCTTTCCAGGCGGGCTTTTGCGGCAGGGTCGGAAAAGATGAGCTGCGCTAGGGCGCCGCGATTGAGTTCACCGCCGGCACACACCGATGCACCAAACGTTTCCCGGATTTGTGCCGTGGCACTCCCCTGCGGACCGGTGGCGGCGCGCAACACTTCATCGGCGTCAAAACGAACCCCGCCCAGGGAGGCTAAACAGTTGGTGAACGACGTTTTTCCCGATCCGATACCGCCGCTGATAGCGACCTTTAGCGCACGATTATCCGGAACGGAGAACGTCCGCAGCTGTTTAATCATCAAGTGCTTTCAACAAAATGTCGCTGATGGCGGGATTCGCACCTACCGTCATCAGCTGCAAGCTCAAAGTGACCGCGTCCTCCAACAAGATAGATGCTTTCTCGATGGCGGCTTTTTCACCGGTCATAGCTTGGTGCATGATGGGAATAATCGCGGTGAATCCGTCCTGCAGCAAAATCTCGTGTCCCAAGCCGAGACGCGCGGTAAACGCCAAGGCGGGAATACCGTGCTGGCGAGCCAGCTGTGCCACGCCCCAGGGCGTCTTGCCGCGTTGGGTTTGCCGGTCGAGCTGACCTTCGCCGGTCAACACCAGGTCGGCATCTTCCATAGCTTCGTTGAGTTTCGTCGCTTCGGCTACAATCTCAAAACCGTGGCGATTTTCCGCACCCAGAGCAAGGAAAGCGGCTCCCATCCCTCCAGCGGCGCCAGCACCCTCCACGTCTGCAACTTTGGTACCGGTAGTCTCTTCTAACAGCCGGCCCCAATTTTTGAGGCAGCGATCGAGCTTACCCAGCTGCAGCGGCTTGGCGCCCTTTTGCGGACCGAACGAGGCAGACGCCCCGCTGGAACCGGTCAGCGGGTTACGCACATCGTTCGCAGCCACGATCTTTACTTTGCTCAAGCGAGGATCCATCCCGGATAAATCCAGGCGGGCAGCGTTAGCCAAAACATGAACTTTCGGTTCGAGCTCTTGGCCGGCCTCGTCAAAAAGTTTCGCACCGAGATTATGCATCATGCCCCAGCCGCCATCATTGGTCGCAGAACCGCCCAAACCGACCACGATAGTTTCAGGCTCCAAGTCCAACGCGGCTTTCAACAACATCCCCACACCTTCTGTGTTGGATTCCATAATGTTGCGTTCCAGCATAGAGATGTACATAATCCCGCAGGCTTCAGCGGTGTCCAGTACGACCAGGCGCCGCGCCGGAATCCAGGTAAATTCGCCCTCCCGTTCGCGGCCCAGGGCGTCTACCGTCTTGGCCGTCTTAACTTCTCCGCCATAAGCATTAAGCATGACCGCAGCGGTGCCTTCACCGCCGTCAGCCACCGGCACCGCTACCGTTTCGGCTTCGGGGAAAATTGCTTCAACCCCACGTTTCATCGCCGCGACTGCTTCCGCGGCGGACAAAGAACCTTTAAACGAATCCGGGGCAATGACAATTTTCACGACAGTTACCTCTCTGTGCTGCGCTCAAAATTCTGGCGGTGCTTACTATTTCATCCGGTCATCAAAAACCGTAGTATTTCTCAGCTTAAGCCACACCGCGGGGAAATGTGGCCAAATGCTGGTGGAAAAATCGAGCATATAAAGTGATGCGGAGACCAAGCGGCCTCCGCATCACTGATGAAATTATTGCTGGCTGTCCAGCCGCGCGGGAATTTCCGAGAGCTTTACTCTCCGGCCAACTTGTCGCGCAGCGCCGCCAAAGCCTCGTCATCGGCCAAGGTACCTGAGGTATCGGCTTCTTCCTCGGTGGTGGAGCTGTAGGAAGTCTGTTCAGCTACGCCCTGAGCGATAGCAGCTTCCTTGTCGGCTTCCTGAGCAACCTTAACCTGTTCCTTGTGGGCTTCAAAACGAGCCTGAGCCGCGGCGTAGGAGGTTTCCCAAGCAGCGCGCTGTTCTTCGTAGCCTTCCATCCACTCGTTCGTTTCCGGATCGAAGCCTTCGGGGTACTTGTAGTTGCCCTCAGCGTCGTATTCGGCAGACATACCGTAAAGCGAAGGATCGAAGTCGTCAGAAGTCACGTCCAGCCCCTCGTTAGCCTGCTTCAAGGACAGCGAGATACGGCGGCGTTCGAGGTCAATATCGATAACCTTGACAAAGATTTCATCGCCAATCTTGGCGACCTGTTCGGGAACTTCCACGTGACGGGTGGCCAACTCGGACACGTGTACCAGGCCCTCGATACCATCCTCGACCCGGACAAACACGCCGAAGGGCACCAACTTGGTGACCTTACCAGGAACGATTTGACCGATCTTGTGGGTCCGGGCGAAGGTCTGCCACGGATCTTCCTGAGTGGCCTTCAAGGACAGGGACACGCGTTCGCGATCAAAGTCAACGTCGAGTACTTCCACGGTGACTTCCTGGCCAACCTGAACGACCTCGGAGGGGTGATCAATGTGCTTCCAGGACAGTTCGGACACGTGCACCAGGCCGTCCACGCCGCCCAAATCGACGAACGCGCCGAAGTTGACGATAGAGGACACCACGCCCTTGCGAACCTGACCCTTTTGCAAAGTGGACAGGAAGGTGGTGCGCACTTCGGACTGGGTCTGTTCCAAGAAAGCGCGGCGGGACAAAACCACGTTGTTGCGGTTCTTGTCCAACTCAATAATCTTGGTTTCCAGCTGACGGCCGATGTAAGGCTGCAGGTCGCGCACGCGGCGCATTTCAACCAGGGAGGCCGGCAAGAATCCGCGCAGACCGATATCAATAATCAAGCCGCCTTTGACAACCTCGATAACGGTACCGTTGACGACACCGTCTTCCTGCTTCACCTTTTCGATATCGCCCCAGGCGCGTTCGTACTGAGCGCGCTTCTTGGACAGCAGCAAACGGCCTTCTTTGTCTTCCTTTTGGAGGACCAGAGCTTCGATTTCGTCACCAACTTTGACTTCCGCGTCGGGATCCACGTCATGTTTAATGGACAGCTCGCGGGAAAGAATAACGCCTTCGGTTTTGTAACCGATATCGAGCAAAACTTCGTCGCGATCAACTTTCACGACAGTACCGGAGACAAGATCGCCATCATTGAAGTACTTGATGGTCTTGTCGATTTCTTTGATGAGGTCCTCGGTCGAGCCGATGTCGTTAATGGCAACCTGAGGAACAGTAGTAGGGACATTAGTAGTATTGGACATTTAGTTGGTGACTCCAAGGTCAGGTAGTAGGAATAGTTACCGATGTCGAATCACTTCCAGACGGCTGAAAAAACCACCTTAAAGCGATAAAACACCAAGCATCCATCTTACTGGATAGCACTGGCCTATCCAAATTAAACCCGCCTCTGAATTGACTGACCGACCCTCCAGTGAGCGGAATCTGGTCATCGTCAGGTTTGCACACCCTGAGTCCTGGTTAGCGGAGGTGAAGTGACCGAATGAAAAGGGTATGTAAAAAGTGTGGTTTAATGCAGGAATGCAGTCTATTGTGAATATTTTCAAAAAGGGTGGCATCTTGCTCTGGGTTGTCATTGCGATTGTCCTGGGCATCGTTTTCGGGCTTTTCGTTCCCGAGCCCTTCGTTGTGGTTTTCGCCACTTTCAATTCTTTGTTCGGTCAGTTCCTGAACTTCTGTATCCCGCTCATTATTATCGGGCTGGTGACCCCCGCTATTGCTGACCTCGGTTCCGGTTCAGCGAAGTGGTTGGGGCTGACCGCTTTGGTTGCCTACATCTCGACGATGTATTCCGGGTTCTTGACCTACGGCATTTCTGAGAGCGTACTGCCCAACTTCTTGCGCAAGGGTTCCTTAGCTTCCGTTGCGGATCCTTCGGCTTCCAACATTGCCCCCGCGGTGACTTTGGAGATTCCCGCCCCGATTTCCGTGCTGGGTGCGCTCATTTTGTCCTTTATCATGGGCATCGGTTTGTCTATGGTGTCCCGCGGCACGCTGCGCCGTGCTTTTGTGGAGTTCCGCGCCATCATCATTAAGTTGATTGAAAAAGTCATCATCCCCCTGCTGCCGATTCACATCTTCGGTATCTTCCTCAACATGACAAAGACCGGGGAGGTCTACAACGTTATCGCCGTGCTGGCAGTGGTGGTCATCCTGGTTTTGGTACTGGAGGTCATTATCCTGGTCAGTCTGTACCTGGTCGGTGGTTTGGCCTTCGGGGTCAATCCGTTCAAGGCTCTGGTCACGATGCTGCCCGCCTACGCAACCGCTTTGGGGACATCCTCGTCTGCCGCTACGATTCCGGTGACATTGCGTCAGGTCAAGAAGATTGGTGTTTCCGACGCAGTCGCTTCGTTCACGGTGCCGTTGTGTGCCACCATTCACCTGGCAGGATCTACCTCGAAGATTACCGCTTTTGCGTTGGCCATCATTATGACCTCCGATATTAAGGTTAGTGTCGCCCAGTTCGTCGGCTTTATCTTTATGCTGGGTGTCACGATGGTCGCAGCTCCGGGCGTTCCCGGCGGCGCGATTATGGCGGCGACCGGTATCTTGTCCTCCATGCTGGGATTCAACGATGCACAAGTTGCGTTGATGATTGCGTCCTACATTGCCCTCGATCCGTTCGGGACAGCCACGAACGTGACTGGTGACGGAGCTATCGCTATGCTGATGGCTCGTTTCTCTAGCGGCAAGATTGACGACAACGACAAGGAAATCGCCCAGAGCTTTGCCGGTGAAAACCACTTCGACTCCGATAAGTACCTCGAAGACGTGAAGTAGGCGTTACCCAACTTACTGCGGACCGGTGCCGGGTCAAGTACCTCGGTGCCGGTCCTAGTGGGCTGCGGCTCTCCAGTTGGGTCCGATGCCCACCGAGACTTCCAGCGGGACCCGCAGTTTTGCGATACCCGTCATGGCTTTACGTACCAACGATTCCAGACGTTCCTCTTCGCCAGGAGCGACCTCCAAGACGAGTTCGTCATGAACTTGCAGCAGGACGCGAGACTGTAGACCGTCGCGCCGCAAGTCAGCATCGACCTGGAGCATGGCTTCTTTCATGAGGTCGGCTGCGCTGCCTTGGATGGGGGCGTTGAGAGCCGCGCGCCGAGCATTATCAGCCACGTTACGATTGGTAGAACGCAATTCCGGCAGGTAGCGGCGCCGCCCGCGCATGGTTTCCGTGTAACCAACCTTGGTGGCGGTGGCGACAATGGAATTCAAATAGTCCCGCACCTTTCCGAATCGCTCAAAATAGGTGTCCATCAGTTGCTTGGCGTCTCTCTGCGAAATATTTAGCTGACCGGCTAAACCGAAAGCGCTCAATCCATAGGCCAAGCCGTAGGAAGTCGCCTTGACGTGGGAGCGCTGGGTGGAAGTCACTTCATCGGGCGTCACTCCATAAACCAAGGCCGCCACGGAACGGTGCAGGTCCTCGCCGGAGGCAAACGCCGCCAGAAGTCCCTCATCGCCGGACAGATGGGCCATAATCCGCATCTCAATCTGAGAATAATCCGCTGTCATCAAGGCGGTATATGGTTCTTGAGGCACGAACGCTTCCCGAATCTTTTGCCCGTCCGTGGTACGCGCCGGAATGTTTTGCAAGTTCGGATCAATGGAGGACAACCGTCCGGTTGCCGCCACAGTTTGCCCAAAAGTGGTATGAATCCTGCCGTCATCCCCTACCCGGTCACGCAGATTGCGCACAATCTGTAAAAGTTTTATCCGGTCACGATGGTATAAAAGTGCTTCGAGGAAAGGATGCGGGTTGTACCGCGCAAGTTCCTCCAAAGCCTTCGCATCCGTTGTATACCCTGTTTTGGTCTTTTTAGTTTTAGGTAGCTCCAGCTGGGTAAACAACACATCTTGCAGCTGCTTCGGGGAGGACAGATTGACTTCGCGGCCAATGGAGTCAAAAGCGGATTGCTGAGCCATCTCGACATCAGATTGCAGACTCTGCGCGTAATCATCTAGGCAAATCGTATCAATACCGATACCGGTATATTCCATTTTTTCCAAAACTAAGGAAAGTGGGTTTTCCAGTTCCAGTAACCCGTCTACCCGGCGGAAGCGCGCCAGCTGCAGAAGCATGGGCTGCATCTGTAGCAGGGCGTAAGCATAGATACCTTGATTAATCAGCGTTTGGGGCCACGGCTGTGCCGGGGACTCCCCGTCTAGTTCCAGACCTAAATCCAAAGTCATCTGTTCACTGATTTTACTGACATCGGAGGGCTTCTCCTCAATCTCCCAACCCAGCAGGCGCTTCGTCACCCCGGCGAACTTGGTGCGGTTCCCATCGGGATTGACCAGGTAATCGAGCATATTCACGTCCGTGACTGCACCGCCCAGTTCCCAACCGTGGGCACGTAACGCATGGCGCAGCGCTTTCGCGTCATACGCGGTTTTATTTCGACTTCCCGACAAAGTATCGCGCAGCAAGTGTTCCATTTCCGGCGTGAGCTCATCAGGTACAATCAACACACACTGCCCCTGGGGAGTTTCATCTGTAGCCAACAACAGCCAGTCAATCCGCGGGTTGGTCACTCCGATATTACCTACCGCCCAAATTCCTAAACTCCGGCTTTCCGTGCGTTGCAGCCATTGGGCAAACTGCGCCGGTGTGAAATCCTTTCCCAGATGAAACCGCTCAGGATCCGGTATCACTCCGAAACCATCCGCGTCTTGCGGCTCTGGTTCCACCGCAGGGCTGTTCGTCTCGCTGGATGACGCGGTGTTGGCAGAGGCGACACCGAGAGTTTGACCGAGTTTCAGAATCTGGGAGCGCATCTGATTAAACTCCAGCTCATTACAAACCGCCTGGACCGCCTGTGGATCGAATCCGGTCCAATGCAAGTCCTCCACACCAACTGGAAGCTGCAGGTCGGTGCGCAACCGGTTTAACTGACGATTCCGCAAGATGTCGTCTACGTGCTGACGCAAATTCTCCCCGCGTTTGCCGGTGAGTTCGTCACGATGCTCCAACAAAGCATCTAGTGAACCGTATTCATTAAGCCACGCGGCGGCAACTTTTTCCCCAACCAAAGGCACGCCTGGCAAATTATCGGCTTTCTCTCCGACCAGGGCGGCAATTTCTGGATACTGCTGCGGCCAGACGTCGTATTTGTCTTTTACCGCTTGGGGAGTCATACGTTTGGTGTCAGAGATGCTACGTCCCGGATACAGAACGGTAACTTCGTCGGAGATGAGCTGAAAAGTGTCGCGGTCCCCAGACGAAACCAACACCTCCATGCCGTTTTTGGTCCCTTTTGCCGTCAATGTCGCCAAAATGTCATCCGCCTCGACATTGGGTTCCGTCAGCCACTTAATCCCCATCGCGCTGAGCAACTTCTGGATATTTTCCACTTGTCCGATAAATTCCGGTGGCGTTTCGGAACGGCCGCCTTTGTAGTCCGGATAGATGTCAGTACGAAAGGAGTGACGAGAAAGGTCGAAAGCTGCACCGATATGAGTGGGCTTCTCAGTGCGAATCATCGTCAGCAGCATAGAGAAAAATCCGTGTACCGCATTAGTATAGACACCGGTGGAGGTGCGGAAGTGTTCCGGGTCACGGCTAAAGAAAGCCCGAAAAGCCAAGGAATGCCCATCCAATACCAGTAAACGTCTTTTACTCATGTCTGTAGGTTATCAAGAACCCCGGAGGTAAGAATGGATCGGGATAATCTGGGCCCTGCTATCGAGAAAATGGGCATTACGTTTTCCGAGCTCAGCGCCGAACATGCGGTCGGTATCATGCCGCTGGAAGGTAATACCCAACCGTTTGGGATACTGCACGGCGGAGCCGCGGCTCTCCTGGCGGAGTCTGTCGCGTCTTTTGCTGCTTACCAGTGGGCTAAACAGTTCGGCAAAAGCGCCGTAGGAGCGCATCTGGACATCACCCATATCAAACCGGGAATCAGCGGCCGCATCATCTGCACCGCCGATGCGGTTCACCTGGGACGACGCACCGCGGTATACCGTTTTGACAACATCAGCGAGGACACCGGCAAAATTATCTCCACCGGCCTGATGACCTGCTACCTTGTGGAACAGCCCAATTAATCGCCTAGCTGGTCAATGACCGCATCTGCCACTTCCCGCATGGACAGGCGACGATCCATCGAAGTCTTTTGAATCCAGCGGAACGCTTCCGGTTCGGTCAGTTCCATCTTTTCCATCAAGAGACCTTTGGCGCGGTCTACCTGTTTGCGGGTGCTGAGCCGGTCTTGCAGGTCAGCAATGGAATCTTCCAAAGAGAGTAGCTCCTGGTGGCGTGACAGGGCGACCTCTACGGCGGGCAATAAATCCTTGGGGTCAAACGGTTTCACCAGGTAAGCCATAGTACCGGCATCTTTGGCGCGTTCGATGAGTTCCTTGTCGGAAAAAGCGGTAAGCATCACGATAGCGCAGGGAGCTTCCTTCATGATTTTTTCGGCTGCCGCAATGCCATCAAGCTTTGGCATTTTAATGTCCATAACCATCAAATCAGGTTCGAGTTCCAGAGCTAGGGTTACGGCTTCCTCGCCGTCGGCAGCTTCGCCGACCACTTCGAAATCGTTTTCTTTCATAGTTTCGACAATGTCGAGGCGGATTAAGGCCTCGTCTTCGGCCACAATTACTCGCCGGTGCTCTTTGGTGTCCTTTGGTGCAGATGCCGTCTTCGCCATCTCTTCAGATCCCCCTTGTAAGTGGACTCGATTTGCTTTTCTCGTTAGATACTTTAGTATATATGAAGTCTTTGCGGCGGTTATTTACCTAACCTTCACAGAGAATGCCCTGGTAGCCCAACTGGTAGAGGCGGTCGGCTCAAACCCGGCTTGTTAAGGGTTCGAATCCCTTCCGGGGTACCAAACAATTACCGATTATCCTTCGATAATCGGTAAATTTTTATTTTGCGAAAATGTTGCGTTAAGTTCTGGTAAATTCACGAAATTGCACGTCGAGGCGGCTCTACGATGAAAGAGAACTCATCGACCACGACGCAAGGAAACATAGTGTCAAACGTGATTGAAGTCCAAGGACTGACCAAGGACTACAAAACATTGCGAGCTCTGAACGGACTGAGCCTGGAAGTCCGCCAAGGCGAGATTTTGGGACTGTTGGGCCCCAATGGTTCCGGCAAATCTACCGCCATCAACTGCATGCTATCGCTGCTGAAATTCCAGAACGGTACCGTCAACATTTTTGGCGAAACTATGCGCCCTGATGCCTACGACGTAAAGCGTCGGATTGGCGTGGTGTTTCAAGACGTGGCGGTGTTCAACGAGCTGAGCGTGGCGCAGAATTTGGAGTACTTCTGCGGACTGTACGTGCCGAAAAAGGCAAAACGAACCCAGATGATTGCTGAGGCGGTGGAGCTGGTGGGGCTGCAGGATTATCTGAAGTTCCGTCCCAAACAGCTCTCCGGCGGCCTGCTGCGTCGCCTCAACCTCGCCTGCGGCATTGCTCACCAGCCGGAACTGATATTTCTCGACGAACCGACTGTCGCGGTAGACCCGCAAAGCCGCAACAATATCCTTGACGGCATCGTCACCCTGCGCGACCGAGGTGCGACGGTGGTTTACACCACTCACTACATGGAAGAAGTTGAACAGATTTGCGACCGCATCATCATTCTTGACAAGGGGAAAATCATCGCCCAAGGCAGCGTCAACGAGCTCAAGCAGTTGTCGAATATCGAGGAAAAAGTCACCGTTCAGGGCACCGAGTTTCCCCCCTCCCTGTTGGAAAAACTGCGCGGCGATCCCCAAATCCAATCTGTCGAAACCAAGAATCGTAGCGTGGAAATCATCTATGCACACGGTCAAAACAATGTCTCGGCGCTGATTCGCGACCTCGTGGAATCAAACGTTGCCTACGAGTCCATATTTTCCGAACGCCCCACCCTGAACGACGTGTTCTTGCAGCTCACCGGCAAGGAACTGCGTGACTGAGATGGGACACCTGATTTTATACAATGTGAAAGTCCTCCTGAGGAATCGCTCCCTGGTGTTTTTCACCCTGGCTTTCCCGATTATCTTAGGTGTTCTGTTCAAGGTGGCCTTGGGCGACATTGTCAACAAGGAAGCCTTTGACACGGTGCCGGTCGCAGTTGTTAACTCCCAGGTCTATAAGGACAGTGCCTTTAAGATTGCCTTTGACGAGTTGGCGAAGACTGGAGATTCCAGCGTGACCGGCAGCGACAAACCCCTTTTGCAGGTAACGGAAGTGTCCGACCTGGACGCAGGCAAGAAACTACTTCAGAATGAAAAAGTCGACGGAATCGTCGAGATTACCGGTACCCCCGACGAGGGCATGGTCAAAGACGCCCAAGCAAAACTGACCATCACCACCAACGGTCTGAACCAGACCATACTAAAGGTAATTCTTGACGAAATTACCCAGCGGGTCGATATGATTTCTACCCTCACCGAGCGAGAAATCACCGCGCAGCTAGCCGCATTGACACCACCCGCGACCGGCATAGCCGACGGCCCCGCCGGCCCTCAGTCAGCGGCTCTCGCTTTCAATCCCGAAAAGATCGCCAAATCCGTCCAAGACCAGCTCAGTTCCAGCGGCTTTACCCTGCAAGACCGCAGTCCCAAGTCGATGGATCTGTTGATGGCGGAGTTCTTTTCCCTCATGGCCATGGCGGCTCTCTACGGGGGAATGTTCTCGCTGACAATCATGAATAACGTCCAGCCGCCGCTGGGAGTTATCGGACGGCGTATCACCGTAGCCCCAACTAGTAAGTCCAAACTCATTATTTCCGGCATCATCACCAGCTACCTCGTGGAATTGGTCGGACTGCTGGCGCTGCTGGTGTTGTGTCATTTCCTGTTTCAGGTAGATTTTGGTTCCAACTGGGGGTTGACCATGCTACTGACCTCGGTGGGAGCCCTGGCAGGTCTGAGTTTCGGAGCGGCTATTTCCACGTTGGTTCCCGGCGGGGAAAACGCCAAGATTGGCGTCCTCATCGCGGTGACCATGCTGGGGGCGATGCTGGCAGGCATGATGGGCGGAGCGATGCGCTACGCGGTAGATTTTCGCTTTCCGATGGTCAACAAGTTTAATCCTGTCGCCCTCATCACCGATGGCTACTATAACCTGTTCTTTCACCCCGGATACGACGGATACTGGCAGGATATCGTCATTCTGCTGGTTATTTCCGCAGTCCTGCTCGGCGCTTCCGTTATCGTCCTGAGGAGGCAGCGCTATGACAGTCTTTAAAGGTTTCGTGCGGGTACTATCTCGCAATCTCGGTTTTGTCTTTATCTTCACCGCCATCATGGTGGTGATGGGTCTGACGGCTTTCCAGGCGCCTCCGGGCGGGGCCGGAAACTTTACCGCCGATAAACCGAAAGTGATACTTATTAATCAAGGTTCTGAAACAGCCTTGACCCGCGCATTCGATAGCTATCTGCGCCAGCATACTAGCGAAGCTGATGTGAAAAGCACCAATCGTGAAATTGATGACGCCCTGTATTACGAGGCGCTAGCCTATGCGGTCTACCTACCTCCGGACTTCACTGACCAGATTCTGAAAGGTCAAGAACCCACGGTCGGAATCAAGACTCGCACCTCCGCGCAGAGTGCTTCGGCCGAGGCGCTGGTGACGCGTTTCCTGCGTTTGGCCACCGGTTACGGGAAATATCTCACCGACGAGGACGAACTGGTCAAAGCAATCGAGTCCAGCTCGAAGCTGTCGACAGATGTCGTCCTCACCAGCGAACTGGACACCAAAACCTTGATGCTGACGAAAGGGCTGTACAACTTCGGCAGTTACACCCTTATGGCGGGTGCCATCTATGTCATCACCATGGTGCTGGCGGCGTTTGCAGAGATAAACGTGCGCCGGCGTACCATTGTTTCCTCGGCTAATCCGTTGCGAATTGACCTGAATCTCAATCTCGGCTGCGCCATCATTATGCTGCTGCTGGCAGCTTTGAACGTAGGACTGGTGTCGGTGTTGATACCCGAGTCCTGGGCCACCGGACGCGGAAGTCTCTTTGCCCTGAACACTTTCGTCTTTGGGTTGCCAGTGTTGGCTTTGGGTTTCCTCATTACAAAGATTACGACCAACAAGGAGGCCTTGAGCGCCATCGTGAACGTGGTGGCTCTGGCCAGTTCGTTCCTTTGCGGTGCTTTCATTCCCACGCACCTAATGCCCGAAGCGGTCGTTGCTGTCGGACGGGTGTTACCCACCTTCTACTACATCGACAACAACAATGCCCTGGCGCAAATGACAACCTTCAGTGGCGCTGCCGCCAACCAATTCTGGGTCAATATCGCAATCCAAGTTGGGTTCGCGATTGTGTTCTGGATAGCCTCTGTGGTTCTGGAACGCTACCGGCGCAGGGCCTAGGTTTTCGGCATACCTAAAAAGCGGATTGTGACTCTGGCAGAACCGCGTTTACTCACCCATAATGGTGATTTCGTCAGGTTTTTGGGGTAGGACTTTGCGAATGTAGGAATCGATGGCTTCGTGTAAACTGACCTGTTCCCCGCGATTTTCCGACAGGTACCAGCGGTGATCCAGAATCTCATGAAACACCTGAGCCGGCTCCAGCTTTGACAGCAGTTCCTCCGGGAGGGCCGCCAGAATCGGCTCGTATACTTTCGTCAGCCACCGGTGCGCCACCACGTCAAGGGGTACGTTTTCGAGATGATTGAGCATTCGGAAAGTCTGCATATCGTTGATCATGCGCCGCCCCTGGTTTTCCTGAACATCGAGGCCGGTCAGGCGCATTACCTGGCGATGGTAGTGCCCGGAATCCACAACCTTAGGCTGAATCAGCACTTGGCGAGCGCCGTCCGCGGTGTTGGTCTTCATCTTAAGCTCGCCCACGTCGAAGCCCAGATCATTCAAACGACGAATGCGATCCTCGATACGCCAGGTTTCATCCGCATCGAAAGTCTCTACAGAGGTCAGTTCATCCCACAAGGCGTCGTAGCGGTCTTGGAGCAGGTTACCGATTTCAACGGTGTCAGCGGCTTCGTCAAGAGTGCCCCCTGCCTGGAGATCCATCAGCTCACCGATGATGTTCACTCGAGCTATTTCGACATCGTAGGAGCGTTGCCCATAAGTCAAGCCCTCAGGATGCAACTCCCCGGTTTCCGCATCGACCAGGTAAGCGGCAAATGCTCCGGCGTCACGACGAAATAGTGTGTTCGAAAGCGAGACATCTCCCCAATAGAACCCCAGCAGATGCAACCTGACCAGCAGCACCGCCAGAGAATCGATGAGGCGAGTGGCGGTCTCGGGACTCATATTCGCGTTGAACAAAGTCCGGTAAGGCAAGGAAAACGGCAGGTGATAGGTCACCAGGGCGCTGTTGAGTTCTTCCCCGGCCGCATCGGTACGGTGGGTGACGTGAGCTAGCGGTTGCACCACCGGCTGTTCTAAACGCACCAAATCGCGCAACAGGGAATACTCGTGACGTGCCTTTTCCTCCGAAATTTCTTTCACCGCGAGGATTCGCGGTCCGAGGTTCACAAAACGCACAACGTGTCGTGAAATTCCGTGCGGGAAAGAGGCGATATAGCGCTCTGGCCATTCCTCCAAAGGTAATTCCCAAGGCAAATCCAGTAAAGCGGGTTCCGCGGTGGCCGCGGTCACTGAGAACGTCACTCCCCTAGTGTAAGCTAAGACAATAATTAATTATTGATTCCAAACTGAAATTTATCTGAGAAAGTGAAGTATTTGATGAGCCGAAAAATTGGGTTTGACCACGACTTATACATCAAAATGCAGTCCCAACACATCGCGGAGCGTCGCCAGGAAATCGGGGGGCGGCTCTACCTGGAGATGGGTGGCAAACTGTACGACGATATGCACGCCTCCAGAGTCCTGCCGGGGTTCACACCGGACAACAAAATTTCGATGCTACGCCAGTTAAAGGATGAAATTGAGATTCTGGTTTGTGTCAGTGCCTTGGATTTACAGAGGCAAAAACGCCGCGCTGATTTGGATATTACTTACGAAGATGACGTGCTGCGGCTCATTGACGTGTTTCGCGAAGGCGGTTTCCTGGTCGAAAACGTAGTGATGACCCAACTCGCGGACGACAACGCCCTAGCTTTCGCGTTCAAGGAGCGCCTGGAAAGACTGGGGTTGAAAGTCGCCAGACACCGCATTATCGAGGGGTACCCCTCGAATACAAAGTTGGTTTTGTCCGAGGACGGTTTTGGTCGGAATGACTATGTGGAGGTCAGCCGCGACCTCATCGTCGTTACCGCCCCCGGTCCGGGTTCCGGCAAACTGGCAACCTGCCTCTCTCAGGTCTACCACGACAATAAACGCGGTATCGAAGCCGGCTACGCCAAGTTTGAGACCTTCCCAATTTGGAACCTGCCGTTGGAACATCCGGTGAACTTGGCTTACCAAGCCGCCACCGCGGACTTGGAGGACATCAACCTCATCGACCCCTACCATTTGGCGGCACACGGCGTGCAGGTCACCAGCTACAACCGCGATACTGAAACCTTCCCGCTGCTGAAAACCATGTTGGAACAGCTCACCGGTAAATCTCCCTACCAAAGCCCTACTGATATGGGAGTTAATATGGCGGGCTACTGCATCAGTGACGACGAGGTGTGTCAGGAAGCCGCGCGTCAAGAAATTATCCGCCGCTACTATAAAGCGCTGGTTGAACAAGCCCGTGACGGCCGGGATTCCGAAGAATCCAACCGGATTGCGGTGTTAATGGCGAAAGCGGGCACCTCCACTTGGGAGCGTCACGTGGTAGGTGCCGCCCTGGAAGTTGAAGCCGCCACCAACCAGCCAGGCAGCGCTATTGAACTGCACGATGGCACGATTATCACCGGCAAGACCTCTGCCCTGCTGGGTTGTTCCGCCGCGATGCTGCTGAACGCGTTGAAATACCTGGCAGACATCGATCCGGAGCTGGATCTGCTGTCTCGCGAGTCGATTGAGCCTATCCAAACCTTAAAGACCCAGCATTTGGGCTCGCGCAATCCTCGCCTGCACACCGATGAAGTGCTGATTGCCCTGTCCGTTTCCGCCGGGACTTCTGCCGAAGCCCGCGCCGCACTGGGGATGCTCAAGGAACTCGATGGCACGAACGTACACACGACCACTATCTTGGGGTCGGTGGACGAAGGGATCTTTAGAAACCTCGGAATCCAAGTTACTTCGGAGCCCAAGTTCCAGCGCAAGCGCCTGTACCGTAAACGCTAAAACTGCCTTAACCGCGGATTACCTCTAGCTTACAGAAAGTAATTCCGGGTAAGCCCATGCAGACTCACCCGGAATTACGTACAGCTCTGTTTCAGCGTTTAGAACTCGGTGATAACCGAACGGATGACCTCACCGCGCATGAGCTGTTCATACGCTTCGGTAATCTGGTCCAAACGGATGCGTTGCGTGACTATGTCGTGCATATTGAGCCGGCCGTCCACTGCCAGGTCAGCGTAGTAGGGAATGTCGTGCTTCGGGTTTGTCGCGCCCATCCACACACCCTTGAAACCGCGCTGCATAAACAGCAGGTTGATGGGGTCGATCTCCAAGGAAACCGTGGCATCCGGTTTCGCCAAGCCGATGCAGTAGGCGGTGCCGCCCTGGGCCAGCATATCCCAGCACTGTTTCATGGTTTCCGCAAACCCGATGGCTTCGAAGGACTTGTCCACCCCGCCGCCGGTGATGCGGCGCACGGCCTCAACCGGATCTTCTTTCTTGGCATTGACCACGTGGGTGGCGCCGAACTTCTCGGCGAATTCGAGCTTGTTGTCGAACACGTCGATGGCAATGATGGTGCGGGCGCCGCACACCCGCGCCCCGGAGATTACATTCAGTCCGATACCGCCGGTGCCGATGACCGCAACCAAATCTCCCGGCTGAACTTTTGCCGAGTTCTTTGCCGCCCCGAAGCCGGTGATGGTGGCGCAACCGATGCAGGCCGCTTCAGCCATATCTACCTGATTATTCACGACCGCCAACTGATTTTGGTGAATCAGAGACTTGGAAGCAAAGCCGCCAATCCCCAGCGCTTGGGTAATCGGACGCCCATCGGGGAACTTGAGACGCGGCGGCTCCCCCGGCTGGCGCACACATTCTTCCTGGTGACGGCAGGAATGCGCTTTTCCTCCCATACACTTATCGCAATGACCGCAAATTTGCTCCAGTGTGGCCACCACGTGGTCTCCCGGTTTAATCCCCACGACCTCCGGGCCGACGGCTTCTACCGTACCGGCGACCTCGTGGCCTAAAACAGCCGGAAATTCAAACATTTTGTCGTCGTCTTCCACCAGGTGCAAATCCGAGTGGCATAGGCCGGAAGCCTCGATATTGACCAGCACTTCGGCTTTGATGGGATCATCGAGGATGAGCTCTTCGGGCTTAGAAAACCCCTTACCAACGCCATACGCGATGGAGGCGCGAATCTTTTGAGGCATGACTTTCTCCTTTGATAGTCCGGTGAGTACTCGATTGGAATCTCCAACCTCACCACCAATTCTTGCGTCCCTCCGCTTATTTTCAAGGGACCGGGGTCCCATTTTTATCAATTTTTTTAACTATATTTCGTAAATACGGATTAACTCGCTCATTTTCTCCGCTTTTGCGTAGCTGTATTAGTGCACCAGAGCCAGCTCGGACCAGTGCGTAGTGCCGCGGTTGGATAGCATCTCTCTCTTCATAGTCCAGTCCGGGGCAGCTTTCAGTCCCGCCAGACCCAGCCCTACAGAGCCCTCCCCCACCGCCGCGTTGACCCGATCAATAATTTTTCCCCGCCGCAGCGCTTCCGGATCCGGAGCAAACATGGGCAACGGATCCTGCGGGTCGGGCTTGCCCAGGTCTGTCAGGCAGATGCCCGCCCGCACGTAATCAGCCTGCGGATCAACTTGTCCCAGCAGGACCTTTGCGGCCGCTTTCAGGACTGTCACCGGGTCGTCAGTGCGCGGGTGCAGCGGAGCCATCGCGCTAATCCGTGAAAACGGCTCCTTGTACCAGGCAGTAGAGGCAAAAGCCCACAGAGCACCGGCGGTCATCTGTTGGCGGCGCAGACGGCGCGTCACATTTTGGGAGTAAATGGAGAGGACCTGATAAGCCTGGGTGACTCCGCGCACCGGCGTGGAAAATGAACGCGAATACATGACCTGATAAGTGCGCACCGCATCCCGCTCAATAATCTCGATACAGGGCACCCCATTGAGCTCCAGCACCGTTTGCTGCAGATTAACGTTGAAACGGCGGCGAATTTCGCTGGGGTCAGCCCTCTGTAGTTGCAACGCATCCGTGATTCCCAGAGCCTCCAGGCGTTTTTTCAGACGCCGCCCTACTCCCCACAAGTCGCCAATCTCGGTATCGCGTAAAATCCGGTCGTGCTGGGCTGGGGTATAAGCGTCCCAGCTGGCCACCCCGCCCAAGTCCGGGGTATGTTTGGCACCGTGGGAAGCGAGTTTTGCCAAAGTCCGGGTCGGGGCGATTCCGACCGAAACCGGCACCCCCAGGTCGTGCAGAATTCGGGACCGTAAACTGCGGGCTATACCTAGGAGCTCCGCGGGTCTACCGTAGAGCGTCAGGAACGCCTCATCGATGGAATAGACCTCTACCGAAGCGGAAAACTGGCGCAAGATTTCCATAATTCGCGCCGAGATAGAGCCGTAAAGTTCGTAGTTACTGGACCGGGCGACCACGCCACAGGCCTCGGCCCATGCCCGGATTTGAAACCACGGCATGCCCATCTTAATGCCCAAGGCTTTCGCCTCCCGCGAGCGCGCCACCACGCAGCCGTCATTGTTAGACAACACCACTACCGGACGCCCGGAAAGCTCCGGATGAAAAATCCGTTCGCAGCTGGCAAAGCAAGAATCGACGTCTACCAAGGCAAAGCGATGCACCAGCCCGTTCTGGCATTCCTCCGTCTCACGGGTTATTTCCCCGCGGTTGGGAGTGTACTCAAGTGCGCGGCAGGCCCCTGGGCTCAGAGTCGATGCAGACATCGCGTCACCACCCCCCAAATTTGTAATTCGGAGGGGTGCAGTATGGGATAGGTCGGATTAGCGGGGTGCAGTTCCGGGCCGCGAGCCCCAAAGTGCAGGCGTTTCACCGTCATTTCACCGTCAATAACGGCAATAACGACATTGCCGTCCCCCGCTTCTAAGGAGCGATCCACGATGAGTTCGTCTCCGTCGCTGATGCCCGCATTAATCATGGAATCCCCCGCGACCCGCACCAGGAAAGTCGCGGGTCGATTGCGGATAAGGTGTTCGTTCAAATCAATGTCGCGGTCGAAATAATCCTGAGACGGCGAAGGCCACCCAGCCGGCACCAAATCCGGCGCAAAAGGAAGACCGGGGTGCGGCGCTGACTGCGCTAATGCGTAGGGGCTCCACGATTTCACAGACCGCTTATCTTCGAACATATGTTCGATTTTAGCATGTTTTATCCCGTTTGGTCGGCAAGCCAAAAATTCGCGGCAAACCCGAGGGTTTGCCGCGAATTTACAGTCAAAACGCCTAGCTGTTAGGCAGCTGTCGTCACCAAATCCAACCCTAAGAAATCCAGGGCACGGACTCGGCGAGCACCGCCCTCGTTCAAGTCCCGCAGAGCCGACTCAATCATCGGATCATGACGGTAAGCGTCAAACCAAGGACGCACTACCTCGGACAGAACCGACCGAGGGGACAAGTTTAGAGCTTGGCGGTCAGAGTTACGGTCAAAAAGTGACCAGGTGAGATGATGCATAGATTCATTCATATTCATTATGTTTTACCTTCTTCCTCTTCATCCTCTGAGGGGCGGACGCATAGGTTGCGCCGGTAACCCCCCGCAGTAAAACCCCCTTGGAATTACTGCTTCAATATGACCATTATACCGTAACACTCGTAAAATAGCTGTTTAATCTGGGTTAGGACCAGGTACAAGTTTATTTTTCGGGGTTTTTTACAGTATCGGCGGTCGTTTTTTCCTCAGGTTCGGACTCGACGTCACCAGAGGATTGCCCCCGGTCAGGCTCTATGGGTGGCGTTTCCGGTGAGTCCGGGGCGGGGTGTGAAGCCTCAGTCAGGACAGCAGGCAGTTTCCGGTAGCGAGCCGCCGCGAACACTGCTAGTCCCACAACGGCGATGACGCCAGCAACGACTTGGAACCAGCGGACTCCCCCGGCCACCGTGTACTGGTAGTCGATACGCACGAACTCCAGGAAAAATCGCCCCAGACTGTACAGGAACAGGTACAGACCAATGATTTCCCACGCACACAGGCGTCCCCAGGACTGACCCGTCGCGGGGCAAACATTGACTTGTTGCGCAAACTCGGAATCATGGGAACGCTGGCGAATCTTTTCATACAGCAGCAAGATACCCATGGCCAAAAGGTTCCAGATGATTTCATAGAGGAAAGTCGGGTGGAATAGGGTTCCGGGGGCTGTGTTTGCCGGAGCCATCTGCGGGCTAATCTCTAGCCCCCAAGGGAGGGTCGTGGCCTTGCCGTAGACTTCCTGATTAAAGTAGTTGCCCAGGCGGCCTAAGGCTTGGGCGGCCAGAACCGTGGGTGCCAGGGCATCTAAGAACACCCCCAGGGGTTGCTTCTTGAAACGCAGGAAGCACACGGCGGCGAGGAAGCCGCCGATTAGACCACCATAGATGGCTAAACCGCCTTGCCAGATGGCAAAGGGTTTCCACCACGGAATACCGGGGCCAAAGTAGTCGCCGGGATAGGAAAAAACCGCCATAGCCCGCGCGCCAACGATGCCCAAGAGGCAAATCCAAATCCCAATGTCGCCCACCAGTTCAGGGTTGCCTCCGCGGGATTGGTAACGCTTGGAGGTCCAAAAAATCGCCAGCGCCATGCCCAAGATAATCCAAAAAGCATACCAGCGAATGGTGAGCGGCCCCAGGCTGAACAAAATCGGCGAGGGCGGGGAAGGAATGCTGGCACGAACAGCGGAAAAAAGGCAACTGGAGGAAAGCGGTGCCGAAAGTGCTGCGGCAAAAGTCAGGGAGGACATCAATCTTGCCCCTCGGCGTTATGACGATAGCGGGAGGCTCGGTCGGGCCGCAAAGCGGGATGCTGCGCCGCGGAAGTCATCTTGCGCAACAGGCTCACGGGATCCGGGGAACGCACTAGCGCCTCGCCGACCAAGATAGCGTCAGCCCCGACTCGGGCATAGTCAAAAACTTCCTGCGGGCCGTGGACCCCGGATTCGGCCACCACGGTGATGTCGGGAGGAATCACGTCAATAGTTTGCTCGCACATGGACAGGTCTACCGCCCCCGTTTCCCGGTCCCGGGCATTGATGCCGATGAGGCGCGCGCCAGCAGAAATAGCTTGGCGTGCCTCCAAACGGGAATGACATTCCACCAGGGCACACATCCCCAGGGAATGAGTCCGTTCCACCAATGCTTCCAGCACCATCGGCTCCAGTAGGGCCACCATCAGCAGCACCATATCCGCGCCCATCGCCCGCGACTCGTGAATCTGGTAGGGAGTCACCACGTATTCTTTCCGCAACATCGGCACGTCCAGTGCGCGGCGGACCTGCACGAAGTCTTCGGGGGTGCCCAGGTAGTTGGGGCGATCGGTCACCACGGAAACCGCTACCGCCCCTCCTTCGATGTATTCCCTGGCTAACTCCACCGGATCTTCAATGGGATTGAGAAAACCTGCTGTCGGAGTCTGCCGTTTAATTTCCCCCATGATGGCGACAAAACCGGGGCGGGAGTGCAGCACCGCCAAGCCATCTTTCGGACTGGTAGCGTGGCGGGCCTGTTCTTTCACAAGTTCCAAAGGCACGGTGGCCTCACGCAGGGCCACCTCTGCTTTGGCTTGACGGTAAAACTCCTCATAAGTCAGCATCAGGGGCCCACCGTCCCTATCGGCCGGTCGTCGGGTCCGCACGAGGGTGCCTCGACATCGGCGTCCAATCGCGCAGGTTCGATGACACCTCCAGCATCGAAGCAAGACCTGGTGCCGGTATGGCAAGCCGCACCTACCTGTTTGACTTGGAGCAACAACGCGTCTCCATCACAGTCAATCTCGATGTGGCGCAGGAATTGAACATGACCGGAAGTATCGCCTTTGCGCCAATACTCCTTACGGCTGCGCGACCAGAAGGTAACCCGCCCCTCGGAGAGGGTGCGCGCCAAAGCCTCATCGTCCATATAGCCGACCATGAGCACACGCAACGTGTCAAAATCTTGGATGACCGCAGCAAACAGCCCCTGGGCATCACGTTTCAGACGCTGGGACACATCATCGGGTAATTCGGTCACGGAATTATATTGCCAGCTGACGGGATATTTACCCAAATCGCCGAGAGCAAAATTAATTTTCAAAATGAAAAGAGCAGTCACCCGTCACGAAACAAGGTCGCAAAAACTTCACGCTTTACCGCAAAAACTAGCGAATCGGGAAGCCCGCCGCGCTGAGAGCTGACTTAACTTCAGCGACTGTAATCTCACCGAAGTGAAAGACGGAAGCGCCCAACACCGCATCCGCCCCGGCTTGTGCAGCCGCCACAAAATGTTCAACGCTACCCGCCCCGCCCGAAGCAATGAGGGGAACGGGACAGACCGGACGCACCGCCTGCAGCATCTCAATGTCGAAACCGGCCTTGGTGCCGTCGGCATCCATCGAGTTCAACAACACTTCCCCGGCTCCGCGTTCACAAGCCTGACCAATCCATTCCAACAGGTCAATCCCGGTCGATTGTTTGCCGCCATGCGTGGTGACTTCATAGCCTGAAGGGGTGCGTACCCCACCCTGGACCCGCCTGGCATCGGCCGACAGCACCAACACCTGCACCCCGAAGCGGGACGCAATCTCGGTAATGAGTTCCGGTCGGGCAATCGCGGCGGTATTGATACTGACCTTATCGGCACCGGATTTTAGTAACCGTTCCACATCGGCAACGCTGCGCACGCCCCCGCCGACCGTCAGTGGTACAAAAATTTCACGAGCACACTGCTGCACGACTTCTGCCATCGTCGCCCGACCCTCCACGGAGGCCGACACGTCCAGGAACGTGATTTCGTCCGCTCCGGCTCCGCAGTAGCGCGCCGCCAGCTCGACCGGGTCTCCGGCGTCGCGCAAATTCTCAAAGTTTACACCTTTGACTACGCGACCCGCGTTCACGTCCAAACAGGGAATGACACGCACGGTTAGGGTGTCGTCGGCATAACGATTCGGCATTTGTCACCTCAAGATTCTTTCGTCACTTCGGGATTATCCCAAGCCGCTAAAATGTCCACCACCAGGATGGTCGCCTGATTGCCGGAGCCTTCGGCAGGCGGCACCTCCAGGAGCATCCGCGAACCAATCTTGCGGTCCACAATGCCGCGCGCCACCCCCTGCTGCACTTTATCGTCCAGTTTTAGCTTCACTGGCTCGGCCCAGTGGTCTTTCAACACCGCGGGCGGATTTGAGTAAGAAAATTCTTGATATTTCACCAGTACGGTTTGGCCGGGAGCAACTGTCGCCCCGGAGCCGGTAATCAAGGGGTAAGAACGAAAATCGCCGCTAAAGTCCGAAAGAATCGCCAGGCGCACCTGGCCCTGGTCTTCGCTTACGGACAGCCCAGCATCGGGCGGCAAAGCTGCCATCTGGGAGTTCAGGGATGTTTGGATAATATCGATAACCCCGATTTCCATGGTGGAAGTACCCTGTTGTTCGACAGGTTGTTTCAATAGATAGCGCGAGCCTTCGGTGGCGCCGCGCACCGCGTTATACAGTTCCGTGCCAAAGACCTTGGCCGAAAGCGGGCCGACCAGCACGGATTCATCGCCAGAGGTGGACTGCAGTTTCCCGGTCATTCCGGAAAAGACCGTGACCCGCAGCGCTACGATGGAATCATCTTTAATCTGTTGTCCCCTACCTTTTATCAAAAGTTCGGTGGAACTTTTTTCCAGAGGGATGGGTTCGGACAGAGTCAACACAGGTTGGGCGCCAATTGCTCCCAAGACTTCGATTTTTGATTTCGCGGGGTCGCTGACGGCCACGGCACTGCGGTACCACATAATCAACAGCAACAATGCCACGCTTAGCGCCAGCAAAATCCCCAAGGTGAGGGCAATCGGAACGACTTTCGTTTTCGCCAACGGTTTCGGGGTCCGGGGTAATGATGCGGCACGCCGGAGTTTTGCTGCTCGGCGGGGACTGTGAGTTTTCGGCTTTTTCGATTCCGCTACAGCCAGGTTTTGTACGTCCTCACGCCGCAAACTGACCGTGGGCACGACTTCTGGAGGAAGATTTAATACCGAGTCTCGCACCGGAGCTTCCGGGTGCGCGGCAACCTGAGCTGGCGTGTCCGCAACGGCGAGAGAGGGGGCTCCTGGCGCTTCCGGGGACACGACAGGCAACGCAACGTCAGGCCCGGCAGGTACTGGACGCGAGGTGAAATCCGGTTGAAGGGAGGCCGCGGCGGGAGTTTGCACTCCCTGGCGTACCGCCGAGCGAGCGGCTCGGCGGGGCAACGTGCTTGGCCTTGGCGGTAGTGAGGAGGGCACCTCCAGGTTCGCCGGGTCCAAAGACCTGGACACGGGATTTTCCGCCGAAAGCGCCAGGGAGGGGGCGGGCGTATCGCCTGGCGGTGGAGTTTGACGAAGCTGGGATTCGGCTCTGCGGGTCATTTCTTGGAAAGACTCCAGGTCCTCGAAACCGTTCGCCTTCAGCCAAGACGTCAGCAAGTCCTTAGCGCCGTCCGTCATCGGCGGGGCGGCCGGGGCGGACTGTTGCTCGGCAGCTTGCGCCTGCATTCTGGCACGCCGGCGTGGCGAAAGGTTCGGGTCAACCTCACGCTTGACGTAAGTTCCTGCATCAACCGGGCCCGCGGCTCGGTGCGAGGAACGCCGGGGAGTTTCTTCGCTCAAGCTGCCTCCATTGTTTTCATAAGCATATCGACTTCCGCGCTGTCAACCGCGAAGGGGTCGCTGAGTGTCACGGTTCCCAACCCTGATTCCGGCAAACGCAAATGAGTCCAATCGGCTTGCAAATCCGCCCGGTGTTCTCGCGCCGCGGCAATGAACGCGCCGCGTACCTTGGCGCGAGTGTTTTGCGGAGGCACATTTTTCGCAGCCTCAACTGCGTCCGGGCGGGTCAATCGGGTTGCTAAGCCGCGCTGATCCAGGCGAAGTCCGCCGGGAGTGATGTCGTGGTATGCCAAATCCAAACGAGCCATCTTCGGATCGTCCAACGCCAGATTATGGCGCTGGCGCAGGCCATTGAGCAAAGACAACTTTGTCGCCCAATCCAGCTGGCCAGTCAAAACCTCCAAATCCTGATTCCGCAAAGCCTCTAACCATTGCCCCCACTGGGCCAACACCTCGCGGTAACCCGCACCCAACTCAGCCCCGGAGAACACGTCAGACAGACGGTTGCGGAAAACCTCTTGCACGTCCAGGGCACTGTAGCGCCGGCCGTCCGTCAGTTCCACCCGGACTTGTCCCCCAAAACTCGTGACGTCCGAGGTAATATCGCGTAACGCGGCCATGGGCGAAACCAGAGCTAGGTCGGAGAAATCCACCCCGGCCTCCAAAGCGGCCAGCAACAGGTTCATCGTCGCAATTTTGAAGCGTGTCGGAGGCTCCAAAACGTTGGAATCCCCGACAATAACATGCAGACGGCGATACCGTTTCGCGTCCGCGTGGGGTTCGTCACGAGTATTGACCAAAGGACGGGTGGAGGTCGTGGCGGCGGAGACTGCGTCATCTATCTGGAAAGCTCGCTGCGAAAAGCAAAAGCGGGTTTCACCCTGGATTCGCAGCAGGGCGCCGGCCCCGGTAAAGACTTGGCGCGTCACCAGGAATGAGACGAGGGAATCGACCAGGGAACGAAACTTCCCGTCCCGGTACAGCAGATAGTTTTCATGACAACCGCACGAGTGACCCGCCGCGTCCAAGTTGTTCTTAAACAGGTGTACCTGGGTTTTCGTACCAGTTTGGGCGCTCAGGCGCTCGCTGGCCGCACCTGCCATTTCCGCCAGAATTTCCGCCCCGGCACGATCCTGGTTCAACACGTCGTCCAAGCTCAGGCATTCCGCGGTAGCGTATTCGGGGTGAGATCCGACGTCGAGATAGAGGCGTGAACCATTGGGGAGGAACACTGAAGTGCTTTGGCTGCGGGCTAAAACGTCATGAAACAACACCCGTCCGGCCTTGTCGGCGTCCACCACCGGAGCACCGCCCGACACCGCGGCGGCGAGAATGCCGTATTCCGTTTCGATACCGAAAATGCGGCGCGGCAACTGTTCCAGGTGAGCGTTTCGCGCCAAGGTTCACTCCCCGCCTTTTTGCACAAATCCTTGCACAAAAGTACCGGCGTCCTCGGCGACAAGGTCCTCAATTTCATCGAGCAAGTCATCCAGTCCGGCCGGTTCTTGAATCTGACCGCGTCCGAACGGGACCGCGCTCGAGTCAGGTGAGGCAGGAGTTCCCGGATAATTCGTCTGGTCTTGTTTCATAACAGTCTCCATTGTGCTACTTCGTCTAATTCATTAGGTTATGCGCTATTGACGCAATTACGAAGTTGGAGCCTCATCCGAGAACGGATCCAGTAGGGAAACGCGCTGCAGCCGGTCCCACCCGGCACGTACTACCAACGATGTCCAACTGGCTGCGACCAGGTCTTTTCGATGAGCTACCGCATCCCCCCGCACTTTTGCACGAGTGCCGGCAGGAGGCTGGGTAGCCGCCAAAATAATTTCGGTAGCGGGCGCGACATCCTCAACATGGCCTTTGGCTCGCAGTTTATCCACCGGAGACAAACCGGGGCGCAAATCAGCCCACTGAATATCCAGGGCTGCCAGTTTCGCGCTGGACCATCCCCCGGGAATCCGCTCGCTTAGAGCCTGGAAAATCGTGCGTTTCGCCACCCACTCGATGCGCCGCGCTGCGGCTCCGGAATCTTCGCGCAGCATTCGCACGGTATCTACCCAGGTCAGAGCATCAATGAGGGCATCCGCCACCAATACGTCCCGGTCTAAGGAATGTAAGAAATCCGCCACTGTATTCGCTGCCGCCCACTGCCACTCCAAAGCACTGCGTTCTGTCCCGTCAGCACACCGCAGGGTCGTCACAAAGTCAATATCGTGGGAGACTTGCCACCCAGCTTCTACCGGATCGCACTCCAGGAACAGGCCCTCTACCGGCGGGGCACTGTGACTGGACCTCCAAGCTGCTTCCAGAGCCGCCAACCACGCCCTAGTCGAAGCGACTTTTACCAGGATAGAGCCGGGGAACCGGTTGGCATCGCCGTTGATAACGTGCAGGCGGCGCCACTTTGAATCGGCATGAGATTCGTCACGAGTATTGACGATGGGACGGTTGAAAGTCGTTTGCAAACCAACCAAATCCCCCACGAAATCCGCGCGCTGCGACATTTGAAAACCGCAAGTTTCACTGTTTTTCCCGATACCGACCCGGCCCGCACCGCAGATAACCGGGCGTGTCACCAAAAACGGCACCAGGCAGTCGCGTAGCAGCGCAAACGGCACTTCCCGGGCCAACAGATAGTTCTCGTGCGAACCGTATGCCAGCCCTTTGGAATCGGTGTTGTTCTTGTACAGCGCAATCGGAGAATCGTAGCTGGCGGCTATACTCATGGCTCGTCTGGCCACGTATTCCCCAGCTACGTCCCACACCACCGCGTCGCGGGCGGTCAATACTTCGGGAGTGGAGTATTCGGGGTGAGCATGGTCGACATAGAACCGTCCCCCATTCGTCAACACCACATTCGTGAGCATGGGAGAGGATTGACCCACCAGTTCCTGCGCTGAAAACGTGTCATCCGCGGTAGCGTCTGCAGGGGAAGCTGCCGGGGCAAACCGGTGGGGATCATCGGTCAGCATGGTCGGATTAGCGCTGGCACGTTCCAACCGAGTGCCGCGCAGGTCGTTCAAGGGGTCTTCCCCGTCCCAGTCCCAACCAATCGCCCGCCCGTCAGGACGCAAACTCGCCTGCCAAGAACGCACCGCTTGTGCTGCAATCACGGACAAACCCTCGGGACTGTCCCGCAGACTGGGATTTGCGTAAACTTCTGTATCCGGGTCGTGCGCGATGCCATACTCGGTTTCGATTCCTACCACACGCTGATTTGTCATCATTCCGGCCCCTGACTAGGAATATGACGGGTCGCGGACTACCCCGCTGGCGATACAATTGATTCCCAAGTCTCGTGCCAGAGCTTCCGGGGGTAGCAGCGCCGTGAGCGCCGCGGTCTGAGCGATTGTGTCCGTGAGCGCGGCGTTGAGGTCCTCCAGACGAACCCCACGACCCTCGCCGTTCAGTTCGCGGCCTATGGCCAGATTTTTGGCTTGGTTCGCAATCGAAACCAGTAAAGCCCCGGAAATCATGTCGCTAAAGAACACTTTGCGTTCCTGCTCTTTGCCCCCCACCTCAACGTAGCGCAAGGTACACAGATAGGTGGCTGGCTCCTGGACAAATAGGCGATTGACCGCGGCCTCCACCAGGTTTACGGCAAAAACTGTCGCTCCCCCGGCAGCGTTCATCTGTACCTCATCGAAAGGGGTCGCCGGACTGAGATGGTGCGCCAAAATACCGCGTGCAGCTGACGCATCCGGACGCCCCACGCGAATTTTGACGTCAAAACGGCCGGGACGTAGCAGCGCCGGATCAATCATGTCCTCCCGGTTCGAAGCGCCGATGACGATGACATCGCGCAGTTCGTCCAAACCGTCCATCTCGGTTAACAGTTGGGGTACCAGCATATTTTCCACATCGGAGGAAATGCCCGAGCCGCGGGTACGGAACAGGGCCTCCATCTCATCAAAGAACACCACCACGGGGTGAGTACCCGCCGCCAGTTCCCGGGCGCGGTCAAAAATAGCGCGGATCTGCCGTTCGGTTTCGCCCACGAACTTGCTCAGCAGTTCGGGTCCTTTCACGGAAAGGAACACGCTGGGTTGATCGTATTGCACCGCCAGAGACGTGGCTACGGCCTTGGCCAGCATGGTTTTGCCGCAGCCCGGAGGCCCGTACAGCAAGACTCCTTTGGGAGCACTCAGACCGTAGGAGGCGAACAGATCGCGATGGGTATAGGGCATCTCTACGGCAGCGCGGATATGTTTGATTTCCGTGTCCAGTCCCCCGATATCGTCATAGGTGACTTCCGAAACTTCGGGCTGCAGGGCCTGTTCCACGCCGGCACTTTCCAGCAGTTCCATTCCCCAACCGGCCCGCGTATCCACCAACAAGGTGTCACCGGCTTTCAGGGTTTTGGCGAATCCGGCACGCAGGCGCACTACAATTTCAGTTCCGCTGGACAGCCGCACGACCGCCCGGTCCATTTTCAAGTCACGAATGACCGCCACGCTGCCAGACAGGGCCTTGGTCGCAAAGCCCACGACTACCGGGGTGGCGTCTATCCACACGGCGTCCCCCGGCTGCAGCTGGTCCACCCCCGCGAATTCCTGTACCGCCAAGCGAACGTGTTTGCCTTCCCAAGCAACCTCGGCCAGTCGGGAGGGCTGGCTCGCGTCAGCGTCGGGGACAGTGGCGGTGGAAAACCCTTCAAAAATAGCTCGTGACAAGGGAGGTTGACCGATTTGGCGCAGTTGGGAGCGCAGGGACTCGAGTTGCGTTTTCGATTCTCGCAGGGCGGTTTTCAGGCGGGCGTTGTGTTCGCCAACGGAGATGACCTCACGTTTCAAGTCCTCAATACTCGTGTCAGAATCATTCATCGTTGTCCTCCTCAAGCACAGTGCGGCGAGTCGCCTGTTCCCGCTGGTAGGCAGCTTTTTCCTGGGCATCCCTGATGACGCGGCGCAGTTTTTGGTCCGAAATCGGCCGCGATGCTTCGTAGTCAAGCTCCTCGTTTTCCCACAGGGCATCGCGGGGGTCGAACTGACCAACCGCTTCTTCGCCGTGCCGAATGGAAGTTTCGCCGTCAGCCAGGCGGCGGGCCGTAAATATGAATCCGGTGTGGGCAATCATGCGGTGATCGGGTCGCACCGCCAAACCGTCAACGTGCCAGGGTCGGACCAGGGACTCCCAGGAGCGCAAGGCCGTGAAACCCCCGAAGTTTCGTAAGTCTTGGACCATCCGCGCCAGCTGCGTAATGGTGGTAAGATAGCAGGTCAACACCCCACCGGGCACCAGCACCCGATGAACCTGTTCCAGGTGCTCCCACGGTTTCAACATATCCAACACCACGCGATCCACCGTCTGGTCCGCCACGCCCTCGTGCAGCCCCTCACTAAGATCAGCCAGACGCAACTCCCAGTTGTCCACCTCCCCGCAGAACCACATTTCCACGTTGCAGCGCGCTACCTCAGCAAAATCTGGACGCAACTCAAAACTGGTGACGTGCCCGGACGGCCCTACCGCCCCCAGCAAACTCATGGTCATCGCCCCGCTGCCCACCCCGGCTTCAACAACGTTAGCGCCAGGGAAAATATCGCCTTCCATCACGATTTGCGCGGCATCTTTCGGATAGAGGATTTGTGCCCCGCGCGGCATGGATAGATGATAATCAACCAGCAGGGGACGCAGCGCGGTGAAGCGGTGTTCGCCGCGCTCCGCGGGAACAATTGTGCCCTCCGGTTTCCCGATGATTTCCCTGTGGTGCAGGGCTCCTTGATGGCATTGGAAATAGCCGTTTTCGCGCAGCAGGGTCGTATGCACCCGACCTTTTTCGTCGGTCAGTTGGACCCACTCTCCACTGCGAAAAGGGCCGCGGCGGCGCGCTGGACCGCCGGGAACGGATGGTTTTTCCTGAGATTGAGCCATAACCTTTATCTTAACCTATGGTTTTTCGACCCGACACAATCGGTTGGTAAACGGACGGATTTTTGGCGGCCCGGCGATTAGCCTGAAAGCATGAGTGAATCAGTTCCTGCCCAGGCCTCTCGTCCCCCGGCGCTTTCGGCATCTTCGGCGAAACAGTTTCAACAATGCCCCCTGAAGTGGCGTTTCAAGTATGTCGACAAACTCCCTGAGCCGCAAAGCCCCGCCGCCCTGCGCGGCAGTTTAGTGCATAAGGTGCTGGAGGATATGTTTGATTTGCCGCCCGCCGACCGCCAAGCCCCCACGGTACGCGAAACCGTGGACAGCGCTTGGGAAAAGGTCACGGACGGAGCCTACAAACTTTCTGAAATCCTGGCCCAGACTTCCGAGGACGAATTGAAAGCTGCGGCCCGACAGCTTATTGATGCATATTTTTCCCTGGAAGATCCGCGCCGCCTGCGTCCCAGCGGCCGGGAGCTGGGGGTGGAAACAGTATTATCCAGCGGTTTAAGGCTGCGCGGTTTCATTGACCGGGTGGAACAGGCAGACAACGGGGACGTGCGCATTATCGATTACAAAACCGGCAAGGCTCCCGATATGCGCTTTACCGGGGAATATGTGTTTCAGATGCGAATGTATGCCCTGCTGTACCGGGAACAGTATCAGATCACCCCCAAACGCACCCAGCTGCTGTTCTTGGGAGGCAACCCCCAGGTGTTGACGTTTGACCCGACCGATGCCGATGTGAGCGAATTTGAAACTGAACTTAACGCGTTGTGGTCAGACATAGCCGCTCACCTACAAGCGAAGCGTTTTGAAACCCGGCAATCCCGGCTCTGCGACTGGTGCTACTTTCAAAACCTGTGTCCCGCTTTTGGTGGCACAGCGCCGGACCTGGACCCGGCGCAGGTGGAAAAAATTGCGGAAATCGGCCCTACCGACGCGGGCTAGGCAGTTCGGAGCACTTCCTCGGTTAGGCTGGAAACCATGGAAATGCGTCGTCTGGGAAATACCGGTATGCGGGTTTCAGCCTTGGGACTGGGAACCCTGACTTGGGGTCGAGATACCTTAGAGTCCGAAGCGGCCGCTCAGTTAGAGGCCTTTGTCGAGGCGGGAGGGAATCTGGTCGATACGTCCCCGACCTACGGAGATGGACAGGCCGAGCAGGTGCTGGGCCGTCTATTGAGTCACTCCGGTTCGACCGCAGCGGATGCTACCAGCGCGGACTCGTCCGGTTTTCCCCGTGAGGACCTGGTCATTGTGTCAAAAGCGGGGGTTTCACGGCGTCACGATGAGTCTTTCGTAGATGCCTCGCGCCAAAATTTGTTAAGCAGCCTGGACCGCACTTTGTCCACCCTGGGCACAGATTACGTAGATTTGTGGCTGATTCAAGTCCCCGATCCACAAACTGACTTTGACCTGGTGCTGGGCGCGTTATGGTCGGCCTGGTCGAGCGGAAAAGCGCGGTACGTGGGACTGTCCAACCATGCAGGTTGGCAGTGCGCTTACGCGGCGGCGCGCCTGCGGGAAGGCACGGTCAACGTGCCGGGTTTGGCGGCAGTGGAAAATGAATACTCGCTGTTAAATCGGCAGGCTGAAGCCGAAGTTTTGCCCGCCGCCCAGTCGCTGGGATTCGGATTCTTGGGATGGTCGGCGTTAGGACGCGGGGTTTTGACCGGTAAATATCGAAACTCCCTGCCCCCTGATTCCCGTGGAGCCTCCCTTCACCTGCAGGGTTTTGTGCAACCCTACCTGCAAGGACGTTACCGCAGCATTGTGGAATCGGTGGCGACCGCGGCGCAGGGCCTGGAGGTTTCTCCGCTGGCGGTATCGCTGGCTTGGGCTTTGCAAAAGCCCGGAGTCTCCAGCGCTATCGTTGGTGCGCGCAGTGCCGAGCAGTTCCACCAAATCTTGGGGGCACTAGGCACGAAAGTGCCGCGTCAGGTCATGTCGGCATTGGATGAAGTGTCCGACCCGCGCCTCCCGGCGGCCTAGTGCTTTTGCACCCCGCGCCCGCAGCGTGACCTCTCAGAGGCGACACCGAGACAGAGAAAATCAGTCCTCGCCGTGCAGGTCAAAGTTCTCTAAATCGCCTTCATCGAGATAATCGTTGTCGTCGTCGTCATCGCCGTCGAAGTCATCGATGAGATCATCTTCATCGTCGAGGTCATCGACGAAATCATCGTCGTCGTTGTCATCATCATCGTAGTCATCGTCGTCCTCGTCTAAAATGTCGAAAGGCAACTCAACCCCGGTGGCGGTAAACAGCGCGTCATCATAGGTAAAGAAGGCATCACGAAGTTTTTCTTCGGCGTTGCTCAGAACCGGCGAATCGTCCATCTCGCTGTCCGCCACAGACGCCACTTCCAAATGCCGCTGCAACGCGGCAATCAAATTATCTAACTCCGTGCGAGGATCTCTCATAGGGTCAATTCTAATCGGCACGACCAAAGTTTGCAGGGTATTCCGGGCGAAACCAGCGGCTTCCTCCCGCGAGCCTAAGCCAACCGATGACGCCAGCGCAGTGCCCTGGTGCGGGCTCACCATTCGCCACGGTTGAGCCAAAAACGGCCTAAGGCAGGTGCAGCTGACCTCTGACCATGGTCACCATCAGGTCGGTGCCTTTGATTTCCGAGGTTTCGTCAGGACCTACGATTTGAGATTCTCCATTAGGGCCGGTCAGCTGCGAGGCTCCGCCCTCGACCCCCAGTGGGAGGACAATCCACATCTTGCCAGGGGTATAGGTGGTGGTAGGGGGATTTCCGGCGATTTCTGCCTTGATGTTTGCCACCACTACCCGCGCGTGCGCCCGGGCGGCATCAGCCCGTTTAGACTCGTGAACATCGGTAATGTCACCGACTGCGTAAACGTGATTCTGGCCCTTGACCCGCAGGTATTCGTCCACCGCGACCTGCCCCTCACTGTTGAGGGAATCACCGTAGTTTGCCCGCAGATAGCCCGAAGCCGTTTGAGCGCCGTAGCACAGGAACCACATGTCCGCGTCAATCCCGACTCCGGCCCCAGTCTCGACGTGGAAAGGAGCCAGTTCGCCGATGTCGGTCGGCGGCAAGTAAGCCAAAGGAGCGCCCAAAACCAGATGTACACCGGCCTGCTGCAACTCCGCGGTCAAAACGTTTCGCAAGTCTTCGGCGTACTCGTTGGAACCCAAAATATGTGGGGAACGATCCACCATGATGATTTCCATATCGGGGAAGTTCGTGAACAACTCGCCGGCGAATTCGATAGCAACAGTACCTGCACCGACCAACATAACCCGCTTCGCTTGAGACAGGTTACGCCGGGTTTCTTCCAGACGGCGTTTCGCCAACGATGCGGTCGGGATATTGTGTTTCGCCGGATAAGGGTATGTCGTTCCCGTAGCTAAAACCAAATAGTCAGCTTCAATAGGGTCATGATTTGCCAGGTGAACAGTGGTTCCCTCGACTCGGGTCGCTTCCCCGTGCACGACCCGGCCGTGCTTCAACAGGCGCGAGTAGGGCATGAATATAGTGTGGGTCCAAATATCGTCGACCGCGGCGCGCAAAGCCGCCGCGTGATGCACAAACTGGTCTTTTTGCTCCACCAAAGTTACTTCGGCGACATCATCCAAACCGCCGGCTACGGTGATTCCCCCGTAACCGCCGCCGACTACAGTAACTCGAACCACACTACCTCCCGCTTCGGCTCACATAGAATTGACAAATTTCAAACAAAACGTCTTAATCCTAACCTAAAAGCCAGCTAGTGCACCGGTTTCACGTGAGATATTTCTGCCCGCGAGGCGTCGGTATCTATAGTTCCGCGTCTAGCGGGACCTGCAATGCTCGGGCGATATTCGGGGGAAAGAATCCCTCCCCCTTCAAAACTTTGCCGTCCTCGCGATAAATCGGTTTCCCATCGGGACCCAGCTTTGACATATTGGACGCCTGAACTTCCTGCAATACTGCCGGCAGGTTGATACCCGCTTCCAAAGCCATGCCGTAAACAACGTAGGTCAAATCCGCCAAAGCATCGGCGACCTCGACCGTATCGCGCTCTCCTTCATCAAGTTCGCTAATCCCGTCCATGACACCGCGCAGTGCCGCATAGGCTTTTTGACCGTACAGGGCGCGCACCAGCTCGGAAGTTTCTTCTAAAATCAGCGACAAGCGCATATGCATCCGCTCATTTTCAATGTTTGGTCCTGTAGTCACCACCGGCAGACCGTAAACGTGATGAAATTGCCGCACGAGGGCTTCGGGGTCGCGCGGGTCGGGGGCTGGCAGTGTTGTTTCACTCATTTTTTGTACTTCTTTCCTGGTCCGAGGCGTTTCCCCGGTTACCTTGCTGTAATAGTTTCATAAGGGCGTTCCACGAGGTCGCCGGTTCCAGCGGGTCCCCCGGTAGCAACGTCGCCATGGCCCGGTCCTCCCGCTGGTCCTGATGTAAGCCAATACCGCGCAAGATACCGCCAAAACGGAATCCACAACGCCAGGCGACTCGGATAGACGCGAGATTCTCCGGGTGTGATTCCAAGGTCACGCATTGGAAACCCAACAGGTTGAACGCGGTGGTGACCGCCAGTTGCAGAGCCTCGCGCATCAGCCCGCGCCCCCGCCACTCGGGAGCCATCCAGTACCCGACATTGGCGGTCTTTTCCAACCCGACCCGCAAAGAAATCGTGCCCGCCACGTGGGGGGTTTGGGCATCATAAGTACGAATAATCCAGCTGGCTCCCCCCTCGTCCCATAACTGGGGGCAAAGTTCGTTTAAAAAGTTATCCGCGTGTTCCGGGCCGAAAGGCACTGGGACCGTCGTAAAACGCTGAATTTCGGGATCTTGGCACGCTGCCGCGACTTCAGGGGAGTCCGCCGCCCGCGGCACATCCAAAGTCAGGAGGTCGCCGTAAACCGGAAACGGTCGATGTGCGCCGATTTCCCCCATTGCGGCGCTGGTAGAAACAGATTTGGCGATTCCTCGAACGAAAGGTGTTTCAGACATACAACCTCCCGAACGAAAATACGACAAAGACCCGGATTTCCGGGTCTTGTGCGAGGAAAGGGACTTGAACCCTCACGACCGCAATTGGTCACAAGCACCTCAAGCTTGCGCGTCTACCATTCCGCCACCCTCGCTGGTGCCAAAGGCAAATCAAATTTAGCGGGTTTAGGCAACATTCTCAAAACGAAGTCCGCAACGGAAACGCACCCGTGCGAAACTTGGCGCAAAACCCCAGGATTGCCGGCTCACAGAGCGAATTGAACTCAATCGGCTTCGGCGAACTGCCAAATCTCGACCATCGAAGCGGTCGGGGTCAGGAAAAAGGCATTCTCATCCACATCATCTTTGCCGGTTGCGCTGGCTTTCACCAACACGTAACCACTGGCTAACTTGATGCCGATCTGAGCTGGATCCGTCGCCGCTTCAGCGGAAAGCGTTCCATCAGGACGCATGAAACGAACCGTTTTTGCCGAACCGCGCATCACTTCAGCGACTTCGGCGTTACCCGAGTACACCCCAATGACAATCAGACCCGAACCCACCAGCGGATCGCCGCGTACCAAGGACTTCGCCCGGACGGCGGAACGTTGGAAATAATTACGCCCTTCAACAATGTCATCATTCATAGCTTCATTGTTTCATGACCTTTCAGACCGCGCCGGAATTTGGGAAATATTTACCGTGCGCTATCCCTCTGCTATCCCGCCGAAAGCGCTAGCCCAGAAGGCTGCGCAACTGTTCCAGGGTGATTCCCGCGGACACGTCCCGGTTTTCTTGACCGGAGAGCACCGCCCCGATGAGGTCGCGTTTCTTTTCTTGCAGCTCCAAAACGCGCTGTTCGATAGTGTCGGCGGCGACCAGCCGATAGACGTTCACGAACCGTTTTTGACCCAGCCGGTGTGCCCGGTCGACAGCTTGGGCCTCCGCCGCCGGATTCCACCACGGATCGGTGAGAAACACGTAATCCGCCTCAGTGAGGTTCAAACCAAACCCACCGGCCTTCAACGAAATCAGGAACACTTCGACTTCCCCGTTTTGGAATCGTGCCACCTGCCGGTCGCGGTCCCGACTGGTGCCGTCCAGGTAGGCGTACTCAATCCCCGCCTGATCCAGCCTTTCCCGCAGTATCGCCAGGAAGGAAGTGAACTGAGAAAACACCAGAGCCTGGTGACGTTTCCGGGAAGTCGAGCGGCCATCGTTGCGCAGGCCCTCCAACGTTTGCAGCAGATACGTGACTTTCGCACCGTCCTCGTGCGCGTGATGGTCGATGAGCCGGGCGCTCAAAGCGAGTTGCCGCAGGCGGGTCAGCGCCGTAAGGATATTGATACGTGGAGAATTAGCGTCCGCCGCCTGGGCTCTGGCCGCCGTCAAATACTTGGCGTACCCGGTTCGCTGCACCGGCTCCAGGTCGATAGAGACTATCTGTTCGATTTTTTCGGGCAGTTCCTGGGCAACACTGTCTTTGGTGCGTCGCAGCAGGAACGGCGCCACCCGATCCGAAAGCTCGGCTGCCGCCTCGCTGCGATCACTGAGCGTCTCGGCGGCAAAACGGCGCGTAAATACCGGCAAGCTGGGCAGCACCGTAGGAACTGTCAGCGACATAATTGACCACAAGTCGGTGGCGGTATTCTCGATAGGTGTGCCGGTCAGGGCAAAAGCCCACTTCGCGCGCAGACGCACCAAGGCTTTATGGGTGGCGGTGGAAGGGTTTTTCACAAACTGGGCTTCATCGAAAACTAGACCCGAGAAACTCTGAGTTTGCCAGAAATCTATGTCCATTCGCGCCAGCGTATAGGTGGTCAGCACCAGGTCGGCTTGCTGAACCTCGCGGGCAACCTGATCCCAGTCCGCGGCGGCTTTGCCCACGCTCGTCCTTTGGGTATATACCCGCAAGTCCGGGAACCACCGCGAGGCTTGTTCTTCCCACGTCCCCATCAAACTGGCCGGGACCACCACGAACACCGCTGCGGCGTCCGCGGGACTACCCGCCAACTGCTGCTTTTGCCCGGCGATGACCGCCAGCATCTGCATAGTCTTGCCCAAGCCCATGTCGTCAGCCAAGATGCCGCCCAAACCGGCCTCGGCCCGAGCCGTCATCCAACGGAAACCGTCCTCTTGATACCCACGCCAAGTGCCTTGTGCCAACGCGGGAGTCGATACTTCGGGCGGATTCACCAGTAGATTGACGGCGTGTTCCCAATCGCCGGAAAATTGGCGCGTTGCGGCCATCGCATCCAATGCCGAAATCAGCCCGAAATTAGAAATCCCGACCGCAAAATCAGCGCTGCCGGAAAAATCGTTGAGCCCCAAATCGGTGAACTCGCGAATCAGGCGTTTCAGCTGCTGATTTTTCGCTGCATACAAATCCACCCAGTTGCCTCCGGGAGTCTGCCACCAGCGCTCCACCCGCCCCAGAGCCGCCAGAAACTCTTTCGTGTCCAAATCCTCCTGACCCAGGCGTAACCCCAGGTTCAGCCCGTAACGCAGCCCCCAGCCATGCGGCTCACCCTTGGGCAGTTCACCAATATCCGCCTCGAAGTCCGTGGCGGTGTCGTCAGACCGGAGCGTCCCTTGAGTAGCGGAAAGTGCCTGGTCAATCTGCAAATCGAGATCGGGTCCGTCAGAGAAAATCTGGATATGTTGCAGTTCGGGGGAAATGTTGACTTCGGCACGTTCGGAAACGTTGATGGTGTTGCTGAACTCGCGAATCCGGTCCAACTCAAAAATGGGAAATTTTTTCGTAAAGAACGTCTGGATTTCGGATTCATTCCATCCCCCCAGGGAGCCGACGCCCCGCATAGCTTCCTGAATTTCCGGATCGGGGGTGTCGGGGTCCAGTGCCACTTCTACCGCGGCGGTGGCGGAGCGGCGACGCACGGTCCAGCGGATTTCGACCAGTTTCGGGTTCATTTCGTGGAGTCGCAGCAATCCGCACAATCGGGGAGGACCAAAAACGTGTTCCTGGCTCAGTTTCATGGAATCGCCAGACAGCACTCCCAGCTCCCCCAGGCGTTTGGCGTAGTTGGCCCAAAATTCGTTGGCTTGCACAGCCGGGATTTCCCAGCGAGCTTGAGCCGCGGCCAACGCGTTCAGCTCCTCGTTCACACCAGCTTTTAAGCCGGCACACGCCACGAATCGACCGTGCAGGGCGTCCAGTTGCGGCCCGAGAGGCTGGCGGACGGCCTCTGTGTTTTCGGGCGTTTCTGCGGGCTCGCCAGCACTCGCAGTTTCGGTGCCGGCCGCGACCATCACCGAGCCGCCCTCGTGCTGGGTAATGACCAAGACCGTTTGGGGGTCGGGAGCCACGGGACGCAGCACGGTGGTGCGTGACGCATCAGCAAACACGCTGACGCCGCTGGTGATGCACTTTTCCAGGAGGTCCAGACCGGTAGCGTCCAGGTGACTCAACTTCACAAGCTGCGCTCGGGCACTATGTTCAAAAAGGTGGCGCATCGCGGCGAGCTGCGTGGTGTTCAGTCCCTTGGTGACCGAGGCCCAGCGCGAGGTCAGGTCACGCCAAGTAGCGCGCTTTTCTGACCAGTCTCCGGACGGGTTGATACGCAGGGGAACTAAGGTTTCTCCCTCAATCTGGATGGCCAAAGGTTGGTTCGTAACATCAACCTCTCCAGCGTTCAGCAAGCTGCCGAGCCCCGCGCGCCAATCCATTTCGTAAGCCATTCTGCCCATTTTACAGGTTTCAGCGCCGGATTTTCCGTTGCAGTGAAAAACCTCCCTAGAATAGGGACGTTATGTTGCACGTGATTTTCTTTCAACCTCGCATTGCCGGGAATACCGGTGCCGCTATTCGTCTGGCCGCCTGTACCGGAGCTACCCTGCACGTGGTCGAACCGACCGTGTTTGACCTGGATAACGACACCAAGTTGAAACGGGCCGGACTGGACTATCACGACCTGGCGCACCTAGAGCGTCACCCCGATTTGGACGACTGCTTAGCACACGTGCCCGGAAAACTTTATGCCTTTACCGGGCACACGGACATCCTGTTGCCCCAAATCCAGTTCCAGGACGGGGACGGCCTCATGTTTGGCCCCGAAGATACCGGACTACCGGTTGAAGTCATGGACGACCCGCGGGTCACCAGTCGGGTTCGCATTCCCATGCTGGAGGGTCGCCGCTCCCTGAACCTCTCGATTTCGGCGGCCATTGGACTGTATTACGCCTGGGGGCAGCTCGGCTACACCGGCGGTATGTAGCTTCATTTTTCCTGGTCACAAGTCACGATTTCCCGGTTTTCCGTGTGCCTGCGCGGTTTTCCCGTTTCCTCATGTTAATCTCGAGGAAAAGAGGGAGCATGTGTGATTAAGTACCTGGGTTCAAAACGCACTTTGGTGCCGGCATTGGCACAGATTGCGGACCTTTCAGGCGCACGCACAGCCCTTGACGCCTTTACCGGGACGACCCGGGTCGCCCAGGCTTTTAAAGCTCTCGGGATTACTACCGCCGCTAATGACGTGGCCAGCTATTCCCGGGTGCTGTCGGATTGCTATATCGCCACCGACAAACGTCAGATAAACGACCGCGAACTGCGAACTCTCTTGTGCGACCTACAGGCCACCCCTGGAGAGCCGGGCTACTTCACGGAAACGTTTTGCGAAAAGTCTCGATTCTTTCAACCGCGGAATGGGGCGCGCATAGATGCAATCCGCAATCGGATTGAGGCGGAATTTGCCGCCGACCCCCGCTACCCTATCCTGCTGACCTCACTGATGGAAGCGGCAGACCGGGTGGACTCCACGACCGGACTGCAGATGGCGTACCTGAAACAGTGGGCTCCGCGCGCATACAATGACCTGGAACTGCGAGTTCCTGAGCTTTTGGACGGCACGGGCACCACCTACCAACGCGACACGAACGCACTCATCGCTGACCCCGCGACCCCGCGTTTCGACTTGGTTTACCTCGATCCGCCCTATAACCAGCATCGTTACTTTACGAACTATCACATTTGGGAGACGCTGATCCGCTGGGATTGCCCCGAGGCGTACGGCGTGGCGCAAAAGCGGGTGGACGCTCGGGATTCGGCCACGCATTCGGCGTATAACCGGAAACGCGAGATGCCCCAGGCTCTGCAAAGCCTGATTGCGCAGGTAGACACGGACACGCTGGTGCTGTCCTATAACAATGAATCTTGGATTGATTTCGACACCCTGTTTGACGCGGTGGCGGCCGGTTTTGAGGACTGCGTAGCGCTGGCTTTTGACTATAAACGCTACGTGGGTGCTCAAATCGGCATCTATAACCCCGAGGGTACCAAGGTCGGCAAAGTCACCCACCTGCGGAATCTGGAATACCTGTTCGTCGGCTGCAGCGCGCAGGTTGGCGCGCGTATCCGGGCCGCTTTCCACGTCCCCGACGCCCCGGAAGTGCCCTCAGAAGCGCGCCTCCTCGCCCAAGTGGGCTAGCCCCCTTTCGCAATTAAACCAAACTTAAAACTATTGAGCTGTGGTTGAAACGGGCAATCGAAACGATATCGAAAGTCTAAGAATCAGCGAAGATTTTTGTACAGATACCATTTTCTAAATCACTGATTGAGTAAATGTGCTCCATGTTTTCAAAGGTTTCCCTGAGGTTCCCCCGAGCGCCGTTCCACCCTTTGCCATCGGTGAACCAGACGAATTCAAAACCTGGAATTTGTTGAGCTTCCTGGGCAAGTTGTTTGTAGGAACGGGCGGTCTCATTGAGTTTTGAGCCTCCTGAGCTGTAGAAATTCGTCTCAATCCCAAAAACAGTAGTATCTGTGCAAACCACGAAGTCAAAGCGTTTAGAGCTTTTGCCACTATTGGTTAGAGGATCCATGTTCAAACCCCACAACCGCAGATTATTTGTGTTAATTTCTTTGAAATAGGTACCGGAGTCGGGCTTCTTCCGGCTGTCTTTTTCACAGCGGAGCCCCGCCTTTATCAAGTAACTTTCGACGAGGTCCTCCATGAGGTGCCCGCCCCGGTTCTTCCGAGCGTTGGAATCAAGTCCCACTTCAACCCCGGTCACGTAGTCGTAAAGATTGTCTACGATACGGTTGCTAATCAGATTGAACAACCCGCTTTTTTCCATGAACAAAGCACAGTCCTGGTCACTGAGATGAACAGCTGAAAAGTCAAAAAGGCGGTAACCGTTATCTGGATCCAGGACTGAAATCGTGGCCTCGCGTTTAGCGATTAAGATGGGGATGGCTCGACGTACCTCTGGGTAACGCGAGATTAGATTCATGAAATCAGAATAGATGTTATTTGAACCGACCAGCGAATTAAGAATGTTTAACTCAACCTTAATACTGTCAGTTTGCCTAAATATTTTCTCCCAATCAGCATAATAGTCATAGGTGGCAATGGATTCTTTGAAATTACCAATCCAAGTTTCAAAATCACGCAACTGTTTTTCCCTTCTGCTGCATAGCTGCTTTCTCTGGGGTTGAAGTCAAATCCAGCAGTCGTTTTTTAGCAATTTCAAGGTATTCAGCGTTGTTGTCAATGCCGATGCCACTACGTCCCAGTCGGTTTGCGACCACCACCGTGGTCCCAGATCCCACAAACGGATCCAGCACCAAATCCGCTTCATTGGTTGAAGCCAGTATGATCTTTTCCAACAGGTACTCAGGTTTCTGGGTGGGGTGTTTGCCGAAAGCTTTTTCATCTTTTGGAGTCAGCGTACCTTGCCAAACGTCTTTCATCTGCTTTCCACCGTTGAGTTCTTTCATCAAACTGTAGTTAAACTTGTGCTTGGCTTTCTTTTCGTCCTTACGTGCCCAAATGACAGTCTCCGTGGAATGTGTGAAGCAACGACAGCCTAGATTGGGAGGGGGATTTAGTTTCTGCCAGGTGATGTTGTTCAGTATCTTGAATTGTTCTTGTTCTAAAGCAAAACCGATGGAATAAATGTTGTGGAACGTGCCGGAGATCCAGATACTGCCGTCTAGTTTTAAGACACGCTTGCATTCACGAATCCAACGTCGGTTAAACTCGTGTTTTTCTGACAGTGGCAGCCCCTTGTCCCAATCACCCTTGTTGACCGAGACCTGTTTACCACCAGAGCAGGAAATTCCATCATTGGAGAGAAAATACGGTGGGTCAGCAAAAATCATGTCAACGCTCTGTTCCTCAATGTTTTCCAGAGCATTAAAAACATCTGCAAGAATCAGCTTCGCCGTGGGAGTTTGAAAAAATATGCTTGATGCCTTAGCTTTCGTCATTCGGGGCTCCCAGATAATTGGTGACGATGACTTCGGTTCCTCTGCGCTTTGAGGCATCGGAATTAATCGCACGTCGTACCGACACGACATCGATTCTGTAGTCTTTATAAAGTTCCCGGATCAGGTGTGTGTCATGGTTGGTTAGCATGACAAAACAACCTCGTTTATCCAAATCCTTAAATAAAACTGCCAGACGTTCGTGGTCCTCTTTATGAAACCCCTCTTTGGTGTAGTCCTGAAAACTATCGGCCTTGATAGGCGCATAGGGACTATCGAGAAAAACGAAATCACCTCTGCCTGCGTCCCGACAAGCCTGCTCAAAGTCAACATTCAGCAAAGTTGCGCCCTGGAGCATTCTGGAAACGGCATAAATGTTGTCCTCGTTGAGAGACGGAGCGGTAGAACCGTTATAGGGGACGTTGAACTCCCCTTTTGCGTTGACCCGATACAGCCCGTTGAAACAATGCTTATTTAAGAACAACATCAACGCGTCCGATTCCAACCCATAATCTTGTTTACGAATCAAATCGTTGTAGCGGCTGCGCAGCGTGTAAAAATACTCGCTGGCGGGCTCTTTTTCCTGAGGTGACGCGCCATCAATCGTATTGACCGCGTCAATAATCCCCTCTGGGTCTGTCTGAATACGCCGGTAAAGGCTCATGAGCGCTGAATTTATGTCGTTTACGGTCATCTTTGGCGGTTGCAGACTGAACAGGACCGCACCGCCACCTAGGAACGGCTCAAAATAATGGTTGTACTGGGCTGGTGCACGCCCCATGATGCGGTCCAGCAACTGCCGCTTTCCTCCAGCCCACTTCACTACGGGTTCCGGATTCTTCACGCTCAATCGCCTCCGCCCACTCTCATCCCTACCAGTGTAGCGGCTACCCCGTACCGTGACAGATCACAAGGGCGTTGGCTCACTCTTTGGGGAGCAAAACGATTCCGTCCATGTCGGCGTGCAAGATGTCTCCGGGATGCCACGTGATGCCCCCGAAGTTTAGCTCGATATCGGTTTCACCCACGCTGTCTTTGGCGGATTTACGAGGGGTAGTGCCCAGCGCTTTCATGCCTAGGGCCAGACCGCGAATCGTTGCCGAGTCGCGAATCGCCCCGTTGATGACGACCCCGGTCCAACCGTTCTTTACCGCGGCACCCGCAATCATGTCGCCGCACAAGGCCGTGTGCAGGTCACCCTCTCCGTCAACGACCAGGACCCGGCCCTCCCCCGGCGAGTTCAGCGTGGCTTTCACCAGGCCGTTGTCCAGGTGGCAGTGAATGGTTGTAATCTGGCCGGCGAAAGCCTTGTGTCCGCCAAAGTTAGCCATCTGAATATCGCAAACCCGCAGCTTGTCACCGTATTCGTCATACAAATCCGTGGTTGCGAGGGGGGCTATCATGTTCTGTTTCATTGTCGTTTCCTTTCCGAAACACCACTGCATACCGCAAGAATGGTACGAATCCACCGGTCTCGGGGCGCTGGCGTCACCAGTCTAACGAATTTCTCGAACTATCGAGGAGGAAAGCCGACCCCCAGGAATTTGGCGACTTCGCGGGTCTCCGGGTGGGTTTTCAGCTCCTCCAACGTGCCGGTCTGACGGATTACCCCGTCGAGCATAATCCCCACCCGATCCGCCACCAAAGCGGCCTCGGCCTGATCGTGGGTGACGTAAACGGCGGTGATGTGGCTGCGTTTCACAATGTCGCGGATTTCGGCGGCTAACTCGTACTTCAACTGTTCGTCAAGGGCGGAGAGAGGCTCATCGAGTAGCAGCAGTTTTGGCCTGGCTGCTAGGGCGCGGGCGAGAGCGACTCGCCCAGCCTGCCCTCCCGAGAGGGTATCGACACGGCGCTTTTCTATGCCCTCCAGTCGCACCAGCTGCAGCATTTCGGCGACCGTGGCGGCTATTTCCGTTTTGTTAGGGCGTGGGCGGCGCAGTTCCAGGGCGTAGCCAACGTTGCGTTCCACGTTGCGGTTGGCAAACAGCTGGCCGTCTTGGAACAGCATCGCGAATCCGCGCCGATGAGTCGGAATGGGCTCCTGGTTGACACCGTCCCATGTCAGGGTGCCGGAATCGGCCGGCAGCAATCCCGCCACAACCTGCAGCAGGGTCGATTTCCCGCAGCCGGACGGACCCAGCAGCACCATGATTTCGCCCCGGTTCACGTCCAGGTTCACGTCCTGCAAGATGGGTACGGGGGCCTCACCGCGTCGGTTTGGCGGGTAGGAAAAGGTCACTTGCCGCAGGCACAAGCCCGGGTGGGCAGTATCGTTCACGTGTTTATTCTCCCTTCTGGGACAGTCGCCGCCGCGGGTCCAGCGTCAACAGGGTAAAACCGTTTTCTGCCACGAACATGACCAACGCACAAGTCAGCGCCAGCACCACGCTCGCGGCGGCGCTCGCCCCTTGTGCCTGCGCGGACGGACGGGAACTCAAAGCAAAAATCGCCACCGGCAACGTCGGCTCCAGCGGCCTAGCCAGGAAACTGGTCGCCCCGAACTCCCCCAGGGAAATCGCGAAAGCAAAACCGGCCCCGACTCCGCTGATCCGTGCCAAAAGGGGCAGCTCTACCGTGACGAAAGACTGCAGACGATTGGCCCCCAAAGTCGCTGCCGCCTCCCGCAGATGCGGATTGATAGCCCGCAACGTCGGCAAAACCGAACGCAACACCAGCGGCACCGCCACCACCGCTTGTGCGGCCGCCAGAAACGCCGCGTTAGCGGGTAGAGAAAGCGGCGGAGCCTGCAAAGTTATCAGCATTCCGAAACCCACCGTAACCGCGCTAACGCCTTGAGGAGAGGAAAACAGCATATCGAACAGTTCCTGCGCCCCGCGCCACCGCGAGTTCGGTGGTACTCGGCGGGATACGACCAGCGCCACCGATAACCCCATGACCAGGGAAATCACGCAGGACAGTAACGCCACCTGCAGGGAATACCCCCACGCTGCCCAAGCCGTGCCCGGCAACTGCGCCACGATCCCCGGCTGGCCCAAGGCTCGATAGTTCGCCAGCGTCCAGCGACCCGCCAAACGTAGCGAAGCCACCACCATGAAAATCAGCGGCATCGCCACCAACAAGATCCCAAAACCGGTCAGGACCAGCGCGAAAATGTCCTCGCGACGCGCTCTCCGGGGCGGCACGGTGCGCAACGCCCCCGCGCGTTCAAAACGCGCCCTGGCCACCCCGTTAATGCCCAGAGCCGCCAACACGATCAGGATCTGCAGGATAGACAAAACTGCGGCTCCCGAAAGATTGAGGTAACTGGCGGTTTCTAAGTAAATCTCGACTTCTAGCGTCGTGATTTTTACCCCGCCCAGCACCCGAATCAGGCCGTAAGACGTTATGCAATACAGAAACACCAGGGAAGCCGCAGCAAAAATCGCCGGTCCCAGCCGGGGCAGGGTCACGGTCAGGAACGCCCGAGCCGGACTGGCTCCGAGCGCCCGCGCCGCTTGTGCGGGACGCGGATCCAAACGCATCCAGGCGTTGCCGACAATCCTCGCGACCAGGGAAAAGTTAAAAAACACCATCGCCAAGATAATCGCGGCACGGCTCTCGGACAGACCCAGGAAACCCAAAGGGGCGCCCGGCCCCAACAAATTCTGGAACGCCACCCCGACCACTACGGAGGGCAGGACGAAAGGCACCCCGGTGAGGGTGCGCCACACTCGGCGTCCCGGAATCCGCAGCCCGTAGAGCACCCAGGCCCCGGCGACACCTAGGAAAACTGAGAATATAGTCCCCAGTAACCCCATCTCCAGGGTCCAAAACAGGGTCGTCCAGGTCCGGGTTCGACCGAACATCTCGCGCAAAGCCCCGCCAAAGCCGGCACTCCCGCCAGAACCCAGACCAGCCGCCGTACCGCTCAGCCCCAGACCGATAATCCGCAGGGTCGGCCACAGAAAGAACAGCCCCAGGAAGGCCAGCGGCAGGAAAACCATCACCGCTATAGCCACCCTGGGGGCTGTCTTTTCCATCTATCGCCTTTCGAACGCTCGGGATGCCTAGCCCATGATTTCAGCCCAGGAACGCACCCAGGCTTCACGGTTCTTAACCACGTCGGAAACTTTCAGCATGGCCGCCTGGCCCGACGGGGCGCCAAACTTGGCCAACGGTTCCGGCAGCTGCACCGAATCCAACACCGGGTACATGTAGTTGTTCTCGGTCAAGTCCTTTTGCGCCGTTTCTTCGGTCAGGAACTGGACCAGCGCCGCGGCACCCGCCGGGTTCTTGGCACCTTTCAGCACCCCGGCGTATTCAATCTGCTGGTAGCAAGTCGCCGGCACATTACCGATGGTGGAAACGCTCCCGTCATCGCTGACCGCCCAAGCCGGAGACGAAGCGTAAGACACCATGATGGGATAAGCCGCGCTGCCGTTGTCATTAGAACCCGCCGTAAAGTCGACGTTGAACGCATCATCCCATGAGCTCACGGCCTTGACCCCATTCTCTTTCAACGACTTCCAGTAGTCCATCCACCCGTTCTCTCCCTTGGCGTTGATGGTGGACAGCAGGAAAGCCAGGCCCGGCGTGGACGTGCGGGGATCCTCAACCACGGTGAGGTTCTTGTATTCAGGTTTCGCCAGGTCGTCGAAAGTCGCCGGGGGCTGCTGGCCCTTCTTTTGGAAGTAGGCGACATCGTAGTTCACGCAAACCTCGCCGCGATCCACGGGCACTAATTGCTTCGAATCCCCGCGCAGTTTTTGCACGCTGGGAGCGAGCTTCCCGGTGAAATCAGCCAGGGCTCCGGCATCAACAGCGGCCTGAGCGGTGTTGTTATCAAACCCAAACACGGCATCGCCCAACGGCGCATCCTTGGTCAAAATCAGCTTGTTGGTCAGCTCTACCCCATCGCCGTTCTTAACCACCTTTAACTGGTAACCCGTTTTGTCGGTAAAGGCGGCGGCGGTTTCATCGCTCAAAGGGAATGAATCATAGGTCACAAGGGTTACCGTGCCGCTGGACGTGTCTTTGTCAGTTCCCGGGGTGGTGGTGGCGCTATCGACCGGACGCGAATCGCTGCAACCCGCCAGCAAAGCCGCGCACAACCCTGCTGCGGCCAACGCTGCCAAAGTACGGGACGAGGCTGGTCCACGAGTAATAGAAAACATAACTGCCCTTTCTAAAATCAGTAAGAGCAGGGGAAAAGTTCGCGTCCTGGGCGGCACGAACCGAGATTTACTCGACTTCCTCGGCAACATTACTTGCCTGGTGCGAGGGTCTGCCCGCTTCATGCAACGCATAAAGTCACGGCACTCTCAGCGAATTTCGCTCCCCTGTCGTGCCTCTAAGTATATGCCATCGCCAGACAAAATCTGTGGGCGCGCCGATTTGGCGGACACCTGGGCGAAAGGTAAAAATAGAACGGTAAATATGTATAAATTTTTTGCAGGAGGTTCCGGCATGTTTAATGATTCTCAGTCAGTAATTAATTTTGTGAAAGAAAAAAACATTCGTTTCATCGACGTGCGCTTTTCCGACCTTTACGGAACTATGCAGCACCTCACCATCCCCACCAATATGCTGGAGGAAACACTCACTGACGGGATGATGTTTGACGGGTCGTCCATCAACGGTTTCACCGCGATTCATGAATCCGATATGAAGCTAATCCCCGACCCCACCGCGGCTTTCGTCGATCCGTTCCGCCGGGAACCGACCCTGGTGTTGTATTCCTCCATCGTGGATCCCTTTACGAACGAACCGTTTTCCCGCGATCCGCGCGGCGTGACCCAGAAGGCGGAGGCGTATCTCAAGTCCACCGGCATCGCCGACACGGCGTTCCTGGCTCCCGAACCGGAGTTTTACCTTTTTGATTCCATCCAGTTCCGCACCGATCCGCACGACACTTTCGTAAAAATTGGTTCGCAGGAATCGCCGGTGACCTCGGGCGATTGGGAGGACGGGCACAACTTGGGCAACAAGATGCCATTCCAAGCCGGCTACGTCCCCGTCCCCCCGATGGATGCCACAGCCGACGACCGGGACGCCATTGTGCGTGCCTTGCAAGAGACTGGTTTTGAAATCGAACGGGCTCATCATGAAGTCGGGGCGTCGGGTCAACAGGAAATCAACTACACCTATTCCACGCTGCTGCACGCCGCGGACAATCTCACGGTGTTCAAATACATCGTGAAGAACAAGGCTATCGAACTGGGCAAGACCGTAACTTTCATGCCCAAGCCCTTGTGGGGACAGGCCGGTTCGGGAATGCACTGTCACGTGTCTCTGTGGAAAGACGGCAATCCCCTGTTCTACGGTGAAAACGGCTATGGCGGCCTGTCTGACCTGGCACGTTGGTTTATCGGCGGGTTGCTGCGCCACGCGGCCGCGATTCTGCCGTTTACGAACCCGTCCATTAACTCTTTCCGCCGCCTGGTGCCGGGCTTTGAAGCCCCGGTGAACCTGGTGTATTCGGCGCGTAACCGGTCGGCTTGCATTCGCATTCCGGTCACCGGGACTTCCCCGAAGGCGAAGCGTGTCGAGTACCGCGTGCCCGATCCTTCGGCGAACCCCTACCTGGCTTTCCCCGCGATTTTGATGGCGGGTCTGGACGGGATTCGCAATCGTATCGAACCGGCCGAGCCTATCGACAAAGACCTTTACGAACTTCCTCCTGAGGAGTACCGCGACATCGACAAGCTGCCGCCGTCGTTGGATTTGGCGTTGCGCGCCCTAGAGGACGACTACGAGTTCCTCACCGAGGGCGACGTGTTCACGACTGACCTGTTAGAGACGTGGATTCGGCTGAAGCGCGAGAATGAAGTGCAAAAGTTGTTCGTGCATCCCCATCCGCTGGAGTTTGAACTGTACTACAACTGCTGATAGCTGCCGTTTTTCCGCAGGTTCACAAGGAACCTGTTGCACTTTCGCGTTGCCGTCACCTTTTTCCGGGTGGCGGCGACGTCTTTTTACTCCCGGGTTTGTCCCGCATCAGCCACGGCCCTATCATCAGCATGATTCCGATGATTGCCGCGAAGCTCAGCGCGACAATTTCCTCTGGAACCACACCGTCAACAAAAATTCGCATAACGACCAGGGTTATCACCAGCGCGCCGCAGAAACTGATGAGGTTGCCGGCTGTGAGATTGGCGATGCCCAGGTTCAGGTTCAGGCTCTGCTGCAGCCTGGCCCCAAATCCGCTGGCTGCCGCGACTTGGCTCATATACATCGGGTCCTCCGACACGCCACTCACGCTGGTGCCTAACTGACCGGCTTTCGGAGCTGGATCTTGGGGTGTCATCGGGGCTGGCAAAGCGGGTGCCGGGTTGGCGTCGGTGGCTACGGCGGCGTTGCGTGCCTGGTTCTGGGAATGCGCTGCCGCGGTTTTTCCTTCACTAGCGGTTGAAGTGAGTGCCTGAGTGACGGTTTGCTGCGCGTTGGCTTGGGCCGCGTTGGCCTGACGCACCGCCGCTTCGGGCAATGCGGCCGGAACCGCCGGCCCACCGGGAGCACTCGCGGGAGTGCCGGCCGGGGTTGCCGGGGCAGGAGCGGCCTGAGTCTGGGCTCCTTCCGCCCGCAGGGTCGCCGCGCCGGCAGCTGTCTGCGTGGCTGTTTGGGCGGCAGCCTGTTGTGGAGCTGCCGACTGGGTTGTAGTGGCGGTGGCGGGATTTGCGCTGGCCGCGGCATTTGCTGGGGTGGGCAGGGCAGTTTGGGCCGTAGTTGCGGCCGCGGGTGTGCCCGGATTTGCGGCTCCCGCCGCGGGTGCGGGGTTCGCAGTGGCTGCGGCCCCGCTGTTTTGAGCCGCGGCATAAAGATTCGCTCCCTGCCCGGGAGGAATAATCTGGGCACGACCCAAAGACGTTTGTACCGTGCCGGGAGACACGGTGGATTGGGAAAAGGTTTGCAGCATTCGTGCCAAAGAATCCGGATTCGCTCCACCCCTTTGGGCGGCGGCTTGCCCGGCGGCGTTTTGCCAGGCACTGCGGGAGTTTTGCAGCGAGGAGTCCAGGTTGGTGCTGGAAGTTCCGGTGTTGGGCAGCAACTGAGTGGCCGGGGAGGCGTTGGATTGGGCAGATGCCGGATTAGGTTTTCCGGTGGCGGCCTCGGATGTGTTTTGAGCCGAAGCCAGACCCGCCACCACATTGGCGATGGCGGCTGAGTTTTGTGGCATCGGCAGACCGGTTGCACTCAGATTTTGCTGGGTCGCCGCTCCCATATTGGCTGCCGCGTTGTTGACCGCAGCTTGCGCGTTTTGGGCGGCGGTAGCGGCGTTTTGGGCGGCATTAGCCACATTGGCAGCGTTGGCAACCCCCGGATTTCCCAACGGAAAAGAGGGGCCGACCGCAGGTATACTCATGCACGCTCCCCCTCTCAATAAAATCTATCTGGCAAATTTCACCCACCGAATGGATAGCTCTCACATCGGCACTCCTGGTTTCATTATGAGACTCCGCGGTCACAAAGTCCATCATTTCGGCGGGTTTGAGCCAAATGCTATGTTCAATCTTTCGACCCATTTTGCGGTATGTTAAACCTATTGATTCAGGAGGCTCTGTTGACCACGAATTATTACGCCACCCCCGCCCAAATCAGCCTGGAACCCAACGATTCCATACCCGCGCTGTTTTTCACCCGGGCACGCCGCACTCCCCAGGCTGTCGTGATGATGCGGCCCCAGCCTTTCGGTGACGGTTGGGAAGAAATCACCGCCTCCACCTTGGCTAACCAGATTATCGATGTGGCACGCGGGTTTATCGGCATGGGCTTAGAGGCCGGGGACTGCATCGGCATCATGGCCGGGACCTCATACGAATGGGTATTGTTGGATTACGCCGCCCAGTCGGCTGGCCTGACTGTGGTTCCCATCTACGAAACCGATTCGGCTGCCCAGGTGGACTGGATTTTGGAGGATACCAGGGCACGTTTTGTCATTACCGAAACCGCGACCCAGACCCGTTTGGTGGAGTCCACTGGAAGGGTTGTGGATTGCGGAGTGGCCGCCATCCAGGACGGGGCGCTGGACCAGATTCGTCTCAAGGGAACCAATATTCGCAAACAGGAGGTTCGGGATCGCCTATCCGCGGTCAACCTCGATTCGCTGCTCTCCATCGTCTATACCTCCGGGACAACGGGAAAACCGAAAGGCGTGGAGCTGACTCAACGCAACTTCGTCTATATGGCTCTGATGATTGGGGACAGTCTGCCCGAAGTCATCGACAACAAAAAGACCCGTCTGCTGCTGTTTTTACCGCTGGCTCACGTGTTTGCCCGTTTCAGTTCCTACACGGTGCTCTCCGGGCGCGGCGTGCTGGGCTGCGTACCAAATGTGAAAAACCTGCTGCATGACCTACAGTCGTTCCGTCCTACCAGCATGATTGTGGTTCCACGGGTTCTGGAAAAAATTTATACCGCTGCCCAGGTCAAGTCCGGTCGCGGCCTGAAACACACGATTTTCAGCTGGGCGGTGGCGCAAGCCATTCACTACTCGGAAGCCTTGGAGGATCCGAACCGCAAATTTGTTGGATTCCGCTTGCATCGTTCCCACGCGATTGCCGACAAGCTGCTGTTTTCTAAACTCCTGGAGCTGATGGGCGGGGACTGCCGCTGGGTCATCAGCGGCGGCGCTCCCCTGGGTGCGCGCCTGGGTCATTTTTTCCGCGGCGTGGGCTTGACTGTCATCGAAGGCTGGGGTCTGACGGAAACCGCCGGTCCGGTTACCGGAAACCTTCCCGGCAATATCCGCATGGGCAGCGTGGGACGTCCGCTGCCCGGCGTAGAACTAAAAATTGATAGCAGCGGGGAAATATTTGTCCGTTCCGACCTGGTAATGCGTGGCTACCGCAACAACCCTGAGGCGACCCGCGAGGCTTTGGACCCGAACGGATGGTTCGCCAGTGGAGACTTGGGCGAAATCGACGACGATGGATTCCTCAGTATTACCGGACGCAAGAAAGAACTCATCGTCACCGCCTCGGGAAAGAACGTCTCTCCGGCGCCGTTGGAGGACTCGTTCCGCGGTCACCCGTTGGTTTCCAACGTGGTCGTCATCGGGGACAAGAAGCCGTTTGTGTCGGCTTTGGTGACTTTGGACCGGGAAATGCTGCCCACGTGGCTGGCCAATCACAAACTTCCCCCCATGGATCCGGCGACTGCCGCTGTACACCCTGCCGTTCAAGAATCTCTGATGAAAGGCGCCCAGCGGGCCTCTGCCAGTGTCTCTAGAGCCGAATCTATCCGCAAAGTGCGGGTTATTATCGGCGACTTCACCGTAGACAACGGCCTGTTGACGCCGTCCTTAAAAGTTCGCCGGGAACTGGTCATCCAAAAATACGCCAAGGAAATCGAAGCCATCTACGCCAAATAGACTCCGCGCGGAACAAGGGAGTTAAATCAAGTTGGACCCGCGAATGGCGGGTCCAACAAGTGGAGGTTTTTGTTATTTAGATTGAACGAATCACTGTTCAACCGTGGTGGCGCGACGCCGTGAAGTGACGACTGCGCCAGCCAGCAATCCGACGCCAGCAATCAGGGCCGCGACAGAGAGCAAAGCCGCGTACTGGGCAACGGAACCGGTGCGAGCCAAGGAGCGGCTCAAGCTGCCAGCTTCGGCAACGGTCTGAGCCCGATTGGCTTGCGCCTGCTGAGCAGGAGCTGCCTGCACAGCGGAAGTCTGAACATCGGTGGCAGGAACCACGTTCGCGTTGACTGCCGGAGCTTCAGAAACTGCGGCGTTCAGCAACGGAGTGGCCTGACCGGGTACCAGTGCCGGACCGGCAGGTTCCGGAAGTTCGAACCACACGACCTGGGACTGACCATTCGGGTCAGCTTGCGGGGTGTTTTCGGTCTTGGCCATGGTCAGCAACGGAGCCGGAGCCTGGGGGTCAGGTGTGGCCACCGGAGTGGAAACCGGAGCCATCGCGCTGTAATGAGGCACCACGTAAGTAACGGGAACAATTCGCGCCGGGGCGGGCTCAGGAGCCTCAGCCGGCTCGGCGGGAGCAGCTTCCTCCGCTTCTACCCGCGTTTCCGCAGGAGCGGCCTCTTCAGCGGGCTCAGTCTCGGTAGCAGCGCCTTCTTCGGCCGGAGTGGTCTGTTCCTCAGCAGGTTCGGAAACCTCAGGATCAGGGGTCTCAGCAGCTGGCGTAGTTTCCTCCGCGGCTGGCTCTGTACCCGGTGCAGATTCCGCTCCGAGGCCCGGAGTAGCTTCTTCCGTAGCTTCCTCAGAAGTAGCAGGGTCAGCCTGAGTTTCCTGCGCTTCGGCAGTTTCCTCAGTACCTGCGACAGTAATGTCATTTTCAGTAGCGGTAGCGCCCGCAACTTCGATAGCGGGGTCAGCTTCGATTGCGGCTTGAGTGCCGTCATCCGCGAAGGACGGGGCAAAGCCCATCATCGCAGCTATAAGTAGGCCGCTTCCTGCGGCGTAAAGCTTATGCGAGTTTTTCATGATAGGAGACCTCCATGCTCCAGCGATACCCTGTATATCGCTCCTCGGTCAGTGCCTGACAGTTACCCATCCGACAGCCAACCTGTACTCATAAGTATAGTCTTTTTTGGCTTGATGACGCGGATTGGTTGCTGTGCCAAGCACCCCAAATTTTGGCGAAATTATTCATTTCAGTAAGTTTTCAGCTGGGTGACAGGAAAAATCGCTGAATTATCAACATTCAAAACCCTTACAGACGGTAAAAGATAGCAAGTTTGTGTGAGCAATATCACATATTGGGGGTGCGGGCGGGAGTGTCATTTGACCTGACATTAAAATGATTTTTGTATTGACATTTAAACGTATCGGAAACGCAATTTTTTAACATAATTGCACTTAGACCCGTATTTCTCAGCCTGAAGTGTCTAATGTCTATTCAAAACACTGAGAAAGTCGAAAATGTCCTGTCCGACCACCAACTCATTTTTCACAGATACTCCGAAAAAACTCAGACATTCAGGAACGCTCGGCGAATTTAAGTGATTTCCCAGCTTGTCCACAGATTTGGGATTAACTCAAGGTGGTTGTCTCGCCGTAACAGCTAATCGTGCGGCGGCATTTGCAAACGTTTATGAACACGTTTTCAGGCCTACCGTTGGTTTGAATTAATTGTTGATAGCGAACTTTGAGGAAAACATTTATTCTCAGCAAACTGGAAGCCAGAAACTTCCCGGCCGCCACCGCCGATTGTGGGAAACCACTCGTTAAACAAACTGTCGGGCTGACAGGATTTGAACCTGCGACCCCTTGACCCCCAGTCAAGTGCGCTACCAAACTGCGCCACAGCCCGATTGCCCGAAAAGCAACATAGACACTTTACCCTATTGGCAACCGAAGGGAAAAACGCTGCCGCCCCGGACGCTTGAGAAACGAATAAAACATTGGAAAATCGCGAAAAATCCTTAGCGACCTTTCCGCTTTTCGCGCACCCGAACTCCGATACGCACCGGGGTGCCCACAAAACCGAAGGTGTCCCGCAGGCGGTGTTCGATGAAACGCCGGTACTGCGGATCTAAGAATCCGGTCGTAAACAGGACAAAACGGGGCGGACATACCCCCGCCTGGGTGGCGTAGAGGATACGCGGCTGTTTGCCGCCGCGCAGCGGATGGGGATGAGCCGCGACCAGTTCACCCAAAAACGCATTCAAACGCGAGGTTGGGATACGAATCGTCCACCCCTCCAGGGCAGCTTGCAACGCCCGAGTAATCCGGTTCGTGTGCCAGCCGGTCTTCGCCGAGATGTTAATCTTTGGCGCCCACGACACGTGCGCCAAATCCGCTTCTTGCTCGTATTTCAGCTCGCCCTGGCGGTATTCGTCCACCAGATCCCACTTGTTGTTCACCAGCACCAAGGCTCGGCCCGCATCGACGACCTGGTTCACGACCCGCACATCTTGTTCCGTGAGGGGTTCTCCCCCGTCCAACAAGACCAGCGCCACGTCAGCGTTTTCGATGGCGGCTTGGGTGCGCAGCACCGAGTAGTAATCCGCGCCCACGCTGCGCTTGACCCGCCGACGCACCCCCGCGGTGTCTACAAAAACCCACTGCTGCCCGTCCAGTTCCAAAACCTCGTCCACCGGGTCACGGGTGGTGCCGGGAACTTCTGAAACCACGGCTCGTCCCGCCCCGGACAGGGCGTTGAGCAGCGAGGACTTGCCCACGTTGGGTCGACCCACGAGGGCGACCCGCGGCGTAGAGTCCTCAGCACGAGTGACCGGTGTGACCCCAGTCTCGGGCAGCACCTGCAAAATGGCGTCCAGCAAATCCCCCGTCCCGCGCCCGTGCAGGGCAGAAATCGGGTAGGGCTGACCCATGCCGAGGTTCCACAAGGCGGCGGCATCGGCCTCTTGCCGCTCCGAGTCGACTTTGTTGGCCACCAGCAGCACCGGCTTACCGGAGCGGCGTAGCAGCTTCATTAAACGTTCATCGGTGGCGGTCGCCCCCACGTTCGCGTCCACCACGAACAAAGCGGCGTCCGCCAGGTCAATCGCGATTTCGGCCTGGTCCGCAACCGCCCTGTCCAGCCCGGAAACCCCCACGTCCCAGCCGCCGGTATCAACCAGGTGGAAGTTGCGCCCATTCCAGTTTGCATCATAAGTGACCCGGTCCCGCGTCACTCCCGGTTCGTCCAGCACAACAGCTTCACGGCGGCCCAAAATGCGATTCACCAGGGTGGATTTGCCGACATTGGGACGGCCCACCACGGCGAGGGTCGGCCAGTTTGGGGTGGCGGGCAATCCGGCGGCGTCCAGCGTCATATCCCCGGAGAGTAAATCCAAGTCCTCCGGCTCTAGGTCGTAATCTTCCAACCCCTCACGCAACATCGCTTCCCGCGCCGCGTCCGCGGGGTCTACCGTGCCATCATCGACAAAGTTTTCGTATTCCATTTCCGGAAGTTCACCGCTGGGCGCCACCGGATTGGTCTGGTGTGCCGCTGTCGAGCCCCCGGCGTCTCCGGTGGTTTCCTCAGTCATTTTCCCCCCGTGCGTTATTGCCTGGCCAGAATCCGGGCCAAGTCTCAATTCGTCACCTGATCAATCAGACGCATAACCGTATCTAAAGTTTGCGACACGCTCAAATCGGTGGAGTCCACCGTGGTCACCCCATCGGCGGCCTCGTGGAACGAAGTGACTTTGGCATCGCGGGCATCGCGGTCCAAAACCAGGGCGCGTTCCCGGTCCAAAGTTTCGCTGCGGGCATCACCTTGATCTTCCAAAGCCCGCCGACTGACTCGCGTCGCCTCGTCGGCCGTCAAAAGAATCCGCACTTGTGCCTCGGGTGCCACCACGGTGGTGATGTCCCGGCCTTCCACCACGATACCGCGAGTGGATTCACGAGCCTGGGCGATAAGGTCGCGCTGCAGCGCAATCAGCACGGTACGCACTTCCGGCACACTCGAGACGGCGGACACGATGGCGTTGATGTGGTCCGTGCGAATCACGTGCATGACATCCACGCCGTCCACAAAAATCCTGGGTGCGTGGGGAACCGCGTTGACGGTGAACTTCATGGTCTGCACCGCCGCCGCGATGGCTGCGGAATCATTGAGGTCCACGCCACGGTGTTCCACGCCCCAGGCGGCGGCGCGGTACATCGCTCCCGTATCGAGGTATCCCAAGTCCAGGGCTGCCGCCACGCTACGCGAAATGGTGGATTTGCCCGAACCGCTGGGTCCATCGATGGCGACTACAACCCCTCGTCCCAAAATTTTTTCGCGCAATGCCTCATAGTTCGCGTATTCCATGCTCCCCTACACTTTCCAAATATTAAGCAACGCTCCAGTATTCCACAGTGAAACCGGTAAAGCCCTAAGCACACCTATCTTACCGACAAAAAGGGCATGTAATGACCCATTATGCCGAAAAACTGCGTTACCGCGCCCCTGGTTCAGACCTCTGCCAGGGACCAGCCCTGCTTCGCCAGATGTTCCATCAGCGGCTCTACCGAAGCCGGCGTGACGTACAGGTAGGCCAGCCCGCGCGCTTGCCCCAAAGAGTGTTCCAGGCGGAAATCCTCCACGTTGATACCGGCTGACCCCACCTCGTTGAACAAACGCCCCAGGAAGCCCGGCTCGTCCGGGACCAGCACTGCCACCACCCCATATTTCGAGGCCGCATCACCGTGCTTGCCGGGAATCCGCCCCACGCCCTCGTTACCGCGCACCAACACGGTATTAATGGCGCCTACGGCGGGAGAATTCCAGGCGGTGCGCGCGGCAGTCTGAGAGGGGTCACAAGGCCGGGTGGGCGGGATTGTTTTGGTCGGATTACCGTCCGGGTTGCCGGTATCGCAGGGAATATCCGGGCTCAGTCCGGCGATGAGAGCCTGCAGGTTACCTTGCAGTTCCACCAGGATTTCGCGCACCGCGGTTTCGTTGCCTGCCAAGATAGCGTTCCACAGCCGCGGGTCAGAAGCCGCAATGCGCGTCACATCGCGCAAACCGCCCCCCGCCAGTTCCAAAGCGGCCGGAGGCGCCGTCACCAGCAGCCCCGCCATCAGGGACGACACCAACTGCGGCACGTGCGAAACCAACGCTACCGCCCGGTCGTGCTCGTCAGCGTCCAAAGTCAACAGGAACGCGCCCAGGTCTGTCCCCAAAGTTCGCGCCGCCAACACCACGTCAGGGCGGGTCGTCTCATGCGCCACCACCACCCAGGGTCGGCCCGCAAATAAGTCCGCGGCGGCAGCCCCAACACCGTTCACTTCCTTGCCGGCCATGGGGTGTACCGAGCAATAGCGCGGCGCCGCGGCACGATCCCCCGCCACGACCTCGTGCACCACCGCGTCTTTCACGGAACTGACGTCAAACACGAAAGCCGCGGGAAACTCTCGCAAAGCCGCCAACACGACTTCTGCAGTCACATCGGGAGGGGTCGCGACCAACACTAGGAAAGGCGCGGGCAAACCCTCGCGCCAGACCCGACCGGCTCCCAGGCTCTCGCCCAAAGCCATCGCCGTCGGGGACGCGTCTCGCAGGTAAACGTCCACTCCCGCACGACGCAGCGCCAAACCAACAGACCCCCCAATCAAACCCGCGCCGATAATTAACACCGGCCCGCGCGTACCGACCACGGCGGTACCGGGCTGCGGGGTGGAATGCGGCAAAGTTTCGCTCATAGTCCCACCATTTCTTGCAAGGTAGCCAACTCGTTGCCATGCAACAGCCGGAACTGGCCTTCTTTCAGGCCGTCCAAAGTCAGGTTGGCGATGCCGGTGCGGGTCAGGGCGGATACCGGGTGACCCACCTCAGAGAGCAGGCGGCGCACCACGCGGTTCTTGCCCGAATGGAGTGTCAGTTGCACGATTGATGAGCCCTTGCGCACTTCGATGAGCTTGAATTTATCGACTTTCACCGTGCCGTCCTCCAGCTCGACCCCGCGGCGCAACACCTTACCCAAACCCATCTTGACCTGGCCTTGCACCACCGCGACATAGGTTTTCGGAACTTCGTAAGACGGGTGCATAATCCGGTTCGCCAGCTCACCGTTGTTGGTCAACAGCAGCAGTCCTGCCGTGGCTGCATCCAAGCGGCCCACGTTATAGACCCGCTCGGGCAGTTTCGTCACCCAGTCCCCGATGCAGGGGCGATCGTCCTCGGGCTGCATCGAAGAAACCGTGCCAACGGGCTTGTGAAAAGCCCAGACCTGCAGGACCGTATCGGTGTGAATCCGCTGCCCGTCTACCGTAATCCGGTCCGTGGGCAGGACTTTTACCCCCATTTCGCGCACGGTTTCACCATTTATCTGGACGCGGCCCTGTGCAATTAAGTCCTCACTGGCCCGCCGCGAGGCGACGCCGGCGCGTGATAATACTTTTTGGAGACGCTCGGGTTCGCTGGTGGCCTCGGGGCGGGTCTGGGACTCAGTTTCCGACTCGGGCAAGGGCGTGTTGTCACTGGTCACGGTGTTTTTTGTTTCCGACTCAGTCATCTGTACTGCTTTCTGTGTCATTGATTTCTCTGTCGTCCGCGCTGCGTTGGGTTTGGGCATCCCACAGCATGTCGGCCGTTTCCGCCGCCAAGACCTGAGACAAATCGGGGTTAGCCGGCATATATGGAGCTAAGGGCGGCAGCTGATCCAGGCTGTCCAGCCCGGTCTGTTCCAGGAAAGCCGCGGTGGTGCGGTACAGCAAAGCTCCAAGGTTCGTTTGTCCGCATTCCTCGATGAGCCCGCGCGCCGCCAGGTTACGCATCACCGAATCCACGTTCACCCCGCGAATGGCGGCGACTTGGGCGCGGGTACAGGGCTGTTTGTAAGCCACGACCGCCAACGTTTCCAACGCCGCTTGTGAAAGCCGACCGGTCGAGCCGAGAGTCACGAAACGCTGCACCAAGGTCTGAAACCGCGGCGCCACGTAGATGCGCCACCCGCCGCCGACTTCCCGCAGCTCAAATCCGCGCGGGCGGCCGAACAGGGCTCCCTCCCCGCCTTCACCGCGATATTCCGCAGCCAACCCCTGCAGGGCGGCGTACACCTCTGTCTCCGGGGTCTGCAGGGCTACGGACAACACGTCCACACCTACCGGCGCTTCGGTAATCATCAAAATAGCTTCCAGTGAAGCCCATAATTCTTGGTCGTCGCTCATTCCCATTCGTCCTCAATCTGGGGTTCGGTCTCGGTTTCGCTGGAGCCGACCCAGGTGATAACTAACTTACCTAAAGGATTTTCCTGGGTAAAACTCAATACCCCGGAGCGATACATATCCAGCAGAGCCAGGAATCGCGAAATGATTACCGGCAGTGTTTTGGCATCTGCCACAAGTTCTTTAAACGTGAGGGTGCGGGCACGTTGCAGACGCTCGCTGAGCACCGCGGTCTGCTCATGAACCGAAACGAGCGGATCATGCAGGTGGGCGACCAGGACTTGCGGAGGAACCGCGTACAGGGTGCTGGCAGCACGGCGGGCCAACTCCTCGGGGTCAATCTGGGTTTTCAGTTCCGCAAGGACATGTTTCAGAGCCGGCTCGTCCCCCGGCACGCGTCCTGTCACCAGTTGAAAGACCTCCAGCTGCTCCTCGACAAAGTTCGAGGCTTCTTTATAGGTTTGATATTGAATGAGCCGGGAAATCAGCAGGTCCTGGGCTTCCAGAAGTTCCAGGTCCTCCTCGCTGTCAGCCATGCCCGGCAAGAGCCGCGCCGCTTTGATGTCCAACAGAGTTGCCGCGATGACCAGGAATTCGGTCGCTTCGGCCAGATTGGGCCATTTATCCAGGTAAGCGAGGAAATCCGCGGTCACTTCGGCGAGGGCAAAAGCGGTGATGTCCAGTTTGCGTTTCGCGACCAGGTCCGCCAGCAGGTGAAACGGTCCGGTGTACTCGGGTGAATGGACCTCAAAAGCGGGGGTGTCCGCCGTGTCCAAGTCTGCCGGTTCTTGGTTGTCCGGGGCCGTGTCGGGCAGGTTCGGGTCAGGGTTAGGCGACATAGCCCTTAGCTATCACTTCGCGTGCCAAGCGGCGGTAGGCTTGGGCGCCTTCGTGGGTGGGGGCAAATTCGGTGATAGGCCGGGTCGCCACGGTAGAGTCGGGGAACTTCACGGTGCGTTTGATGACGGTAGAGAACATTTTGTCTTGAAAGGCTTCGAGCAGGCGTTCCTGAACTTCCTTGGAATGCAGGGTTCGCGAGTCCACCAATGTCGCCAAAATGCCGTCTAACTGCAGTTTCGGGTTCAACCGGTCACGTACGGTTTCAATAGTTTCCATCAGCAGCGCCACCCCGCGTAGGGCGAAAAATTCGGTAGATACCGGAATAATCACCCCGTGAGCCGCCGTCAAAGCATTGACCGTGAGCAAACCTAGTGACGGCTGGCAGTCGATAATAATTGCGTCATATTCCGGTTCTACTTCCCGTAGCACCCGAGCCAGAATAGATTCCCGGGCCACTTCATTTACCAGTTGCAGCTCCGCGGCGGAAAGGTCAATGTTGGCCGGAATGATGTCGAGGTTTTCCGTGCTGGTGTGGTGAATAACATCAGCAGTCGTCAAGTCGCGGTGCGGGCCGACCATCAGGGAATAGATAGTTGTGTCCATCTCGTGACCGTTGATGCCTAAACCGACCGAGGCCGCACCCTGCGGATCGAAATCTACCAGCAGTACTTTGCGGCCGTATTCTGCCAATGCTGCCGCCAAGTTGATGGATGTCGTGGTCTTGCCAACCCCGCCCTTTTGGTTGCACATGGCGATAATCCGCGCCGGACCGTGGCCTTTCAGAGGCTTCGGAACGGGGTACTCTTTATCCGTATCAGGAACAGGCATCATCGCGGGTTGGTTAGCATTCACCTCTACAGTTTACCCAAAGTTGTTCCGTCGATATACCACCTCACCACCGGTTCCAGGCAATGGCGGTGGCGGGGAGCCTACGCTCCCCACACTTCCGAGAAACCACCCACATTGCCCGCGTTACTTGAACGAGAACTCGCGAGGTGACACGTGAGCACTCAGCGCGTACTGCGAAGGCTGTTAGCGGGCTAACGGGTCTATAGACAAAATGCCATGTAGAGCGGTAAATGGATGCGCGTGTCGGTAACTTTGAGTTGACCGGGATGCAAGACATAGGAGGTACCGACCCGCTTTCCGAATTTTGCAGCAAACTTATCCAGAGACGTTGTGGAATACCGTGAGGTACTTTTTACTTCAATAGGGTGGATTTTCGTTCGCGCGGATTTGTTGCTTTTTCCGGTGATGAGGAAATCCACTTCCATCGTATTTTTACTGCTATCCCGGTCATTCTTAGAGAAGAAGAACAATTTATGTCCATTCGCACGTAGTGACTGAGCCACCAGGTTTTCCACCAACATCCCCTCATTGAAACCTATTTTTTTGAACAGGATTTCTTTATAGAGTTCGTTCGGCGTGGTCTTCTGATCGGAAAACACTTGCGCAACAAGCAGACCGGTATCCCCCAGAAAACATTTGAAAACTGCCGGATCTGCACTGAGACTCAAACCCACTGTAGGGTCGGTCACATTATGGCACAGATTCACAATGCGGGAATCCGTCAACCAGAAAAAGGCTGCCTCTAAGTTACGCCAACGCATATTTTCACCCAGGGTCGAAAAAGTGAACTTCTTGTTGTGTTTAGACAGCTGTACTGCAATCGCATCAAATATGGTACTAACCTGGCTTTCCTCACCTAGAGTAAATTTGGCAATATCCTTACGATACAGGCTTAAAATATCGCGTTTCATGCTGTCGGCTTCATGAAAGTCCAGATTTGGCAGATAGGCATCCACAACCCCGGGCATCCCTCCTACCAGCAGGTATTCACGCCATAACCGTTGCGCCTTACGGTGTAAAGCATTAGGTAAGGGCTGTAATTTCACGAATGCTTCTTTTATGGCATTAGTCAGCAACTCGCTGCCTTGCGCCAAACAAAATTCCTCAAAATCTAGGGGATACAGTTCCAAAGTCCGTTCCTCAGAGGGAATGACGATGTCGCGCACATTCTGCTTGAGGGAGATTAAGGAACCTGTCTCTACTATGTCATAGCGTCCATCCGCAACCAGATGCTTCACCATCTGCCGAGCAAAGGGAAACATTTGTACTTCATCAAAAACCAGCAGTGATTCCCGGGGATAGAGCCGAGTATCGAAATACGTCGACAACAAGGAACTCAAACGATCAAAATCGTTAGAATTTTGAGTAAATATGTCTTCCACATCACGATTCTGTTTAGAAAAATCGATGAGAATATGACTCTTATAAGCAGACTTGGCGAATTCTTCAGCCAAGGTGCTTTTACCCACCCGACGAGCCCCCTCAATCAGCACCGCAGAACGACCTTTCGAAAGGTCTTTCCACTCCTGCAGCTCATCCATCGCCTTGCGGTAAAACATAGTCCCTCACTAAAACCAATCTACCTGCTATTATAGGTACACCCGACACGAAATCAAGAGTATAACTAACGCAAATATAACACGAAATCAAGAGTATAACTAACGCAAATATAACACGAAATCAAGAGTATAACTAACGCAATAATTACACGAAATCAAGAGTATGGACCCCCCGATTTGACACGAAATCACAGGCTGGATACCACGCCCCAAAGAGCTCCAGGCGGAAGACGGGCCAAACCAAACGCTCAAACAGGAATTCAAGCGCTTTCGCCCAGTTTTCCGCCTCGAGGGTTTCCGACCGGCAGGCTTAAACCTATTAATTTGCGTCGGTGTGCCATATATGGCACACCGACGCGTTTAAATAGTTTTTATCTCAGTAATTTAGAGAAGCTCAGGTCACCGTCAGCGTGGATAACTAGGGGGATTTGGGCTGTAGCTGCCATTATTGGCAGCTACAGCCCAAATCCCACCCTTTACCACCAAACGCGACCCGAACCGGGCGTCAAGCGCGACCGGAGCAGGGGGGCGACTCACCGTCCCCACTAAAACCGATACCTCGGCAGAGAGCATATGCACGAACGAGCGATTTCAAACCAAAAAACACGCCAATACCCCACCAAGCACTTCTAAATCCCCTGGTAGATACGTTTCCAGAGTGATTGAGTTGCAACAAACCGAACCGAAAACGGTCATTCACGCACCGGACACACCAAACCCGACTCACTGTATTACGCACCATGAACGCAAGCCGAACCAGGATGCTGGGCGCGACCGGAGCAAGGGGGCGACTCAGCGAGAGGCTGGGGGGTGAGCGTTTTGCGACAATAGTCGCGCAAAACGCGAGGGGGTACTCCCCCTTCCGCCTCTCGCGAGCGCCCCCGCGACGAAGCGCCCAACGAAAACCGCTATATCACCATCGCGCACGAGGGTGTGCCGAAGCGTATACTTCCCGGAGCATGTCGTTCGAGACTTTCGTGTAAATCTGGGTGGTGGTGACCGAGGCGTGACCCAGCAGCTCCTGCACCGCGCGGACGTCCGCGCCGCCTTGCAACAGGTGCGTGGCAAAACAATGCCGCAGAGTATGAGGACCAACCGGAACAGTAATCTGGGCGCGCTGCGCCGCGGCCTGGATAATCGCCCAGGCACTTTGCCGACTGAGAGGCCGACCCAACGTATTCAAAAAGACCCGCCCTTGTGAATGACCTTTTTCTGCCAAACGCGGGCGTACCCGGACCAGGTACGCTTCCAGAGCATCTTTAGCGAGGTGGCCCAACATGGACAGGCGCTCCTTGCGGCCCTTGCCAAACAGACGCACCAGCGGGATCTCCTCATCGAGGTCTATATCGTCAACCGCCAGATTAACCGCCTCAGAAATCCGGGCTCCCGTCGCGTAGAGGAACTCCAGCAACGCCCGATCCCGCAACGCATTGTCGTCGCCGGGCGCACTAGCGGCCTCCAGCAGGGCTTGGACTTCCTCCACGGTCAACACCGTGGGCAGGTGGGCGCTGACCTTGGCTGGAGCGATGCCTTTTGTCGGATTAGAGCGAGCCGCGCCGGTTTCGTAAGCATAGCGATGCCAGGAGCGCACGCTGGCGATAACCCGGCGTGCCGAGGACGGCGCCACCGCGGCATAGTCGCCGAAACCCGCTTCTAGGGCACGCACAAACGCCTCCAAAACCGGCAAGGTCACCTCATCGAGACTTTTGACACCGTTAGCGACCAGGAATGCCACGTAACGCCGCAGGTCCCGAGTATAGGCCGCTACGGTATGCGGGGAAGCGCCGCGCTCCACCGCCAGATAGTCCAAGTAGGGGTGGGGGTCCAGCCGTTCCGGATACACAAAATCGGGGGCAGGTCGCGAGCCCATATCCTCCCCCTTTCACCCGGTTTTTTTATAGTATCGAGTGACGGGGACAAAATCCGCGAGTATCTATCCGACTTTCCGATAATTTAGGTGATGAGTTATGACATTTGTGGCAAGTGAACTGGACAAACAGGCGATTAAAGCCGCCAAGGCTCTGGCGGCAGACGCGGTAGAAAACGCCGGTAACGGACACCCGGGAACCCCAATTTCTTTGGCTCCCGCCGCTTACCTGCTCTACCAGTATGTGATGCGCAGCGATCCGGCAGACCCCTGGTGGCTGGGCCGCGATCGTTTCGTTCTCAGTGCCGGGCACGCCTCGGCTCTGCAATACGTGCAGCTGTTCCTGGCTGGCTACGGGATAGAGCTGGAGGACCTGAAAAAGTTCCGTCAAGCGGGCGGGCTGTTGACCGGACACCCCGAATACCGTCACCAGCCCGGTGTGGAAGTCACTACTGGGCCCTTGGGCACCGGCATAGCGGCCGCGGTCGGCATGGCGATGGAACAGCGCCGTCTGCGCGGGCTGCTGGACCCGGACGCAGCCCCCGGCGAAAGCCCCTTCGACCATCACATTTATGTGGTGTCCGGGGACGGCTGCCTGCAGGAAGGCATCAGCTACGAGGCGATGTCTCTGGCGGGTACTCAGGAACTCGGAAACCTCATCTATCTATATGACGAAAACCGGATTTCTATCGAGGACGATATTGAGATTGCCTTCACTGAGGATATTCGCGCCCGGTTTGAATCCCAGGGTTGGCACTACCAAGAAGTGTCCTGGCTGCAAGACGACGGGTCTTACGTGGAAAACCTGGAGGCTCTGTTTGCCGCTTTCGAGGCCGCAAAAGCCGAAACTCACAAACCCTCGATTATTAAGTTGCGTACCATTATTGGCTGGCCCTCGCCGAACAAACAGAATCAGGGCGGCATTCACGGCTCCGCTCTGGGCACTTCAGAGCTGGAGGGTCTCAAGACCGCGCTGGGACTGGACCCCACTAAGATGTTCAACGTTCCTGCCGAAATTGTCGCTGCGACCAGGGAAAACGTCGCGAGGCGCGCCCGGGAATTCCGGGCTGAGTGGGATCCACGCTTTGCCGCCTGGCAGCAATCCCACCCGCAGCAGGCCGCGTTGCTGAAACGTCTGCAGGATGGAGAGCTGCCCGCCGATGTGGAGTCGGCGCTGCCGCAGTTCGAGCCCGGCAGCGCAATCGCCACCCGCGCCGCCTCCGGCAAAGTCATCAACGCTTTGGCTGGCGTGCTGCCGGAGTTGTGGGGCGGCAGCGCGGACCTGGCAGGCTCCAACAACACCGCCATCGCCGATGAACCGTCTTTTGCTCCCGCCGACCGTGCCACGAAGGCGTGGACGAACGTCAGCGAATGGGGACGCAACCTGCACTTCGGGGTGCGCGAGCACGCTATGGCAGGGATTCTCAACGGCATCGCCACCAGCGGTTTAACCCGTCCCTACGCGGGGACTTTCCTGGTGTTCTCGGACTTTATGCGCGGGGCGGTGCGCCTCTCAGCACTGATGAAGCTGCCGGTCACTTACGTATGGACCCACGACTCTATCGGGGTCGGCGAGGACGGACCGACTCACCAGCCGGTAGAGACGCTGACCAGCTTGCGCGCCATTCCGGACCTGGCGGTGGTACGTCCCTCGGACGGCGCGGAAACCGCGTATGCCTGGTTAGAGATTATGCGGCGGCGCGGCCCGGCCGGTTTGGCGTTGAGCCGTCAAAAGCTGCCCAATCCCGCGCGCGGGGCGGACACCGGCTTGGCCAGCGCGAACAATGTGGCGCGCGGCGGTTACGTGCTGAAGGACTTTGGGGACAATCCCGCGGTCATTTTGCTGGCGACGGGTTCCGAAGTCGCTCTGGCTTTGCAGGCCGGAGAACAGCTGGCTCAGGAGGGCGTGGCGGCTCGGGTCGTTTCCCTGCCGTGCTTGGAGTGGTTTGAGGAACAGGACGCGGCCTATCGGGAATCGGTTTTGCCCGCGTCAATCCGCGCCCGGGTGTCTATCGAAGCCGGACTGGCGATGCCGTGGTATCGCTATCTGGGAGATGCGGGAGTAGCCGTCTCGGTGGAAACGTTCGGTACTCCGGCAAGCGGTGCGGATAACTTTGCCCACTTCGGTTTCACCGTGGAAAACGTGGTTGCGAAAGCGAAAGAAAGTATGGCGAAAGCCTAGGTAAAGCCCCAAAAACCAGTGGAAGCCCCGGAATGTTCCGGGGCTTCCATTTTAAGTTTCAATGCGGCTTACTTTTGAGCCGGAGCGGGGCTGGTCGGCAAAGCCGGGGTCGGATTGGCCGGAGCCGTAATGGGCGCAGTAGGCATCTGATTTCCCTTGGCGTCAGGCGCCGCCGGCTTATCCATGGTGAAAGCGAACAGCACGATGGCAAAGAGCCACACCAGGGACACCACGACGGTCAAAATATTCAGGTTACGCTGGCCCACGCCGGAAGAAGACATAGCCGAAGTCAAGCCGCCGCCGAACATATCGGACATGCCGCCGCCTTGGCCCTTGTGCATCAAAATGGACAAAATCAGCAGCAACGAAGTGATGACCAAAAGCACCTGTGCCACGATGTTGAAAGCAAATAACATGTTTTCCTCTGTGTTTATCTGTTCATGAACTCAGCCTTGCAATGATACCACGACCCGGGTATTAAGATGATTTCGTGCCCACAACACCCAAAGATTTATCCCCTCTCAGCGCCACCATCGCTGTCTTTGTTGGCGGCGCACTCGGGTCGCTGCTGCGCTGGGGCGGGTCTTTGGTGGCCCGCAGTGTAGCCGCGTCGCCGAACTGTGAGGGTCTGTGCCGGGTCATTGTCGGGGGCGGCGGAGTCAACATCGACACCTGGATTTTGAACCTCATTTCGGTGGTGGTGCTGGCATATTTGACGGGTCGTTTGGTGTCCAATCCGCATCGGCATCGTTCCCAAGCCCTGAAGCTGACGATTGGCACCGGATTTTGCGGAGGACTGGGGACTTACGGGGGTCCGGTGTGGCAGATTGTGGTTTATCAACAGTTTCACCTGGGGTACCTGGTGGAACTGATTGCCATGTTTGCCGTGGCTCTGCCGGTGGGGTTGTTTGCACTGTGGCTGGGGACCCGGAACGCTTTCGTATCCGGTGACGTCTACCGCGACTCTCCCGCCGACTTTACGCTGCCCAACGCTAACGACCCGACCTCCCTGCCGCCCTTGTCCGCACCGGATTCCCCGCCGAGTCGTCCACCGAGTCTTTGGAAAACGCCCCCACCCGCCCTTCTGACCCAACGACCGCACCAACCAGCGCCACCAGCACGGGGAGGTCGGTATGATTCCCCTTTTCATAGCCCTCGGCGGAGGACTGGGCGCGGCCGCCCGCTTTGGCATAGACAAGCTCGCCACGCACCTCATCGACAAGTTCCGGGAGAAGCGCAGCGACAAATATCCCAGTGAAACCGTCACCGGGAAGCGCTTGTGGGGCGGCTGGGGAATTATTTTCGTCAACATCACGGGGTGTTTCCTGGTGGGCTGGGTCGCGACCGCGCCGTGGCTCGATGTCGTCATGGGCGGGCCCTTGCAAGCCCAACTGCCCCCGCACACGGTGGCAGACGTGCTGCAAGCCGGTTTCCTAGGGGCCTACACGACCTTTTCCACCGCCATCATGGACACTATCGGCTATACCTGGAAGCCCAAGTTTGACTTTCGGTACGCCGTGAAAGCCACGTTACTGATAGGCGTGGTCATTTTTGTCTGTATCGGCGCGGCGCTGGCGGGCGTGGCGCTAAACACCGGCGTTTTCGTCCTGCCGAACCTGCATTCCTAGTGGTACCAGCGACAAAACGCCGGGTCTAACACGGCACCAAGAGGACTTCTGATGGACTGGGGTCGGGGATCTGTGCGCCGGGGTATGTCACGTCTAATCACATAAAAAACCTGTACTTTTGCGGATTCTAGACGTAGAATTATGCTATAGCGCTCTGTACTAGCTGAAGAGAAAGTGAGGGAAGCTAACATGTACATTTACAGTCTCAGACCTTACGTTCCTCCTCCAGATTATTTAAAGGCTTATTCCACGCAGATTGACTCAGCACCGAGTTTCAAGATTGATAGTCTAAATCTGGGTTCACTGATTACTGACAATGTAGAAATTAGTGATGCCGCTAAATTGGCCGCAGCGGCTTTCGAAGATTTTGCCAAAGTAGATAACATTTTGCGTCGTGCAGATAATTCTTTAACCGCTTTTGCAAAGGAATATGCCCGGCGGCGTGATTTTATTATTAAGGCTGGGGAGACTGATGAGACATACAAAGCGAATCAAGCGAAGTTGATTGATGCTCTCGATACGGCGATGCGAGATCGAGTTTCAGCCTTTGCTGATGACTGCGTGACACTGATTGGTAAAGCAGCTTCTTTGGTCTCGACTGGGGACGCGGATTTGGTGCAATCTGGCTGGGTGCGAGGCTACCAAGGAAGCGAAAAACTCTGGCTTTCAAGCTCTGAAGAACGGGGCATTAAGGCTGATATCAAAGAAATGTTCTCGCTAGCGATGAAGTCCGGGAGCGAGTCTGTGTCGGCAGGCAAGAACGAAATTCCAGCCTCTAAAGGCCAATTCTTAGCCTCTTCTGATTTTGCGGGGCGGTCTTTCTACCGAAAGCTGGAGGATTTTTCACTTGCGATAGTCGATAAAGAGCTTACTCGCTGGGCTATGAAAGGAACTGAGGAAGGTGAACGTTCTGTCCGGCCAATCAACGATCAAAGAGCTGCTCAATATTCGGATTTGCAACGTCTCGACCTTAAAGTCTTTCAACATCATTGGGAAAGCTTTATTGTCGATATGGAGGATACTTCGGCAGTTGACAAATTCTCTGGCGGCCTCAAAGCCATTTTGAGCCGATTCGATGAAGCAGCGAGCGTACACAAGAGACATAGTGATCTCGAATATGACCAAAGCCCAGCTGTGGACGAGTCAATGAAAAAAGTCGCGGATAAATTGGATCCGAAGGTTCTCGCTGCGGGGACCAAGACTTTTGAGAAATATGCTCAACGCATTGAGCTATTTGCCGATAAATTGTCCGATTCTCAAAAGTCTTTGCTCGGAGTCATGTATCACGATGCTGAAACTCTGGGTACAGAGAACGCTTTTAAGAAAGTCGACGCATTCGCGAAAGCTCTGGCGACTAAAAACTTTTATGGGTTTAGGTTCGAGCCGCTCAGCAATCCCAAGAATTTGACCGTGTTGAACCTGTTGCAATGGTTCAAGGATGATGAAACGAGCACGGGAATCCCCAAAGATCGTGCTCCACATAAGTTGACAGCTGATGAACGAAAGGCGTTAATCACCCAGAAATACCTTCCTCACCTGGTAGTTGGCAATGAGACAATCCAAGATGAGCTTGCTCATGCCCTGTTCAAACTAGGCAAAGCCGATGAGGTTAAGAGATTGAATCTGAAATACTCTAAATAGCTCTGCCGCACAGGCGGCGATGACTGGCTCAGAGTCATAAAAACTTTCCCGGGGAGGCTACTGAATATCAATAGCCTCCCCGGGAAAGTTTAGGGTGTGTGCCGTGGCGTTACTCGCCGAGGCGGCAGATCTTCCCGAATTCTTCAGCCTTCAGAGAAGCACCGCCGACCAGGCCGCCGTCCACGTTGGGTTGAGCCATGAGCTCAGCCACGTTCGCGGATTTCACCGAACCGCCGTAGAGGACGCGGATGCCATCAGCGGTTTCCTGACCGTAAAGCTCCGCCAGCTTGGCGCGGATAGCCCCGCAGACTTCCTCGGCGTTCTCCGGGGTCGCGGTCTCGCCCGTGCCAATCGCCCAGATGGGTTCGTAGGCGACCACGCACTTGGCGGCGTCCGGGGTGGGAATAGCGTCAAAAGCCGCTGCAATCTGCGCCAAGACGTGCTCAACGTGCTTTCCAGCCTTGCGCACCTCCAGAGCCTCGCCGCAGCAGATAATCGGTACCATACCCGCCGCCAGAACCTTGCGCGCCTTTTCATTGACAATGGCGTCACATTCCTGGTGATATTCGCGGCGTTCCGAGTGACCCACCACCACATAGGTGCAGCCCAGCTTGGTCAGCATCGCGGTGGACACTTCGCCGGTGTAGGCACCGTTGTCGTGAGTGGAAACATCTTGCGCGCCATACTTGATCTTCATATCGTCACCATCAATGGTGGTCTGTACCGAACGAATGTCGGTAAACGGCGGAATGACCGCCACCTCCACCTTGCTAAAGTCGTGACGATGATCTTGCAGATCAAGGTTCAGCTGGTTGACCAACTGAATTGCCTCGAGGTGGTCGAGGTTCATCTTCCAGTTGCCTGCCATCAGGGGAATACGTGCCATGTTTAGGCCTCCAATACTTCAATACCGGGCAAAACCTTGCCCTCCAACAATTCTAGTGATGCTCCGCCACCGGTGGAGATGTGGCTGAACTTGGACTCGTCAAAGCCCAGCTGGCGCACCGCTGCTGCGGAGTCTCCGCCGCCCACGATGCCAAAGGCCGTGCCGTCCTGCAATGCCTTTGCTACCGCTTTCGTGCCGCCCGCGAAAGCCGGGAACTCGAACACGCCCATCGGGCCGTTCCACGCCACGGTCTTTGACTCGGCAATCTTCGCGGCAAAGAGTTCACCCGATTTCGGCCCGATATCCAGGCCCATCTGGTCCTCGGGGATAGCATCGGCGGCCACTACGGTCGCCGGAGCGTCAGCCTTGAACTCGGGAGCCACCACGACATCTACCGGCAGCACCAGTTCGACCCCGTTTTGTTTCGCCTGGTCCAGGTAGCCTTTCACGGTGTCAATCTGGTCGGATTCCAGCAGGGACTTGCCTACCGCGTATCCTTGCGCCGCCAGGAACGTAAACGCCATACCGCCGCCAATCAGCAGGGTGTCGGCTTTCGTCAATAGGTTCGCGATAACGCCGAGCTTGTCAGAGACTTTCGAGCCGCCCAGCACCACCGTGTAAGGCCGCTCCGGGTTCTCGGTGGCCTTGCGCAGGGATTCGATTTCCTTTAACACCAGGAAACCAGTCGCCGCGGGCAGCAGTTTCGCCACGTCATAAACCGAAGTTTGCTTACGGTGCACTACCCCGAAGCCGTCGGACACGTAGCAGTCCGCCAACGCCGCCATTTCGGCCGCGAAAGCCGCGCGTTCGGCGTCGTCTTTCGAGGTTTCACGAGGGTCGAACCGGACGTTTTCCAGCATAAGGATTTCGCCGGTGGCCAGGGCGGCAGCTTTCGCTTTCGCGTCCGCACCGGTCGTGTCCGCAGCCAAAGTGACCTTGACCCCAATCAGTTCAGCAAGGCGCTGCGCTACTGGAGCCAGAGAAAATTCGGGCATGACCTGGCCTTTAGGACGCCCCAGGTGAGCCATAGTGATAACTTTCGCTCCGCTATCCAGCAACTTTTGCAAGGTGGGCAGCGCCGCGCGGATACGCCCGTCATCAGTAATGACGCCGTCCTTGAGAGGCACATTAAAGTCGCAACGCACCAAAACGCGCTTGCCGCTCAAATCCCCCAAGGAATCGATAGTTTTCAGCATATTTATTCCTTTCCTTAAACACTAGGAAAATGCGAGAGGACGCCCGCAAATCGCGTAGAAATGCAGGCGTCCTATCTCACTCAAAACTCCTGAATTAGAGCTGCTTACCCATGAACATGGTCAGGTCAACCACGCGGTTGGAGTAGCCCCATTCGTTGTCGTACCAAGACACACACTTAATCATGTTGTCAATCTGCTTGGTCAGAGGCGCATCGTAAATCGAAGAGTGCGGATCGGTGACGATGTCGGTCGAAACAATGCCATCGTCGTTGTAATCCAAAATACCCTTCAAAGAGCCCGCGGCGGCAGCCTTCATGGCGGCATTGATGTCGTCAACCGAGCAGGACTTCTTCGGGATGAAGCTCAAGTCGGTGACGGAACCGGTAATCACCGGCACGCGCAAGGCGTAACCATCGAGCTTGCCCTTCAACTGGGGAAGCACCAGGGCGACCGCACGGGCAGCACCGGTGGAAGTCGGCACAATGTTCTGAGCCGCAGCGCGGGCACGACGCAAATCCTTGTGCGGGGCATCGTGAATGCGCTGGTCGCCGGTGTAGGCGTGAATAGTGGTCATCAAACCGTATTCAATGCCGAACTCGTCGTCCAGGACCTTGGCCATGGGGGCCAGGCAGTTCGTGGTGCAAGAAGCGTTAGAAACCACGTTGTGCTTTGCCGGATCGTAAGTCTCATGGTTTACACCCATGACGAAAGTCGCGTCCACGTTGCCCTTGGCGGGAGCGGAGATAATGACTTTCTTGGCACCGGCCTTAATGTGGGCGCGAGCCGCGTCTCCATCGGTAAAGAAGCCGGTGGATTCAATCACAATATCCGCACCCAAATCGCCCCAAGGCAGGTTGGCAGGGTCGCGCTCTGCCATGGCGGCAAATTTCTTGCCGTCAACGGTAATGGAATCGTCATCATAGCTGACTTCCCTGCCCAGGCGGCCGGTCACCGAATCGTATTTCAACAGGTGAGACAAGGTATGGTTGTCGGTCAAGTCGTTCACGCCAACAATCTCGATGTCCGCGCCCTGCTCCAGGGCGGCGCGGAAGAAGTTACGACCAATACGGCCAAAGCCATTAATGCCAACACGGACAGTCACAGTTTCCTCCATCTTGTGCAACTCTGTGCACATGTAGGTTCTTTAGTTATTCAATCCCGGCAGTGAATGCACTGCGGAACCCGGTCAAAAATGTCGACCAGCCCTTAAAACCTACCTGAAACACACCTATAAAACATCAGAAATCGCAGTTAAATTCCGGTTAATTTCGCTCTTATGCGCCAAAACCGTCCCGAAAATCCCGAATTATTAATTTACGGTGCACCCGTTTCGACACCGCGGACCCGCGGGCCAAGCCCCTTGGCGGGGGACAAAACCGCAAACCAACCCGAAAAAGGACGTAGGATTCAGGTATGACCAAGATTGATGTTTTTTCTAAAGATTTGCCCGCCCTCCGCACTCCCCTGGTGCTAGCTGTCACCAAAGAAGGCAAGGAACTGCAGGTTCCCACTTTTCCCGCCCTGCGTGATTTCGCCCGCGCTGCCGGAGTGACCGGAAAACTCGGAGAGGTCCACAGGGTTCCCTCCCCGCATGATTTTTCCGCCGCATTCGTAGTGTTTGTCGGAGTCGGCTCCCCGAAAAATACCGCCGAAACTCTCCAGAACTTCCGCGAGGCTGCCGGCAACGTGACCCGTAGCGTGACCAGTGAAGAACTCGCTTTTTCTTTCCCCACAAAGAACCGGGAAGAAGTCCTGGCCACGGTCGAGGGGGCGCTTCTGGGGGCCTATCGTTTTGGAAAGTATCAGTCCAAACCCGCCAAAACCCTGAAAACTCTGTGCATTCCGGCCCACGATGCCCTCAGCGATACGGAGCGGGCCCAACTGCAAACCACCGTCAAGGCGGTCACGCGAGTCCGCGACCTGGTGAACACTTCCCCCTCCGAGCTGTACCCCGAATCTATGGCCAAAGCGTTCCAGAAAGCCAGTAAGAACCTGCCGGTCAGTTTTGAAAAGTGGAGTTACCGCGACCTCAAAGACCAGGGCTTTGGCGGCCTCGTCGCGGTAGGGAAAGGCTCCAAACGCAAGCCCTGCCTGGTGAAGTTGACCTACGCACCCGAGGGAGCGAAAGCTCATGTCGCCCTGGTCGGCAAGGGCATCACTTTTGATTCCGGTGGTTACAGCCTAAAACCCAGCAATTTCATGCTCACCATGAAATCGGATATGACCGGCGCCGCCACCATGGGAGCGGTGTGCTTAGCGGCGGCGGAAATGGGTCTGCCGGTGAAAGTCACGGCGTGGCTGTGCCTGGCGGAAAACCTGGTCAGCGGCAACGCATCGCGGGTCGATGACGTCATCACGATGAAAAGCGGGAAAACCGTGGAAATTACCAACACCGACGCGGAAGGACGGTTGGTGCTGGCAGACGGTTTGACTATGGCGGTGGCGCAGCATCCCGACTTGGTCATTGACATGGCCACCCTGACCGGTGCCCAGAGAATTGCTTTCGGTACTCGCATGGCCGGAGTGATGGGATGTCAAAAGGACCGGATACGCGATGCCTCCGTGGCGGTCGGGGAACCGGCTTGGACGGCGCCGCTGCCGGAATACCTGTTGGAGCACTTGCATTCTGACGTGGCTGACATCGCGAATTCTTCCTCGAAACGTGAGGCTGGAATGCTGGTGGCCGGGATTTTCCTGAAACAGTTTGTCGGCGACACCCCGTGGGCGCATATCGATATTGCCGGTCCGGGCTTTAATACCGATTCAGCCTGGGGATACACCCCGAAAGGCGGTACTGGTTACGGGGTGCGTACCCTGCTGCGGGTCATTGCCGAAATGGGACGCTAACGGCAGTTTTCTCCACCCTGTTTGCATTAACACATGTAAAACGTTTAGTGAAAGAATGAACCTGCTGAGAATTTTGTTCCTTTGACAGAACTGGAGTTGAACATTGAGCGAAGAACAATACGATGTAGTGATTTTAGGCGGCGGAAATGGCGGTTACGCTTGTGCTTTGCGAGCAACTTCTCTGGGAATGAGCGTCGCCCTGGTCGAAGCGGACAAAGTTGGCGGCACCTGTTTGCACCGCGGTTGCATACCGACCAAGGCTTTGCTGAGAGCCGCGGAAGTTGCTGATACCGTGCAGGAGTCCTCGGATTGGGGAGTCATTTCCGCTTTCAACGGCGTCGATATGGCTAAGGTGCTGGAGTTCCAAAGCGGAATCATCAACAAAATGCATCGTGGCCTGTCCGGGTTGATTAAGAGTCACAAGGTCGAGTTCGTCAACGCTCGCGGCGTGCTCAGCGGGGTCGATACGGTCACCGCTGGAGACCGGGTACTCAAGGGCAAGAACATCGTTTTGGCCTCCGGTTCGGTTACCAAGACTTTGGGGATGAACTTGGGCGGGCGCATTATCGGTTCCGAGCACGCCCTGTTCCTCGATCATGTTCCCAGTTCAGTAGTCATTTTGGGCGGCGGGGTCATTGGCGTCGAGTTTGCTTCCGTGTGGAAGTCTTTCGGGGCAGACGTCACCATCGTTGAGGCTTTGCCGCGCTTGGTGCCTAACGAGGACGAGGACATTTCTAAGGGCTTGGAAAAGGCGTTCAAAGCGCGCGGGATTAAGTTCATGACTAACACCCGGTTTAAGAACGCTATAGAGGACGGGTACGGGGTAACGGTCAACACCGAGGATGGTCAGACTCTCCGTGCTGATTACCTGCTGGTAGCGATTGGACGCGGCCCGAACACAGCGAATATGGGTTACGAGGCACAAGGCATCCCGATGGACCGCGGTTTCGTGTTGGCCAACGAACGCCTGCACACCGGCGTGGGGAATATTTATGCAGTCGGAGACATTGTGCCCGGTCTGCAGCTGGCGCACCGCGCCACGATGCAAGGAGTTTTCGTGGCTGAGGAAATCGCGGGACTGAACCCGCGTGTCGTGCCCAATGACAACATTCCGCGCGTAACGTTCTGCGAACCCGAAATTGCCTCCGTGGGCTTGACCGAAGCGAAAGCCAAGGAAGTTTACGGCGCGGACAATGTCATCTCGAAGCAGTCCAATATGTTGGGCAATGCGAAGTCGCAAATGCTGAAAGCCGCCGGGTTCGTGAAACTGGTACAGGTCAAGGACGGTCCGATTGTGGGCTTCCACGCCTTGGGTCAGCGTATCGGGGAACAGATTGGTGAAGGTCAGCTCATTGTGAACTGGGAAGCTGATGCCGAGGATTTGGCTTACCTGATGCACACCCACCCGACCCAAAACGAGATGATTGGTGAAGCGGCGATGGCTTTGGCTGGCAAACCGCTGCACGGCTGAAACTTCGGGAAAGTCAATCAAAGGAGAAAGACGAAATCATGGCTCAATCAGTTGCAATGCCCGCCCTTGGGGAATCGGTTACCGAAGGTACCGTCACGAAATGGTTGAAAAACGTTGGCGACACCGTCACCCTGGACGAACCCCTCTTGGAAGTCTCGACTGATAAGGTCGACACCGAGATACCCAGTCCCGTTGCGGGCGTGCTGACCAAGATTTTGGTGCCAGAGGACGAAACGGTCGATGTGGGTACCATTTTGGCTGAAGTCGGGGATGCTTCAGAAGTCAATGCCACCCCGCCGGCTCCGGCTGTTCCTGAGCTGCCGAATCCCGAAATTCCTTCCACCGTCACGGCTGGTAGCGATGGCGGCGCGCAGGTTGAGTGGTCCTATCCGACAGTTCCGCCGATTCCTCCGAAGGCTGAGGAGATTCCCGCTCCTCCGGTTCCGCCGATTCCTCCGGTAGCCCCAGCGACTCCGGCCGTGTCAGAGGTCCCGGCGGCACCACAAGCTCCGGCGGTGAGTGGAACGGGTCAGCCCATTAAGATGCCGGCCTTGGGCGAATCCGTCACCGAAGGCACCGTCACGAAATGGCTAAAGAACGTCGGCGACACCGTCGCCCTGGACGAACCCCTCCTAGAAGTCTCCACCGACAAAGTCGACACCGAAATCCCCTCCCCCATAGCCGGCACCATCACCCAAATCGTCGTCACCGAAGACGAAACCGTAGACGTCGGCACCATCCTCGCCTACATCGGCGGGGAAGTTTCGACACCCGCTGCGCCTGTTGTGCCCGCGGTTCCCGCAGCCCCCGCAGCTCCGGCGGCACCTGCGGCTCCGGAGGCTCCGGCAGCACCGATTCCGCCCGCGGTTTCTACCCCTGCCTCACCGGCAGCGCCCGTTGCTCCGGCGACGCCTGCTGGTAATCAGGCGGAGTACGCGACCCCGATTGTGCGGAAATTGGCCGCCGAAAAGGGCGTTGACCTCAGCAAGGTGCACGGCACCGGTGTAGGCGGACGTATTCGCAAGCAAGATGTTTTAGATGCCGCGGGTAGCGTTCCGGCTCTGCCGCAGCCTCCCGTGCCGCCTGCAATTCCTGCAGCTCCTCCGGCTTTGCCAACGCCGCCGACTCCCGCGGCTGCTACGCCACCTATCCCGCCGGTTCTCGAAGTTCCGGCCGCTCCGGCAGTTCCGACTCCGCCAGCTCCGGCTGCGGTCACGCCCAACGCCACAGCTACAGGCGGAGAGCTGGATATGGCTCGCCTGGCCCAGCTGTTTGCCGAGGTCGCCGAGGCATTTGCGCATAATCAAGGTTCCGCACCAGCGCCGCAAGCCCCGGCCGCTCCGGCAGTACCCGCGGCACCTGCAGCACCGCCTATTCCGGCTCCCCCGGTTCCTCCGGCGGCACCGACCGCACCAGCTCCCTCGACTATTCCAGCTCCCCCGGTTCCTCCGGTTCCGCCGATTCCTCCGGTAGCCCCAGCGGCTCCGGCCGTGTCAGAGGTCCCGGCGGCACCACAAGCTCCTGCGGTGAGTGGAACGGGTCAGCCCATTAAGATGCCGGCCTTGGGCGAATCCGTCACCGAAGGCACCGTCACAAAGTGGCTAAAGAACGTCGGCGACACCGTCGCCCTGGACGAACCCCTCCTAGAAGTCTCCACCGACAAAGTCGACACCGAAATCCCCTCCCCCATAGCCGGCACCATCACCCAAATCGTCGTCACCGAAGACGAAACCGTAGACGTCGGCACCACGCTCGCCTACGTCGGTTAGAGCCGGATTTCACGTAAAAACAGGCTCAATTGAGTCGTACCACCGAAGCAATCTTCCACGGATTGCCGGATAACAGAATCTCAGATCCCGTATCGGGAATCGCCGCGATTTGGTGGCGGTTCCCGATACGGTCAATTTGGGTGTAGGCACCTTGCGTCAGAGTCACCCGCAGACGCACTGAACGCGCATTCTTGCCGGCGCCGCCCTTATTGCCCGCCACGATAGTCGCTGACTTCACCGCGGTGGACAAGCCCTCAACCTGGGCTTGACTGGCCTGCAAAGCGGCCAACAAACTCGCATCGGCGGACCCGGCTATCGAATCCTTAACACTGAGTTTCTCTAAAGCCGCCCGGTCCTGGTGCGTCAGGGCCGCATCGCGTTTGGTCAGCAACAGCTGCAGGATTTCCTGGGCCGAAGCATCGTCCGTGATGGGATCGCGCAAGTTCGGGGGTTTCGCTTGACTGTCCGGTGAATTAGGCAGCAGGTCAGCCGGTGGCGTGGCTGGTGACGAGCTTTCGGGAGCTGCCGGTTCCGCGAGGCTTTCGGACGGCATCGTCGCATCGGGAAGGGGTGCAGCAGTGTGGTGCGGCGAGTTTGGCGTGTTGGCGCCGCCTTTTTGCCTCGCGCCAGAGCTGGGCGCGGAGTTATCCGTCAAAAGCGCCGCCGCGCTCGGTTTTGCGGACTGTGCGGGCAACGCTTGAGCCGCGCTCGGGAGCTCCGCCAGCCGTGGAAACAGGACCGCTCCCAGCGCCAGCGCCGCTCCCGCCAAAGCCGGCAATCCCCAGCGCAATATTGGGCTGGGCGGGCGAGTTTCGTGGCGTTGGCGCCGCGCTGGCACCGGACGGCGCGACGGTGTAACCAGCTCGGTGGCCACGTCTCGTCCGGCCGCCCGCATCCGTGCCGCCATCAGCTCCGCCCCGCCCAACAGGTCAATGCCACAGCACGGCAGACTCTCCCACGCCTCGGCAAGTTCCCCCGCGCTGGGTCGCGCGCTCGCCACCGGATTCAACGCGGCTTTCAACAGACCCGCGTCCATTCCCAATGCCAGCAGCACCTGCGCCATCGCGTATACATCACCGGCTTGATTCACCGCCACAGACGCCCCGGCAGCAACAACGGATGCCGCCTCCGGCCCAGAGGCTTCTCCCGCCGCGCCGCCCCAATTCAGCCCCTCCGTTACCGGCGCGCTAAACGCCCGCGTCGTCCCCACGTCACCGAGCAGGTCTACCAGAACCACCCGGCCTTGTGCCGTCACCATCAGATTCGCCGCCGAAACGTCCCCGTGGTTCAAACCGACCTCGTGCAGCGCCGCCAAACCCCGAGCCAGGGACAGCGCGATGAAGTTGACCTGCGGCGTACTGAACTCGCGTCCCGCCCGCAGCACTTCCAGGTCTTGCCCGTCCAGATACTCAAAAATAGCCACGTAGCGGCCATCGGTCAGTTTGCGTAACTCGTGGAGTTTCAGCAGGTTCGGGCACGATACCTTTCGCAACGTCCGCAGTCGGGACTCCAGCTGAGCCGACAGCGTGCCGCCCAACAGCTGCAGCGCGTGGGTACCGCCCTGGTCGTCTACCACCCGCCACATGGGGCCGCTTTTACCAAACCCAACCGGTTCATATAAGACATAGCCAACAAGTTCCATAGCTCAATATATATCTAAATACATAAATAAAAATCAACAGACATTTTCAAACCTGTGGATAACTTTGGACACAGCGGCAGAACTCGGTTTACCCCTGGGATAAAAATCCCCTAAGATAAAGGCGATGGCTAAGAAAAACAACACCGCGACCGGGGGCGACACCTCCGGAAAGAAACGCAATATATTCCAAAACTTAAAGGACTCTTTCACCATTGTGAGGCGGTCCTTCCCGTGGATTGTGTGGGCGATTTTGGCAACTCTGGTTGTAGCCGAAGCCTTGACCGTGTGGTACATGATTGCGGGCAAACACTGGATTATGGGGGCAATCACCATTGTTCTGGTGCTGATGGTCGTGCCGATGGCCTGGATTTCCGCATTTTTGTCCCGCGCTATGCTGCGCCAGATTGAGGGCATGAAGGGCTGTGTCGGGGCGCTGCGCCAGTTGCTGCGCCGGTCCTGGTTTGCCGAGGAAGAGCCCGTTGCGGTTAACAAGGATCAGGACTTAGTGTGGCGTTTCGTAGGGCCTCGCGGGATTTTCCTGGTCAGCGAGGGGCCGCACACTCGCGCCAGCAAGTTGCTCAACGATGAGGTGAAAAAAACCACGCGGGTCGTTGCTCAGGTACCGGTACATGCCGTGGAATGCGGTACTGAAGACGGCCAGGTTCGCTTGGAACACGTGATGAAAGCCATGTATAAAGCTCCACGCGCTCTGAATCGAAACGAGATTCCCGCGGTGCAAAAACGACTGCTCGCGATTCACCGCAATCAGGGGTTGCCCATCCCCAAAGGGATTGATCCCTACCGAGTTCGCCCTAATCGGCGCGCTTTGTACGGATAAAATTTATCCGCGGTTGTCCCGGACAGGCGGGATGAAAAATTATTACAATTTCTCTGTTTTTATGCGCTAAGACTTGCATAAAGTTGCATGGCTCTGTAAATTTATACCGATAGTTCATTTACACGACCGTCAACAAGGAGAATCTCATGCGTCGTCTTACCGTTGCCATGCTTCTAGCTGCAGCCTCTCTGGGCTTAGCCGGATGCTCCACTGCTTCCACAGGAAACGCAGGTGGCGACGATGCTGCTAATCCGCAATCCAATTCCACCGCCGCTTTCGATTTTTCGACGATTAAGCCCGACCCCAAGGTCGAAGCGCTGGTTCCCGCCGACGTAAAGGAACGCGGGGTGCTGCGCAACGGCGCTTCTACCAGCTACGCCCCGGCGGAATTCCTGATGGAGGACGGCACCACCCCCACCGGCTACGAAGTGGACATGGTAAAGGCTATTGCCCTGACTATGGGTCTCGAGGACGGCACCACCACTACTGAAGCGTTTGGCGCGCTTTTGCCCAAGATTGGTACGACTTACGATTTGGGGGCGTCTTCGTTTACGGTTACGCCAGAGCGCGTTGCCAACTACGACATGCTGGCTTATATGGATATGGGCTCACTGTTCGCGGTGGCGAAAGGCAACCCGCAGGGCTTTGACCCCAAGGACGTTTGCGGCAAAACCATCGGGGTGCAAACCGGTACGCTGCAGGAAACGGAACTGCTGCCGAAAATGAGCGAACAGTGCGAAGCCAGCGGCAAACCGCCGGTCGTCATTCAAAAGGAAGAGTTGCTATCCAACGTATTCCCGAAGGTTATTTCGGGCCAGTATCAGGCAATGCTCGCCGATGATCCGGTCACGACCTATTACGTGAAACAGACCCGCGGTCAGATGGAGCAAGTCGGCGAGATTCTGGACCCTAGCCCCATCGGGATTGTGGTGGATAACCAGAATCAGGAACTGTCCGCCGCGATTAAGGCGGCGATGGATTCCCTGTTGGCATCGGGCAAACTGCGCGAGATCATGGATAACTACGGGGCTGGCGCGGGCCTATACGACGCGGTGGAACTGAAAACGTCCGTAGGAAAGTAGCCCGGCCGCACCGACCTTGTGACGTCGCACTTACCGCCCCGGGTTTCTGAACGAAAACCGCATCGGCGAGACTGCACAAAGTAAACGAATCGAAGGAAGAAAACGCATGAGCGAAGACAACCTAGAATTCAATCACCCCCGACCGGTGTTCCGTTTGGGCAGGTGGGTCAGCGTGGCGGTGGTCGCGCTGGTGGTGTTGGGGCTGATTAATTCCCTCTTCACCAACCCCAACTACCACTGGGAAATGGTGTGGGCGTACTTGACGCACCCGAACTTGATTAAAGGCATCGGTTTCACTCTGGCGCTGACGGTAGGAGCGATGACTATCGGCGTCACCTTGGCTATCACCATGGCGGTCATGCGCCAGTCCCCTAACCCGGTGCTGAAAGGCGTTGCCTGGTTCTATATCTGGTTCTTCCGCGGCACCCCGATTTACACCCAGTTGATTTTTTGGGGCTTACTGCCGACGCTCTACCCGATGATTACCCTGGGGATTCCTTTCGGACCTCAACTGTTTGCGGTGGAAACGAAACTGGTGCTAAACATGTTCTGGTCAGCCATGCTGGGACTGGGCTTGAACGAAGGCGCCTACCTGGCTGAAATCGTGCGCGCCGGGCTGAACTCGGTCAATCCCGGACAGTGGGAGGCAGCGACCGCGCTAGGCATGAAACGCGGCATGATTTTGCGCCGCATCATCATTCCCCAAGCCATGCGCGTCATTGTCCCTCCCACCGGCAACGAAACGATTTCCATGCTGAAAACGACTTCCCTAGTCTCGGTGGTGCCGTTTACCTTGGAGCTGAACTTCCAGGCTCAGAACCTGGGACGCCTGACTTTCATGCCGGTGCCGATGATGATTTGCGCCGCCATCTGGTACCTGCTCATCACCTCAATCCTGATGGTGGGCCAGTACTACCTTGAGAAATATTTCGGTAAAGGCTTCAACACTCAACAAGCCGCTACCACGCCACGCCACAAAACTCTCAGCGCAGCCACGGAAACGAAAACACTATTGGATGTGAAATCTTGAGTAACGACCTGATGACGAACAGTCCTCTGGACACTGCAGACCTCGGGGGTATCGTCGATGCTTTCCCGGATTTGCAGCCGGGAGAACTCATTCCCGCCCCCGCAGATGTGGCAGGCACCATGGTGGCTTTGCGCAATGTCCACAAGTACTTCGGTCACCTGCACGTGTTGAAGGGCATTGACTTAGACATTCACAAGGGCGAGGTGTGCGTTCTCATTGGCCCTTCCGGTTCGGGTAAATCTACAGTTTTGCGCTGCATTAACCAGCTGGAAACCATCACTTCGGGGCGGATTTACCTGGACGGTCAGCTGTTGGGAATGTCCGAGGAAAAGGCGCCCCTGCCGGGTCGGAGACGCTCGTGGTATCTGAAAACCGGCGCTTTGACGGAACGGAACACGGTCCTGCGCGAACTACCCGATAAAGTCGTGTCCGCCCAACGGGAACGTATCGGCATGGTATTCCAGCGTTTCAACCTGTTTCCTCACAAGACCGCCCTTGAAAACGTCATGGAAGCCCCGGTTCACGTTTTGCGGAAGTCCCGGGACGAAGCTATCGAGCAGGCTCGGCAACTGCTCGATCGGGTCGGTCTGGGCGACCGCATGGAACACTACCCGTCCCAGCTGTCCGGCGGTCAGCAGCAGCGAGTGGCGATTGCCCGCGCTTTGGCGATGGACCCCGAACTGATGCTGTTCGACGAACCGACCTCCGCCCTCGACCCCGAACTGGTCGGAGAAGTGCTACAGGTCATGAAAGATTTGGCTCGGGACGGCATGACCATGATGGTGGTGACCCACGAAATCGGTTTCGCCCGCGAGGTCGGTCACACCCTGGCTTTCATGGACGAGGGACAAATCATGGAAATCGGCAGCCCCGCCGAAGTTTTGGATAATCCCCGCGAAGCTCGCACCCGCGAGTTCGTCTCGAAAGTGCTCTAGCTATAGACCAAACCACGTCTGAATCAGCTCGGTTCCGCCAGCTGCTGTCACGCCAAAACCTATGGTCAACGATATTGCTGCGACCGGAATAGCAGTCAGCAAATCCACCAGGGCGTGCTGCTTGGTGAACTGGGTAGCCAGGACAATAGCCACAGCTACCAAGACCGAGACGACTCGTAGCCACCAGGGCATCTGCACTGTCACCACGGCGGTGAAAGCAATCATCATCGAGGTGGAACAGTGCAAGCTGGGGGCGCAATTGACCCCGCGGTAGCTCGTCTTGTACACCAGTGCCAACAGGCGTTCGGTCAGACTCTGTCCCAATTCTTGACGCTGAAAAGTCGTGGGATACGCCAGGTAGGCCGCTACTGAGACGACCACGCAAAATATCCACGCTAACTGGAGCGCCACCCAATTGCCTGGTGAAAAATAGTACAGCCCAATCGGGAATATCACGATGAGCGGAAACCACAGCACATACGGATAGACAAAAGCGGGAATGCGCGGGATATGCTGATCCAGCCGGCGTTGAGGATTATGAAACACGTGCTGGAAACGCTCCGAGCCGAAGTACAGGATAATCTGAATCACCAGGATGATGGCCTGGATAATTATCAACTTGGTTAGGGTGTTCACGGTTCTAGGTTTTCTGTTCTGCAGGTTTCCGGGACGGTGTCGCGTCGTTGATACTGGCCGGGTGGCTCAGCTGAACAGCACGGCTTCCAGTTGTTCGCGGGCTTCTTTGGAGGTGCGCGGCTGAGCTCCGGGTACCACCGGCCAATCCTCCAGTTTACGATCCGACCACAGCTCGGCTTTCCAACCGGCGGTCGGGCTGCCGGTAGCCATCGTGAGGGAACAGTTTAGGCAAGGGAACTGCGATAACAGGTCAAGGGTCAGGCCCTCGATGCGGTTTGCGCCCCACACGCGCATAATCGCACCGTGGATGATGACCACCACGGTGGCCTGCGGATCGTCCTCCAAGCCGGCGCACAGCCGTGCAATGCCCCGGTCGAAACGCGCCAAAGTTTGGGCTCCGGTTTCTGCTCCGGGCATCCGCCGGTCCAGGTTGCCGGTTCCCCAGTCGATAGCGGTATATAGATATTCTCTGGTGTCCTGTTGGGTCGTGGACATTTCCAGCAGTCCGGCTCTCACTTCGCGCAAATCGGGGTCTACCTGTACGGGAAGGCTAAATTCCTGAGCCAGCGGCTCGGCGGTTTGGCGCGCCCGAAGGATGAATGAGCTGGCCAAACGCTGCGGAGCCGCCCCCACCAGCTGGTGATACTTCTCAACCAAAGCCGCTGCCTGCTCGCGCCCCGTGGCGTTCAAAGGACGCCCCGGCCAAGCCGTATCCAAAGCCCCAGAGAGGTTCGAGTCGGTTTGCCCATGACGAATCAATACCAGTCGCAACGTTGTTCCTTTCTCACTCGCACCCAACCTTAGCTTGTTTTGCCACCCTGGGTGTATTTGTCGGATTTGTTATCCAGTATCGCGTGCAGAATGGCCACAAGCGCCCCATAGAGAGCCAAAGCAACCGGGAAAATAACCCAGCTCATGCCCCAGTTTTTACTGATGAAGACGTAGGCAAGGAAAACCGCCAACACAATAAGCCAATAGGCTGTGGAAATGGGCTCGATAATCCGAGCGGAGCGCTTGTCCGGAGCCGCCACTGATTCCTCTTGTAAAAGTTGGCGCAAGGCTCTCATTGGAATGGACGCACTGATGAGCAGGTAGACCCCGAAGCCGGCAACAGCGACCCCTGCGGGTACCAAACTGACCAGTGTAGTGGTATTACCAGAGGAATCTTCGCTCCACATTGAACCGAGCAACACCATGACAACGGCTGCCATACACAGTAATCCCCCGCCAAACAGTTTGGTGACATAGGTTTGATGGAATTTTTCCCGGCGTTGTTTAGCCATGCCATCCACCCCGTAAGCCGTTTCAAAGGGTTCCTTTTCCAGGTATTCGAATGGTTTAACTCGAATTCCATAGGCAGTGAGCGCAGCCACGCCGGTTCCTACCAGTATCACCATTCCCACCATACCAATGCTTAAGCTTAAGTTTTCCGAAAGTCTCACTCCCGGAAAATCAATGAGGAATGTAAACAGCACCAGAAAGGCAGCCCCAAAAATGCACAGCGCGGTTCCCCAGGCGGCAAGTTTGGAACTTTGTGTTTTCACGTCCAGCAAACCCACCGCTTCTTCCATGGAAACGACGCGCGGCGAGGAGGGGGAGGCATCACTGACGGCGGGTTCCTGAACAGATGTGGTAGCATCGGACATCTCCAGTTCGTCTTTGACCAGGAAATCCGTACTCACCGAGAAAATCTTGCTCATATCCAAAATTCGTGTAATGTCAGGTATTGATTGGGCGCTTTCCCACTTGGAAATCGCCTGCCTGCTGACACCTAACTCGGCCGCTAAGTCTTCCTGTGACCAACCGTTCTTCTTCCGTAGCTGAATGATTTTCTCTGCCATTATCATTTCTAATGCTCCTAATTTAGATTCTTTCGAGTGCCATCGCACCCTCAAATCATTGTGAGAAATTCCCCAGTTGCATTCCAGCACCTCCACCTTGAATCTAATCTATATTCCGCAACTTGTGGTTGCATTTTGCAGGTGAGCGGTTGCTCAGTTCTCTTCGGAGAGTCGGCAAGGGGTTATTCGTAAAAGATTTGTTCCACGACCCCGCGTGCCAAGCGAGCGGTGCGCATCCAGTCATCGGTTAAATCTTGGTGCGCCCCTTCTGCATAGCCCAGCAGCGCCGCGGTAGTCACCAAGAGACGATCGACGGGCAGCACATCGAGCTTTTTCCCGGTAGTCCGCCCTGAACCCAACACATTGGCGGCGCGAATCGACATGGCCATCATCCACGCGGTACGCAGCATTTCCGCGTCCGGGGCGGAAATCAGCCCAGCGCTTACAGCCGCCCGCAGGGCATCTCCGGTAGACACACAGCGCAACCCCGGCACTTCGCTAGCATGGCACATCTGCAATAATTGTACCGACCATTCCACATCAGATAATCCCCCAGGCCCCAGCTTGACATGGCGTACCGCCGCCGCGGTCTTGCCCGCACCGGCGACCTGACCTCCGCCAATCCGTTCCGCCTCCATGCGGGCTTTCAACCGCCGGATTTCTTTCAGCTCTTTCGCCTCCGGTGGGGTGTCAAACCGCACCGGATCCACAATCGCGGCAAAATCTGTGCGCAAGGCCGGCGAACCCACCACGGGACGAGCCCGCAGCAGAGCCTGACGCTCCCACGCGCTGGCCCACCGGGCAAAATAATCCTCCAGTAACCCCAAGTCCTTGGACACCGGCCCGGAGCGACCCTCGGGACGTAAGTCAGTGTCGACGCGCCAGGCCCCAGCTTGGGCTCCGCTCAAGATGGAGCTGACGGCATTAACCAGGCTCGTCGCCTCCGCCGCGGCTCGTTTGCGAATTTCTGACGCTGCAGGGTCGGTCTCTGTAACCCCTGCCGGGGATTCCGCCATCGGCGCAGTCGGCAAATATCCCGCTGCCGGATTGCCTAACTCTCGCCACGGACGATAGTAAAACACCACGTCAGCGTCCGAAGCATAGCCGGATTCACCGCCGCCGAACCGACCCATGCCCACGACTAAGTGGTCGGCGTAATATCCCCCGGACGCCAGGGCACGAGTCGCCGACGCAACCTGCGAGGACTGTGGCTCCCCACCACCCTTGTGACCAGGAGCAATCGGGGCCTGCTGCACGTTGAGCTTTCGCAACGCCAAATCGAGAGCCCCAGCGAGGACCGCTTCACCCACGTCAGTCAGACGCTGAGCGGTTCGCAGCGGGTCAATGCCTTGCAGCACGTCCACCATAGCCGCCCGCAACAACTCCCGACCCCGCACTGCCCGCAGCCGCGCGGCTTGCTTGTCCAGATCAGGTTGGCGCTCAAAAGACGCCAGGATTTCGCGCTCCAGCTCCTCGCGAGTCCGCCCGCGCAACTGGGACTCGTCATCAAGCCACTTAATTGCATCGGGATTCGCGGGCAACAGCCCCGCCACCAGCGGCGAAGACGACAGCAACCGAGTCAAACTCCGGGCGGCTGTACCCGAATCGCGCAGCAAACCCAGATACCAATGCGTGTCCCCCAAGGCGTCAGATACTTGCCGGAAAGCCAACAAACCGCCGTCCGGATCCACCCCATCGGCAAGCCAATCCAGTAGCACCGGTAACAGCTGGCGTTGAATCGCGGCCCGCCGACTCACCCCGCTGGTCAACGCCTCGATGTGTTCCAAGGCTCGTTTCGGATCGCGGTATCCGATGGCTTGTAGCCGGGACTGCGCAGCGGCACTATCCAAGGCCGCCACCCCTGCCGATAGTTTCGCCATGGCAGGCAGCAGCGGGCGGTAATAGATTTCCTCGTGCAGCCCCCGAACCTTTTGACGCACTTCCTGCCAAGCCTGGGTCAGTTTTTCCCCCTCAGAAAACCGGGTCACGTCAATGGAACGTGCGACTCTGCGCAGCTGGGCGTCCTGGGGGAACAGGTGGGTGCGACGCATCCGGTCCAACTGAGTGCGATGCTCAATGACGCGCAAGAAACGGTAATAGTCCGCCATTTCCTCGCCCTGGTCGCGACCAATGTAGCCTCCGGCGATGAGGGCTTGCAAAGCATCCAAGGTCGCGCGCACCCGCAGGCTCTCATCGACCCGGCCGTGGACCAGCTGCAGCAACTGCACGGTAAACTCCACGTCACGCAGCCCCCCGGCGCCGAGCTTGATTTCACGCCCGGCTTTCTTTGGATCCAACAGTTTTTCCACCCGCCGGCGCATAGCACGCGTATCTTCCACAAAGCCCTCGCGTTCCACCGCGGACCACACAAAAGGACGGATGGTACTCAAGTAGTGGGCGCCCAGTTCGCGGTCCCCCGCGGCCGGACGCGCCTTCAGCAGCGCCTGGAACTCCCAAGTCTTCGCCCAACGTTGGTAATAGTCCAGGTGAGACTCCAAAGTACGAACCAGGGCGCCGTCCTTACCCTCAGGACGCAACGCCGCGTCCAACACCCACAGTGCCGGTTCCGGGCCGGTCGCGGAGCAATAGGAGCCGAGCGCCTGAGCGATAGCGGTGGCACGCCGGTTCGCCTCGGCGCTATCCAGGTCGGCGCCGTCCCGGGCTTGTCCCACGTAGATAACATCAACGTCAGAAATATAGTTCAGTTCCCGCGCCCCGGTTTTCCCCATCGCCACCACGCTGAAAGCAATCTGGCCCTCCGGATCGTGGTCGCGGCGTGCCAGCGCCAAACCGGCCTCCAAAGCCGCGTCGACCAGGTCGCTAATGCGCCGGGAGGTCGCTTGAAACTCGGCTTTAGCCCCCGCCGTTCCCGCGTGTGCTAGGTCCTCAGCTGCCAGCTGCGCCAGCAGCGCGTAGTAAACCCGGCGCAGTTCCAAGTCGTGGGCTTGCGAGTCAGCGACCCAGCACGGATTTTCATCGCTTCCCAAGTTCTTTGCTCCCACCGCGTTGAGCAGCTGTGCCAGGTAAGTTTCCGGTTCAGGTTCCTGTTCCAGGGGCGCAAGGGCCGCCGGGTGGGTCACCAGGTAGCTGGCAAAGAATTCGGAGGCGCCCAGGAGGCGCAGCGTGCGGTTTCCGATTTGGCGGGCGCTCAGCATCGCGGTGATGCCCGACGGGTGGCGGGCGTCCTCAGAAAAGATGCGGTCCAGGCTCAGCAGCACCTGGTCGGGATCCGCGGTCTGACCCAGGTTCTCGATGAGTTTCGGGATCTCAATCTGGGGGGCTGCCTGCATAATGGCGGTCAGCAGGGTTTTGGCGCGCCCGACATCTTCCACCCCGGAGGTCAGCAGTGCCACCGTTTCGGAATACTCTCGAGCCATTCTTTACCCTCTCAGCACCGCAGTCCCACCTCCGCTCACCGAGGCGAGGAACCTTTGGCATTGACTAATGCAGATGCAGCAATAAGCGTTTCTCTTGTTCCGTCACCTGATGGCGGTACTCGGTCCATTCCGCCAGCCGCGTGCGCAAAACGTAATCAAAGACTTCTTCACCCAGAACCGCCGGCACCAGCTCGGAATCTTGCAGATAGCGAATCGCGTCCTCCAAAGAGCGTGGCAGAGTCTCGATGCCGTAGGCTTTCCGTTCCGCATCGCTCATCTCCCACACGTTGTCTTCGGCTTCTTCGGGCAGTTCCAGGCGCTGTTCAATCCCTTTCAGGCCCGCCTCGATAATCAAGGCAAACCCCAGATATGGATTCATCGCGGGGTCAGGAGCCCGGTACTCGACCCGAGTGTAAGTGTGCAGACCCGGCTTGTGATCCGCCACGCGAATCAGAGCGGAAGGATTGTGGTGACCCCAGCAGACGAAAGCTGGCGCCTCATCCCCACCCCACAGCCGCTTATACGAGTTCACGTGCTGATTGACGATAGCCGAGATTTCTTTGGCGTAGTGCAACAAACCGGCGGTGAACTGGCGTCCCACAATGGACAGGTGGTCGGCCGCGGCGGGATCATAGAACGCGTTTTGGTCGCCCTCCCACAGCGAAAAATGCACGTGCATCCCGTTACCGGGAAAATCAATATCCGGTTTCGGCATAAACGTCGCCAGCAGACCTTTGACTTCTGCCAGGTCCTCTACCGCTTCACGCGTGGTCACCAGATTATCCGCACAAGACAGGGCGTCAACGGAGCGCAAGTCAATCTCGTTTTGTCCGGGACCCCCCTCGTGATGGGAAAACTCGACCGAAATACCGTACTCTTCCAGCATCCGCACCGCCCACCGGCGAAACGCGTTGCCCGGTCCAGCCGAAACGTGGTCGAAGTAACCGCCGTGATCCACCGGACGCAGACGCTCTTGCAGACTTTCGGGCTGTTTGAACAGGTAAAACTCGATTTCGGGGTGTGCATAAGGCACGAAGCCCAGTGATTGGGCCCGTTTCATGGTGCGTTCCAGCACATAGCGCGGGTCGGAATGCGAACGGGTCCCGTCCGGGTTGTACACGTCACAGAACATCCGTCCGATAGTGTCCTGCGAAATGTCCGCAAGCTGGGGCATAATCTGGAACGTTTGAGCATCGGGGAAAAGCAACATATCCGATTCCGCCACGCGGGTGAAGCCTTCCACGGAGGAACCGTCGAAAGCCACCCCTTCCGTAAAGGCTCGTTCCAGTTCGACCGGCGCAATCGTGACAGATTTCAATACGCCCAACACATCGGTGAACATGAGGCGCACATACTTCACGTCACGTTCCCCCACCTGGCGAATCACGTCTTCTTGGCGAGAATCCACGGTTTTCTCCCTTCCATTGTCCGTTCCGGCGGTTTTCCGGAGGCTCACAGTTCCTGGTCTAAAGTTTCATTCTGGCGGTGTAACGGCCCTGTTCCGTGTGGGCTATCTCAAGGTTCAGGCCGTACATGGCGCTCATAGTCGCGCTGGTCAGCACGTTTTCCAGCGGTCCGGAGGCGAATACGCGGCCTTCCTTGAGAGCTAGCGCGTGGGTAAAGCCGGGGGGGATTTCCTCCAGGTGATGCGTAACCATGACCATAACCGGGCTTTTCGGGTCACGGGCCAGTTCCGCCAGGCCGCTCAGCAACAGTTCGCGCCCGCCTAAATCCAAGGCGGCCGCCGGTTCATCTAAAATCAGCATCTCCGGGTCAATCATGAGAGCCCGCGCCACCAAAACGCGCTGTTTTTCGCCCTGGCTCAAGGTGGCAAACTCGCGGTCTTTCAGGTCAGCCACCTCAAACATGCCCATCAAGGCTTGGGCGCGTTGCAGGTCAACCGGTTCGTAGCTCTCCCGCCAGGATGCCGTCACCCCCCAAATGGAGGACAGCACGGTCTTTTCCACGGTTTCCTGGGGAGGAATCTGCGCTGCCAGGGCTGGGGAGGCATACCCCACCCGCTGACGAATCTCGGCGATTTCGGTTTTCCCCAAGACTTCGTCCAAAACTTCGACCCGTCCGCGCGAGGGGTAAATTCGCCCCGCCAGCATATCAACCAGCGTGGTCTTACCCGCCCCGTTAGGCCCCAGCACCACCCAATGCTGTCCCAGGTGAATCTGCCAATTGAGGCCCTGCAAAATTGAGGTGTGATTGCGCCACAATTCGACGTTGTCACACCGGGCGACCAAAGTCATACTGTTCTTTCCTATCCGCGGCTGGGGAGCTTTGGGTTAATTGTGACGCTGAGCGATGACTTTTTCGTACAACGCCACGGTTTTATCCCCAATGGCCTCCCAGGTGAAGTGTTCTTGGGCACGTTTACGACCGGCCTCGCCCATCGCCTGAGCCCGAGACGGGTCTGCCAGCATATCGGTAATCCGCTGGGCCATCGCCTGCTCGAATTCCTCGGGGTGCAGGGGCTTGCCGGTACCATCATTGACCTGTTCAATTGGCACCAAAAAGCCGGTTTCCCCATCGACGACCACATCGGGAATACCCCCGGTATCGGTGGCGACCACAGGCAAGCCGCAAGCCATCGCCTCTAGGTTCACGATTCCCAGCGGTTCGTAAATCGAGGGGGTCACAAACAGTGTCGAGCCGGTCAACAGGGCAATCATGTGGGCGCGATCCAGCATATCCGCAATCCACACCACTCCCGGACGCTCCTGCTGCAGGTCGCGCACCAGACTCTCGACTTCCGCCATAATCTCCGGGGTGTCGGGAGCTCCCGCGCACAAGACGATTTGGGCGTCACGAGGTACGTCGCGCAGGGCTCGCAAAAGGTAGGGCAGGCCCTTTTGACGGGTAATGCGCCCGACGAAAGCTATCGTGGGAGCCCCTTCTGTCAGTCCGTAGTCCGCCCAGACCTGGCTGCGGAATTCGGGGGTGATATTGGAGAAATCCCAGGTTGCTAAGTCAATGCCGTTATGAATGACGTGGACGCGGTCGGGGTCGATAGTGGGATAACAACGCAGAATGTCGTCTTTCATGGCGCGAGACACCGCCACGATGGCGTCCGCAGCCTCGTAAGCAGTTTTTTCTGCCCAGGAGGAAATCCGATATCCCCCGCCGAGCTGTTCAGCTTTCCACGGACGCAAGGGCTCCAGGGAATGCGCGGAAATCACATGCGGAATGTCATACATCAGGGAAGCCCAATGTCCGCCCATATTGGCGTACCAGGTGTGAGAATGCACCACGTCAGCTCCGGCTGCACCAGCCACGAACTCCAAGTCCACGCCCAAAGTGCGGATGGCGGCATTGGCGTCAGCCAGTCCCTCCAGATAGTCATACCCGGTGACCCCCGGTTCCCCGCCTTCCGTACCCGCGGGACGGGGACCCTCAAAACAGTGGACCCTGACTTCTGCCCGCTGACGCAAAACCTTGGCAAGTTCAGTGACGTGAACCCCAGCACCCCCGTAAACTTTCGGAGGGTATTCCCGACTCATCAAATCAACACGCATGGCAACCTCGCTTCAACACAAAAATGGACCCTGAACAACCCGGTCCGTAACGTCCCCGGAAATCCCTGGCCAGCGAACCGCGACTGCACTTCTAACTTATCCCATTTGCTGGTAAAAGATGCCCCAAAAGCCCCACAAAAGCTAAAAAATCTTTTAGGGTTAATATGTGGCTCTACCAAAAGTTCTGACAATTATTCTCGCTGGTGGCGAAGGCAAGCGCCTGATGCCTTTAACTGAAGACCGCGCCAAGCCCGCGGTGCCTTTTGGAGGGCACTACCGGCTCATTGACTTCGCGCTGTCTAACGTGGTGAACTCCGGTTATCACCGGGTCATCGTCCTAACTCAATACAAGTCCCATTCCCTGGACCGACACATCGCCACAGCGTGGCATATGTCGAACATTCTGGGCAACTACGTGGCACCGGTTCCGGCTCAGCAACGCACCGGAAAGCACTGGTACATGGGTTCGGCGGACGCGATTTTCCAATCTGAGAACATCATCAGTGATGAGCGCCCCGACTACGTGCTGATTATCGGAGCGGACAATATTTATCGGATGGACTTTTCGCAGATGGTGAACGAACACATCGCGTCCGGTCTGCCCGCTACCGTGGCTGGAATCCGTCAGCCGCTCAGCTTGGCTTCTTCTTTCGGAGTTATTGAAGCGGACGCATCGGGTAAAATCGCAGCTTTCCGGGAAAAGCCTCAAGATGCGGTCGGACTGCCAGATGCTCCGGATCAGATACTGGCATCGATGGGCAACTACGTGTTCAATACTGATGCCCTGCTCGAGGCATTGCAGCTAGACTCCCAAAATGACGATTCAAATCACGATATGGGCGGGGATATCGTGCCCTATTTCGTGTCCCGCGGGGAAGCTCACTGCTACGACTTTATCCGCAATGACATCCCCGGCTCGACCGAACGGGACCGGGATTACTGGCGTGACGTCGGTACTCTTGACGCCTACTACGAGGCCTCCATGGATCTCATCGCGGTCCACCCCGTCTTTAACCTATACAACCCGAAGTGGCCGATTATGACGACTGTGGACGGCGAGCTACCCCCCGCGAAGTTCGTCTACGGTGATGATTCCCGCATGGGTCACGCCATCGACTCTTTTGTTTCCAGCGGCACGATTATTTCCGGAGCGCGTTGTGTCCACTCGATTCTCTCTCCGGGAGTTCGCCTGAACTCCTGGTCCGAAGTGACGGACTCAGTCTTGATGAACGGCGTGGTGCTGGCACGGCACGCGAGAGTCGACCGTGCCATCTTGGACAAGAACGTTTACGTTGGCGAGGGCGTTACCATCGGCGTCGACCTTGAACAAGACCGGGCGCGCGGTTTCCTGGTGACCGATTCCGGGATTACTGTCGTCCCCAAGGACACCCGCGTCGAACACTAGACCATGACAGAAACTTCGCTACCCCTGCGCTTTTCCTGCGTATGGGAGGGAAATTCTGCGGACTTAACGCCTGAATCGTTTCAATCCGCGGTTATTCGTGCTACCGGACTGAATACCTCCGCGTCCCCCACCCGGTCCTCCGCAGAGGGGCTAGACCGAGTGTCGCTGTTTGTTCCCGCGTCACCCCCCACGACTCGCGAACAGAGAGCCGCGTGGACTCGCGCTTTGGAGCATGATCTTGACTCAGAGGGCCTGGCTGTGGCGATAACGGCAGGGGCAATGGCCCAGCACGGTCCCGCTCTGGTGGTTTTGGACGGGGACTCCACCCTGTTTACCGGGGAAGGCATCGACCTGGTAGCTGCTCACGCCGGTACGCAGGAGGAAGTCGCCGCCATCACCGCTGCCGCCATGCGTGGGGAACTCGATTTTGCCCAATCCCTGCGGCGACGCATGGGAACCTTGCGGGGCCTTCCGGCCAGTGTTTTGGACCAGGTGCGCCAGGACTACCACTTTTCCCCGGGAGCGGCACAGATGGTATCGGCTTTTCATCGCCGCGGCGTAAAGGTCGGGGTAGTTTCCGGCGGATTCAGGGAACTGGTAGCGCCGCACGCGGCGGAAATTGGGCTGGATTTCGTCAAGGCAAACAGTTTCGAGGTGGCCAACGGCCAGCTGACCGGCAATCCCGAGGGCGATATTGTCACCGCCGAAACCAAGGAAATTTGCCTGCGTTCCTGGGCGGCCAAACTCGGAGCCAGCCTAGAAAGCTGCGTGGCGATGGGAGACGGAGCCAACGACCTGAAAATGGTGCGTGCCGCCGGTTTGGGAGTCGCCTACCTGGCAAAACCTGCTTTGCAAGCCGCTGCTGATGTGCGCCTCTCGTGGCCCAACTTGGCGGTGCTGTCTGCGCTCACTCTCCCGGACTGACTTTCTCAGCGCGAAAACTGTTCGCCCAAAAAAGGCCGCTCACGTTCAGCGGGTCGAGGGACGCTCCGGGTTTGACACGTCCACGACTTTCACGCCCTGCACCGTAAACAAAAGTTTAGCTACCTGGGCTTTTTCTACCGAATCATGGCAATTACCCCACACCAAGGTGCGGCCGTCGCGCAGTTTGAACTGCAGCTGAGCTGGGTCGTCGGAAGTCACCGAGGCAATCATAGACCGCAGTTCCGCGGGCATATCCCCAAAAGCAGTCAAAGCCGCGTCGACCAGTTTGCGGGTTTGCCCACCCAGTTTCTCCATGTCAACGTCCAGCTGCGGCAGTCCCGCAACGTCGCCAGGGGCTATCTCCAGGACGACTCCGGACCGATCCACCCCCACGACCTTGCCGTTTTGCCGCACGGTGGCTACCGGAACACGCTCCACCACGTGAATATTCAAACCGTGCAGCCAGGCCGGTGAGACCTGGACATCTTTCAGGGCGCTCATTTCGTGCAGCACCGTTTTGGCTACTCCCGCCGTGGCCAAACTGGTTATAGTGCGTCCCTCGAAACGCTGAGTGGCTTGGCACACCTCTTTAACGTCCACGTTGTGCGCACCCGTGACATGGCACTGTGAGAGTTGGTAGGTGAACAGCGGCGAAAAAAACACCACGTACAAAACTATGAGAATTCCCACCAACGCCCCAATCAGGCTGGAAATCCGCAGCCGTATCCGATGACGGCGAATGAACGCCTGCTCCTCCAACCGGTCCAGCAGCGAGTTATCTACGCTTGCCACCCGCAGCGAATCCCAGGGGGAACTCACCTCGAAGCGCGCCCCACCAGAGGGGGTCGCCTTCGGATTGTGTTTGCGCTGAGAAACCCTTTGGGCCGCTTTCACTGCCTCACGATTTGCCTTCGCAGCCTGCTTTTGAGCTTTCTTGGCGGCCTTTTTTTCCTTGCGTTCCTGTTTATCAAGTTGAGCCGGAGTCGGCTTTTTTGACTTCGTCTCAAGTTGGGCTGTTCCCGAGTCTGTCGTGTCAGTCGCGGCGGCGCGGTCACGAGGGCGGCGCGGGGCGTCCTTGTCGATGTCAACGCTTTTGGGGTCAACCACGGGACGACGATGCCGCCCCCGGCTCGCATCGCGGTCCTCTGAGGAATTCCCAAGGGTGGGACGAGGAGGTGGTTTCACGCCTGGCTCGCTTTCGCCTGGGCTGCCTGTTCCACCGAGGCAAAGTCGTGTCCCGCGGCGATAGCGTGGCCCACGTGGGTGATAGATCCCGCCCCTAAGAACAGCAGCAGGTCGCCGGGGCGGGCAGACCGGAAAGCGTGCAGTCCCGCCGCGTACATATCCGCCACGTAGGTTCCTTGACCGAGGCGCTCGGTGATGATGTTGCCGTTTACTCCGGGAATCGGCGCTTCGCGGGCGGCGTAGACCGAGCACACGGTCAGGTCGTCCACGTCGGCAAAAACGCGGGCGAAAGCCTCAACGTTGTGGTAGGTCCGAGAATACAGGTGAGGCTGGAAACACACCAGCAGCCGACCACTACCGGCTAAGTCACGAGCGGCTTTTAGCGTGGCCGCAATTTCGGTGGGGTGGTGCCCGTAATCATCGTAAATGCGCACGTGATCGCGTTCACCAACCAGCTGCATCCGGCGGCTGGCTCCAGAAAAAGTCCCCAACGCGGCGATGAACTGAGCCAAGTCCACGCCCAGGGCGTATGCGGCTCCCAACGCTCCGCCCGCGTTCAGCAGCATATGCTGGCCCCCTATCCGCAACTCGAGCTGCCCGTGAAACACCTGCTGGCCGGCATCGGTAACACTGACTTGGCAATGTCCGTGGCCCGGCCCTAGCTCGGGCTCGCTCAACTGAACTACCACATCGCCAGCCAAGGGAACCCCGAAACCATAGGAAATAACCTGTGGACCACCCACGCCGCGCCGCTCCGGCACCCGCTGGGCCAGCCTTTTGACCCCGGCATCATCGGCACACAGCACCAGCGCACCGCCCTCGCGCAGTCGACCGGTAAAGTCCACAAAGGCTTGCTCGAAGGCCTCCGCGCTGCCCCAGTGATCGAGGTGATCAGGCTCTATGTTGGTGATAACTTCCACCGCGGGGGAATAGTTCAGGAAAGACCCGTCGGACTCATCGGCTTCAATGACAAAGGCGGAACCCGACCCCAAACGCGCCCCGGTCCCCAGCTCAGCGATGACTCCCCCGATAGCAAAGGAAGGATCCGCCTCGATTTTCAGCAGGGCGTGGGCAATCATGGATGACGTGCTGGTTTTGCCGTGCGCCCCGGCCACTGCCACCAAATCGTGAGAACGGGTGCAAAAATCTAAAGCCTGGGAACGGTGCCAGATTTCTAAGCCCAGAGCCTGGGCACGAGCCGCTTCGGGATTGTCCTCATGCACCGCTGAAGTCACCACCACAATAGCGTTAGCGGGAACCTGTTCTTCCCGATGCCCCACAAAAACAGTGATGCCCGCCTCCCGCAGCTGCCCCAGGGTATCGGCCTGTACCTGGTCGGAACCGGACACGTGATACCCCAGGTCGTGCAGCAGTAGCGCGAGGACGCTCATGCCTGCCCCGCCGATACCAATCAGATAGAACTCCTGGTCAGACGGAACTTCGTGGGCTTGCGTGACATTGGACAAATTCGTGGAACTGTCTTTAATCTCGGGCATGTTTAGGCCTCCTCGGGTTTCCCGGTCGTTTCGCCCAGAACTGTCAGAATGAGCGCGCAGAGATTTTCGGCGCCATGCGTGGTGCCGACCTGGGCTGCTGCTGCCCGCATGGCCGCGTTTTGCTCCGGGTCTAGCAGACGCACCAGCAGTTCAGCGGCCGCCTGCTCGGTCAGTTTCTTTTGGTCGAGTAGAAACGCCCCCGCGGCGTTAACGACCCCTTGCGCGTTCAGGGCTTGTTCTCCGTTGCCAATGGGCAGTGGTACGTAGAGGGTGGGAATCGCCAGGGCGGTGTTTTCCGCGACAGTTGCCGCCCCCGCTCGACACACCACACAGTCAGCTAGAGCCAGACCGTAGTGCATCTCAGTGAGGTAGTCTCGCACCTGGTAACGCTGCTCCAGGTGATGTTCCGCGACAAAGTCCCTAACAGGACCGTCCTTACCTTTCCCGGTCAGGTGAATGACCTGGGCAGTCGGGTTTTCCTGGAACACCCGCAAAAGCGCGCCGGGCAAGACTTCGTTGAGACGCTGCGCCCCCAGGGAGCCTCCGGTGATCAGCACCGTGGGGTGGGAAGCCGGCAAACCGAAAAAGTCGGCAGCTTCAGCTCGCGCCGCATCCCTGGTCAGGGGCATTTCCAGCTGACGCGCCAGTTCGAGAATACTGGGGCGCAGGGGCAGACCGACGACACGAGTCTCGCCGTGCTTTGCTTTCAGCCCAGTTCCCTCAAAAGTCAGGCCCACCCCGGCCGCATAGCGTGACCCTACCCGGTTGGCGAGCCCTGGCCGAGCGTTTTGTTCATGAATGACGATGGGGATGCCCAAGCGTTTTGCCGCAAAGTACACGGGGGTGGAAACGTAGCCGCCGAAGCCCACTACCAGCCGCACCCCCCGCGCTTGGAAAGTATCGCGTAGCGAAGCCACCACGTGACGCATCCGAACCGGCAAACGAACCAAATCCGAACTGGGGCGACGCGGCATCGGCAAGCGGGGAATGGTCAACAGTTCGTAGCCGGCGGCTGGAACCAGTTCGCTTTCCAGGCCCTCGGAAGTACCTACCACCAGAGGCTCGAAGTCCAATTCGGTGGACTGTAGCGCGGCAATAGTCGCCAGCAAAGGGTTCACGTGTCCCGCGGTACCGCCGCCTGCGAAAACAATGACCGGTTTCGAGATGTCACTCACACCCTCAACTTTAGCGTGTTTTGTCCGGGAACATTTTCAGGAGCACGGTTGCCGTGGCGGTTGTGGGCAAAGTTTTCCCCCGGTTTCCGCGCCGTACCAGCATCGGGAAGTAAACGTTTACCGGTGCATCCGTCCGGGCAGCAAAACAGCCGCGCCGCGCCGCAGGGGACGCAACCGGGCTTTTAGCGCCGCGTCCGCCCCAGGTTCAGCGCGCGCAAAACACATCATCATGCCCATCGCTGCCATGATGGACAGCAGGGAGGAACCTCCGGAAGAAATCAGCGGCAAGGGCACCCCAATAATCGGGAGCAGGCCAACGACAGCTCCGATATTGATGATGGCTTGGGAAAAAATCCAGCCCATCATGCCGGCCACGGTGTAACTCACGAATTGATTCGTCTCCGAGTTCATTAGCCGCATCATCGTCAAGCACAGCACCACGAACAAACCTAGAACCAGGAAAGTGCCCAAAATCCCGAATTCCTCGCCCAAAATAGCGAAAATGTAGTCCGTATCCGCTTCGGGCAGGTAGGACCATTTCTCCCGGCTGGCACCCGGTCCGACTCCGGTCAATCCCCCGGTGGCCAGGGACCACAAGCCATGTTGCCGCTGGTAGCCGATGCCGGTGGGGTCGGTGGTGGAGGCATCCATAAAGCCAAAGACCCGCCGACGGCGGTTAGCTGAACTCATGACTGCCAAAGTGACCCCAAAAATGCCTAGCAAGACGATGCCCGCTAAGTAGCGCCAGGGAATCCCCGCTACGAAAATCGCCGACAAAATGAGCGCTGCCATCACCATCGCGGTGCCCAGATCCCGCCCAATCATGACCAAACCCAGCGACCCCACCGCTGGCACGCCCGCGTTGATGAGCCAACGTTTCTTGTCCCTGGCCTCCCGCAGTTCCGTATCTGCCAAGACCCGCCCCAACGCGACGGCCAAAGCCAACTTCATAAACTCGGAAGGTTGAATGGTAATGACGCCACCGAGGTTAATCCAGTTCGTGTTACCGCCCGCGGACGTGCCGTGCATGCCCGGAACGAACACCATAATCTGCAGCAGCCACGCCGCCCCCAAAAACCACCAGGTCCACTTTTGATAAAAAGTCAGCGGGACCCTGGAGGCAATGAACAAAACCAGCAGCGCCGCCACATAAATGAGTGAACGTTTCCCAAAGGACAGGAACGGATTCGCCCCGCTTTCCAAGGCGGTGATAGTCGAGGCGGAAAACACCAGGATAAAACCGATGATGAACAGCAGCAGGGTGGTGACCAAAATGAGGTAGTAGCTCAGGACCGGTTGGTTCTTCCACCCTTCGGACAGGGTGCGCAGAGCGGATTTTTCCTGTCTTGGCGTTGCGGACGGGGTGGAGTTGGCGTCAACCAGGGTAGGCGTCGAGTTTCGCGGGGAAAACTTTGCCAGTTTCGTGTCCCGAGGTGCCTCAGGAGCCTTGTTCCTCCCCGCCATCTTGGTTCTCCCCCAGTTTCCGCGCCGCCTGAGCAAATTGGTCGCCGCGCTCGTGATAGTTATTGAACTGATCCCACGAGGCACACGCCGGAGCCAGCAACACGGTGTCCCCCGGAGCGGCCAAAGCTCGCGCCTCTAGTAGCGTCCTTTCCATAAGATTGTCCCCCGGAGCGACCCGTTTCAGCGGGATTCCCGCGCCGTTTTCAGCAAATGCGCTCTCAAAAGGCTCCGGGTCCAGGCCAATCAGCACGGCGGCTTTCACTTTCGGGGCTGCCACCTGCACCAGAGAGTGAAAGTCTTGACCTTTCGCGTCTCCCCCGACGATCCACACGGCGCGCTTCTCGTCAATGTCACGCAGCGAAGCGGCTGCCGCGTGCGTATTCGTAGCTTTGGAGTCGTCGATGTAGGTTACGCCTCCGAACGTGCCGACCACGGCACGGCGATGCTTCGCCAGCTCAAACTCGAGAATTCCGCGGCGCACCCATTCGGGCTGCAAACCGTAGGCCCGCGCCAGTCCGGCCGCGGCCAAAGTATCTGCCAGCAGGGCCGAGGTCGGCACTTTTGCTCCGCTCAAGTGTTCGAGGTCAGCAAACGTTGCCAGTTCCAGCGCCTGGGTTTCGTTGTGTTCCCCAAAAGCCCGGTCCACGATGACGTCCTCAATCACGCCCAGGAAACCTGGAGCGGGAATGCCCGGAGTCAAACCAATGCACTTTTCCGGGGGAAAACCCTCGTCTTGGACGAAACGTTTACTGAGTACCTTGGTCGGCAGTTCCTCGGTGGCAGGATACAGGGCGGCGCGCTGCACCCCGCTGTAGACCTTCGACTTGTCCCAAGCGTAGTCATCGGCGCTACCGTGCCAGTCGAGGTGATCGGGGGCAAAGTTCAGCCACACGGAGGCCCAGGGTTTCAGGCTGTAGGTGGAATGCAACTGTGCCGAGGACAGCTCCACCGCCAGCGCGTCCACAGCGCCTTCGGCCGCGACTTCAACTATGGGCGTTCCGTAGTTACCCACCGCGGTCGCCACCACACCGCCGGTGATGAGCATCTGCGCCAACATCCCGGTCGTGGTGGTTTTCCCGTTCGTGCCCGTAATGCACATCCACTTGCAGTTACGGTTACCGATGGCTTCCTGGATTTGCCAGGCTAGCTCGACTTCTGACCACATGGGTGCGCTGGCCTCGGGAAGGCGATACAGCGGATTATGCGGGGCAATCCCCGGGGAGACTACGAAAAGTTTGTGCCCGTTCCCGGCAGCCGCTTCACCTTGGAGCTGTTCGCCACTGGCAGTGCAATAGTCGACCCGGTCGCCGAGTTCCTCCCGGGCCTGTTCCACAGCATCTGGGTTCGCATCGTAGCAGGTCACGTGTGCTCCGAGAGTGTCCAGTACGGCGGCGGCGGCGCGCCCCGACTTTCCCAGGCCCAACACGCCAATGGAGGCGCCGGTAAATTGCGTATCTTTCACAGCTTCATCACCCAATCGAAATAGAACAGTCCTACCCCGGCGGCAGCCATCAGCCCGGCAATAATCCAAAACCGCACGACCACGGTAATCTCTTTCCAGCCCAACAGTTCAAAGTGGTGATGAATTGGGGCCATCTTAAACACGCGCTTGTGAGTGGCTTTAAAGAACCCGACCTGAATAATGTCGCTGATAACTTCCATCACGAACAGGCCACCAATAATGATTGCCAGGAACTCGGTGTGGGTGAAAATCGACACTCCCGCCAGGATGCCGCCCAGCGCCAGCGAGCCGGTGTCGCCCATAAAAATACGCGCCGGTGAGGCATTCCACCACAAAAATCCAATCAGGGCGCCGACCACAGCCGCGCAGAATAATGCAATATCCAGCGGGTCACGGATTTCGGAGTAGCACGCCGGGGCGCTGGTCCCCTCGATGCCGCAGCGCTGCGAGAACTGCCAGTAGGACATCAAGGTATAGCCGCCAAACACGAAAATCGAAGTGCCGGTCGCTAAACCGTCCAGACCGTCCGTCAGGTTAACCGCGTTAGACCAGGCTGCCACCAGGAAGTTCGCCCAAATCAGGAACAGCACGACCCCCAGACCGAAACCGGCAAAAGCCAAATCCAGGTTCGTGTCCCGGATGACAGAAATTTTCGTGGAGGCGGGGCTCAGGCCGCGCGAGTTCTCAAACCCCAAGGCCAGACCGGAAAATATGGATCCCACCGCCAACTGACCGAGGATTTTGCCGGTTGGGTTCAATCCCAAGGAACGATGCTTAGAAATTTTAATCCAGTCGTCCAACCAGCCGATGAACCCCAGCCCGACCAGCAAAAATATGAGAATCAGAGACGAAGCGCTGGGGCCTTTACCGCTGGTGATGGCCTGGTGAATATGACCCACTCCCCACCCGATAATGATGGCGAGGATGATGATGACTCCGCCCATCGTGGGCGTGCCGCGCTTCGTGTAGTGCGCGGTCGGACCGTCCTGGCGAATAAACTGACCGAATTGCTTATTGACCAGCCACTTCGCATAGAACGGGGTGACCAGCAGCGAGAATAACAGGGCGATAAAGCCAGCTGTCAATACCGCAGTCATCGGACGCGGCCCCTTTCTTCAATTTCTTGAGCCAGTTTCCACAGTCCCGAACCGTGCGAACCTTTGACCAAGATTAAGTCACCGGGACGCACAATCTCCTGCAACAACCGACCGGCGGCGGTGGCATCCATCACCTGGTGGCTTTCCCCGTCACGTTTCAGTGCCGAATAGGCGCTTTCGATGTGTTTTGCCATGGGACCGACCGTCAGCAGGACCGAAATTCCGAGGTTAGCGGCGTAACGCCCGATTTCTCCGTGCAACTGCGGGGAGGTTTCGCCCAGTTCCAGCATGTCCCCCAGGACGATGACCACACGCCGAGTGGCTCCCGATTTCGCAATGACGTCCAAAGCGGCACGCACCGAGTCCGGGTTCGCGTTATACGCATCGTCGATGAGGTCCACTCCGTCCGCCAAATGCACCAGGTTCATGCGGTGTTCGCTGACCGGAGTGGCCTTGGACAACACGGCCGCAATCTCAGCGGGAGTCATGCCCGCGACATGCGCAATCGCCGCGGCCGCCAGCGCGTTAGCGACGTGATGGGCGCCGAGGAGCTGCAGCTGCACCGGGGCACTACCCGCGGGAGTATGCAGCAGGAAGCTGCCTCGCGAAGCCTCGTCCAGGCGCAAGTCGGTGATGCGCACCGGGGTATTCTTTTTTGTCGAAAAGTACATGAGGCGTCCCGAAGTCCGCCCACTCATCGTTTCCACACGCGGGTCGTCCGCGTTCAAAATGGCCATGCCTGAGGGCCCCAGGTTTTCCAGGATGGTAGCCTTCTCGGCTGCCAGGGCCTCTACCGAAGAGTACGACTCCAGGTGCGCCACCCCCACCATCAAAACCAGAGCCACATCTAGGGGCGCAATATCGGTCAGGTAGGCAATGTCGCCGGGCTGCGAAGCGCCCATTTCCAATACCAGGTACTCGGTCGTGGCATCAGCTTCCAGAACCGTCAGCGGCAAGCCGACCTCGTTGTTGAACGATGCCACGGGAGCGACAGTGGCGCCTTTGGTGGATAAAAGCTGTTTCGTCAGGTCCTTGGTGGTGGTTTTGCCGGCAGAACCGGTGATTCCAATGACAAGTTTCAGTTGGCCGGTTCCCTCGCGGGCTTGGGCACGCAGTTGGCGCAGGTGCGCCTGAGCCAATCGCCCCAGAGCGTACTGCGGGTCGGGAACCTGCAATACCGTCAACTGGTTCAATTCGTCCTCGGTAGCCCACCCCTGGTCCAGAATCTCTGCGCGGTCGCGGCTGACGATAGCGACTCTGCCTCCGCGGCGAGCCACAGACCCCAGGAAGTGATGCCCGTCAGTATTTTCTCCGGGCAGCGCCACAAAGACATCACCCGTACTGACCAGCCGCGAATCGGTGTGTACCCTGCCTTGAATCCGAGTCGAGTTTTCCCCAGGTTCTAAACCAATCGCCTCACATAGGGCGTCAAGGGTCATATCTATCAAAGGTGGACTCCTTCAAAAGGCCAACAAATCGGCTTTAATCTTATCTCACGCCGGCTCCGGTCAGAAAAGGGGTCAGCTCCGCTTCGCTAGAGCCTCGCGAGCGACCACCCGGTCGTCAAGGTCATACTGCCCTTCGGGCGTGAACATGATGGGTTCGTGACCCCGCCCCGTAATAACAACGGTGTCCTCGGGCCGAGCGTCCAAAATGGCTCGCTCAATCGCCGTCTCGCGGGGGGCAACCTCCACAAATTTATCTTCATAGCCCTTCATGCCCGCCATCACGTCTCGGCGAATCCCGCTCGGTTCCTCCTCATGAATGTCCCCGTCCGTAAGGTAGGTGAAATCCGCCAGCTCGGCAGCAATCTGGCCCAAAATTGGCCGTTTGCCCGGATCGCGCTGCCCGTCAGCGCCCATCACCAACAGCAACCGGCCTTTGGTCGAAATCCGCATGGTGTCGAGCAAAATCTTGGTGGAATCCGGGTTGTGCGCGAAGTCCACAATCACGCGGGGTGCCTCACACAGCAGCTCCATACGTCCCGGCACATCCAGACGGATGGGATTCACGGTCAGGTGGCGCAAAATGTCCCCGTCTAGCTGACGCGGGCTGGGGGACAATCCCGTCACGACCATGACAATGGCCAGGGCGGCATTGATTGCGTTAAACGTGCCGGGCATTCGGACCTGCACAGAGGCCTCTTTGCCATCAAAAGCCCGCAACCGCAGTTCGGTGAAGCCGCCCTCTAACTCAATAATTTTTCCTTGCCAATCGGCCGGACGGCCCGTCAGGGACAGGGTCACAAAATCATGTTGGCCACCGCGTTCCAACTGCTCAGCCAGGCGCTGGCCCCACACACCGTCCACGATGATGACCTGGCGATCGCTGCGCTGCTGGGAGAACAGTGAGGCCTTGGTCTGGAAGTATTGCTCCATGGTGCCGTGGTAATCCAAGTGGTCCTGAGACAGGTTCGTAAATCCGGCGCAGGCGAAATGCAGTGGGTCTACCCGCCCCATCGCTAAGGCGTGCGAGGATACTTCCACCACCATGTGATGCACATTTTCTTGCACCGTCGTGGCCGCAAAGGCTTGCAGCTGCGGGGCTTGGGGAGTCGTAATGAAAGCGGGGGCGGTTTTCTTGCCCACTGCGGCCTCCACCGTGCCCACCAGGGAGGACAGATGCCCGACTCGATGCAGCATGTGACGCAAAAGGTAGCTGGTGGTGGTCTTTCCGTTCGTGCCCGTCACGCCCCACGCGCTCAACTGTTGGCAGGGATTATTGAAGGCGACAGAAGCGGCTCGACCAGCTACGGAAGCCACATCGGGAACGATGATAGCGGGGATATCCAAGTCCGCGAGGAATGCCATCCCCGCCGGATCGCTCAACACAGCCCCGGCTCCGCGCGACGCGGCATCCGCCGCAAACTTAGCGCCATGCACGTGGAATCCCGGCATCGCCACAAACAGCTCGCCGCCGCGCACGACCCGGTTATCAATAACCGCACCGCGCACCCGGCCGCCGTTACCGTAAACCGTGCCGTCCACGGCTTTTGCTAAATCCGTGACATCGACCCAGGGCAAGCGAAGCAGATCCGGCGCGTAAGGGTCAAAAGCAACTTCCAGAGTCATATTTCTCTAATCTCCAATCGGATACAACTGCGGCTGCGTGTCGGTGGGCGGGATTCCCAGCTCTCTAATCGTAGCCCCCGCAATCTCTTTAAACGCCGGGACCGCGACCACAGATCCGTATATCGAGGCAGAAGGGCGATGCACCACTACGGTGATGACCACGCGGGGATTGTCGGCGGGAAATACCCCGGTAAATGACCCGACAGTCCCGGTTTGCCTGCCGTTAGCCTCAATAATCTGGGTGGTACCGGTTTTCCCCGCCACTGGGTATCCCTCGATTTGGGCATCGGGAGCACCGCCTTTTTCCGAGACGACCCCTTCCATCATGGTTAGCAATTTCCGGGAAGTGTCCTTGGTGTAAACTCTGGTACCCGCGTCTACAGCTTTCTTTTCTACGCTGCCACCAGGCTTCGTCCACGATTCGATGAGGTGGGGTTGCACTTCCACTCCCCCGTTTGCCACGGTCGCGATACCGTTGGTGACCTGCAGAATAGTCGCCGCGATACCTTGGCCGAACATGATGGTGTAGCGTTGGCGACCATCCCATTTCTCGGGGGCGGAGAGCAACCCGGCGCTCTCACCGGGCAGTTCGACGCCGGTAGGTTTACCAAAACCAAGTTGTTTCAGCTTTTGATACCTGTCCGTGTCCGTGATTAAGTCGCCAACCTGGACAATCCCCACGTTCGACGATTTGGCAATAATCCCCGCCGCTGTCAGAGCATAGGTACCGTGAGCAATGGAGTCCCGAAAACTTTGCCCGTTAGACATGGTGATTTCACCCGGTACGGTAAAGGTATTGGTAGGCTCCACTTTGCCGGCTTCGATGACCGCTCCCATCGTGTGAACTTTCAGGGTAGAACCCGGCTCGTAAACCGTGGAAACGGCTTTGGAACCGCGATTCCGTTCACTGGTTTTCGTGGGCTCTGAGGGATTAACCGTATCCGTCTCGCACAGGGCGAGAATCTTTCCAGTGCCAACCTCCTGAACCTCCGCCATGACCGATTGCGCCCCGAACCGGGCTTTAGAATTGTCTACTACCTGCTGACAGGTATTTTGCAGGTCCAGCAGAATGGTCGTCTTAATGGTTTGCCCCGCAATGGCGTCTTTACGATAGTTGTCCTGGACCGGAATGGTTTGTCCGCGCCGGCCAATCTCGGTGAAGTCTTCGCCGTCCACCCCGGCGAGCTTGCTATTTTGGCTCAGTTCCAGCCCCGCCAAGCCCACTCCATCAACATCGGTGAAACCGATGATATTGCCGGCCACGTTGCCGTTGGGATAAATCCGTTTCGTGATTTCTTCCGGCTCAATGCCCGGAATCCCCAGCTTCGCGATTTTACGCCAGACCTCGGGGGTCACTTCTTTGGCGATATACACAAAGGTCGAGGGTTTTTTGCCGGGCTGCGCGGTCAGTTTCCCGCCCAGCTCGGCGGGGTCGGCGTCCAAAAGCGGAGCCAGCTTTTTCGCCGCCGCCGCTGGTCCATAAGCCGCGACCTCAGGCCGATCGAATTCATCATAGATAATCTTCGGCTTGCCTTTCGCGTCTTTCCCCGCGGTTTTCGGCTGAAAATAAGTATTGATTTTTACCTGATTAACCCCGATGTTGTAGCGCTTTACAGAGGTCGCCATCTGCCGGCCCGAGGAGTCCAAAATATCCCCCCGCTGAGCTTTAATAATGTGGGTGCGGCTGCGTTGATCCTGGGCTGCCGCGGCGAGTTCCGGTCCCTGCACCAGTTGTACCACCACCAAGCGGACCGCAAAAATGAACAGCACCGCGATAATGGCCCCCACCAACAGGTTTTTTCGGACTCTACTCACTTGACCAGTTTCGCCCAGCTTTGCCAGGTTTTCACGCTCCCACGCCGTGACCGCGAGGGGTTTAGCTAGGCGCAGTCGCTTTCCCCGCCAGCCCTTATTGCGCGGCTTTCCCTGGAATAATTTCCCCAGTCGCCAACGTCACGTAGCCCTGTTCGGCGGCCGGAACCAATCCAATTTCCTGCGCTTTCTTTGCCAAGTATTGCGGAGACTGAGCTTCACGCGCCTGGGTCACCAGGTCGGCTTGCTGATCTTGCAGCGCGTTCAACTCGTTTTGCATGGCGTACATATCGTAGGAAGTCATCGCCAACTGGGTATTGATGACTACGGGCACGACCAGCGCGGCGACCAGCATCGCCGCCACCGTCAGCCACATCGGCCAAGTGATGCGCCGCTTCTGAAAAGTCGGAACCAGCTGAAGCTGCGGCCTGGGGGCGTTCCGAGCAGGAAGCGGCATCCCGGCAACGCTGCCGGGTTTACGCAATGCCAGGTTGGAAGTAGCTGCGTTAGTCACGTGAGTCTCCTTCGGTTAGGGGGTGAACAGGGTTTTGGGCACGTAGTTTCGTCAAGGTGGGAAAACATTTCTCCACCGGTTTTTGTTTTGTTTTCACAAGGTTCCCCGCGAGGTTTTCCAGGTCGGGTTCCCGGGTCTTTTCCACGGCACGCAGCCGTAGTGAGGCGGCGCGCGGATTGCCGGCGACCTCAGAGTCATCAGCTAAACGCGAGCCGTGCGTGAGGTCGCGCAGCCAAGGCTGCGCCTGCTCAGGCAGTACAGGCAATCCCTTGGGCGCCGCAGGATGAATCCCCGCGGCAAAAGCCCTCTTGACCAGGCGATCTTCCAGGGACTGATAGCTTTCGATGACGATGCGTCCACCGACCCGGACTGCTGACAGCGCCTTCGTCAAGAAACGCTCCAAGTCACCTAGCTCATCGTTTACCGCCACTCGCAAGGCTTGGAACGTGCGCTTCGCCGGGTTTCCTCCACTGCGGCGAGCCGGAGCAGGAATCGTGTCGCGGATAATCTCCACGAGCTGACCCGAAACTTGCAACGGCTGGTCCAGGCGGGCCTTCACGATAGCTTTCGCGATGGGCCACGAGAACTTTTCTTCGCCGTAGGTGTGGAGCACCGCGGCGATTTCTTCCGCTTCAGCCAGGTTCAGGAAGTCGGCGGCGGTGAAACCTGCGGTTTGGTTCATCCGCATATCCAGCGGTGCTTCGGGTTGGGCATAAGCGAAACCGCGCTCCGCCTCGTCCAGCTGCAGTGACGAAACCCCCAGATCCGCTAAAATCCCTTCCACTTGGCTCAGACCGTGCTGCGCCAATACGCTATCCAGTTCCCCGTAAGTTGTGCCGGCGATGCTGAGGCGATTGGAAAAAGCACTGAGTCGGGACGCCGCCAAACGCCGAGCCTGCGGGTCGCGGTCGATACCGATAATGCGCAGCTGCGGGTGACGCTCCAACAGATATGCGCTGTGTCCCCCCAATCCAAGGGTGGCGTCAACCAAAACGGGACCCTGGATACTGCGAAAATCAGCGGTGGAGGAAAGTGGGGTGGCCGCGTCCGGCGTGAAATCCAAGGCGGGCGCCAACAAATCAGCGCACACCTCAGCCAGCACCGGCTGGTGGATTTCGGCAACTGATTTCACGTTTCTTCCTTTTTCTTGGGGTAACCCCCGTTTTTCTAGCGACTCCTGCGTTAGCCAGGTTTCCCACCGTGTCTGCCTGCGGGGAAGAGCATTCAGAATCGGTAGGACACCAAACCCACGCGGGTTTATGCAGTTATGCGCGAGTTTCCTCACAGCAGTCCCGGAAGGATTTCTTCCGAAACTTCCGAGAAGTCCTCCTCGGCGGCAGCCAAGAATTCGTTCCAGGTCTTCAGGTCCCAAATCTCCACGCGGGAACCCGCTCCGAAAACCGCCAGGTCACGCCCCAGTCCGGCGTACTCACGCAGGGTGGGCGGAATGTTAATCCGTCCTTGCTTATCCGGGATTTGATCGCTCGCCCCGGACAGCAGCACACGCGAAAAGTTTCGCGCCTGCTTGTGGGTGATGGGAGCCTGGCGAAGTTCCGTATACAGGGTTTGGAACTCGCCAGTCTCAAACGCATAAACGCAGTGGTCCTGACCCTTGGTCAAAACCACTCCGCCTGCGAGTTGCTCCCGAAAACGGGCAGGCAGTATCAGGCGACCCTTGTCGTCGAGCTTTGGCTCGTAGGTCCCTAAGAACACAACCTTCCCTTTCACCCTCAGCGTGATGCTGATTTTTGACCCGATACCTTTACGGTTTTCGTTACACCCCACTTTACTCCACTTTCATCCACAAATTTGCAAAAACGCGACAGATTTTGCATTTTTAGCAAATTATTTATTGGAATTTCAGAGAATTCTTAAGTGGAGGAAGATTTTACGATGAGAGGCTTTTAGAGCTGACGAAAGCGATGACGAGAAACAAAAAACCGGCTACCGAAAATCGGTAACCGGATGAGACGGGTGAGTCAGAGACTCGGGATAGGAATCAGAGGACTACTCGCCGTGCTGACGGCGTTCCCACCGCTCATTTTGACGATCCATAAAGGAGCCTCGCGAGGCAGGCGCACCAGCGGGCTGGCCGTGAGGGGTCGGTTTCGATGCGGGGGATTTTGAGCCAACCCCGAAAATCTTTAGAACCCCCAGGACGACAACCACGAACCCCAGTACCCCGATAGCGGTACCCAAAAATTCCATGCCTTTCAGGTAGGGCGTGGCGATGAGTCCTCCAATCAGCACTACTGCCCCAATCAAAACCAAAACGACCCCGAAAGCAACCCGCCGCGGACGGCTCGCCGTGGATTCACCGACCTTTGTGGAAGTCTGGCGCATCCTATCGGCCATCTTGGGATCTTCGTTGTGGAGCTGGGCCTCCATCTGCGCCAGGACTTGCTTTTCATAGTACGACAATGCCATGACCATGTCCTTTCAGTGCGCGGCCGAGGAAAGCACCCCAAAACCAAAACGAACGTGTTAACACAAACTAGTTTACCTGTTTTTACCCTCATCGCGCCACATGGGTCTGTGCACGAGTCCTCCGAAACTCGATAAACAGAACTTTTTACTGGTTTAATTGTGTTATGCAAGCGTTGATTATCGGCCTGTGGTGGATTGTGGCCCTGGTGATTGCTGTGGTCCTCATTTATAGAGCGCGCCCTCAGAGCAGCGTGGAGTACTACCGCGTTCAAGCGTATATCAAAGAAGTTGAGCCTCTCACCGAGAACGACACCATGCGCTCCCTGCCTTACGAGGTCACCGTACTGTTGCCCTTTTTGGATCCCAACGAAGCCAACACGTACTACTACCTGACGTTGAACCCGGAAGACCTCCACATCGGTCGGGCCCGGACCTGCGCTCGCTACCATCTTCCGATTCCGGCGTGGGTTTCCGCCGTTGATCCGCGTGACATACGTTTCGAGAACTCTCGCTCTTGGAACACGGATACCATCATCAACGCGGTCTTGCTCCTGGTCGCACAGTTCATCATGACGGGAACCTGCCTGTTCAACATGGAACTCATCACGAATTCCGACCCCTATTTCGTGCTCCTGTTCCCGCCCACGATACTGTTCTTTGCCTTTGCCACCCTCTACGGGTTCCTGCGTTTCGGACAAGCTGCCAGGGTGTGGGTACGCGTGGCCTCCGACCCGGCCACCGCACCGGCGTCTATCAGCGGAATCCGACGCATCAACAGTCATGCCGGTCACCCCGGTGGTTTCGAAGTGTCCCTCATGTGGGCGCCCCTGGGAATGCCAGCACAGTACGGAAAAGTGCGGATTCCCGGCTTCCAGCGCCGCACCATCCTGCTGCTGCAAAAACTGGTGCGAAACCAACTGGAGGAAGAATCGAAAGGAGTGTGGCGCGTCACCCCGGGAGTCCCGCAGGACCAGGCTAAACCCCACACCGCAGTTTCCGAGCTACACACCCCCCAAGGGCCCACGACCGTGAAAATCACCGCCCTGCCAGCAAACGATCCTCGCTTCGACCCGCGCCCTCCGAAAGTGCGCGCGGCGGCGGAAAAAGCCCGTCTGAAGCGCGAGGCCGAACTGTTGGCGCAGCGCGAAGCCTTTGAACGCGCCACGGCACGAGCCCGGATTGAGGAAGCTAACCGGGCAGAGCTCGGTAATGAAGAGAACAGTCTCGATGAGGTCGCCGCCCAGGGTCCCCAGGCGTGGTATTACCCGATGAACCCCTCGCGGGTAAACCTGGTGGGAATCGGCACGGATCCGGGGAATCGCTCGAACCTGATTGGACCGGGTATCGGTTGGCTCTGCGTTGCTTTGGTGGCCGGGCTGGCTGTGGCGTGGCTCGGATTTATCAATCCCAACATTATGTTCCCGGTTTACGAAGCCCCCTCCGGCGATCAGCCGCTGGGCGGCTGGACTCGCTAATTGTCCGGCATCCTAAGGGTTTCCCGGCAGGCTTAATCCTCCGGGGTATCGCGGCGATGCCGACCCCGGCGAGGACGGAACTGTTCGATGTTGCGTTTTTCGTAAGGCGTGTCGCGCAGGGACGAAATTCCGGAAGCATCACCGACTGGAGGTAATTCTTCGTCAAGATTTGAGAGTTTCGCCCCGCGATTCAACCGATCCGTGCGCTTCAAAAATTCTTCGAGGCGAGCTCCCAGTTCCTCGGCGGTGGGTAGCGGTTCTTCGGGAGTCTCAATAATCGCCATCGGTTCGGCTTCGTCAAAGTGCTGTTCCAGAATCTCAACGATGTGTTCAGCTTCCTCAGACTGTTCCACCATCTGGTTGATTTGGCCCAAAGTGAGGGTGGAAGCGGCTTCGATATCTCCCACCGGCAGTGCCAATCCGGTCTTGGCGGCCACCGCGGACATCAGCGCCGCAGCCGCCGGCGGGTAGTCCCCTTCTGCCAGGTAATACGGCACCGCCGCAATGATTCCTACCGCGTCCAGACCGGCTTGTCCCAGAGTGAATTCGATGAGCTGATCCATCCCTGCCGGCAGCAGCATTTCACCGACCATCTTGGGCTGTTTGGGCAAACTCTCCGAACGTGCCCCGTGCATATGCACCGGGGTGGGCCGCGTGTGAGGCACACCCGCTGGCATTCCGGTCACGCCTACCGTCTGGCGTACTCCCAAGCGTCGGACAATTTCTTGGATAGTGTCCAAAAACAGATTCCATTGGGCATCCGGTTCTGGTCCGTGCAGCACCAAGAAATTCCGGTCGTTGTCATCGCTGAGCAAATCCAAGCGGATTTCCGGCATCTCCACTTCAGTAAACTTCCAGTCTGAAAAACTCAGCCAGGGCCGATGGGAACGAAAATCCACCAATTTATCGGAGTTAAATGTCGCAATAGTCTGATGCGGCAGGGCTTCCACCAAGTGCTCCAACATGCCTCGCCCGGAATGCCCAGCATCCATCGCCCCGTTGAGGTGGTGCAGCATAACGTCGGCGTGGCCGCTCAGATCCGCGCCGGGCGCTAATAAAGTATCAAATTTGTCTGCGTCCATTTTTCCCTCGAAAAGTTCAACCCCTAAATGTTATCAAGACTTAGCCCCAATTCGCTCCCCGTAAACCTTTTAGGGCATAATTGATTACCCTTTTGATGCCTTGAGGAGAGATAAATTGGCTGACGCAACGGTGCCGTCGTCTTGGCAGTCCGAGATTGCTAAGGAGCAGACTTTTGTTGACCGCGCCTATAAAACCCTCGATGAAATGCGGGTCTATTACCGCCGGCGGCAAGACGAAGTCGCCGCGGAAATGAGTTCTAACCCCTCAGCCAGGGCTGACCGCGATGCCTTGGCGGCTCATTATGGAGACGAAGCCACTCGCTTGGAGAGCGTGGAAAATCGCCTGGTTTTCGGCGTTTTAGACCTGGAGGACGGAACCAGTTTCCACATTGGTCGCGTGGGTTTGCGTGACTTTGATGCGACCGATGCCGAAGCCCCGGCTCTCGGCATCACCCCGGCGATTTCCCCCACCGAGAACCCTCCCGACGCCACTTTGGAAACACCGGCCGCGTTGGAAAAACTTGAGGAAAAACCCGGTGAAGGCGTGTCTCGCCAGCTGTTGGTGGATTGGCGAGCGAAAGTCGCCCAACCCTTCTATCAAGCCACGGCAGTAGCCCCGATGGGGGTGTGGAAGCGGCGGCACGTAGCTACCAGTTTGCGCGAAGTGGTGGGCGTGGAGGATGAGCTGTTAGCTTCCGGTGCCGAAACCGATGCCGCCCAGACGGCGTCGCTGCAGGGTGAGGGTGCTTTGATGGCAGCGCTGTCACGAGCGCGCAGCGGCCAGATGTCCGACATTGTCTCGACGATTCAGGCCGAACAAGACCGGGTGATTCGTTCTGACCTGAACGCTTTTTTGGTGGTGCAGGGCGGACCCGGCACCGGCAAGACGGCGGTGGCGCTACATCGGGCTGCTTATCTGCTCTATGCTCACCGGGATCAGCTGGATTCCCAAGGGGTGTTGGTCATTGGTCCCAACCACACGTTTTTGCGCTACATTGAGCGGGTGCTTCCTGCCCTGGGCGAGACCGGAGTGGTCAGCCTGACTATCGGGGAATGTTTCCCCGGCGTACACACCGTGGCGGAACGTCCAGAACTGCGCGCTCTAAAGGGCGATACCCGGTGGATTAAAGTCGCCGCCGCGGCCGTGGCCGATTTGAAGCGTCCTCCCCGCGAGGACCAAATCCTGCAGTTGGACCACGTCCAGCTAAATCTGAGCGCCGCCTTGGTGCGTGAGGCGATGGAAGCCGATTCGCACGGTGGCTCCACCCACAATCAGCACTGGGCTGCCTACGCTAAATTCCTGGTCCGCGAGTTGACCAAGCTCTATGCCGGGCAGACCCCCACCAAAGAGGACATGGAGTGGATGACCGAGGAAATCCGCGGCTCGGCGGAGGTGCGCCGGGCGGTCAACCGCTGCTACCTACCCGCGGCCGCCCCCGATTTGCTGGCGCGCCTCTATGCCTATCCGAATTATTTGCAGCGTATCGCCTCGGGGATTTTCACCGCGGAGGAAATCGCCGCGTTGCAACGCCCCAAGACCAGCCCTTTCACGGACGCGGATGTGCCGATTTTGGATGAATTGGCGGAACTGCTGGGGCCGCTACCGGGAATGACGGATTCGGCGGCACAGCGCCGCACCCGCGAACAGCGCGAAATCGAGCGGGCCGCGGAGGCTATTGAAGCGATGGATTTGGGCGGAGGGCTCATCAACGCGCGGATGCTGGCACGGTCAACCCGTGGTGAGGTGAGCCTCTCTCCCCTAGCTCAGCGCGCCCGGGCGGACCGTTCTTGGGCTTACGGGCATGTCGTTGTGGACGAGGCACAAGAGCTTTCGCCGATGGACTGGCATCTGCTGCTACGCCGGTGCCCTTCCCGGTCGTTCACCGTGGTTGGGGACGTCAACCAAGCATCGCAAAACTGGTCGAACGCACCATCGTGGTCCAACCTCCTGGGTCCAGCCATGCGCGCCGCTCCGGTGATGGAGCAGCTCACCATTAACTACCGCACCCCTCGTGCGGTGATGGATTTGGCGCAAAAGGTGCTGGCGGCCAGTCCCGAGAGCGCGGTAGTCCCGCTGCAGTCGGCCCGGGATGTGGAGGGAGCCCTGGCGTTTACCCGGCTGAAGGGCGAACCACGGGCCAACCTGTGCGAACCGACCCACGGGGCGGGGAACCTTGTGCCCGTTCTCAGAGAAACCCTCCAGGCAGAAACGGCACGTTTGGAAGCGGAAGTCGGGCAGGGAGTTGGCAAGCTAGCGATTATCGTCCCTACCGCGGCGCGTTCGTACCTCGCTTCGGCCTTGGGCTTAGAAACGGCTGATGTCGTAGCTGACCAAGTGTGTTGCCTGGATTCGCGAGCCGCAAAGGGGCTCGAGTTTGACTCGGTTATCTTGGTGGAACCCGCCGTTATCGCCAGCCAGTCAGCCGGAGACCTCTACGTGGCGATGACGCGCTGCACGAAACGGATGCATGTCTTGGCCAGCGATTTACCCGCGGGAATGGACTTCCCCTCCCCCAAGGATTGACGCCAACCCGCGAGAGCACCCCTGACATGGGATTTCAGCCCCGCGCTCTTTTGGTCTAAAGTGGTGCTATGACAAAGATACTGCTGCTTGAAAACCCTCACGAAGTCGCCGACAAAGTATTTAGCGACGCAAATGTCCAAGTCGACCGGGTAGACGGCGCTTTGGACGAAAATGACCTGATTAAGGCTCTGCAGGGCTATCAGATGGTCGGGATTCGTTCCAAGACGAACCTGAGCAAGCGAGTTTTTGATGAATGCCCGGACCTGGTCTGCGCTGGGACTTTCACGATTGGCACGAACCAAATCGACCTGTCAGAAGCGGCAAAACACGGGGTGGCAGTGTTCAACGCCCCTTATTCCAACACGCGTTCCGTGGCAGAACTGGCCATCGCCGAGATTATCGCGCTAGCCCGCCAGCTGCCGGTACGCAACTCCCACCTGCAAAACGCCGACTGGCAAAAGACTGCCAAAGGCTCTCACGAGGTGCGCGGCAAGACCCTGGGGATTATCGGCTATTCTTCGACCGGTACCCAACTGTCCATCCTGGCTGAGGCCATGGGCATGAAAGTCCAGTTCTACGACTTGGCAAAGAAGCTACCCATTGGCAACGCGAAACAGTGCAACTCCCTGGAGGAAGCTCTGCAGGGCGCCGATTTTGTGTCTCTGCACGTGGACGGGCGCGCCTCTAACGAAAACATGTTCACCAGGGTACAAATGGCTCAGATGAAGCCCGGAGCGAAACTGTTGAATTTGTCCCGCGGTTTTGTCGTCAACCTCGACGACTTGGCCGAGGCTTTGGATTCGGGCCAGATCGGGGGTTGCGCCATTGACGTATTCCCCGATGAACCGCGCAAGAATGGCGAGGAATTCCACTCCCCGATTATGGGCAAAGAAAACACCATCCTCACCCCGCACATCGGCGGGTCTACGCTGGAGGCCCAGGAGGACATCGGCTGGTTCGTGGCCGGGAAACTCTGCACTTACCTGCAGTCCGGCGAAACCGTGATGAGTGTAAACATGCCGAACTTGAGCCTGGAACCGACTGGCAATACCAAGTACCGCATCACTTTGATTCACAAGAATATCCCCGGCGTGATGGCGAAAATCAACCAGTTGTTCTCTGATGCCGGAGTGAACATCGAAGGTCAGGTCCTGGGTACCAACGGTGAAGTCGGTTACGTTATCGGCGATATTTCCTCCGAGATGCCCAAGGCAGCGCTCGATGAAATCTCTAAATTTGAATCCACGCTGTCCCTGCGTTGCATTCCGATAGAGGGCTTCGTTCGGGACGAAGAGACCGCGGTTAACTAACTCCCCTGACCGAACCGAAAAGGCCGGATGGTCGGGCATCTCTGTGAGGCAACTGGGCGCCGGGGCAAGAGCCGTTTGGCTGGCAGAAGTTTCGTTGCACCGGACGTTTGTCGGGTTTTCGCCGATTTTGTCCAGTCTTTCGCTGGGATTCCTGTAGCCGGGAGCGCCGGGTTTTACCGGACAAAATCCTGATGAAAAGGATTTGACCGGCTGGTTTGCGTTAGGGTTGAGATATGACTGAAACAGTGGATTTGTTGGAACTCGCTCCCGCCGCGGGGATTCACCTGCCCAGGTACGTACATACTCCGCCCGAGCAAGATTCAGAGCTGACCAAACGAATGCGTCAGCTTTACAATCCCGATGTTCCCGCCCAAATTCCCGTCACCGATCAGCTGATGATTGACGTTTTGCGCACTCAATCCAATAAATATCCGCGCCGCGTAGCCTTGGATTTTTTCGGTGCCACCACGACTTACCGGCAGCTGGGCGAAAATGTGCAGCGTACTTCAGCGCTTCTGCTTGAGCACGGTGTCAAGCGTGGCGACCGGGTTTCCATTGTGGCTCCAAACTGCCCGCAGTTCGTCTATCTGCTCTATTCCTGCCTACAGCTTGGG